>SVHD01000053.1 GCA_015056015.1 Clostridiales bacterium
TGGCTTCATGAATCATGGTTTTGGAGGCATAGCCGTTGAGCAGCGGCACGCCGCTCAGGCCCATGCCGCCCAGCAGAAATACCGCATGCAAAAGCGGCTTTTTCCGGCCAAAGCCCATGAGCTTGCTCAGATCCAGGGTATGGGCGCACATATACACCGCGCCGGCCCCCAGGAACAGCGCCAATTTCAGCAGGGAATGATTGATCATATGCCCTACTGTGCCTGCCGCGGCCAGGGCTCCATGATGGCCCAGCAGCACCACGCAGGAAAAGCCTACCGTGATATAGCCAATCTGGGAAAGGGAGGAGCAAGCCAGGGTACGCTTGAGATTGATGGAAAACACCGCCAGCAGTGCCCCCAGAAACATGGTAAACAGGCCCAGCACCAGCATCACATGGCCGAACACCCGGTTTTCACCCATCAGATTCAGGCCGATGACCAGCACGCCGAACAGGCCCGTCTTGGTCAGCATACCGGAGAGCAGGGCACTGGAAGGCGCAGGCGCCACGGGATGGGCTTTGGGCAGCCAGATATGCAGCGGCGCAAGGCCGGCCTTGGCGCAATACCCCACCAGCATCAGGCAGGCAGGCAGAATCATCTCCGGTTTCCCAAGGGCATTTCTCATGCCCGCAAAGGAAAGATCGCCGATCCGGTGATAGCACAGCATCATGCCCATCAGCGTCACCATGCCGCAGGCAATGGAAACCCCCAGATAGGTGGCCGCCGCCCGCATGGCCCCTTTGTTTTCCTCATGGGCCACCCAGGGATAGGAGGCAATGGACATGATTTCAAAGAAAACAAAGGTGGTATACAAATCATCGGAAAGGAATACGCCCATTACGCCGCACAGGGTCAGAAGGGTAAAGAAGGCATATCTTCCGTGGTTTTCTCCGTGGGAAAAATACTGCTTGGAAAACATCGCGGCAATGAACCACATGAACGCCGCCAGCAGCGCATACATAGCCCTGAATCCATCGGCCCTGAAGGAAAGATCCATCCCGCAAAGGCCGGATACCTGCAGCGCCATTTCCTTGCCGGCCACTGCCTGCAAAAATACATACAGCAGCAGCATCAGCTCAGCCAGCGTAAACAGCCTGAGCAGCAAATCCCGGATGGCGCCCTTCTTTTTCCCGGCCAGCGGGGCGATCACCGCCCCCAGTACCGGCAGGCATAATATGATTGCAAACATCATTTGACCAATCCTCCGGCAATCGCCTGAATATACTCCATCACATCTCCGGCAAAAACTCCGGCCAGAATCAGCAGCACGCACAAAAGCGCCAGGGAAATCTTCATGCAGGCCCCGGGATCAGAAGGCAGGCTTTCGCCCTCAGAAAGATGGGGCTTCATGAAAAAGGCACGGAATGCCACAGGGAAAATATAGATCGCCGTCAGCACCGAAGAAATCAGCAGCACCACAGCGCCGATCACCGGCATAGCGCCGGCCGATCCAAAGGCGGATGTGATCAGATAATTCTTGCTCACAAATCCGGGCAGGGGCGGCACGCCCATCAGCGATGCGCCGGCCAGCACAAAGGCGCCGAAGGTCAGCGGCATTTTCCGGCCAAGGCCATGCATCTGCCGCACATAGGTGCGTCCGCTCTGCACCAGCACCACGCCCGCGCAGAAGAACAGAATGATCTTCATCAGCCCATGGAATACCATATGGGCCAGGCCCGCCGCCATGCCGGAAGGGCTCAGCAGGGTCAGGCCAAAGAGCATATAGCTCAGATTGCTGACCGTGGACCAGGCAAGCCGTCGTTTCACGTGCTGTTCCCGGGCCGCCATAACGGAGCCGATCAGCACCGTCAGGATGCTCAGCCCCATCATCACGCCGTGGGCCCAGCTGCCCATCAGCAATTGAGAATCCACAACATAATACAGAATCCGCAGTACCGCAAACACGCCGGCATTGACCACCGCCACGGCATGCAAAAGAGCGGTAACCGGGGTGGGGGCAACGGAGGCCGTGGGCAGCCACCGGGAAATGGGCAATACGGCCGCCTTGGCCCCAAAGCCGATAAAGCCAAGCAGCGCAATGAAGTAAAGCCAGTTTTTGCTCACTTCTCCGATTGCCGTGCCGCCAAGCACAAATTGCCCGGCGCCCAGGGCGTCAAAGCCCAGCAGCGCCACAAAGCCCAGGGAAGCGCCGCCAAAGAGCGAAATCATATACCGGCGCACGGCGCGGATGGAAGGCTTATCCTTTTCATGCCAGACCAGCGGCAGGGTAAGCAGCGTCAGCATTTCATAGAAAATATAGAAAGTGAACAGATTTTCCGCCGCCGCCAGCAGCACCACCGCGCCATAGGTCATGGTATACCAGGCAAAGAAATTGCCCTCATGCTTTTCATGGCGCATATATTCCACGGCATAGAGCACCGCCAGGGGCCAGAGCAGCGCCGCCAGGCCCAGATAAATCCGGCCCGCCCCATCCATCTGCAGGGCAAGAATCATTCGATCCGTCAGCCGGAAAAGCTCAATTCTTCCTTCCCAGCCGGAAAAAACCATATACAGCGCCAGCACGGAGGTGAGCAGCGTGGCAGCCAGCACATACCCCATGCGCGCTTTCCGGTTTTTCAGCTGCAGGAAGGGCAGCGCGCCGCCAAGCAGCAGCGGCAGCAGCGCACAAATGATCAGCAGCATAGATTCCACCTCACATCAAGCCGGAAGCAAGTGCACGCAGGAAATCAATCAATCCGCCGGAGAACATGCCAAGGCCCACAATCAGCACGGCATAAACCACCATGGGAACCTTCATTTTCCAGGACACTTCACAGCCGGGCAATTCATTTTCACCGCCATAGAAGCAGCCGCGGATGACCACCGTCAGCAGATAGGCCGCGGTAAGGATGGCGCTGATGAGCAGCACCGCAGGCCCGATCCAGCTGCCTGCAATGCCCGTATTGAGGGAACCCATGGCCAGATTCCATTTGCTGATGAAGCCGCCGGTGGGCGGAATACCAATCAGGCCCAGGGAAGCAACGGCAAAGCAGGCATAGGTCCAGGGCATACGCTTGCCCAGGCCTTCATAATCCTCCACCTGGGTTTTGCCCGTCTGATGGATCATGGCGCCCGCGCCCATGAACAGGGTATTTTTCATCAGGGAGTGGAACAGAATATGCAGAATCGCCCCGATAAAGCCCGCTTCGGTCATGGTGAAGAGGCCAAAGAGCACATAGGAAACCTGAGAAACGGAGGAATATGCCAAGCGCTTTTTCATCTTCTTTTCCTTAAGCGCCATCAGCGATCCCATCAGCACAGTGAGCAGGGAAAGGCCCAGCAGCAGCATCTGCACCCAAGTGCCCCGCAGCCGTTCCACGCCGGCCACATAGAAAAGCACGCGAATGCTGCCCAATACGCCCATTTTGGTGATCACGCCGGAAAGCACGGCGCTGGCAGGGGCAGGCGCCACAGGATGCGCCGTGGGCAGCCAGCCGTGCAGCGGGAACATACCGGCCTTAACGGAAAAGCCAATGAGCATGGCCAGGAAAATCCCCATGGCCAGGCCTTCCTTGCCGGCCAGCATTTCCGCCGTCAGGGGACCGGCGGCAAAATCGCCGGTTGCGCCCACGGAGCTGACAAAGAAAATACCGATCAGCGCGGCAGAAGCGCCCAGCACGGAATAGATCAGATATTTGATGGCTGCAGCCACCGCAGGCCGATCCATATCATGCAGCACCAGCGGCACAGTCAGAAGGGTCATGGCTTCATAGAACATGTAGAAGGTAACCAGATTGCCGCTCATGGCCAGGGCATTAAGCACGCCCTGGGTGATGGTGTAGAAAAGATAGAACCGGGGCTTATGATGATCATGGCCCAGATATTCCACCGCATACAAGCCGACGCCGGGCCAGATCACGCTGATGAGCAGCAGATAGATCCGGGATACCTGATCAATCCGCAATTGCAGGGAAAGGGTATCCGTCCAGCGGATCATGATCTCTCCCACATTCGCCGCCAGCGCCAGGCAGACGGAAATCACCGAAGTGATCAGCAGCGTCACAACCGTCGCCGTATCCAGGGACTTTCCCTTCAGCTTCATGCAGTAGAATACCAATCCTGCAGCGATGGGCAGCAGAATCGGCAGCAACAGCAGCAGATTTGTCATATCAGTTCCCCTCCATAGTCATTGGTATATCATCAATTGAAAATGGCAATGCCTTTCTGAATCAATTCCATTACCTGGCCGCCGCATACGCCCAGCAGAATATTGATCACAATCAGCGCGCCCATGGCCATGCGGAAAGGCGTATCCTTGGCAATCGGGCTCACTTCCAGCGCAAAGCGCTCGCCGGGACGGTAAAGGGTCATGGTGGTACGCAGCATATAGGCCACATTCAGCACCGTGCTGACCGCCAGCGTCAGCAGCACCACCACCGCCTTCCAATCCTGGGTTGCCATACCAGCCTGGGCCAAGAAGATCTTGGAGGAAAAACCGCCCAGGAAGGGAATGCCCACCAGCGAACAGGCGCCGATGCCAAAGGCCACGCCGGCCAGCGGCGCCCGAAGGCCGGATCCGCGGATATCCCGGAAGGCCGCGCTGCCCCCCGATACCTCCCGCAGCTTGCTGGAAGAAAGGAACAGCATGGATTTGGCCGCCGAATGGGCCAGAATATGGAATAGCGCCGCCGCCATCCCCGCTTCGCTGCCCAAGGAAATTCCCAGGAAAATATAGCCGATCTGGGAAACGGAGGAATAGGCCACCATGCGGCTCAGATTATGCTCCCTGATGGCGTCCACCGAACCCAGAATGATGCCGACGATCGAGAAGATGAACAGGATATCCCCGATTCCGCCGTGGGCAAATACCTCTGCCCCGGCTGCGCGGAAGAAAATCTTGATCAGCAGGAAAATATACATTTTCGAAATCAGGGAGGAAAGCAGCGCGCTGGATGTGGGGGTGGCGCTGGAATAGGCATTGGGCAGCCAGGTATGGAAAGGATACAGGGCGCCCTTGACCGCAATGCCCAGCGTCATCAGTACGCAGCACAGGGCCAGCGGAATCTGGTATTCCCCCGTTTCCAGCATCGCCCGGATTGCGCTTTCCAGCTGGGGGAAGAGCAGATGCCCGGTCAGGCAATAGAGAATGGAAAGCCCCAGCAGGAAAAGACCGCTGCCCAGCAGATTCATGATCATATACCGGGTGGCTGCAAAGAGCGTCCGCCCCTTATTGCTGGAGCAAATCAGCGCACAGGCGGCAATGGTGGCAATTTCAATGAAAACGTAGGCGGTAAACAGGTCGTTGGTATAGGTCATGGCCATCATGGCGGAGAACAGCAGGAAAACCATGGAGGCATACAGGTTTCTGCGCTGCACGGCCACATCCTTGGTCAGTTTCTGCCATCCGCCCAGGATGGAAAAGAGAATTACCAGGGCAAAGGCAAAGCCCATCAGCCCTTCAATGATCCCTATCCGCAGTTCATTGCCAAAGGGCGCGCCGATTTCCCCCATGGGATAAATATAGCTTTCCCCGTTCCGGAAGATCAGAAAGAGCAATACCCCCAGCGCGCAGCAAAACACGCTCACCGCGCCCGTCATCAATCCTCTGGCCGCCTTGGCAGGCAGCACAGAGCAAATTACCGCCAGCATCAGCGGCAGCACGATGAGAAACAGGGGAATATTCTGCCAGATTTCCATTTTCAATTTATTTCCCCTCTTTTCTTACGAGTTCGGCAATTTCGTCAATATCCAGCGTGCGATACCGGCGATAGAGCCGGATGGTCAATCCCAGCATAATGCCCGTAACGCTTACCGAAACCACAATGCCCGTCAGCACCAGCCCGGCAGGCAACGGATTCACATACAGGCTGGGATCGGTATTGCCATTGACATAAATGGGCGCCAGACGGGATTCGATATAGCCGTAGGAGGCCAGGAACAGATAAATCCCGTTATCCATCATGGAAAAACCAATGATCTTTTTAATCAGATGCTTATTGAGCAGAAGCTGGGTAAAACCGATGCCAAAAAGCGCCAGGGCAACCACTTCATCAATATGCTCATAGAGCAAATCCAGCATCAGAAATCCCCCTTTCTGAACATGGTATACAGGGCATACATGGTACAGGTTACCACCAGCCCCACCACGCAGTTGAGCGGCAGCAGAAGCCCGGCAGAAAGGATATTCCCTACGATGCCCGGCTCAATGCCGCTTTCCAGATGATTGGCGCCCGTAAAGAAATGATACCCCTTCGCACAGGAATAAAACAGCAGGGAAACCACGGAAACCACTTTGAAGGTGCGGAACGTAAAGAATTTTTCCGTCGGCAGATACCCGAAGGCCATCTGATACAGAATGATCCCGCCCCCCAGAATGGCGCCGCCGGAAAAACCGCCGCCCGGGGAAAGATGGCCGTTGGCAATGATATACACGCCAAATACCAGAATCAGCGGGCAAAGAATCCGGGCGCAGGATTGCAGGATTTCGTCATGCCGGGGTTCAAAATGCCGGTCATAGGCCTCCAATTGCAATTGCCGTTCCTGATCCTTTTCCCCCTTGATGCTCAGCAGCAGCAGCACCGTGCACATCCCGATGAACAATACATGGGATTCACCCAGGGTATCAAATCCGCGGTAATCCAGAATGATGCCGGTAATGATATTGACGGCGCCGGTTTCCTCCATGGTATGCTCCACGTAGAATTCGGAAACCTCGCTTTCCAGCAGATGGGCCGCCCCGCCGAATTTGGGCATTTTCACCGCCGCATACAGCAAAATGCCGATCAGCAGCGCGCACACGATCATCGCTGCCACCCGATACCATTTTTCGTATACGGGATGCTTTTCCAGGCGCGAAGGCGCCAGCAGCCGCGGGTCATCCCTTTCTTCCCGCTCCAGGGTATCCTCTTCCTCCAGTTCGGGGGCTTCCTTTTCGCTCAGGGCGTCCTCCATTTCCATTTCCAGGGATGGATCGCCATTTTCCAGCCAGTTTAGCAGATGCTGCTTTCGTTCACTGGGCTTTTTCATCGTCTTCTTCATCTTCCCGATCCCCTGCTTCCTTGATTGCATGGATTTTTTTCAATGCCACAAACATCAGCAATGAATTGATCCCCGCCCCCACCGCGGCCTCAGTAATCGCCAGATCGGGGGAACGGAGCAGCAGCCATACGATGGACATGGCCAGCCCCTGGGACATGAAAATGATCACGGCAGAAAGCAGGCTTTTGGCCGTGCTGACCGCCACCGCGCAAACCAGAATGAAAATAAGCAGAATCACATTCAGCGCTTCCATATTTCCGCCTCCGCCGCAAATTGTTCATCCGCCTCGCTGACCAGCCGCCCGATCAGATGCCCGGATACCGGGCTGGTCAGCCAGAAGAAGGCCACAATGAAGATAATTTTCAGGGTAACCGCATCAAAGCCGGTATACACAATGGCCGCCAGGCAAATCAGCATCAGCCCCAGGGTATCCCCCATGCCGGCAGCATGAATGCGGTTGAGGGAAAAACGGAAGCGGCTCACCCCGATCAGGGCCGTTATCTGAATGATCAGTCCGGACAGCAAAAGAATCGCGAAAACAATGAACCGGATATACTCAAGCATCCTTTTTTCCCTCCTTTTCCTGCTGCGCCCGATGAATGCCGATAAAAATCTTGCAAAGCAACACCACTGCCAGGAAGCTGAGCATGGCATAAATCAGGGCGATATCCATCAGATATCCTTCCCCCATCAGCAGGGCCAGCAGGATAATCAGCATGATCGTCACCGTGCCGATCACATTGACGGCAATAATCCGGTCCGCCGTGGCGGGGCCCTTCACCGCTCGATACAGGCAGATAAACAGGAAGACGCCCAATACGATCATGGCCCCCTGCATCAACAAAGAATATGCGTTATCCATGCAGCAGTTCCTCCATCTTTTTCAGCCGTTTTTCAAAAACGGTGCAATCCAGCCCCTCCGCCATTTCGGGCGTCAGGCAGTGAACGGTCAAATGATTGCCCTTCAGGGAAAGGGTAATCGTGCCAGGCGTCAAAGTAATGGAATTGGCCAGCACCATCCGGGCAAAGCGGCTTTTCAGGCCCGTTTCCACCGTGCGCACCACAGGCCTTGGCCTGCCGCGATAGACGGTGCGCCCCAGCACCAGATTCGCCTTGATAATCTCCCAGATCACCACGCCGGCATAGACAATCAGCTGAGGAACGCAGCGATACAGCCTTCCTTCTTTTTTCAGCGACCAGTCACAGCAGGCACACAAAAAAAACATGGCCAGCGCCGCAACGGGCAAACCCAGCAGCATAATTTCCCAGGTGATTTTCCCATTGAGCACCACCCAGAATCCATATGTCAATACAGCCATTTTCTTCGCCCCCTCAGGCAGTTTTTCTTAATCAAAAGTTTCCTATTGAAACCTCGCAGAGTATAGCATAAATTGTCGTAAAAAGGAATAGGTAAAATTATTAAATTAATAGGTAAAATGTTAATAATTTTTAAGATGCTAAAATTTGAAAATCCTGTTGCCTGAAATGCGTTTTCATGCGATAATAATAGCCGGAAGTTTCATACGATGAGAAAAAGAAGGCGGCATATTCTGCCCTTCGATTGATTCTTTATGTTCGGAGGAAATCATTTTTTCATGAAACGAGCATTGCTTTTTTTCCTTGCGCTTTCCCTCTGCTTTTCTTCCGTCCTTCTTCCTGCAAAGGCGGAAGGATATCAGAAGTATTCCCGGGTGGAACTGGGCATTTTTGATACCGAAATCACCCTGATCGGCTATTGCCGCAGCCAGCAGGAATTCAATGAAATCGCCGATGGCGCGATGGCCCACCTGAAAGAACTCAACCGGATTTTTGACGCCTATAATTCCTATGCCGGGCTGAATAATCTGTGGTATATCAACCGCTATGCGGATGACGCCCCGGTGGAGGTGCCTTCTCCCCTGTTTGATCTTTTGCTCTGGTGCAAAGAAAAATGGGATGAGGGGTGGCGGCAGAATAATATCGCCCTTGGCGCCGTGCTGTCCATCTGGCATGATTATCGCACCGCCGGGCTGGATCATCCCCAGACCGCATCCCTCCCTCCCATGGAAGAATTGCAGGCGGCCTATCTCCACACCGATTTTGATCAGGTGATTCTGGATACGGAAAAGCAGACGGTATATTTTGCCGATCCCGAAATCTCCCTGGATATCGGCGCTGTGGCCAAGGGCTATGCCGCCGATCTGGTGGGCGATTATCTGGAGGAAAAAATGCCCTCCTTCCTGCTGAGCCTGGGCGGCAATATCCGCGCCGGCATTTCTCCCCAGGATGGCCGGGTAAACTGGGGCGTCAGCATCCAGGATCCCGATGACCCCGCCGGCATGCTGGATGTGCTCTATCTGCATTCCCTCTCCGTTGTCACCAGCGGGGATTACTGGCGCTATTATGTGGTGGATGGCAAGCGCTATCATCATATCATCGATCCGGATACCCTCATGCCTGCCGATTATATCCAGGCGGTTACGGTGGTATGCGAAAGCGGGGCGCTGGCGGATTATCTGACCACTGCCCTCTTTGTCATGCCGTATGAGGAAGGCCGGGCGCTGATTGACAGCCTTTCCGGCGTGGAGGCCCTCTGGTCCCTCAAGGACGGCACAATCTATATGACCGATGGCCTGGCCGCCATGACCCGTTCCCACGGCGCTTCATCCAGGGAATAAGGGAGGCGGCATGAAGAAAAAAGAATTGCTTTTTCTGCTGAGCGCACTATTGCTGGCTATTCTGATTTTCGGCGTTTCCCGGCTGATGGGCGCCGGAAAGGAAGCAAGCGGGCTGGTGCGCATCTATGTGAACGGGGAATTTCATTCCCAGGAAAAGCTGGGCAGTGAGCGGGAAATAGAAATTACCCAGGAAAACGGCCATAAAAATATTCTCTGCATTACGCAGGATGGGTTTTATATGGCCTCTTCCACCTGCACCAACCAATTGTGCATTCAGCAGGGCCAGGTCACCCTGGATAATTATTACCAGCGGGCCCTTGGCACCCATGTGCTCTGCCTGCCCAACGGGGTGGATGTGGAACTGGTGCTGCTGGATCGTACCCCCGTTCCCGATATGCCCGATATCTGATCCTCATGAAACCCAAGGGGCCGGCGCCCCTTTTACCGGATACATCCGGAAAAGAAAGAAAGCATGTTTTCCCAGTTTTCTGTACCCGGGAAAACAAACAAGGAGGCTGGAACCACGTGAAGAAACAAATTCCCGGCTGGGCAGTATTGCTCATCATCACCCTGGTTGCCGGGTTGGCCCTGGGGGCCACCTACTCCGTAACCAAAGATACCATCGACCAGCAGGCGATCGTATCGGCGGAAAACGCCCGCAAGGCTGCCCTGCCTGCGGCTGATTCCTTTGTGGAATTGGATCTGAATATCCGTTCTGCATCCAAGCAGGGCTTTGCCGGCCCCGTGTATGCGGAATTAACCCTGGATGAAAGCGGCAAGATTGCCACGCTGAAAATCGGCAATGATGCTTTCGCCGAAACCCCCGGTTTTGGCGCCAAGGCCCTGGAAGAAAGCTTTGCCGCCCAGTTTATCGGCAAGGCCGTTCCTCTGACCGCTGCTGATATCGATGCCATCGCCGGCGCTACCGTCACCACCAATGCCGTGGTGGATGCGGTAAATGCCGCTGCCAGCGCCCCCGCTCCCCAGGTGGATTGGTGCTATGCCGGTTATCAGGGCGATACCCTGGTAGGCTATGTGGCCCAGATTACCACCCAGGGCTTTGGCGGTCCCATCGAAGTCATCGCCGGCCTTGATACCGAAATGGTCATCACCGGCATTTCCGTGGGCGGCTCCAATTTTTCTGAAACCGCTGGTCTTGGCGCCAAGGCCAAGGACGCCGCCTTTACCGATCAGTTTGTGGGCAAGCCCGCGCCTGTCAAAGTTATCAAGGCCGGCGGCACCCCTGCGGATAATACCGTGGACGCCATCACCGCCGCCACCATTACCTCCAATGCCGTGGCCGGCGCCGTCAATCAGATCGCCGATTTTGTGGAGGCCATCCTCTTCCCCGAAGGCCGCGGCGATGAAATCGTTCTGCCCGAAAAGCCCGAATCCGGCGTTGTGGGCGCTTCTGCCAAGGGCTTTGCCGGTCCCGTCTGGGTGGACGCCGCCTTTGATGCGGAAGGCAAGATCGTCTACATTTCCGTGGGCAACGATGAATTCAATGAAACGCCCTCCATCGGCGGCCTGGCCAAGGATCCTGAATTCCTGATTCAGTTTATTGGCAAGACTGCCCCCCTGACCATGAGCGATATCGACGCCATTTCCGGCGCTACCATCACCTCCAAAGCGGTTGTGGATGCGCTGAATGCCGCCTATGCTTCCTCCGATGGCAGCGCCGTTCCCGCCGAAACCCCCGCTCCCGCGCCCACGCTGCCCGAAAAGCCTGCCGAAGGCGTATTCGGTGCTTCTGCCCAGGGCTTTGCCGGCCCCGTCTGGGTGGATGTGGCCTTTGATGCGGATGGCAAAATCACCTATATTTCCGTGGGTGATGATCAGTTTGCCGAAACCCCCGGTTTTGGCCTGAAAGCCAAGGACGCTGAATTCCTGATTCAGTTCATCGGTAAGACCGCCCCCCTGGCGGATGCGGATGTGGATGCCATTGCCGGTGCCACCATCACCAGCAAGGCCGTCATCAGCGCGGTAAACGATGCTTATGACAAATCCCAGGGCGGCACGGAAGAAGTCGCTGCGCCTGTGGCCACCGACGTTCCTGCCACCGAAGCGCCCGTTGTGACGGAAGCCCCCGCTGCGGAGGAAGCGCCTGCCGCTCCTGCTTACAGCGCTTCCGTTCAGGGTTTTGCCGGTCCCGTTTATGTGGAACTGACCCTGGATGCCGAAGGCAAGATCGCCTCCCTCAAGATCGGCGATGCTTCCTTTGCTGAAACCCCCGGCTTTGGCGCCAAGGCTCTGGAAGAAGCCTTCATTGCCCAGTTTATCGGCAAGGCGGCTCCCCTGACCCTGGCTGATATCGACGCCATCGCCGGTGCCACTGTCACTTCCGAAGCTGTTATCAACGCCATCAATGAAGCCTGCCCCGCTCAGGAAGCCGAAGCCGCTCCTGCTTACAGCGCTTCTGTTCAGGGTTTTGCCGGTCCCGTTTATGTGGAACTGACCCTGGACGCCGAAGGCAAGATCGCTTCCCTCAAGATCGGCGATGCTTCCTTCGCTGAAACCCCCGGCTTTGGCGCCAAGGCCCTGGAAGAAGCCTTCATTGCCCAGTTTATCGGCAAGGCGGCTCCCCTGGCTATCGAAGATATTGACGCCATCGCCGGCGCCACCGTCACCACCAATGCGGTGCTCAATGCCATCAATGAGGCCTGTGGCCAGGCCAATTAATCCTGCAAGAATCATGAAAGGAGGCATTTGCCTTGTTCAAAAAGACCTTTCGGCGCGGGATTCATCCCCTGCATAACCAGCATGAGGGAAAAGGCCCCACGCGCCATCTGCCCATTGAGGATTATGTATCCGACAGCGTTGTAATTCCCATGAATACCAATATCGGCGCGCCTTCCGTTCCCTGTGTGAAAAAGGGTGATCTGGTGAAAATGGGTCAGGTCATCGCCACAGCCGGCGGATTCGTGGGCGTTCCGGTGCATGCCAGCGTTTCCGGTGAAGTTACCGCGGTAGAGCCCATCCCCTATCTGGGTTCCGTGCCGGCCATGGCCATCACCATCAAAAATGACTTCAATGATACCTGGTGCGATCTTTCGCCTCTGGGCAGCGTGGAGCAGGTGGATCCTGCCAAGGTCATCCCCGCCATCCAGGCCGCCGGTATCACCGGTATGGGCGGCGCATCCTTCCCCACCCATGTGAAGCTGACCTTCCGGGAAGGCGCCAGCTGCGATACCATCGTGGTCAACGGCGCCGAATGCGAAACCCATCTTACCGCCGATCATCGCCTCATGCTGGAAAACAGCACCCGGATCGTGGATGGCCTGCGGGCCGTGATGCGGGCGCTGAAGGTTGGCAAGGGCATTATCGCCATTGAAGATAACAAGCCCGACGCTATCGCCGCCATGCAGAAGGCCGCTCAGGGCCGGGACGGCGTATCCGTTCAGCCGCTCAAGACCAAATATCCCCAGGGCGGTGAAAAGCAGCTGATCGAAGCCGTGACCGGCCGTCAGGTTCCCTCCGGGAAACTGCCCATCGATGTGCATGTCGTGGTGCTCAACGTGGGCACCTGCGCCGCCATTGCCGACGCCATCATTGACGGCAAGCCCCTGATCAGCCGCGTGACCACCGTTACCGGCCATGTGGTCAATCCCAAGAATCTGCGGCTGCGCATCGGCACCATTGCCGGCGATGCCATCGGCTACTGCGGCGGCTTCTCTCAGGAGCCCGGCAAGATTTTCTTCGGCGGCGCCATGACCGGTATCTGCATCCCCAATACCCAGGTTCCCATGGCCAAATCCACCAACGGCATCGTGGTTTTCAATGAAAAGGAAGGCAAGAGCAAGGACGAAAGCCCCTGCATCCGCTGCGGTCGCTGCGTGGCCGCCTGCCCCATTGGCCTGAATCCCTATCAGATCAAGGTTGCCGCTGACAAGAGCGATTTTGCCGCTGCTGAAAAGCTGCACGTCAATGACTGCATGCTGTGCGGTTCCTGCGCATATGCATGCCCCTCCCGGCGCTGGCTCACCCCGTCCTTCAAATTTGCCAAGGATAAGCTGGCCGCCGAAGCAAAGGCAAAGGCACAAGGAGGCGCGAACAAATGAATTTGAGATTATCCACTGCCCCTCATGTCCATAACCCTGTTACCACCCAGCGGCTGATGCTGTATGTATTGATCGCCCTTTTGCCCACTGCGGCATTCGGCGTATATGCTTTCGGCGTCCCCGCCCTGATCATTCTGCTTGTTTCCATGGCCAGCGCAGTGCTTGCCGAATTCCTGTGGCAAAAGATTGCCAGGCAGCCCGTCCGGGTGGGCGATCTTTCCGCCCTGCTTACCGGCCTGATCCTGGGCCTGAATCTGCCCGCCAATGCCCCCTGGTGGCTGGCGGTCATCGGCAGCGTATTCGCCGTGATCATCGTCAAGCAGCTCTTTGGCGGCCTGGGCGATAACTTCCTCAATCCCGCCATGGCGGCCCGTGCCGTGCTGCTGGCCTCCTGGCCCGTGCATATGACCACCTATGTGGCCCCCACCTTCTTCAAGGCCGCCGTGGATGCGGTTGCCACCGCCACTCCCCTGGTCATGAAGGACGCCTCCCTGATGAGCCTGTTCATGGGCAATATCCCCGGCACCATCGGCGAAGTAAGCAAAATCGCCATTCTGGTCGGTTTCCTCTTCCTGCTGGTGACCAAGACCATCTCCTGGCATATTCCCGTATCCATGGTGGGCGGCGTGTTCGTTTTCTCCTGGCTGTTCGGCGCTGATCCCGTGATGGCCATTCTCTCCGGCGGCGTGCTCTTTGGCGCGGTCTTCATGGCCACCGATTACGTCACCTCTCCCATGACCCCCTGGGGCCGCATCATTTACGGCCTGGGCATCGGCCTGATCATCTCCCTCATCCGCCAGTTCGGCGCTTATCCCGAAGGGGTTACCTACGGTATCCTGCTGATGAATATCGCAACGCCCCTCATCGATCGCTTCCTGCCCCGGAAGATTTACGGCCATCAAAAGGAGGCTAAGAAAGCATGAGCGAAAAAAAGAGCCTGGGGAAAACATTCTTTAATGGCATCATCCCCGAAAACCCCACCTTCCGCCTGGTGTTGGGCACCTGCCCCACCCTGGCCGTAACCACCAGCGCCATCAATGGCCTGGGCATGGGCGCGGCGGCCACCTTCGTGCTGATCTGCTCCAATCTGGTAATTTCCCTGCTGCGGAAATTCATCCCCGATCAGGTGCGCATTCCTGCTTTCATCGTTGTCATCTGCACCTTCGTTACCATGGTGCAATTGCTGATGCAGGCATTCATTCCTTCCCTGTATGAAGCCCTGGGCATCTTCATTCCCCTGATTGTAGTCAACTGTATCATTCTCGCCCGTGCGGAAGCCTTTGCCAGCAAGAACGGCCCCATCTCCTCCGTTTTTGATGGTTTGGGTATGGGGCTGGGGTTCACGCTGGGCCTGGTCGTACTTGGCTCCGTCCGCGAGCTCATCGGCAACGGCTCCATTTTCGGCATCAATATTCTGGGCGCTTCCTATCAGCCCATGCTGCTGATCGTGCTGGCCTCCGGCGGCTTCCTCACCTACGGTCTGTTGTTGGGTCTGTTCAATCTGGTGGTCAAAAAGCTCCAGAACAAAAAATCCGGTAAGGAGGCGCAGGCGGCATGAACGAAATCGTGAATATCCTGCTGTTTATGGTCAGCTGCATCCTGACCAATAACTTCATCTTCTCCCGGTTCCTGGGCTGCTGCCCCTTCCTGGGTGTTTCCAGCAAGGTGGAAACCTCGGTAAGCATGGGCCTGGCGGTTACCTTCGTTATGACCATCGCTTCCCTGTTCTGCTACATGATCTATAATTGGCTGCTGGTGCCCCTGGGGCTTACCTTCATGAGCACCATCGCCTTCATCCTGGTCATTGCTGCGCTGGTTCAGTTCGTGGAAATGTTCCTTAAAAAGAGCAGCCCCACCCTCTACAGCGCCCTGGGCATCTATCTGCCCCTGATCACCACCAACTGCGCCGTGCTGGGCGTTGCCACCCTGAATGTGAATAATGCCTACAATCTGCTTTATTCCGTTCTCAACGGCACCTTCTCCGCCCTGGGCTTCACCCTGGCTATCGTGCTGATGGCGGGCGTGCGCGAGCGGCTGGAAAGCTCCCATATTCCCGAGTGCATGAAGGGCTTCCCCATCACCCTGGTTGCCGCCGGTCTGATGGCTGTTGCCTTCATGGGCTTCAGCGGTCTGGTGTAAGGAGGAAGAATTATGACAACTATTCTGTATGCCGGCGCGCTACTGGGCATTCTGGGCCTGATTTTCGGCCTGGTGCTCACCTTTGCCAGCAAGAAATTCCATGTGGATGTGGATGAACGGGTAGGCCAGGTGAAAGAATGCCTGGGCGGCGCCAATTGCGGTGCCTGCGGCTATGCCGGCTGCGACGCCTTTGCGCAGGCCGTGGTTGATGGCAAAGCTCCCGTCAATGGCTGCGCTCCCGCCGGTGAAAAGGGCATCAAGGAAATCAGCCGCATCATGGGTATGGAAGCACCCGATACCGAAAAAATGGTGGCCCGGGTTCTCTGCCAGGGTACCAGCGGCATCGCCAAGGATCGCTATAAGTATGACGGTTATCAGAGCTGCGCCGTGGCCGCTTCTCTGGCCGGCGGCCCCAAGGATTGCCGCTTTGCCTGCATCGGCCTGGGCGATTGCCAGGATAAATGCGCTTTTGACGCCATCAAAATGCAGGACGGCATTGCCGTAATCGATCCTGACAAGTGCACTGCCTGCGGCGCCTGCGTCAAGGCCTGCCCCCGCAGCGTAATCAAGCTCATGCCCCTGTCCCAGAACGTCATCGTCCGCTGCCGGAATGAGGATGCGGCCCGTCTGGCCCGTGCGGTCTGCATGGATGCCTGCATCGGCTGCGGCCGCTGCAAGAAGGAATGCCAGTATGACGCCATCGTGGTGGAAAATGGCTATGCCCGCATCAACCCCGATAAATGCACCCGCTGCGGCGCCTGCGCCCAGGTTTGCCCCTGCAAGTGCATCACCATCGATTAATGTCTTCTCAGGCCGCCGGGTATTTCGCCTGGCGGCCCTTTTCTTTGTCATGGAGGATCAATTCTATGCAGTGGATTCCCGGTCTTGTATCCATCAGCTTCCGTTCCCTCTCCCCCGAAGAAATCATCCGGATCGCCAGGGCAGCCGGCCTTTCCGCCATCGAATGGGGCGGAGATGTGCATGTGCCCTTCGGAGAAATTGAAACGGCCACGCGCGTGGGCGAAATCACCCGCGCCGCAGGGCTCAGTATTCCGGAATACGGCTCCTATTATCGGGTGGGCTTTTCTGCGCCGGAGGATTTTTCCAAAGCCGCTTCCAGCGCCCGGGCGCTGGGCACGAAATGCATCCGGGTGTGGGCCTACAACAAAGAGCTTTCTGAAATTGATCAGGCCACCTATGAGATAATCGTTCAGGATGCCAAACGTATCTGCGCAGAGGCTTCCGATCTTACGATCTGCCTGGAATGCCACAATAATACTCTGACCAGCAATTATCAGTCCGCGCTGAAATTCCTGCAGGATGTGAACTGCGATAACTTCCAGATGTTCTGGCAGCCCAATCAACGCCTTTCCCATCAGGAAAATCTGGCGGCCTGCCGCGCCCTGCTGCCCTTCATTCAGCGGGTGCATACCTTCTCTTGGGAGGGCAGCGCGCGCTATCCCCTGGCCGATCATGCCGATCGCTGGAAGGAATATCTGGATATCCTCAAGGATAGCCCCAACGCCGCCATGCCCCTGATGCTGGAATTCATGCATGATAACCGGCCAGAAACCCTGCCCGAAACAGCGCAGACCCTGCTGGACTGGATCAAATAATCAAAACGCCTGCCCGCAATCCTGCGGCAGGCGTTTTTTGATGCAAGCTTCAATTTTCGGTATCGGCACTTCATTTTCCCATTCATCCATAAAAGGCGTTTTCAGGGCGATTTACAGTGTTTTCCGTTTCAGCGCCAAGGATCCATTCCGATGCGTTTCCCTTCTCAAATCGCCTGAAAGCGGCCTTTCCTGACGTTTTTCCGATCCCTTGCAATCTTTTTTCTTCCGTGCTATACTTTTTCACGAAAGAATCGCGCGATCCGGAGGGATAAAATGGCTGATCAGCAAAATATGGAATGCGCCGTCGCGCGCATTACCCGCATGGAAGAATACATGGACGCCCTGGTAAATGCCCTGCGGCTGGGCCTTGCGCTGGATGCGCCGGAGATGCAGGAAAAAATCCGCATGCTTGCGGATTATATGGACAGCGGCCTCTGGCTGCAGGATTATCAGAGGGATGAACGGGGCGAATTACCACCCACGCTCAAGCGCGGCGTGTTATCCGAAGATGGGCTGTATAACCTGCTTACAGAAATTGAAAACCCGGAAGGATGATTCCCTTCCGGGGAAATTTTTTATATGATCGTTTAAACATCCACAGAAATCATTCTTCCATAAGAACGCGGCGTGGAATCCGGAATACTTATCGCGCCGCATGCCTTTTCATAGAAAGCAGTTGGTCCAGCCCAGCCAATGATGGCATAGTTGTAGCCCCTCTCATACATGGAATGGAGGCAGCGGATCAACAGCGCCCTTCCGATTCCCTTTCCCCGCATATCCTTTCTTACCCCTGTTGGGCCAAAATAATCCTTCATGGTGGCGTCAAAGCAGGCAAAGCCCACCACTTCCTGTTTATATACAGCAATATAGCACCCTTCATGAATCAGACCCATTTCACATTCATCCGCCCATTGTTTCGAAAAATGATCCTGCACAAACTGGAGAATGGGGGTTTTATCCAGACCAAGAGCGCGCTTAATGGTGATTCCCTCCCGGCGCAGGCTTTCCTCCAATTCCAAATCCAATTTTACATCATAGAGCTTTACCAGCATATCGCTCATGATCATTTTCTCCTTTCAAAAACAGCCGTCTGGCAATGTCAGACGGCTGTTTGATCTTTTTACAAATTATTTTTTGTCCCCGCGGCGCAGGAAGGCGGGCACGCCCAGATCATCCTTGGCATTGGCGGCGGGCTGAGCAGGGGCCTGGTAGGGCTGCTGATAGGGCTGCGCCGTCTGATTCTGCTGGGGATAGGGCTGCACCTGATAGGGCTGCTGGGGAGCAAAGACGTTCTGCTGGGGAACGATGGGCGCAGGCTGGGCCGCACCGAAGGCCGCAGGAGCAGGAACGGGATTGGGACGGGCGCCGCCAAAGTAGGAAGCGTCGCCTTCATAGGTGGCGGGGGCGGGGGCTTCAAAGCCGTTATCGCCGGCCACATCAGCCCGAGGCCGATTTTCGTAAGGATTATAGGAGGGCACAGCCGCGCCGTAAGGCATGGCGGAACGGCCCTTCTTCTTATCCCGGGTGGGGAAGGGCGTCTTTTCAAAGCCGGTGGCGATGACGGTGATGCGCACTTCATCTTCCAGGGATTCATCAATGCCGGCGCCGAAGATGATGTTGGCTTCGCTGTCCGCGGATTCCATCACCAGATTGGCGGCCTCATTGATTTCCATGATGCTCATATCCTTGCCGCCGGTCACGTTGATCAGAACGGCGCGGGCGCCATCGATCTTGGTTTCCAGCAGGGGGCTGGCAATGGCCTTGTTGGCGGCGTCCACCAGACGGGTTTCGCCCTTGCCAACGCCGATGCCCATATGGGCCATGCCGCCGGATTCCATGATGGTCTTTACGTCCGCAAAGTCCAGATTGATCATGGCGGGCACGGCGATCAGATCGGAAATGCCCTGGATGCCCTGACGCAGCACGTCATCGGCGATCCGGAAGGCTTCCAGCATGGTGGTGCCCTTGCTG
>SVHD01000054.1 GCA_015056015.1 Clostridiales bacterium
ATATAGAAGGTATCCTGCGCATCGCGGGCAGGATGATTCTTGGGCAGGTTCAGAAGCTCGAAATTGAAATGATCCAGTTCCACTTCGGGGCCTTCCACTACCTTGTAGCCCAGGCCGGTGAAGCAGGAAAGCACTTCGTTGAGCACCAGCTGAATGGGATGCTCCGCGCCCACTTCGGGCAGATCCCGGGGCTCGGTAATATCAATGGCTTCCTTGAGCAGGCGTTCTTCCTTTTCCTTGGCCTTCAGTTCCTGTTCCTTGGCTTCCAGCAGGGCGGTCAATTCTTCCCGCTTTTCATTGATCAGCTGGCCCATCTTGGGGCGCTCTTCAGGGGAAAGCTGGCCCATGCCGCGCAGCAGGGCGGTAAGGCTGCCCTTCTTGCCCAATACCTTCACCTTCAGCGCATCCAGCGCGGAGGAGGCAGTAATCTGGGCCAGTTCATTTTTCGTTTCTTCACCGATGAGCATCAGGTTTTCCCGGATATCCATGTCTCTTTTCCCTCCAATTCGGGCTTCATTGCCCGGACAAATCAAAACGCCCCTGGCAGATCATTTTGCCATGGGGCGTGATAGGCGCACGCGGTACCACCCAATTTCAGCGATGAAAATTCATCGCCCTTCATTGCCCTTAACGCGGGTGGACGGCGGCGCCTACTGTATTTTTCAGCACCGCGGCTCCGGAGTGAATTTCCCCTGCCCGCCCCGGGCGGCTTCCAGCCTGCGGCCAGCCCTTCTCTTGTGAGGCGCGCGCGATGGGGCGTTGCTCTCCTTCATCGCCGATAAATAAAATTATAACATGCATTCAGAAAATGGTCAAGCCTGGATTGCCTGATCCTGCCGGAACAATTTTTCCTGCTTTCTGTAAATATGCAGTCCCAGCAGCAGATAGGCGCAAAGAAGCAGCGCATAAACCAGATACAGAATTCCATCCCCGATATTGGATCGGTCCAGGGCAAATTCCAGGCCGATAACCGCCCCGGAAAGCACCGCCGTGGCCGGCAGCACCATCCAGATTTTTCTGGCCCGGACGGCAAAAATCAGCAGCGCAGGCAGCGCAATCAGCAGGGCGAAAAGCTGCTCCATATGCACAAAGCCCAGCAGCATATGCCCATCCCTGCGCAGGCTTTCCAGCAGAATATGCACGCCGCCATAGAGGAAGGTTCCCAGCCAGAATCGATCGCCGGCACGCATATCCTTCTTCCCCACGACAGCAATCATCAGCAAAAGATCGATCAGCGCCATCAGCAGCGCCGTATTAAGGCGATAGCCATCCCCCGTATCCCGGGTAAAAATCCAGAGGGCGGAATTCATTTCCATACCAAAGCCCGCGTCAATGGCCATTTCCGAAAGCCGGGCCCCGGCAGCAAAAAGCAGCAGGCCGGGAATCAGCTGATCCAGGGTTTTGCCTGCGGGAATTTTCCCGATTTTTGCGCCCAGCCAGGCCCCCAGCGCAGCGCCCGCCAGCGCCCCGGAAAGGGATAATCCGCCCTCCCAGATGCGCAGCATGGCCGCGGGCATGCCAATATCCAATACATAAAAACCGAAATTGGCCGCCGCATAGAAAAGCCGGGAGCCAAGCAGTCCAAAGACCGCCGCCAGCAGCGCCGCCGCAAAATGGCCCGTCTTTTTTTCGTTCCGGGCAAAAAAGACCAGAATGCCCGCCAGCGCAGACAGGGAAAGCAGCAGGCCATAGCGATTGAAGAATGGCGCAAATACCTTGGGTTCCTTGGGCTCTGCCGCAGCAGCCCCGCCCCCCAGCAGCAGCCGCATCAATTCCGCTTCCGCGCTGTCTTCATTCTGCGCTTCCTGCGCCGCCTTCTGCTCATAATACTGGGTGGTTGCTTCCGGCAGCATGGAGCAATGCACGCAAAGCGCAGCCCCCGCAGCCAGCACCATCAGCAGCAATATCGTCATTCCAATGGCAAGGCCTTTTTTCATTGCTTTCTTCCTTTCCTGAAAAAAGACGGCGGCGGAAATCCACCGGCCGTCTTTATGGGAATCATTCGTTGGGAACCGCCGTTGCGACATAGATAATATCGCTCTGTACCCGTTCGGATTCTGCATAGTTGGCGTCATAGTATCTGCCGTTAAAGAGCATGATGCTGGAATTGCCGCCATCCAGGCAATAGGCGGTCTGCACCCCCAGGGTTACCATAAATTCACCCATCTGATCGGTGGTAACGCCCTTGGAATGCTTCACCCGGCCTTCCGCTTCCACAAATACATATTCCAGCGGCCCTAACTGGGCGATGACCGTGCGCGGGGCGCGCACATCGCTGTCAAAGCGGGTCTTGTAGGTATCGGGCATAGGCAGGGCCACCCCATCCTTCACAATGGCAGGGCCAAAGGTGAAGGCGTTGACAATGGTGCGTCCCGACTGCAGGAAAGCCACCAATTCCGCCGCCTGGTTTTCTCCGCCCAGGAAGGCATGCAGATCGCCCTGATCATCAATCACCAGCACGTCCTTTTCAGGATTGAGGGCGTAGCGGAATGCCTGGCCCTGGCGATAGATCAGGCCATCCTTGCGCTGGGTATAAAAATCCCCGTTGATGGCCACCACCGCATTGACGCGCCGCGCCATTTTGCCGGGCTTTTCGGCCACCACTTCATTGGCATTGCCCGCTACCGCGGTGCGCAGCTGGGTGGGGCTTTTCACCTTAATCCAGGCGATATCATAGCGCACGCCGTCGATATCCCGCCTTTCCATTTTCACGGAAAGGCTTTCATCCTCATAGCTGTTCTTGGTGAAATTTTCCGCTTTAGGCTTATAGCCGCCGGAAAAATCCAGCGGCAGGGAATATTCCGTTTCCTCCGCATGGCAAAGGCAGCACAGGGAAATCAGGCAAAGGGCAAACAGCAGAATTTTTTTCATTGGAATTCCTCACTCGAAAATCCGGGCATACGCACCGGAAAACGCATGCATTTTATCGGGTTTATCAATACGCGCCGCCGGCAGCGCCATCCACAGGCGCGATGGGATCTTCAGTCAGAATCCCCTTGGCCAGACGTTCCTTGGCTTCTTCCATGATCTTGACGGTAGCGGATACGCCGCAGCGGCTGGCGCCCGCTTTGCGGCAGGCCAGCACCATATCCAGGGTGCGGATGCCGCCAGAGGCCTTGACGCGAACGGCAGAGGATACGCTCTCCCGCATCAATTTCACATCCTCCACCTTGGCGCCGGCAGAGCCGTAGCCGGTGGACGTTTTCACAAAATCAGCCCCCGCCTTTTCGGAAAGAATGCAGGCGGCCCTGATCTGCTCCTTGGAAAGATAGCAGGTTTCCAGAATCACCTTAAGCAAGGCATCCCGGGCATGGGCGGCCTGGGCCAGGCGGGCGATTTCATCCTGCACATAGCTTTCATCCCCGGCCAGCATGGCGCCGATATTGAGCACCATATCCAGCTCCTTGCAGCCGTCATCCAGGGCGCGTTCCGCTTCAAATACCTTCACATCCGCATGATGAGCGCCGTGAGGGAAGCCGATCACGGTGCAGGGCAGCACATCGCTGCCGCTGAGGGCCTTCACCACCAGAGGCATATCCCCAGGCCGGGCGCAGACAGTAGCCACATCATATTCCAGGGCAATTTCGCAGCCCTTTTGAATATCTTCCTTGGTCAGGAAGGGCTGAAGGGTGGAATGATCCAGCATTTTGGCAATATCATGGAGCGTAATGGACATGGGAATTCCTCCTCTGGTAATCGTTGATCTGCAAACAAAAAACAGGGATTTCCTTTTCAGAAAACGCCAAGCTCATTCTCCGGCATATGCCTTGCCAAGCCGGCTTTCTTTGGGAGAGCGCGGGAGGGCATTTCTTTTTCCTGAAAAAAAGGTGCTCTCGCCCATTCCCCGTTATTTTCATTTCCCTTTGCAGTATTTCCCCACATAGGCCGCCGCCAGATCATATTCATCCGGGGGCAGTTTCAGGGCCATGGGGGCGCAGTGGGGGGTGTGGTAAAGATAGATGACCGCTTTGCCGGGCTTGTATTTTACGTTCTGCACGTCTTTCCAGAGCATGTGTCTTTCCTGGGAAAGATGCATCACCGATCCATCCTGCTGGGGCACGTCCTTATCCTTATCCGCGCATTGCAGCCGGGCCCAGCTTTTGATTCTGGAGGGCTGATGCCAGGTCTGCAGATGGGCGCCCTGGGGATCCAGCACATATACATTCACTTCTCTCCCCTGGGCCAGCAGGCAAATGAAAGTGGCCAGCAGGCCCAGCGGCAGAATCGCGAAAATATATTTGGATAAGGGGCCGTTCCACAGCATGGCCGTTTTGGCATTGCCGGAAAGCATGGCTTCCAGCCCGAAAATCATCAGCAGCAAAAGCGCAATCACGCAAAGCAGGGTATACAGCACGGAAAACCAGATCCGGCCATCCGCCAGCGGGACGGAGGCAATGCTCCATATATCCCGCTGGGCGGCTGCCGTTGCCCGCTTTCCGCAGCCCTGGCAGGTATCCCCCGGACTTTCCAGCTTGCATTTTTTACAATAGGAATAAATCATCCGTTCACCATCCTTTCAGGGGCGGGGAAAACCCCTGCCCCAATGAAACGACGGGGCAGGGAAAAATCATTCTTCGATCAGGGATTTGCCGGTCATTTCGGCAGGCACGGCGATCTTCATGCTGTGCAGCATGGTGGGGGCGATATCCGCCAGACGGCCGCCCTGACGCAGCGTTTTGCCAATCAGCGCTTCATCGCAGGCAATGAAGGGAACGGGATTGGTGGTATGGGCAGTGAAGGCTTCGCCGGATTCGGGATCCACCATCTGATCGGCGTTGCCGTGGTCGGCAGTAACAAAGGCACGGCCGCCCAGCTTGATGATTTCATTCACCAGAATGCCCACATCCTGGTCCACTTCCTTAACGGCCTTGACGGCGGCGTCCATGATGCCGGTATGGCCCACCATATCGCAGTTGGCGTAGTTGAGGATCATCACGTCATATTTGCCGCTGCGGATCAGTTCCAGGGCCTTCTCGGTCACTTCGGGGGCGCTCATTTCAGGCTTCATATCGAAAGTGGCCACCTTGGGAGAATCGATCAGGAAGCGTTCTTCGCCTTCGTTGGGGGCTTCCACGCCGCCGTTGAAGAAGAAGGTCACATGGGCATACTTCTGGGTTTCGGCAATATGGGCCTGGGTGAGATTGAGGGAAGACAGGTATTCGCCCAGGGTATTCTTCATGGATTCGGGGGGATTGACGATCTTAAGACCAGTGAAGGTTTCGTCATACTGGGTCATGGAAACGAACTGCACGGGGATGAAGCCCTTCTTGCGTTCGAAGCCGTTGAAATCGGGCATGATGAAGGTGCGGGTCAGCTGACGGGCACGGTCGGGACGGAAGTTGAAGAAGATCACGGAATCGTTTTCGTTCACGGTGGCCACGGGCTTGCCATCCTTTTCGATGACCACGGGCACCACGAATTCGTCGGTCTTGCCATTGTCATAGCTGTTCTGCACGGCCTGCACGGGGCAAGTTTCCTTCACGCCTTCGCCCAGCACGATGGCATTATAGCCCTTTTCCACGCGATCCCAGATGTTATCGCGGTCCATGCCCCAGAAACGGCCCTGAATGGTGGCGATTTCGCCCACGCCGATTTCCTTCATTTTTTCTACCAGCTGCTTCACATATTCGATGCCGGAGGAGGGGGGCACGTCACGGCCGTCCAGCAGGCAATGCACATAAACCTTCTTCAGCCCGCGCATCTTGGCCATTTCCAGCAGCGCGTAGAGATGGGTGTTATGGCTGTGCACGCCGCCGTCGGAAAGCAGGCCCATCAGATGCAGATTGCCGCCGTTTTCCTTCACGCTGTCCATGGCCCAGATCAGGGGTTCCTTTTCAAAGAAAACGCCATCCTGGATATCCTTGGTGATGCGGGTCAGTTCCTGATATACAATGCGGCCGGCGCCAATATTCAGATGGCCCACTTCGCTGTTGCCCATCTGGCCATCGGGCAGACCAACATCCATGCCGCTGGCGCCCAGCATAGTGGTGGGATATTTCTTCATCAGCTTGTCCAGTTCGGGGGTGCCGGCGGCGATGATGGCATTGCCGTCCTTGGCTTCATTGATGCCAAAGCCATCCATAATAATGAGAGCAGTCAATTTCTTATCCATTTTTCTCTATCTCCTTTGCCTGAATCAATCGTCATGCGCCCATACAAGCGCATCTTACATTATAATAGAAATACAAAAAACTTACAAGCCCTTCACAACGAAGTATTGGAGAAATTATGTGGGAGGAGGCTTTTGAGTCAAAAGCTCCCTCCCGCACCCACCCGAAAACCTGCTCTGGACTATTCAAGTGTGTCCTATTCATGTTGAACGCCAGTGAAACGCGGGGAACGTTATGGGGCTTATTCAGCCCCAAACCCCGAACCAGGGTCATCGACCCTGGACCCAATTGCGGAACAAACTAAACTGTTCTGACAACGGTTTCCCGCTGTTAATGAAAAACGGCAACGGAAAGAATAAGCTCTCTCCCGTGCCGTTTTTCGTTTTCATTGCGCCTGTGGCGATATTTCGTTATCTTATCTCATTCGCAAGCAAGAAATATCCACCGGGAATCAAGTTGAGGGAACAAAAAAGTAAAATCCGGAATAGCTTTCTTGGATGGGGGTGTGGGGGAAACCATTCTTTGGCTACAAAGAACGGTTTCCCCCACAATATCCCCCAGTCATCGGTTCATATTGAGTTTAGGCAAGGGCATGGTCACGGTGGAGGTGGCCGAGCGGCCGCGGGTCACATTCAGCACCAATGCAATACCGGCGATATTACTGATGAAGTTGGATCCGCCGTAGCTGAGGAAGGGCAGCGGGATCCCGGTGAAGGGCATAAAGCCCATGCCCATGGCGATATTCTGGAATACATGGAAAAAGAGCATGGCCATAATGCCGATAATCATCAATTGCCCGAATTTATCCTGGGTGAAGCGGGCCAGATACAGCATGCGCAGGATAATGAACAGATACACCAGCAGCACCGCCACGCATCCCACAAACCCGAAGCATTCCCCCACCACCGTAATGATGGAGTCGGTAGAGCTTTCGGGCACATATTCCAGCGTGGTAAAGGAGCCGGGCTGGAAGGTGCCCACGCCGGTCATCTGGCCTGCGCCAATAGCCGTGCGGGATTTGAGCACCTGGTATCCGCCGGAATCGGCGTATTTTTCCAGATCGATGAAGGCCAGCAGGCGGATAATACGGTAATCCGGCTCTTCCGCCATCAGGCCATAGGCCACCACGACGCCCACCGCCACCGCGCCCACGGCGCAAATGCCGATAATGATGCGGATATCCACGCCGCCAAAGTAGAGCATGACCAGGAAGGTAAACACGATAACGATAACCGTGCCGGTTTCACCCTGCAAAAGAATCACGCCGGCAGGCACGGCGGCAATCAGCCCCACCGCCATGAAATCCTTGAAATTGCCCATGGGCTTTTCCTGGATGGATAATTGCTTGGCCAGCATCATAACGATGGTGATTTTGGCAAATTCGCTGATCTGGATATTGCGGCTGCCGGCATTGAGCCAGCCCCTCAGGCCGTTGGATACCTGGCCGATGAGCAGCACCACAACCAGCAGCCCCAGAATGCCGTAATAGGCCAGCTTCACACGGGCGCGGTAAACCTCCGTCGGCACGGCCATGATCACGCCGATAACCACCGGGGAAGCCAGCAGGAAGATGGATTGCCACATGCTGGAACGGGAATTGAGGATTTTATTGAGCAGGGGCAGCCCCTCGCTCACCGATCGATTATAAGTTGCCATGCTGATGCACAGCACGCCGAAAATGGAGAGGGCATATACCGCAGCCAGCAGCGGCCAGTCAAAATGGGCCTGGGAGCGGCGCCGGGTTTCCGTCATCATGACAGGCTTTCACCTCCTCGGTTGAAAAAGCGCCAGACGGGGCTGTAATGATAATCAGGCAGGGGCGCATCCGATCCCAGCAGCCTCGCCGCCAGGTTTTCCATCGCCCGGATGACCTGCTTATCCCCGCTGTGCAGGGCGCTTTGATGATGCAAAAGCGCGCGATAAATCTTTTCGCTTTCCGGGATAATGCCCTTCAGCGGCATATCCAGGGATTCCGCCAGGGCGGAGGGGACGGTCATTTCCCCGGTTTTGACCAGCTTTTTGCGCACCCGGTTAAGAATCAGGCCGGGATGCATTTCGCCTTTTTCCGAAAGCAGCATGGCAAGCCGTTCCGCATCCCGGATGGATACGTCATCGGGGGTGGCCACGATAACCGGCTCGCCCTTGGCGCCCAGCAGATTCTTCAGTCCTCTGCCAATGCCCGCCGGGGCGTCCAGAATCACAATATCCTGCCGGTCTGCCAGCCGGGCAATGATTTTCCCCAGTTCCTTTCCCTTCATATCGGAAGGGCGCATCATCTGGGGCGCCGCCAGAAGGGAAAGATTGGGCAGATGCATGGGATGCACCAGGGCCGATTCCAGAGGGCAATCCTTTTCCACCAGATCCCCAAGATCATAAATCACCTGATTTTGCAGATTCAGCATCAGATCGGCGCAGCGAAGGCCGATATCCCCATCCACCAGGGTTACGCGCATGCCCTGCCGGGCATAGATTTCTGCCAGGGCGGCGGAAATGGTGCTTTTGCCCACGCCGCCCTTGCCGGACATGATCGCGAAAATCTTACCCATGAATATCTCTCCTTCTGTGTGTCGAAAGGGGATATGATCCCATCAGGGGGCCAGGCTGTTGCCGCCCGGCAATTCGATGGTTTCATCCACCTTGGCCTTTTCATCCAGATAGAATTCGATGAAGTCGCGGACAGCCGGGGTGGCATGGCCGCCGGAGAAACCGTTGGGAATAAAGGATACCACCGCGATTTCGGGGTCGTCCTTGGGGGTCAGCGCAACGAACCAGGCATTGTTTTCAAGGTCCAATTTGATGCCGCCGATGGTTACCTGAGAGGTTCCCGTCTTTCCGGCCATGACCTCGGTTGCCGTATACTTCCAATCGTCAAAGTGATCGGCCGCAGTACCTGATTCGTCAACCACGCCTTCCATCCCCTTGAGAATGTAGGGCATAAAGGGCTTGGCGCTTTCCAGGGTATTGAATTCCGTGGCCTCCCGCTGGGAGAGGATTTCGCCTTCCGGCGATACGATGGAATCGATCAGATTGGGATTCCATACAATGGCCTCGCTGCTCAGCGCGCCCACATAGCGCACGACCGCAATGGGGGTAAGCAGCGTAATGGACTGGCCGATGCCCATCTGAATTTCCTGGGATCCGCCCCATTTGATGGTGTTGAGGTAGGTCCACAAATCGCGCATCAGGGCGGCCTGCATAACCATGGTACGGGTCATATTCAATTCCGTCATGAAGATGGGGCGGGCATTGACCACCCAGTCGTCGGAATTGGTGTTGATGGCCATATCCATCAGCAGCTTGATGCAGCGATCCAGACGGGCTTCATCGTATTCGATATTGTAGCTGGCGCCGTAGTTGATCAGATGGGCCTTGATCTTGGCGGCAACCAGAATGGGGGTGGAGGTCATCTGCTCATCCAGGCTGACGGTCTGGTCATACAGATTGGTCTGATTCCCCACGATGGATCGCAGTTCGCCGGGCAGATCAATGCCGGTTTTGCTGGTCAGGCCCATCTGGGCGGCGTATTTATACAGCCGTTCCGTGCCATCCATTTCATAGAGACGGGAAGAAAGGGTATAGAAGAAATAGTTGCAGGATTTGGTCAGGCCCGATGAAATATTCAGATCCTGATGGATAGAGGGCGAATTGGTCCAGCATTTGGGGGCGTCCTCACGGTTGTTGGTATAACGCATAAAGCGCCCTTCGTCGTCGATGGTTTCCGTGGGGGTAAGCACCCCGTTGGTCAGGGCCGCAAGGCCCGTTACCATTTTGTAAATGGAGCCGGGTTCAGCCCTGGTCTGGATGGCGTAATTCATCAGCAGGCCCCGCTCATCCTGCACGATGGCCCGGGCATGCTCGCCGCCGGCCACCATGGCATTCAGATCGTAGCTGGGATACTGGGCCATGGCCAGCATATTCCCCGTTCTTACGTCCATAACCAGCAAAACGCCGGTGGTGGCCAATTTCAGGGGATATTCCAGCCAGTCGCGGCTGGTCACTTTTTCCTTATTGGTTTCCAGCCATTTGGAATTCTGCATCTTTTTTTCCTGGGTATTGCGGACGGTTTCCACGTTTTCCCGGATGCAGCGCTCCGCCACCTGCTGATACTGGGCGTTGATGGTAAGTTTGACGGTATTGCCGTCGGAGGGGGCGCTATAGGAAAGCTCCCGGGTAATTTTGCCTTCAGGATCCTGCTCTACAATGCGCGCGCCCTGCCGCTCGGCAATATTGGCAGTAAGCCAGCTTTCCATGCTGGCCTCAATGCCGTCCTGGCCGATGTAATCATTCATGGCATAGCCGGCAGGCTGCAGATCGCTGTAATAATAATCGGCATTCTGGATTTTGCCGGTATAGCCGATAATGGTGGCCGCCAGGGAACCATTGGGATACACGCGCTTTTCTCCGATGGTAACCCCCAGCCAGGGCATGGACATATTGCGCCCTTCGATTTCGCTGACCGTTTCATAGGGCACATCCTCGGCAATGGCGATGGGCAGAGAGTTAAAGGCGTTATCCTGCATGGTCACGTTAACCGCGATGACCTGCAGCACCTTTTCTTCATCCACCAGGATTTTTTCCGCCACCGGATTGGTGTTGGGCTTGCTGGCGTCGGGCACCACGGAATTGCCGGCTGCATCCAGCTGCAAAGTATAGGTGCCGTCCCCGTTATCGGTAAAGCCAAAGCGCTTGCGCAGCCAGTCAAAGCAATCCTTGGCCGTGGCCTGGCTGGTGGTGCTCAGATAATTGTTTTCATAAAATTTTTGTTTGCGGTAATTCCAGGAGTATTCCGAAATGCCGGAGCCGAAATTGAATTCCCAATACCCAGAATCCGCATTGCGCACAAGGGGCGCGGTAACGCTCAGGGTATTGCCATAGGATTCAATAATGGAAATGGCCTGCAGAATCATCTTGGTGGGATAATCCCAATCCTGGCTTTCCCGATAGAAAGTAATATTATAGGTCTTTTCCGATTTGGCCAGCACCACGGAATTGATATCGGTTATCATGCCGCGGCTGCCCTTGATGGGAATGGTTTTGATACTCTGCTTGCTGGCGGATTCCGCATACTGATCGCCGTTGACGATCTGCAGATCAAAAAGACCGTAAACCAGCACGCCGAACATCACCATGACGGCGGCGGTAAATACCAGGAAGCGGGTGTTGAGCTGATTTTCCTTTTTCCGTTTGCTGCGTTCCTTGCGGAATTCATCCTTCACAGAAGCTCACCTCCCTTTTCACGCTTCTTTTTGCGCCGATACATGCCCAGGAAATACCGGGTGGGCACCATCAGAAGCACGGCCAGGGCCATCGTATAAAGAATGGAAACAAAAGCCCGGCCAAAATGAGAAAAGCTCATATCGATACCGATCAGATACATATAGGCAATCAGAACAATATTGAGAATCATATCCATCAGCCCTGCGCAAAGAGGAATACGCAGATGGGCGGGCAGATCGCCCTCCCGCTGATAATGAATCAATTGCGTCCACCAGCGGATGCGCACGGATTGCTCTCCCCTGCGGCTTCTGCGGCCGTCATTGAGCATTCTGCGCCTCTCCCGCTGCCGATCGGACATATCCGCAAAAAACTGGGCGGAAAGCATGGTAATCACAGGATAGGCAATGATATACAGCCCATGCACGGCGGAAAGCATGCTTTCCATCAGCATGGCAATTATGCAGGAAGCGCAAAAGGCATATTTTTTCCCGCAGGATACCGTCAGTATGGCCAGCGCCGAAAAAACCACGCTGCCCGTAATGCCGTCATCGCCGCCGATGGCAAGATGCTCCATCACGCATACCTGAATCAGATAGGCCAGCACCGTAATCAGCAGTGCCTTCAGGCCCTTTTTCAGTTCCTTCACTCTTCTTCCTCCACGGTCATGCCGCCGGGATCCGCAGTAGGCGCCGGCGTAGGCGCAGGCGTCGCAGTGGGACGGGGCGTGGGGCTGGGGGTGCTGTCGGAAGCCGGAATGTATTCCAGATTTTCGGGCAGATCCGTATCATCCGGCGCAAGGGTGGCATTGCTGATGGCCCCGGGCTGGGTGGCCGGGGTGGCGGTAGGCGCCTGGGTCATGGCCCCGGGCTGCATCGCCTGCTGGGACCCGGGCTGCACCCCGGGGGTAGCGGAGGGCGCAGGGGTTTCGGTGGCGCCGAAAATGAAATCGCTGACCGAGCCCAGCTGCCATTCGGGCACGATGCGGGGCGTGGAAAGGGGCTCAAGCTCCAATACGCCGGCCTGCTCACGGGCCTGGGCTTCTTCGGCATAGGCCGGCTTATACCGGTATACCGTCACATATTCCAGATGCTGAAAATCCACCACCGGTTCCAGCACCACATAGGATTTATTCTCTTCCATGCCGCGGGTGCTTTCACGGATATAGCCGATGGGAATCCCCTTGGGGAATTCCAGGCCCACGCCGGAAGTGACCACCGTGTCCCCGGGGCGGGGCAGGGAAGTATCAGGCAGATAATACATGCGGCACATCGGTTCGCCGTTAATGCCCAAAGTGCCCTTGACGCTGCCCTGGTCACGGCTGGATTGAATCAGCGCGGCCACGGTACAGTCGCTGTCGATAATGCAGCGCACCTGGCATTTATTTTCTTCCACGTCATAGGTAACGCCAACCAGACCGCCCTGGGCCACGACCGCCATATATTCCTCCACGCCGCTGCTGGAACCAACATCCAAAGTGAGCGTGGAAAAATAATTGCCGGAGTCGGTACCGATGACGGTGGCGGCCACGGGATTCATGGAACGGTTGCGTTCCTGTTCATCCAGCAGATCATATAATTCTTCGTTGATGCGGCGCAATTCCTCATTCTGGGCGATCTGGTTGGCATAATCATCCAGCAGGATGGTCAATTGCTCATATTCATATTCCAGATTGCCGCGAATTTTCAGGGTGCGCAAATAATTCACCACACTGTCGGTTACCGTGGTAAAGACCGATTGAACGGGGGTGATGATGGTGGTCACCATCTTTCTGGGCAGGGCCAGTAAAGGATGGCTGATAAAATTGGAAAGCACCATCATGGCCACCATGATAAAAAGCACCGCGCAGATGACGATGACCATCATGGAGCGAATAAAGCCCCGGCGATCCTCTTCCTGCTGCTTTTTCTTCTTTTTGCGGCTGCTTTTCTTTTTGCTGCCGGCATTCTTGCGCTTGGCAGAAGCTTCCTTTTCATCCTTTTTATGATCGCCTGCTTCCGCGCCGAATCGCCCGCTGCGCTGATGCTGGGTGCTTTCCACCCGCTTGGCTTCCCGGGTCCAGGCGTCATCCGCCCGGGATTTATCCGCAGTTTCCTGCTTGACCTTTTCTTCCCGTTCCCCATTTTCCTCGTTCAGGCCAAAAAGGGGCGCATTTCCCCGGCGAAGGGAATTTTCTTCCTCCGGCGCCCGGGAATCAGAGGCCGCTGGGGCCGCTTCTTCATTTTTGTTTTCTTCAGCAGGCCGCACAGCCCAGGCCGGGATTCTTTCTTCCGCTTCCGGAATCTCTGCACCCAAGTTTTTCAGGCTGTCGCTTTCGCCAAATTGTCTATCCTGGTTTCTTGCCATTGCGATTTACTCCTCGCCATCCTCCCGCAGGAAGCTGGTTTTGCCGATTCGATGCAAAAGTTCGATATTATCCGCCAGATGGCCCGCGCCCAATGCGGCGCAGCTCATGGGATCCCGTGCCAGGAGCACGGGCATATCCAGTTCGGATGCAATATACTGATCCAGGCCAAAGAGCTGGGCGCCGCCGCCGGTCAGATGGATACCGGAGCGCATCACGTCCCCCGCCAGTTCCGGAGGCGTGCGTTCCAATACATGCTGAATAGCGGAAAGAATGGCCTGGCAGGGTGCCTTCAGCGCTTCATATACCCGGCTGGAGGAAATTTCCGCCGTCTGGGGCAGATTGGTAATCATATCCCGGCCGCGAACCAATACCCTGCGCTCTTCCTTGAGCGGCAGCGCCGCGCCCAGGGTCATCTTTACGTCTTCCGCCGTGCGATCACCGATGAGCATATTGAATTCCCGTTTCACATAAGCGATGATGGCTTCATCCATTTTCACGCCGCCAATGCGGATGGAACGGGATACCACCACGCCGCCCAGGCTGATTACCGCCGCTTCCGTGGTGCCGCCGCCGATATCCACCACCATGGATCCCATGGGTTCAAATACCGGCAGGCCCGATCCCACCGCCGCAGCAAAGGGCTTTTCCACCAATTGCAGCTGCCCCTCACGCACGCCGGCATAAACCGCCGCCTTGCGGATGGCCCTGCGTTCGATGGGCGAAATGCGGCAGGGAATGGTGATCACCGCCTTGGGTTTCACCAGGCGGGATGCGCCGATTGCCTTGCGCACAAAATACTGCAGCATATACTGGGTCATATCAAAATCCCGGATCATGCCATCCGAAAGAGGACGCACCGCCGTCACATCCCCCGATGTGCGGCCCAGGAGTACCCGCGCTTCTTCGCCGATGGCCCGGATGGCATGCCGCCCTCCACGATCCACCACCAGCAGGGAGGGCTCGTCAATCACGATGCCCTTCTTTTTCACATATACCTGAGTATTGGCAGTACCCAGATCAATTCCGATATCCGGTGCAATGATGGCCATGTATCTTCATCCATTCTATATCTATATTCAAATGCGTAATTATAAATTCTCAATGCCGGCCTTGATCAGCATTTCTCTGGCCAGCGCCATGGGCAGCCCGATCACATTGGAATAGCTGCCCTCGATCCGTTTTACAAACATGCCGCCCTTCCCCTGCAGGGCATATGCCCCAGCCTTATCCATAGGCTCTTTGCAGACCACATAGCGGGCGATGGTATCTTCATCCAAAGGCACAAACAGCACGTCCGATTGCTCGCAGCGCACATCCACGTAATCATCCCGGATCACGCAGACCCCGGTATACACCGTATGCCAGGAATCGGAAAGAGCGGAAAGCATCCGCTTTGCATCTTCTTCATCCTTTGGTTTGCCCAGCACCCTGCCGTTCTGATACACGATGGTATCCGATCCCAGCACAATTCTGCCGGGATGCGCCTGGGCGACCGCCTTGGCCTTCCGATAGGCGTTTTCCTTCACCACTTCTTCCGGGCCGCCCTGATGCACTTCCTCCGCATCGGCCACAATGATTTCAAAAGGCACGCCCATATAGCCCGCCAGTTCCTTCCGTCTGGGAGAGGCGGACGCTAAAATAAACGATTGCTCCATGCTCGTTTCTTCCTTTCATCAGGCGCATTTTTGCGTACACAAAAAACGCGCCCCTTATTATAACATAATTCAGGGGCGCAAGTACAGTATTTTTGCAATAGTTTGAAATAATTTTGTAAAAAATTTTGAAATCAGCCGTTTCCGTAGGTGATTTTCACCTGGCAGTTGTGCAATTCCAGGAAAATTCCGGGGGCCAGATCGAATTGATTGGTGAGCAGCCGGGGATTATATTCATTCAGATAGAAAATTTCCTCTTCCCCGGTGAAAAGATTACCATAGATGAAATAACTGTCCTCCACCCCGGGCATGGGCTCGATCACATAGTCGATCCAGTTGGAAAGATCCAGAATCTGGTCGGGGCAGAAATACCGGCCCGTGCCTTCAAAAATCACTTCCGTTTCGGAAACGTCGTCGTATTTCATATCCCAGCAGAATCGGGGCGCATGGCTTTCCGTCATGGCGGTGAGCACGCCGCCGGTCATATTCACTTGGGTTCCCGCAGGAATATAAACGGCAAAACAATCCACCTGCCCGGAAAATTGATATTCCTTGTGAATCTGCCATTCTTCGTTTTCCAGGGCCAGCACCACTTCTTCATTTTCCTGAAGCTGCCAGTACCAGAGCCCCGCCGTTTCTTCATCCGCCGTCCATTCCCCGGCCGTTTTTATCGTTTGCTCGTCGAAAAAAAGATCCTCCCGCCAGATGATTTTTGCCTTTTCTTCCTCAATAAAGAAATTTCTCAGCCCCGCCTGACTCAATTGCAGATAGCCCTTATTCTGCCCAATCACCCGGGCCAGGGAAGTGTAGGTGGTTTGGCCTTTTTCGCCGCCGGGGCTTTGCCAGGTTTCCACGCCGGCCAGATAATTTTCCTCATCCAGCGGAATTTCTATATAAGCGTAGCCCAGCGCCTCCGTTCCGAAAATATCCGCGCCCCGTCCGGGCAGAATTTTCAGCAAAGAACGATCCACATAGCCGCATTCTTCATAGGCGTATTCTCCGCCCCGATAGAGCACATGATACTGATTCTCCGTTTCCCCAATCACGGTCATGATCGTGCCCTGCTTTACCTGCATATCTTCATTGTATTTTTCGCCCAGCAAAACGAAATCCGTTTGTGCTTCAGCCGCTTTATACTGATGCGCAACCTGCCAGGGCTGAATAAATACCGTCAGATCATCCAAAGAAACATAGCCCTTCGTCACCCGCCCCGGCACCATGGCGGTATAGGGCAGCCCGGAAATTTCCACCCGGGCATAGCCCTTTTGCCGGTTCAGATCGCTCACCCGGCACCGCGCGCCGGGATAATACAGGGCAATCTGCTTTTTCATTTCCTTATCTTCATAGACCGGGATTTCCGCGTTCACCCGGCCCAGATACGCTTCCTCAATTTTGATTTCCCGGTTGACCAGCTGGTTGGTGCGCACGTATCCGTATACGCCCCGTTCACTCTGCACATAGCGCCAGTCATCCCCGATATCCCCCAGGATATACACCTGATTGCCGCTGCCCAGATAATACACCTGATTGGCATTGCTGCGCGGCTCTTCCCGCAGGGCGCAGCCGCCGCCGGAAGGATAAGCGGTAAAAAACAGGCTGGGAGCGCCGTAATTGCGATTGACTTCCATCAGATAATCGCTGAGCATATAGCCGGTAATTTCGCCTACGGTCACACGGGCCCAGGTCTGATACCCCACCGTTTTTTCGCTGTGCACGGTCACCGGGGTGCCGCTGTAAAATCTGCCCAGGGTTTTGGAATCCGTATCCGGCTTTTCCCGCAGGTTCAGCCGGTCCGCCGCATTGGGATTGGCCACCACCGCCTGGTATTCTTCTCCCAGCGCCACCGCCGGCAGCGCCAGCATCAGGATCATCAGACCAATCAAAATTCGTTTCATGCTGCTCATCCTCCTTTGCATTTCAACAATAGGACGATTTATCCCCGCCGTTTGTTTCATTTCTTTTCCATTTTTTTATTTTTTCTTGATTTCAGCTTTCTCCTTTGCTATACTTTGATTATCGCTCCAACAGAATAGGAGGTTTTATCATGAAGCTGTATTTTCATCACGCAGATTCCCTGCTGAAGGGCATTGCCCTTGTCAGCGATGATCTTGGCTTTACTTTGGCGGATCAAAAGGAAGCGGATATTATTATTGACGTTCAGAAATTGGAAAAGGAAGGCGTCAGCATTCGTCTGAGCGGCAATCGGGCCACGATTGCCTGGGGCGGCAAGGCCCGCTTTTTCCGGGGCCTGGCCATTCTGATGGATTGGCTGAAGCAGGGCGAAACAGATAAATTCCTTGCCGAAACGCCGCTGTTTGCCACCAACGGCGCCATGGTGGATATGTCCCGGAATGCGGTAATGAATGTAAAAACCGTGAAATTCATGCTGCGCAAAATGGCGCTGATGGGGCTCAATACCTTTATGCTCTACACCGAAGATACCTATGAAGTGGAAAATCGCCCCTATTTCGGCCATATGCGCGGCCGCTATACCCGGGATGAAATCCGGGAAATGGATGCTTACGCCCTGGCGCTGGGCATTGAACTCATCCCCTGCATTCAGCTGCTTGGGCACCTGGCCACCATGCTGCGCTGGCGTGCCGCCGCGCCCTATAAGGATACCGCCAATGCCCTGCTGGCAGGCGCCGAGGAAACCTATGCCCTGATTGATGATCTGCTTTCCAGCATCGCCGCCTGCTTTACCAGCCGCCGGCTGCATATGGGCATGGATGAAACCCATGATCTGGGCACGGGCCGTTCCCTGGATCTGAATGGCTATACCCCCCGGAAGGATTTGTATTTCAGCCATCTTAATAAAGTGGTGGAAATGGCAAAGGCCCACGGCTTTGCGCCCATGATGTGGAGCGATATGTTCTTCCGCATGTCCGCCTCGGATATCCCCGATTTCCAGGATTATGACGTGCGCACAAAACTGCCCGAAAATATCCGTTCTTTCGTTCCCGAAGGCGTGCAGCAGGTCTTCTGGGATTATTATCATCCCGATGAGGAATTCTACGCCGTCAATCTGGAAAAGCATGATTTGCTGGGAGATCATACCCTCTTTGCCGGCGGCGTCTGGTGCTGGAGCGGTCATTGCCCCCAGTATTCCCGCTCCATCCGCAACAGCGTGCCTGCCTTGGACGCCTGCCGGAAAAAGGGCACCCGGGAGGTCATCGCCACCGTCTGGCATAACGGCTCGGAAGCCTGCCTGATCATGAGCCTGGCCTTGCTTGCCATGTATGCCGATTATGATTACCGGGGCGGTTATGAAGAAAACGGCGTCCGGGAATGCTTCCGCATTGCCTGCGGGCAAAATTATGATGATTTCATGGCCGTTGAAGCCATCGAATATCCCCACGGCAATCCCGTCAAAACCGGCGTTTCCCGGGCGCTTTTGTATAATGATCCCCTGCTTGGACTGGTGGATAAGCAAATCGAGGGGCTCAATACCCGGGAATATTATCAGGCCCTTTCCGCCCGATTGGCCTCTGTCGGGCAAAACAGCGGCGAATTTGCCCCGGCCTTTGACGTGCTGAAAAAGCTCTGCTCCCTGCTGGAAAACAAGGCCGATTTCGGGCTGCGCCTGCAAAAGGCCTATCTGGCAAAAGACAGGAGCGCCCTGGCCGCCCTTATGAACGAATGTGATCTGATTTCTAAAAAGCTGCAGGCCCTGCGCAGCAGCCATCGCGCCGCCTGGATGACCTATCATAAATCCTTTGGCTGGGAAGTGCACGATATCCGCTACGGCGGCCTGATCATGCGCTTTGATACCGTCCGGGAAACCATCCGCCAGTATCTGGCAGGCGAAATTGATACGATTGATACCCTGGAGGAAGAGCGCCTGCGCTTTGACTGCCGCAGAACCAGCCAGGAGCATTTCCTGAATGATTTCCTCTGGAATAAATATCAGGCCATTGCCACCACCGGAATTTTGTAAATCAAAACCACCAGCTAAGCTGGTGGTATGCACCATGCCTTCAAGGCAATAATACCAGCTGCGCCTGAAGGCGCA
>SVHD01000007.1 GCA_015056015.1 Clostridiales bacterium
AGGCCGCTTTCGTGACCCTCTCTCGCGAGCGCTTGATTATAATAACACATCACCAAACGTTTGTCAACACCTTTTTTGAAAAAAATTCGATTTTTTTGAATCTTTTTTTAAAAAAACGAAAAACCGGGAAGTTTTTGTACTTCCCGGTCGAATTGCGCACATTGCGCACAACTTCTGCAACTTATTTCTTGAGATTCCTTTCGGATTATTCTGGATTTTCTGGGCTTTCGCCCCTTAAAATCGCATTTTCTCAAAAGCTTTTTTATTTTTCTTTTTTCTTTTTCCAAATCTTTTTCACCGCGAAAACCACCAGGCCAGCCAGAATCAGCCAGGGCGCGGCAGCGATCACGAAGACAACCATATCCCCCAGGAAGGCCACGCCCTCCGTGAAGGAATCCTGCAGTGCAGACCAGATCCGCTGAAACAGCGATGCCTCTTCAGAAACCGCCACTTTCACTTCCTGTAAAGAAACATTAACCGTGCTGTAATCCACCTGATCATCATAATGATTCAATTGACCAGTGTAATGATCAATCCAATACTGCGTATCCGCAATGGCGCTTTCAATCTCAATCAGATCCGCAATATTTTCCGCTTCCGCCAGCAGCACATTCAGTCGATCCATTTTTTGCTTCTGGGTTTCCAGGCGCGCCGCCGTGTCATAATAGCTTTCGCTGATATTCTGGCTTTGCTGCGTGAGAGACGTGAGCGCGCCCACGCCCTGGGCGCCCGCAATGAAATCATCCAGTTTTTCCGAAGGGATGCGCAGCGTCAGGTAAGCATTTCGCAGCACCGTGCTATTTTTTTCTCCGTTGGCCGAAAGATATTCCATTCTTCCACCCATCCCGGCAGCTATATCCTGGATCGCCTGCAGATCGGCGTCATATTCCAGGGTTTTGATCGTAAAGCTTACCGTACGGATAATTTTTTCCGTTGTTTCTTCCGCTGCATTTTCCATGCCATACAGCGCGGAATCCATCATGGCATAATTGACGCCGTTATCCGCGCTTCTTTTTAAGCTGGCCGCCGCCAGATCGTAGGAATCGCTGCTTCTATACATGACGGCATCATAATCCGCGCTTCCTCCAGCCGGATCCGTCTCCGGCCTGGAATCCCGGGTCAGCATCGTGCCGCCAAGGATGAATACAAATGCAGCGGCCGTCGCCACCCAGGTCTGCCAGCTTTTTTTCTTTTGCATTTGCTTTTCCATTTTTGTTTCCTCCCGAATCATTTGCCGCCAGGCTGAGGAAAATTCGTCCGGTACCTCGACCTCTTCATCCATTTTGCGGCAATCCATCCTCAATGCCAGCAGTGCGGCGCATTCCGCGCATTTTTCGGCATGAGCTTTCAGACGGGATGCATCCTCATCAGGAAGCACGCCATCCAGATAATCCTCGAGAAGATTTGAAAATTCCCTGCAATCCATTCCTGTTTTCGCCTCCTCTCATTTCTTTAGACGGATCGGGAAGAAAAAAGTTCCGATGATTTTTTCAAAATTGTACTTAATTTTTCTCTTGCGCGGTTAATGCGGCTTTTTACGGTGCCAAGAGGCAATTCCAGTACCCCGGCGATTTCTTCATATGCCATGCCCTGCATATCCCGCATCACAATCAATTGCCTGGCGTCATCCGGAAGCGCCGCAAGGCCCTCCTTCAGCAATCGCATTCTTTCCTTTTCCTCCAGCCGGGCATAGGCCCCCGGGGATTCATCCGGAATATCAAAGCCCGTTTCCTCCTGCATTTTTTCCAGGGACAGGGCCTCCTTCCGTTTCCGCAATTCATCCACGCACACATTCATGGCGATGCGCGTAATCCAGGTGGAAAACTGAGCATCCCGCCGGAAGGAATCAAAAGCGCGGAAAGCGCGCAGCATGGTTTCCTGGGCGCAATCCATCGCATCTTCCCGATTTCCCATCATATGATAGCAGGCGGCATAGACCTGGCGCTCGCATTCCGCGGCCAGCCGTTCAAAATGCTCGGCATTTTGCTTGCGGGAGAATAATTTCAGTTCCATTTTCCGCCTCCTTTCCTCATTCAATCCTTGAACGCATTCATTATACCATAGTTTCAGAAAAAAAGAACGGGGCGCAGCGCTCCGTTCTTGTAAAATTCATTCTTCTCCCGACCAGGCAAACCGGGGAACCATTTTCCCATTTACCGATACCATTTCATTCCACATTTTTGCCGGACGAACCCACATTTCTCCCGTGCCATACAACGCCCGGTAGATGACCATAGGCTCCAGGGTTTCAGAATGCAGGGCAAGTCCCTCCACCCGATAGCTGTTTCCTTTATAATGGCGATAAATCCCCTTGGGAATCCGGATCCGCATGCTTTCCAGGCAAAGAATGGGATACATAGGATCCCAATTGCTCCAGGAGCACATATCCTGCCACATTTTTTCATTTTCCCGGATTTTTTCCGGCAAAATCCATTGGGCAAATTGCACTTCTTCCGGCTGGTAGGTCATTTTTTCCAAAGGCATATCCTGATAAATCAGATAGTTATCCCGGATAAAGCAGCCGTCACGGTTGGTTTCCGTGGAAACAACACGGGTACGGGAAAGATCGGGCGTAAAGCCCATTTCTTCCTCGCATTCCCGCAGGCAGGTGGTCAAGCTGTCCTCCCCCTGCACGGCAGCGCCGCCGGCGCAGCCCCACATATCGGGATGATTCTTTTTTTCCTTGGCACGAAGCTGCAGAAGGGTTTCCCCCTTGCTGTTGAGGAAGAATAAATCCACCACCAGATGATAGGTGTCTTTTTCCAGCTTGCTGCCCCGCTCCGCCGTTTTTCCAATCAGATTCCGGTTTTTATCATATAAATCCCAGATTTCCATGCTTGTTTCCTTTCGTTATGCGTGGCATTTGCGTTCCCTGCCGCCCACCACGGTCATGACCGGCTGCTGATGCAGAATTTCCATCGGATCCATTTCCGCAAAATCCCGGGGATAAATGGAAAGATCGGCCAGATAGCCTTCCCGGATACACCCCAGGCGATCATCCATCCCTACAGTCTTTGCCGCCAGACGGGTATGGCAGCCAATTGCCTCTTCCACCGTCAGGCATTGATCGGGAAGCCAGCCATTTTCCGGCTTACCATCATAATCCTTCCGGGTAACGGCGCAGTAAATATTCCCCGCCGGGGCCAGGGATTCCACCGGGCAATCGCTGCCGGAAGAAATGCAGACGCCCTTGTCCAGCAGCGTTTTCCAGTTATAGCTGGTCTTTGCCAATGCTTCGCCAACCCGATCGCCGCAGATATGCAGATCATATTCCACAAAGACCGGCTGGGCATATACATGCACGCCCATTTTCGCAATGCGCTCCAATTGCGCCCGCGAAGTAATCTGGCAATGCACAATACCGTCAGGCAAATGATCCGTTCCCGGCACTTGCGCCCGGGCATATTCAATGGCGTCCAGCACCAATTCCACCCCGGCGTCTCCTATGGCGTGGGTGATAAAGGGCATCCCCGCCCGATGGGATTGCAGGGCGACGGAAAAATATTCTTCTTTCGTATACACCGGCACGCCCCTGGTATCCGGCGCATCCGCATAGGGCTGCTTCAGCCAGGCCGTTCTGGCGCCCAGGCTGCCGTCGGTGTAGAGCTTTCGCGGCCCCAGGCGGAACCAATCGCTGCCCTGGCCATAGCGATAGCCGGCACGCAGGAATTCTTCCATCTCTTCCTCCGTTGCAAGGGCGCATTGCTGCACCACCCGGACGGGCATTTTTCCTTCCTTTTCCAGTTCCCGATAGGCCCGAATCACCGTATGCATGGAAAAACCGGCAGTACCAAGGTCATCGGAAAAAATGGCAGTCAATCCTGCATCCGCCGCAATCTGCATGCCGGAAAGCAGCAGTTTCTTACAGCTTTCCACCCCTTCATCCGTAACAACCGCATCCAGCAGATTCAGCGCATTTTCCGTCAGGATACCGGCGTCAAAATCAATTTCGCCGCCTGCGGGCGCTTTCGTCTGCGCATCAATGCCCGCCATCTGCAGGGCCACGGAATTGACAATCACCATATGTCCGCATACCCGGCGCATCTTCACCCCATGCCGAGGCGCAATTTCATCCAATTCCGCCTTGGTAATCAGCCGGCGATCGGGCCACAAATCCTGATTGAAGCCCCGGGCTTCAATGATCGTTCCCTCCGGCTGCTCCGCCGCACGCCTGCCAATGGCAGCCAATACTTCTTCCCGGCTGCGCATCCCATCCAGCACCACGCCGCGCCGGCTGGCGCCCAGGCTCAGAATATGCAGATGAGAATCCATCAATCCGGGATAAACCGCCGCGCCCTGCAAATCCACCAGCCGGGCATTCTCATCCCGCATCGGCAGAATTTCTTCGCTGCCGCCAACCGCCGCAATCTTTCCGTCCCGGATCAGAATTGCTTCCGCCTTCGGCTGCTCAGGATTCATGGTAGTGATTTTTCCATTATAATAGATCGTTTGCATCTTCTTATTCCTCAGGACAGATTTCTCCCACGCCGGAAAGCACATAATGGGGACGATACGGGAATGTATTCATCATTTCAGGTGTGGTCACGCCGGAAAGCACCAGCACCGTATCCAGGCCCGTTTCCACGCCCGCCACAATATCCGTATCCATCCGATCGCCAACCATCACTGCTTCACCGCTGTGGCAGCCAAGCAGCTTCAGCCCGGTTCGCATCATCAGCGGATTGGGCTTTCCCACATAATAGGCGCTGCAGCCGGTGGTCAATTCAATGGGTGAAACCAGCGCCCGGCACGCAGGAATAATTCCCTTTTCAGAAGGGCCGGTCATATCCGTATTGGTGCCGATCAGCCGGGCGCCCTTTTGCACGAAATGAACCGCCTTCAGAATGCTTTCATAATTATAATTGCTGGTTTCCCCCACGATCACATAATCAGGATTCACATCATTCATGGTGATGCCGGCTTCATACAGGGCATTCAATAAACCCGGCGCGCCAATCACGTAGGCCGTGCAGCCCGGGCTCTGGCTGGCTACAAATTTTGCCGTTGCCAGGGCGCTGGTATAAAAATGGCTTTCATCCACGTCCATGCCCATCCGGGATAATTTCTGCGCCAGCTCCCTGGGAGATCGTTCGCTGGAATTGGTCAGAAACAGAAATCGTTTTTTCTCCCGCTGCAGCCAGGCAACAAATTCCTTCACCCCGGGCAGCAGCTGATTTCCGTGATAGATTACGCCGTCCATGTCACAAAGGAAGCCTTTTTTACTTCTTAAATTTTCCATACCAATTCCCCCTTTAACAATATCATTCCTGCTTCATTTTATCAGGAAACAGGGCAAAGCGCAAGAAAACAAATTGGCCGCTTTTCCCCCATCCAGGCCGATTGCTCTCTTTCTGTTCATTTCTTGCATCAGGGAAAACGGCGTGCTATAATATCCCAATTGAAGGGAGGGAGCAGCATGGATGATGCGCTGGAAAAGCGATTCCGGGAATTGGCCAATCGCGCCTGGAGTCAGGGAAGCTATGTATTTACCCATTTTCTGGATCTGGCCGGTTTATCCGCATTTCATTCCCTGGTGCCTTCCCTGCCCCCCGTTCCCTACACGCTCTTTGGCGGGGCAGAAGGATGCGAGCGGCAGATGCTGCGTTTTGGCAGTGAAGAGCATTGCGGTTATGATATGCCCTTTCCCATCTGCTGCCTGAAAATCGCCCCCTCCAATCCCAAATTTGCCGAAAAGCTGACCCACCGTGATTATCTGGGCGCGCTGATGGCCCAGGGCATTGAGCGGGAATTACTGGGGGATATCATCGTGCGGGAGGATGCGGCCTATCTTTTCTGCGAAGAAAAAATTGCCCCCTATCTGGCAGATAATTTCACCCAGGCCCGGCACACCACGCTGCGCTGCACTTGGATCGAATCGCTGCCGGAGGGAGAATTATTCAAAACCCAGCGGCTCGGCGTGCAGCTTTCCTCTGAGCGGCTGGACGCCCTCATCGCCCATGTATACAAAATGTCCCGAGGGGATGCCCAGGCCCTGTTCCCCGCCGGAAAAATTTATGTCAACGGTCGCCTTTGCCAAAGCGCAGGCCATACGCCCAAGGAAAATGATCTGATTTCCGTCCGGGGTTACGGGCGCATGCGATACAAGGGCGTGGAAAGCCTGTCCAAGAAGGGAAAATGCAATACTATTGTTGAAATTTATGTGTAAATCGCAGGTGTTATCATGAATTACAGAATTATTGACTGCCACACCCACGTATACCCAGATAAAATTGCCACCAAAGCCGTGGAAAGCATCGGGCATTTTTATGATATTCCCATGGAACTGGATGGCACGGTAAACACTCTTTTGAATATCAGCCGGCAGGCCGGCGTGGATCAGTGTCTGATTCACGGGGTGGCAGTGGACGCCCTTCATGTGCGCCACATCAATGATTTCGTCATTGCCACCGTGCAGGCGCATCCTGACCGGCTCATGGGCTTTGGTACCCTGCACCCCGATATGGAAGATCCGGGCAAGGAACTGGATCGGATGCTGCGGGCCGGTTTATGCGGCGTAAAGCTGCATCCCGATATGCAGAAATTCAGTCTGGGGGAAGCGCGGACGGATCGGCTCTTTGCCGTTTGCGAGGGCGTATGCCCCATGCTTTTCCATACCGGGGACAAACGTTATCAGTATTCCAATCCGGCATTGATTCCGCCCATCATGAAAAAGCATCCTCATCTTACGCTGATCTGCGCGCATTTTGGCGGCTACAGCGAATGGGATGACGCCGTCAAATGCCTGGCAGATGAAAATGTATATGTAGATTCCTCCAGTTCCTTTTTCATGCTGGGCAAGGAGCGCGTCCGGGAATTGATCGATCTTTACGGCGCGGATCGGGTGCTCTTTGGCAGCGATTATCCCATGTGGCAGATGAAGGCGGAAAAGGAAACGCTACTTTCCCTGGGGCTTCCCGAAAACGATCTGCAAAAGATCTTTTCCGGCAATCTTCTGCATCTGCTGGGGAAGGAATAAAGATGGGTGCATTTTATTAAGAGAGATTCTTTGCCCCTTCCTCACGCCCGCCAAGAAAGTCATCCTGGTTGTATATTCTATATTTCTGCCCGCCCGTATGCCAGCGGGGTACATAAAAACAATGCAGGCAAGTAGAATGCATCTGCTTCCTGCATTGTTTTTATTATTGGCAAATGCGTTCAAAAGAAAATCATTCGCATGACACATAGCCAAGATATATTTCTCCGAAGCATTTCGCCGGACTCATCTTTCTGATCTCCAGGATATACGCTTTTGCATCAAAAAAGCTGCCATGCTTTCGCATGGCAGCCAATGAATCAATAATTAGCGATTCAGGATGGTTTCTTCGGTGTCCTTATCGAAGAAGTGCAGACGAGCGGTATCCAGAGCAACCTTCACCTTGTCGCCAGCGCGGGTAGCGGTGCGAGGATCAACGCGAGCGATGACGTTTTCTTCCTTGCCGGAGGTGGTGAAGTACAGATAGGTTTCGGAGCCCATCAATTCGGTAACTTCAACATGCACATCCATAGCGGCGTCGGCATGAGCGGCCACGAATTCGGGATCGTCGTCGATATTTTCGGGACGGATACCCATGGTGACTTCCTTGCCGATGTAGCTTTCGTCAACCAGCTTGGCAACCTTTTCGGCGGGAACAACGATCTTGTTGTCGCCGAACACGGCCACGACCTTGCCATCTTCCTTCTCCAGCTTGACGTCGAAGAAGTTCATCTGGGGAGAGCCGATGAAGCCGGCAACGAACTTGTTGTTGGGATAGTCGTAGTTGTTCTGGGGGGTATCAACCTGCTGGATGAAACCGTCCTTCATGATAACGATACGGGAACCCATGGTCATAGCTTCGGTCTGGTCATGGGTAACGTAGATGAAGGTGGTCTGCAGGCGCTGATGCAGCTTGGTGATTTCAGTACGCATGGCAACGCGCAGCTTGGCGTCCAGGTTGGACAGAGGTTCGTCCATCAGGAAGACCTTGGGTTCACGAACGATGGCACGGCCCAGAGCAACGCGCTGACGCTGACCACCGGACAGAGCCTTGGGCTTACGGTTGAGCAGATAGCCGATGTCCAGGATGCGGGCGGCTTCTTCCACGCGGCGCTTGATTTCATCCTTGGGGGTCTTGCGCAGCTTCAGACCGAAGGCCATGTTGTCATACACGGTCATATGGGGATACAGAGCGTAGTTCTGGAAAACCATGGCGATGTCGCGATCCTTGGGAGCGACGTCGTTGACCAGCTTGTCGCCGATGTAGAGTTCGCCGTCAGAGATTTCTTCCAGACCGGCAACCATGCGCAGGGTGGTGGACTTACCGCAGCCGGAAGGACCGACCAGAACGATAAATTCCTTGTCTTCGATGTCCAGGCAGAAATCGCTTACAGCGGTGACGCCGCCGGCATAAACCTTATAGATGTGCTGCAAAGATACGCTTGCCATTGATGAATCCTCCTTCAAATTGGTTACAGGTTATCACAGCCGGCCTGGACGGTGGTTAATTCCATGCCGGACTTGTTATACTTATTATACTTTCTTCCAGCCAAAATGACCATTCCCAAAACTCAACAAATATTCGGGTTTTTGTTCGTGCAAGAGTTGTATTCAACGGAATTTTAAAAACCAGTTGCGTTGTTTTTACTTGACAAGGATTTTTTTCCGCGCAATAATATGCACAAAAAGAGGAGGAATGAAATCATGGCCGATTCAAGAGAAATTGAAATGCTTGCCCATCTGCTCTCCCATGCCCGCCGCTCCGTATTCTTCGGCGGCGCCGGGGTATCATGCGAAAGCGGCATTCCCGATTTCAGAAGCCAGGATGGCCTCTATCATCAGCAATGGGCCTATCCCCCGGAAACCATCCTCAGTCACAGCTTCTTTCTCCGGAAGACGGAGGAGTTTTTCCGCTTCTACCGGGAAAAGATGCTTTTCCCCAAAGCCGTGCCCAATCCCGCCCATCTGGCCCTGGCGGAATTAGAAAAGCGCGGTATGCTTTCTTCCGTCATCACCCAGAATATCGATGGGCTGCATCAGGCCGCAGGCAGCCGCCGCGTAATTGAGCTGCACGGCTCTGTTCATAGAAATTTCTGCATGAAATGCCATAAATCCTTCTTATTAGATAATATTATTTTTCAGCCCGGCATCCCCCGCTGCTCCTGCGGCGGCATCATCAAACCGGATGTAGTATTATATGAAGAGCAATTGCCGCCCAGCGCCATTGAGGCGGCGCTGGATGAGATTGCGCGCGCAGATCTGCTGATCATCGGCGGCACTTCCCTTTCCGTCTATCCTGCCGCAGGCTTTGTGGCGGATTACACAGGGAAGCTGGTCATGATCAATCTTTCCCCCACGCCTCTGGATCGCCGGGCTGATCTTTGCATCGCCTCTCCCATCGGGGAAACCATGGAAGCCGTCATGAAATCACTGCATTCCGAAGATAATTAAAACATTTTTGTAACAATTAGCCCGTTTTCTTTCTGATTTTGCGTCTTTTCCTTGCAGGAACGATTGACATTTCGTAATATTTTTGATATAAATGAGAAGGAGAAATATATTTTCTACCGAATCAGTAGAAAAATAGGAATGAACAGGCGCATTACGCCTGATGGAAGGTGAATGATCAATGGCTAAAACCCAGGGCTCCGATGCTTATAAAAAGCTGGTTCGTATCCTGATTGTTCTGTTTGTGCTGGTGGTTCTCTGCTGCGCAGGCTATATTCTGATGGATCAATCCATCAACGCCCAGGTGGAGGAAAATGGCCGCCGGGCCGCGGAAGAAAATGCACAGCTGATGTCCCAGTATCAGCAGGCCAAAGCGGAGGAAGAAGCCAAGAAAGAACAGGGCGAAAGCATTCAGTGGCCCACCCCCAAGGCTGAAGGCTGGGATGTGCTGGATCTGACGGATTATCCCATCACCACGCCCCTCAAGGTATCCGCCACCCGCCAGTCCATCCTGATGAACGGCATGCTGCTGCTGAACCACTGGCATTCCCTGCCGGCCGATTTCCCCGAAAGTGAATTGCTTTCCGTTTATACGGTGGATAAGAATATTCCCGTGTCCGGGTCTGACGTGAAATTATTCCCCGAGGCGATCACCGCCCTGAGCCGGCTGATTGCCGACGCCAAGGAAGATGGCATGGAAGGCTTCCTGGTGGATGAAGGCTACCGCGATATGGCCAAGCAGACGGAATACTATGATGAAGCCGCCGCCAATTATGCCGACAGCCTCTACGGCGCCGCGCTGGAAGAAAAGGTTCGTCAATCCGTCAATGTGCCCGGCACCAGTGAATATCAATCCGGCCTTTCCTTCCGGATGGATCGCTACCTGAAGAATAACCCCGATTTCATGAGCAAGAAATTCTATGAATTGGAGCTTTCTGACTGGCTGCTGGAAAACTGCTGGGAATACGGCTTCGTCTTCCGCTTCCCCGTGGAGGGCTATCCCAATGAAACTATGCAGGATAAATCCTACAAAACCGGCGAATCCAAGAAGCTGAGCATTTACCGTTATGTGGGCGTTCCTCATGCCACTGCCATGCATCTGATGGATATGTGCATGGAAGAATATGTGGAATATCTGGTGCTCCATCCTCATATCGCCATCTACGAAAACGGTCAGCTGCGCTATGAAATCACCCGGATTCCCGGCGGCAATACCGCTGCGGATGTCACGGTTGAAATCTCCCGTTCCGCCAATGATTACAGCATCTCCTACGATAATATGGGCGGGCTGATTGTCAGCATGAGCTACTGATCCGATTCATCGTTTTCCCGCGCCGGGCCTGTCGCCCGGCGCTTTTTCTATGGTTATCTGGCAGCATCACCGCATTCCATCATTCTGCATCCTACGGGCTGCAAAGCCCTCTCCCTCCCTATGCTTTGCGCCCGTTTCGGTCGTCATCCGGCTGTCCATTTTTCCAAATAACATATAAAAAGGCCCGCCGCAAAATCGCTGCAGCGGGCCTTGTTTTTGATTTTATATGGGCTTACTTTTCGTATTTGAAGCCCAGGGTATTGAAGGCATTATCCACATTGTGGTTGATATTGATGGTATCGGATACCATACCGGCGGATTCCACGCCATCGGTGGAGGTCAGGGTGATGCCAACGCCCATGGGAGAAGCAGCCACCACGAAGGTGCCCTCTTCGGTATAGGCGCCGTCATTGACGGAAATGGCATAGGTGCCATCGGCATTCAGGGTCAGAACACTCTTGATGGCATTGCCGGCTTCATCTTCGCCTTCGGAAATGAATTCGCCCTGAATTCGTTCGCTGTAGAACATGATTTCGGTGGCCATGGGAACAGATTCCGCAATGCGCATCTTGATGACCAGCACTTCGTTGGCCAGGGTGCCTTCCACGGCGGCAGCGTCTTCGGCGTCGCTCAGCAGGGAAACCACGCCCTCTTCATAGGCAAAGCTGCCCTGTTCGCTATAGACTTCGCCATCAATGCCGGCGGTATAGGTATAGCCGCCAACGGCGTCCAGGGTCAGGGTGGCATTGGCCACGAAGCCCATCATGCTCATATCCTTCACGCCGGTGTAAACGCCGGCCGCTTCCGCGGTGGTGGCCTTCTTCAGCACGGCGGCACGGGGGCTGGAAGCCATGGCAGAAAGGAAGAATTCCGCATTGATTTCGCCATTGGCCAGGGTGCCCTGCTGACCGGCCAGATCGCCGCTGGTAAAGGTGATAGTGCCGTCGGCCAGGGTGAAGGTGCCTTCCTGCACGTATTCATATTCGCCGCCCATCATGCTGAAGCGGGAGGTGAGGGTGTATTCGCCGCCCAGGGCCAGTTCCAGTTCGCAGTCATAAATAATGGTAGAGCCCATGGCATTGGCTTCCACCTGGCCCACATACAGGCCCAGCACATCCATATTCACCATCTTCTTGGCCACAGGATAGATGGGATTTTCAGGATCTTCGGTATTGATGCTCAGGCCGGCGCTGCCGTAAGGAACGCGGGTGGAGAAAACCAGCTTCTGGCCTTCCACGGCGAAGGTAGCGGTCTTCATATTTTCGGCGGTGGAATCGCTGTAGAGCATCATGTATACATCGCCTTCATTGCCGATCATACCGTTGCCCTTGTCAGTGCCGCCATCCAGCTTGTTGGTCCACTGGAAATTGTTGTTTTCGTCAATGATCAGATAAATCTGCAGGGGCATGCCCAGGGGAGCGGCGTCCAGCACATAAGTGCCCGCCAGGGATTCTTCCGCCATCGCAGGGCAAACGCCCAGCAGCAGGCACAGGGAAAGCAGCATCGCGAGGATCTTTTTCATGGTAAAAACACTCCTGTCCATTTATTAATGAAAAGGTACCCCGGGCTCCGCCCGAAACCCTTTGCATCCAATTTAATTTAATAAAATTAAATAATAAACCATCTTTTTTCTTGTGCATATTGAAATACACAATCAATATACCGATTGATTTGCTGCTTGTCAAGGGAAATACACGAAAAAACAAAGCCAACACAATACGCCTCCCAATGCATGCATTTTCAGGGAAAGAAATGCATTTTTCCCTTTCCACAATTGACAGTAGAGAAAAACGGGAATATAATGAAAAGCGATGTTTTCAAACGGGAGGATGAAAAAAATGCGGGTGTTATTGACTGGCGGCGCGGGTTATATCGGTTCCCATACGGCTCTTTGCCTGCTGAATGCGGGATATGAAGTGGTGGCTTTGGATAATCTTTCCAATGCCAGCCCGGAAGCGCTGCGCCGGGTGGAAGAACTGACCGGCAAAAAGGCCCCTCTGATCGTGGGCGATTGCGCCGATGAAAAAACCCTGACCGCTGTTTTTGAAGAATATAAAATTGACGCGGTGATTCATTTTGCCGGCCTCAAGGCCGTTGGCGAATCCGTCCGCAAGCCTTTGGATTATTACCAGAATAATCTGGACGCCACCATGGCTCTGTGCCGGGTGATGCCCAAATTCAATTGCTCCATTCTGGTCTTCTCCTCTTCCGCCACCGTATACGGCACCTATCCCGAAATGCCCCTGCGGGAGGATTGCCCCACCGGCTGCACCAATCCCTATGGCTGGACCAAATGGATCAGCGAGCGGATTCTGACGGATGTGGCCGCTGCGGATGAAACCCGCTCCTTCGTGCTGCTGCGCTATTTCAATCCCATCGGCGCCCACGAAAGCGGCCGTATCGGCGAGGATCCCACCGGCATTCCCAATAATCTGATGCCCTATATCTGCCAGGTTGCATCCGGCAAACTGGATCATCTGAATGTATTCGGCGATGATTATCCCACCCGGGATGGCACTGGCGAACGCGACTATATCCATGTGATGGATCTGGCGGAAGGCCATCTGGCGGCGCTGAAATATGCGGAAAGCCATCACGGCGCGGAAGTATTCAATCTTGGCACCGGCGAAGCCTACAGCGTATTGGATATCGTGCATGCCTTTGAAAAGGCCAATGATCTGACCATCCCCTATCAGGTAACCCCCCGTCGCCCCGGCGATATCGCGGTTTGCTATGCAGATCCCGAAAAGGCCGCCAATGGGCTCAAGTGGCGCGCAAAACGCGATCTGACCACCATGTGCCGCGACGCCTGGAACTGGCAGAAGAATAACCCCAAGGGCTACGAAAAATAATCCCTCTCCCCCGGCTGCAAAGACCGGGGGTTTTTATTTCCCGCTTGATTTTCTTCCATTTATAAAGGTTTCTTCCCAGAAAAATGCCGGTGTTTTCCTCCCAGGCATTTGCTGAAAAAATCCGGCAAAAAATTCATTTTTTGCATTGACGAACCCAAAAAGGCTGTTATAATGAAACTAAGCTTTTGCTGTGGAGGAAAAATACGATGGATACTATCAAGCGAATCGTCGGATTAATCAGCCCGTACAAGCGCAAAATTATCCTCGGCCTGATGCTCCAGCTGGTTGTCATTCTCACCCGTCTGATCACGCCCTATGTGACCAAGACGGTGGTCAATGACGTGATCACACAAATGAATATGGATTTGCTTCTTCCCCTGTGCGGCGCACTTCTTGGACTGACGCTGCTCCGCGGAATCTGCACATTTATCCGCGCTCAAAGCTTCGAGCGTATTTCCCAGAATGCAATTTGGGATCTGCGCACGGGGCTTTATGCACATCTGGAAGAATTGCCCCATCAATTCTACGATAAACACCGCGTGGGCGAAATCATGAGCCGCATGACCGGTGATATCGAAGGGTTGCGCAACCTGTTTGCCAATGGCATCGTGACCGTTTTTGATAACGCGCTGCTCTTTTTCGGCGCGCTGATTTTCATGATGACCATGAGCTGGCAGGTCACGCTGATGATCCTGATGATGACCCCCATCATCGCCGCCCTGGCCTGGGTTTTCAGAAAAAAAATCCGCCCCGCTTTCCGGGATATCCGGGAGCAGAATGCCGTGCTCAATACCCGTACCCAGGAAAATCTGGCCGGTATTCATGTGGTAAAGGCCTTTGCCCAGGAAGCCTATGAAGAAGAGCAATTCCGGAAAGAGAATCAGGAATTATTCAATTTGAATATGAAGGCCACCTGGATCTGGTCCAATTTCGTTCCCTTTATGGATCTGCTTGGCGCCCTTTGCACCCCCATTACGCTGGTTGGCGGCGCGCTGCTGATTGCCAATAATCAGATGGATATCGGCACCCTGGTCGGCGTAACCGGCTATATCTGGATGCTGGTCAATCCCATGCGCCAGCTTTCCAATATCATCAATATGCTGACCCAGGCCGTCACCTCGGCAGAAAAGCTATTCTACTATGTGGATTTCGGTGCCGCCATCAAGGAACCGGAAAATGCAAAGCAGCCTGCAGAATACCAGGGCCATGTGGTCTTTGATCATGTCAACTTCTCCTACGGCGATCATCCCGTGCTCAAGGATATCTGCCTGGAGGCCAAGCCCGGCGAAACCATCGCCGTCATGGGCGCCACCGGTTCCGGTAAATCCACCCTGGTCACCTTGCTTGGCCGATTCTACGATGTACAATCCGGCAGCATCAAAATCGACGGCATCGATGTGAAGGAGCATTCCTTAAAGCCCCTGCGCCGCCAGATCGGCTATGTGATGCAGGAAACCTTCCTCTTTTCCGATACCATCGCGGATAATATCCGCTACGGCGATCCCGGCGCCGATATGGAACGGGTAAAGCGCAGCGCGAAAGTGGCCCAGGCCGCCGAATTTATCGAGCATATGCCCGGCAGCTATGAAACGGTGGTGGGCGAGCGCGGCCTTGGCCTCTCCGGCGGCCAGAAGCAGCGCACCGCCATTGCCCGCGCCGTGCTGATTGATCCCAAGATCCTGGTTCTGGATGACTCTACTTCCGCCGTTGATATGGAAACGGAATACCAGATTCAGCAGGAACTCAAGGAAGTGCTCAAAAACCGCACCACCTTCATCATTGCCCATCGTATTTCCTCGGTGAAAAATGCCGATCAGATCCTGGTGCTGGATAACGGCGCCATTGTGGAACGGGGCAATCACAAGGAACTGATGGCCCAGGGCGGCATCTATTATCAGATGGTAATGGATCAGATGGCCTCGGCCGTCAAGGTTTGAAAAGGGGGGAACGCATAATGGCACGCATGATTCGCCAATTGGATGATGAAGCCCTGGAAAAGCCGTTTAATAAACAGCAATTCTTCCGCCTTCTGGCCTATATGAAGCCCTTCAAAAAGCAGGTCATTGCCTCCCTGGTGCTGATGGTGGTCGCCATGGCCTGTTCTCTGGCCAGCCCCTACCTGATGAGCCGCGCCATCGGTGAACTGGAAAACAAAGCCTTGGACGCCCTGCCCCTGCTGCTGGGCGGAATGGTGCTGGTGGCGCTCATCGGCGCCCTGTGCACCCGCCAGCGCATCCGCTGGATGGATCACGCCGGGCGCAAGGCCCTGGCTACCCTCCGCGAGGATTTATTCCATCATATTCAGGGCATGTCCTTTTCCTTCTTTGATACCCGTTCCGCCGGCAAATTGCTGGTACGCGTGATCAATGACGTCAATTCCCTCAATGATCTGTTTACCAACGGTATCGTAAACGTCCTCATCGAATGCATTACCATGGTAATGCTGCTGGTGATCATGCTGATCGTCAACTGGAAACTGACGCTGATCGCCATGTGCATCATTCCCCTTCTGATGCTGATTCTTTTCAAGCTCAAGCGGGTGATGCGTTTGCGCTGGCAGAAGGTGCGTTTAAAGACCTCCACCATGAACGGCTATCTGCATGAATCCCTCACCGGCATGCGGGTCACCGAGGCCTTTGTCCGTGAGGATGAAAACGCCGATACCTTCCGCAACGTCAACAGCGATATCCGCACCAACTGGATGAAGGCCGTTACCATCAACCATATCTTCTGGCCTGCGCTGGATATGACCGGCAGCATCGGCACCGTGCTGGTTTACATTTTCGGCGTACATTTCATGCAGGGCAGCGGTCTGGCTCTGGCGGATCTGCTGCTGTTGATCTGGTATCTGGGGCGCTTCTGGGAGCCCCTGAATGTGCTTTCCAATTTCTATAACAGCCTGCTTTCCGCCATGGCATCCATGGAACGCATCTTTGAAATCATGGATACCCCCTCGGATATTCAGGATCAGGAAGGCGCAAAGCCCATCCCCCCCATTCAGGGCAATGTCACCTTCGATCATGTCACCTTCTCCTACGATAATGAAAAGATCATCCTGAAGGATGTATCCTTCGATATTCCCGCCGGGCAAACCATTGCCCTGGTCGGCCCCACCGGCGCCGGAAAATCCACCGTGGTCAATCTGATCAGCCGCTTCTATGACGTAAACGAAGGCCGGGTGCTTATTGACGGGCATGATATCCGGGATATTCAGCTCTTCTCCCTGCGCAAGCAGATGAGCGTGATGATGCAGGATTCCTTCATTTTCTCCGGAACGCTGATGGAAAATATCCGCTACGGCCGTCTGGATGCCACCGATGAAGAGGTCATCGAAGCTGCCAAGATGGTCAGCGCCCATGATTTCATCATGAAAATGCCCAAGGGCTATCAGACCGAAGTGAACGAACGCGGTTCTTCCCTCTCCCAGGGCCAGCGCCAGCTGATCTCCTTCGCCCGCGCCCTGCTCAATGATCCCAAGATTCTGATTCTGGATGAGGCCACCTCCTCCATCGATACCAAGACCGAAATGCTGATTCAGAAAGCTTTGGACGTGCTCCTCAAGGGGCGTACCTCCTTCGTCATCGCCCACCGGCTTTCCACCATCCGCAATGCCGATTGCATCATGGTGGTGCAGGATGGCAAGATCGCCGAGCGCGGCAATCATGAAGAGCTGATCAAGCTGCCCGGCGGCCATTATCGCGGCCTGTGCGAAGCCCAGTATCGCTTCATGGCGGCCGATGAGGAATAACGGGGCGGAAATATTTGCGGGAGGATGCTTTTGAGGCAAAAGTACCCTCCCGCGCCCTCCCGAAAACCAATCGGGAAAGATAATAAATGACTCCAAAGTGCTATTTTCTCCCTGATGCAATGCTTATAAAGGAATGAAAAGTATTTTTGAAAATCTGCAGGAACGAAAAATCACTTCGTTCCTGCTTTTTTAGAAAGGTGAATGGTATGGAAAATAAATTCGGCATGTTTATCCATTGGGGCTTCTATTCCCTGCTTGGGGTGCAGGAGCAGGTTCTGGCCCGGAATGATATGAAAAATGAAGAATACGAACAATACATGCATCAGTTTAATCCCGTGGATTATGATCCCGAGGAATGGGTGCTTCTGGCGAAAAAAGCGGGCATGAAATATATCTGCTTCACTGCCAAGCATCATGACGGCTTTTGCATGTGGGATACGAAATATACCCCTTACAATATCATGAATACGCCCTATAAAAAGGATGTGCTCCGGATGCTGGCCGACGCCTGCGAAAAGCATGGCATGCTGCTTTCCCTGTATTATTCCAATCCCGACTGGCATCATGAAAACGCCTATAATTCCCTGTCCACCCACCAGTGGAAAAGCCGCTGTCCCGAAAAGGCGGATTCCGTAAAATACCGGGAATTTGTGAAAAATCAGATCACGGAATTGCTCACCGGCTACGGAAAAATCTATACCCTCTTCTGGGATATTCCGCCTCGTTATGAGGACAAGAGCCTGAATGAGCTGGCCCGGAAGCTGATGCCCGGTATTCTGATCAATAACCGCGGCTATGATCAGGGGGATTTTGCCACGCCGGAAAGAAATGTGCCCGACGGCAGCCGTTTCCCCGCCATGACGGAGGCCTGCGAATCGGTGGGCGAGCAGAGCTGGGGCTATCGCAGCAACGAGGATTATTTTTCCGCCCGGTTCCTGATGAAATCCATCGATAAAATCATGGCCATGGGCGGCAGCTATCTGCTCAATATCGGCCCCATGCCAAGCGGAAAACTGCCCGAGGAAGGCGTTCGGCTGATCGAAAAAATCGGCGATTGGTATCAGCGGATGGAAGGCAATCTGGAAAATCATGAGGCCGATCCTTTCCCCTATCGCATTGCCGGGGCCGACGCCTTCATCGCCAGCCGGAAGAATAACAAAACTTATCTGCATTTCTACCAGGGCATTTCCTCCTCCGCCATCAATTTCTTTTCCATTCCCGGCGCGCCAAGGGCCGTGCGGCTGCTCAATGATGGGCGTGCCCTTCCCGTCCGATTTGAAAAGCTGCCCGCCTATTTTGATATGGGCGTGGCCCGCGGTCCTTTCTACAGCATCACCCATATTCCGGCGGACGAATTTCCCCTGGAACCCATGGTCATTGAAATCACCTGGTAATCATACAAAAACAAAGAGCAGCGAATTGCTTCGCTGCTCTTTATGTTTTCCGTTATCATGCTTCGGTCTTGGTGTCAATCCGTTCCCAATCGGCAGGAGAATCCCCCAGATCAGGCACATCCATCAGCACGCCGCCCTGATAGGCAGATTCCACGGCCACAATACCGGGAATGGTATAGCGGGCCGCCGTCCAGGCATCCACCACAGGCAGCTTATTCTCATAAGCAGCCCGGCAGAAATCATCAATCAACAGCTTATGGGTGGCCATATGGCCGTTGGGCAGATCCTTAAAGGATTCAGGCAGATGATCAGTATACTGAATGGGTGCAGTGCTGGACCAGCTCCACGCCGCATTGGCCACCTGTTCCTTGAAATCCGGATCATTCTTGTGCTCGGTCATTTCCCGAGGATTCACCAGATCGCTCACATCCGTCAGCTTCGCCTTTTCCTTGCCGGGGGCTTCCACGAAAAGATGCTGGGCATTGGAATATTCATAGCCGGCTTTGGTGCCGTAAACAGCAGAAATATAGCTGGAAGGCTTGAAAACGCCAATCCTGCGGGCTTCGGTTACCCGGGCCGTGCCGCCGTTGCTCAGCTGGCACAGGGCATACATATTGGAATAGGGATTATTCCAGTCATTCTTGCCTTCGCCATAAATATTGTCGTCTTCGGTATCCCGGTATCCCATGCAGGAAAGCTTCACCACATGGGCGTCCACGGAGGAAAGAATCATGCCGAAGGAATGGGTGGGATACAGGAAGGGGGGCAGCCCTGCCGCAGCCTGCCGCCAGCGATAGCCCTCGGTTTCCACCAGGAAATCAAATTCCGCGATATCATGATAATACTGGGAAGCGCCGTAAACGAATTTTCCGAATCTGCCTTCCTTGTACATTTTCCGGCAGAAGCAGGCGCAGGGATAGTAATAGCAGGTTTCGCCCATCATATAGGTAAGATGCTTTTCTTTTACCAATTCCACAATACGCTTGCATTCCTCAATGGTGCTGGCCATGGGCACCGCGCAGTAGACATGCTTGCCCGCTTCCAGGGCCTTGATAACGATAGGGCCATGCAGATGGCGCTGGACAAATACGGCGATGCAATTCACATCGCTCTTGAGCATTTCTTCGTAAGTGGATACCACATCCACCCCGAATTTCTCATGGTATTCCTGCGCCCGGGCGGGCATCAGATCCGTCACGCATACATATTCCACATGGGGATGATTCTGAAACAGGGGAACGAAATTCTTTGCAAAACTGCCGCAGCCAACAATGCCAACCCGTAATTTTTCTGCCATTTTCTCTTTCTCCCTTTCATTCGTTAATTTTTTGTTCAGGTGTTGACAAATTTCTTGTCCTTGTGTATAGTATACCCGATAATACGTACAAACAAAAGATACACATGTTGCTTTTCTATTGCATGTATGTTGCAAGATTTGGGTGGTGATCCGTTTTGTATCAATTACAGTTCTATCCCATGCCCTCCTCTCCTTTCCAGGGAATTGAACTTCGGGATTGCGGCTGGCAGCGCTGCATCGGCCCTTACGAAACCAAGCCGGGCATCCGCGCCTATTTTTCCCTGCATTTTGTGCTTTCGGGGAAAGGCCATTTCTGCACGCAGAATCAGGAATGGACGCTGTCTGCCGGGGAAGGCTTTCTCATCCGTCCCTTTGAGATTATTTCCTATCAGGCGGATCCGGATGATCCCTGGGAGTACGCATTTGTATCCTTCCGCGGCAGTGATTCGGAAGCGCTTCTCAAGGCGGCAGGCCTGGATGGAAAAAACGTATTTCGTGCATCCGATAAGGAAGGCGCCCAGCAGGCGCTGGAACGAATGCTGGAATTGGCCCGTGCCGATCGCTCCCCCCTGGCGCTGTATAGCGCCATGATGGATTTTGCCGCCTGCATCCCGGCGCCCGTTACCGATAATGCCCCCAGAGTAGGCGGCGAATACTATCATGCCGCCCAGGCTTATATTCAAAGAAGCTACGCCTTTCCCATTTCGGTAGAAGAAATTGCCCAGCATATCGGGGTGGATCGCACCTATCTTTTCCGCCTTTTCAAGCGTTTTGCCAATCTTTCTCCCCAAGCCTATTTGCGAAAATACCGCGTTCACAAAGCAAAACGGCTGCTGCTGGAAAGCAATCTGACCCTGGATCAGATTGCCTCTTCCACAGGTTTAAACAGCGCCGCCCATTTATCCAAGGCATTCCGGGATATTTACGGCTATGCCCCCGGTGTGCTTCGCCATAATTCCCCGGAAGAAGATGAAACCGAGCCGCAGAATGAGCAAACCTGAGCAAATGATCTTTTTATCTTCATAACAAAAACGGCTTTCCCCAAATCCATCCATACGCTTATCTGTTCATCGATAGCACAAATGGAAATCTCTTTTTGCAGCCATTCATGGCTGCTTTTTTTATATTTCTCCCGTTTGATTCGGCATATTGGTTTTGTTATATCATTTATTTGTTTTATTGATTGATTCGTTATAGCCCGTTTTTATATAATGAAATTGTCATGGATGAAAAATATTCCGAGAGAATACTGATTTTGTTTCCTTTTAGCGGAGAAATAATTCCCACAGCTTTCCCATCAAAAATGCAAAGGAGAAATGAATCATGTTTTTTGCTGAAATCATGCTGCAAAACGGCGAAAGCCATCGAATGGAAGTGCTGACCCGGAAAACCCAGACCGGCCTGATTGCCACCCTACCCGCCGAAGCGCTGCCCGGAAATATTCAGGAAATTGCTTTTCTGCCTGAATATTTTACTGCCCAAACGGGGGACGAGGGTTATTTCGTCTTCCCCGGCGAATCTGTTGCCGGCACCCGGCTTACCCATTTCACCCCGCGTGAAGATGATGAATTTGCCTGCCCGTATGCGCATATGGCCTGCCTGGGCATGCTGAAAAACGGACGCGCCATCCTTGGTATTGTCACCGGCATGCAGCATTATTTCGCCTTGAGAACAGGCGTGAAGGCCGGAAAATATTATTTGTATCCCGTCTTTCCCATGAATGGCGAAGCAGTGTATGAAGATATTGTGATCGAATATCATGATATCGAAAACGGAACGTATGCCGATATGGCACGGATTTACCGGGAATATCAATTGACCCGGGGCGGCTGCACGCCGCTTGCGGAAAGGGTAAAGATCAATCCCAAGCTTCAGGCAGCAGCCGACGCCCCTGAAATCCGCATTCGTCAGGGCTGGAAGCCCGTCCCCGCCGAAATCGAATATCAGACCCCGGAAAACGAACCGCCCATGCATGTAGCCTGCACCTTTGACCGGGCGGGGGACATCATCGACGCCATGCAGAAGGCCGGGCTCAAGGGCGGCGAAATTTGCCTGGTGGGCTGGAATATCGGTGGTCATGACGGCCGTTTCCCCCAGATTTTCCCGGCGGATGAACGTCTGGGCGGCCAGGAAGGGCTGGATCGGCTGATCAAAAAGGCCCATGACGCCGGCGTTAATATCGTCTGCCATACCAGCAGCACCGCCGCCTACAAAATCGCCGATTGCTGGGATGAGGAATATCTGGTGAAATTGCAGGATGGCTCTCTGCTTAAGCGTCCTTACTGCTGGGGCGGCGGCCGTCCCCATAAAATCTGTCCCCAAAGGCAGTATGAACGCTTTGATACCTCCGATCTTCCCGCCCTGCAGAAAATGGGCTTTACCGGCATTCACTATATCGATGTGATGACCATCCTGCCCCTGGTCAGCTGCTTTGATGAAAATCACTCCGTCAATCATAAGGATACCGCCGCCTGGTATCGCAAAACCATGGATCTTTGCCGGGAGACGGTGGGCGGCTTTGCTTCCGAGGGCGCTTACGATTTTGCCGCCTCTTCCCTGGATTATTGCATGTATACCAATTTCCATGTGCTGGATCAGAACTGGCCCAAAATGTTTGATGAGGCCATTCCCTTCTGGCAATTGGTATATCACGGCATCATCCTCTATAATCCCTGCACCGATACCCTGAATTATGCCGTCAAGCCCGCCGCCAACCGGCTGAAATTCTTTGAATACGGCGGTCGTCCCCTGATCGTGTATTACGCCAATTTTGCCAAGGGCAAAAATTGGATGGGCAAAGAGGATTTCCTCTGCGATGATCAGGCACAATTAGATGACAGCATCGAAAACCTCAAAAAAATGTATGCCGATTATGATGCGCTGGCAGACGTGCGTTACGCCTTTATGGATAACCATGAAAAAATTGCCCAGGGCGTATATGAAACCACCTATTCCAACGGCGTCAGAATCCGGGTGGACTACAACACGGAAAAGGCCGAAATCATTCGGAATGGCAAAGCCGAAGCGCTGTGATCGCAGAAAGGATGAAAACCATGCCTGAATTGATCAAAAAAATTGACCTGCATGTGCACGTAGTTCCGGAAAAGGATTTGCCCAAGCCCAGCGGGGATAATTATCCCACTCCGGAAGAATTGCGCCCCATGTATGACCGGATGAACATCGAAGGCGGCATCCTTTTGCCCCAGGGCTCCGCTCCGGAGGGCACCTGCGATCGGCTCTCCCAGCGGGAAGCATATAATATGGTAAAAAGCCATCCTCATGTATTCGTCGGCTGGTTCTGCAATGTGGATCCCCGCCAGGGCAAAAACAGCGGGGAAACGGATTTCGGCTATTATCTGCGCTACTATAAGGAAAAGGGCGCCTGCGGCATTGGCGAAATGACCGCGCCCCTGCCCATCGACGATCCCCGGATGCAGGCCCTTTTTAAGGCAGCAGAAGCATATCAGATGCCCGTGCTGATGCATTTTGGCGCGCCGGGCAGCGATTACGGCATCCGGGATGAATTGCATTTCCCGCAGCTGGAAAAAGCATTGCAAAAATATCCGAATCTGATTTTTATCGGCCATTCCGCCATCTTCTGGGCGGAATTGGGCGGCGACTGTACCTATGCCGCTTGGGCAAAAAATCCCACCGGAAAAGTTGTTCCCGGCGGCGCAGTGCCCCGGCTTATGGAAAAGTATCCCAATCTCCATTGCGAGTTTTCTTCCCTGGCCGGCGCCAACGGCCTGCTTCGGGATCCGGAATTTACCTGGGCCTTTCTGGAAAAATATGCCGACCGGATTTACTACGGCACCGATTTCCACGATCCCCGGAATCTGGAAACCTATGACGCTTACAAGAAAATCGCCGATTTTCTGGAGGAAGGCCGCCTGAGCGGAAAGCTTTCTGAAGAGAATTATCGGAAGATCTGCCGTGAAAACGCCCTGAAGCTGCTGGGGAGGAAATAATATGCAAAAAGCAAGCACGGAAATCCTGGTCATCGGCGCAGGCATTGCCGGACTGGAAGCCGCCCTGGAATCCGTCCGCGCCGGAAGAAAAACCATGATCCTGACCAAGGGCGCCTGCGCTTCCCCAGCTGTGCTGGGCTTTAATGCCCCCGTGAGCGAAGAGGACAGCGTGGATCGCTTCTGCCAGGATACGAAGCAGGGCGGATGGAACCTGGGCAATTCTGAATTGATCGAAACCTTTGCCCGTGGCGCCAAAGCAGCCGTTCCCCACATGGAGGAATTAGGCCTTTCCTTTGAAAAGCAGGAAAACGGGGAGTATCATCTGCTCAAGCCTCTGGGCTGCTCCGTTCCCAGGCTTATGCATCATCAGAATATCACCGGCAAGGCATCCATGGCCCTGCTGGAGAAAGCCCTGAATCAGGCCGACGTGGAAATCCGGCAAAACTGCATGGCCCTTTCCCTGCTGAAAAAGGAAGATCGGATTTGCGGCGCCCTCTGCCTGGATCTTGCCGCCATGGATCCTTTGCTCATTTCCTGCCAGGCGGTATGCCTTTGCACCGGCGGCGCCCATCTGATGGAAAAAAGCACCTATCCCCTCTGTCAGACGGCGGATGGCTTCCAGCTGGCCTATCAGGCCGGGGCGGCGCTGGTTGATATGGAATTTATCCAGCATGAGCCCTGCCGCGCGGTATGGCCCAGGCCCCTGGGAATTTCCACTACGCTCCTCAGCAAGGGCGGGCTGCTGAAAAATAATCAGGGCGAGCGCTTCGTTTTGAAAGAATATGAAACCGAGGGCGCCGCCCCCAAGGATCAATTGGCCCGGATCATTGCCCAGGAAATTCTGGCGGGCAAGGGCTCGGAGCACGGTGGGGTTTACCTGGATCTGACCGGTCTGCCCCCGGAAGAAATTATCGAAAACCACAGCCTCTATTATCACCGCTTTATGGATGCAGGCATTGATCTGACCAAAGAAATTGTGGAGGTTGGCCCGGCGGCCCATTCCATCATGGGCGGCGTGCAGATTCAGAAGGACGCCTCCACCTGCGTGCCCGGTCTTTTTGCAGCAGGCGAGGTCATTGGCGGCCTGCATGGCGCCAATCGCCTGGGCGGAAATGCCGGGGCGGAAACCTATGTATTCGGCCGCATTGCGGGGCAAAGCGCCGCCGCATTCGTGCAGGCGCATCCTGCCAATGAAAATGTGCCTGATGATATGATCGCCGCTTTCCTTCCACGGGAAAATGGCAAAAAGGCCGAAAGCTTTCTTCCCTTTATCGATGAAATCCGTCATATTCTTGCCAAAGCCATGGGGCCCGTCCGCTGCGAAGCGCATCTGATCCAGGCCCTTAATCGCCTTGCGGAAATTGAAAATGCCTGTTTGCCCCTGGGCCATGACTGGAAAGCGCAGAAAGCGCGGCAGGAAGCGCTGAATCTTTGCCGCACCGGGCTCATTTGCTGCCGTGCTGCGCTTTCAAGAAAAGAATCCCGGGGTGTGCATTTCCGCAGCGATTATCCCATGAAGGATGATGAAAACTTCGGTTTTGCCCAGGTCATTGCGCCCAATACATAATCAGGAAGAAGGGATTCAATCTTGGTCATTAAGAACTATATCATGAAGGAATCCTATTATGATTCCGTGCTGCTGATGCGTTTGGCCGGTGAAGCCGGAAAGCTCCCCGGCGTCAGCAATATTTCCGTGGGTATGGGCACCCCGCTGAACAAGGATACCATTCAGGAATTGGGCCTGCTTTTGCCCGAAGGGGAAAAGGCCACCCCCAATGATCTGATCATCGCCCTGAGCGCAGAAACCGATGAAACAGCAGAAAAGATCCGGGCTTCCTTCCTGCAAATGCTCAAGGACAATCAATCCCCCAAGGGCAAGCGCAGCTATCCTTCCCTGGACAGCATGAAAACCGCAGTCAGGGATCGCAACCTGGCAGTGATTTCCCTGGCCGGGCAATATGCCGCGGCGGAAGCGGAAAAGGCGCTGAAAATGGGCATGAATGTATTCATGTTTTCTGATAATGTGCCCATTGAAGAAGAAGTAAAATTAAAGACTTACGCCCGGGAGCAGGGCCTGCTGATGATGGGCCCGGACTGCGGCCTTTCCTTCATCGGCGGGGTAGCCGTAGGGCTTTGCAGCAAGGTGCGCAGAGGGGGCGTGGGCTTGATCGGCGCCTGCGGCAGCGGCATGCAGGAAGTGATGAATATCGTGCATCTCATGGGCGGCGGCGTCAGTCAGGCCATCGGCGTGGGCGGCCGGGATCTGCGAAAAGAGGTAGGCGGGCTGACCATGCTCACCGCCCTGGATCTATTGGAAGCGGATGAGGAAACCAAGGTCATCGGCCTGATTTCCAAGCCCCCCGCCCCCGAAACCGCTGAAAAGATTTTTGATCGGGTGCGCCATTGCAAAAAGCCTGTGGTGGCCCAGTTCATTCACTGCGATCCCACCCTGGCCGCCCAAAGCGGCGCCCAGGTATCCAATTCTTTTGAGGAAACCGCCCTGCGCTGTCTGGCCATTCTGAAAGAAAAAGAATATATCCCCGAAGCAGAACAGGATCGGCTGAATCGCCTTTTTCCCCTGGCGAAGGAAGAAGCAGCCGGCATGGCAAAAGGCCAGAAATACCTGCGCGGGCTTTATTGCGGAGGATCCCTGGCGGAAGAAACAATTACCCTGGGTACCGGTCTGCTGGGAAGCATGTATGGCAATGTGGCCTTCCAGGAGGAATACATGCTTTCCGATCCCCATCAGAGCAAGGGCAATTGCCTGATTGACCTGGGCGCGGAGGAATTCACGCTGGGCAAGCCCCATGTGGCCATCGATCCCTCTCCCCGGCTTTCCCGCTTTGTGCAGGAAGCAAGGGATCCCGAAACCGCCGTTATTCTGATGGATTTTTTGCTGGGCTATGCCCTGTGCGAGGATCCTGCCGGAATGATCGCGCCGCTGATCAAAGAAGAAAAGGCGCGCGCCCTTCAGGAGGGCAGAAAACTATCGGTGGTCGCCTCCTTCTGCGGTTCCGATCTGGATCCTCAAAACCGCATCGCCCAGGAAAAAATCCTCCGGGATGCGGGCGTCATCGTGATGGGCAATAACGGCGAGGCCTCCCGTCTGGCGGCGCTGATCGCCTCGGTTCAAGGAGGAAAAAACGAATGAAAGCAAAAGCCATTCTGCATCAGCCCCTGCAGGTTGTCAATATCGGCCTTTCCTTGCTGGAAGAAGCCCTGAAGCAGCAGGATGTGGATACGATCAATATTTCCTGGCGGCCGCCCCGGCAGATAAATCTTTCTCCCCGTATTCTTGAAATTCTCTCCAAAATGGAGCCGGAAGAAAGGCAGTGATTCCCATGAGCAATGTAAATATCGCAAAGAAAATTCAGGAAGCCAATCAACTGGTCATTGATCGCATTTCCCAGGCCGATCCCTACTGGGTGGGCATGGCCGCCGCCAAGGATTGTATTCCTGATATGAAGGATGGCGTCATTCTGCATTCCGGCCCGGAAATCCCCTGGGAGGAAATGTGCGAAACCCAGAAGCAGGGCGGCGTCAACGGTGTAATGTATGAAGGCTACGCCAAGACTGAAGAGGAAGCCCGCAAAATGCTGGAAAGCGGCGAAATCGAATTCCATGCCGGCAATGATTATCATATCGTGGTGCCCGGCTCCGGCATTGCCACGCCCTCCATGGTTGTCAATATTGTGGAGGATCGCAATACCGGCGTGCGCGGCTTCTGTGCGCCCTTTGAAGGGCCTAACCGCGGCGGCCTGGCCGGCTGGGGTGTATATAATCAGGCCATTCACGATCACCTGAATAATATGCACGATAATTTGGGGCCTGCCTTTGATCGGGTGCTCAGGGATGCGGACGGAATTGGCTTAAAACGCATCATCACCCGCGGCGTGGAAATGGGCGATGAATTGCATTCCCGCCAGGACGCCTGCGGCCTGATCCTGGCCAATGATCTGATGAAGCTGCTTTACGATTCCAAGCTGGAAAAGAGCATCAAGGATCAGTGCGTGGAATTGCTCTATGGCACGGTGCGTTTCTTCCATCCCTTGGGCATGGCTGCCGCCATGAGCGTGCTGGAAGGCATCCGGAATATTCCCTACAGCACAGTGGTTACCGCCATGATGGGCAACGGCGTCACCTACGGCATCAAAATCGCCGGCCTTGGCAATCAGTGGTTCACCGCCCCCGCCCCCATGCTGGAAGGCAGCTATGTGACCGCAGATATCGATCTGAATGATGTATTGCCCTGGATTGGCGATAGCTGCATGCTGGAATCCATCGGTTTTGGCGGAAGCGCCGCCGCTGCCGCCCCTGCGGTCATGCGTGCCCAGAATCTGACCATGGCCGATGGCATTGCCCGCACCCAGGATACCCAATTGATCACCCTGGGCGAGCATCCCGTTTATCGCATTCCCTCCATGGATTATGCCGGCCTTGCCATCGGCATCGATTTCCAAAAGGTGCTCAAAACCGGCATTGAGCCCGTCATTCACGGCGGCATGATTTCCCGCAGCGGCAAGCGCCTGGGCGCGGGCGTGGCCCATGTGCCCATGGCCTGTTTTGAAAAGGCCTGCCTGGCCTTTGGTGATCAATACGGCCTGTAAGAACGATTCATAAAAAGAAAATTATATGGAGGTATCATCATGAAGCAGCGCAGCAAATGGAAGTTTGGCGTGGCCAGCGTCAAGCGCGACGGCATCCTCTATGGTCTGGGCTACACCAAGGAAGAATTGCAGCGTCCCTACATCGCAGTGGTCAATTCCTGGAATGAATATAACCCCGGCCATGTGCATCTGCGGGAAATTGCCGAACGCGTCAAGCAGGGCATCCGCGATGCCGGCGGCCTGCCCTTTGAAGTGACCACCACCGGCCTTTGCGATGGCATGGTGCTGGCCGATCCCCGGTATATCGAGCTCCCCAGCCGCAATCTGATTGCTGACGAAGTAGAGCTGAATGTAGAAGCCAATATGTTTGACGGCATGGTGCTTCTTTCCACCTGCGATTCTATTGTGCCCGGCCATCTGATGGCCTGCGCCCGGCTGGATATTCCTGCCGTGGTGGTTACCGGCGGCTATATGCCCCATTGCTTCTGGCGGGGCGAAGAAATCGGCCTGGTGAAGGTATCTTCCAGCGTTGGCAAGGTCATGGAGGGCACCATGCCCAGGGAAGATTTTGACGATATGATGGAATGCGCCCATATGGGCTGCGGTGCCTGCGGCTCCATGACCACGGCCTCCAGCATGTGCTTCATCGCCGAGGCCCTGGGTATGACCGTACCCGGCAATGCCTCCATCAATGCCACCGATAAGCGCCTGGGCGGCATGGGCTATGAAGCCGGCCAGCAGGTGATGCGCATGTTCAACGAAGGCATCACCGCCCGCCAGATCATCACCGAAAAGGCCATCGAAAACGCCATCATCGTGGATACCGCCGTGGCGGGCTCCACAAACCTGCTTTTGCATATTCCCGCCATCGCCCATGAAGCGGGCCTGGATCGGGATTGGTGGGCATTCTTCGATGAATGCTCCCATAAGATTCCCCTCGTCACGCATCTGCAGCCCAGCGGCCCCTATTACCTGAAGGATTTCGATCAGGCCGGCGGCATGAAGGGCCTGCTTGGCCGTTTGCTTCCCCTTTTGCATCAGGATTGCATGACCATCAACGGCAAGACCCTGCAGGAAAACTATGAGGGTGCCCCCGTTTACAATAACGATTGCATCCGCCCACTGGATAATCCTGTTTCCGATGACGGCGGCATTTCCGTGCTCCATGGCAATATCGCCCCCGACGGCGCAATCCTGAAAACCGCCGCCGTGCCCGAATGCCTGATGGAATTCACTGGCAAGGCCAGGATCTTCCACGAAGTGGATGACGCCATCGAGGCGCTTCGCGCCGGCAAGATCGTTCCGGGCGACGCTGTGGTCATCCGTTATCTGGGGCCCAAGGGCCGCTTTGGTACCACGGCCTTCACCTTCCAGAAGGAAGTGGCGGGCATGAGCCTCTTTGATAAGATCGCCATCATTACCGACGGCCGTTTTTCCGGCGGCACCACCGGCCTTTCCATCGGCTATGTGGCCCCCGAAGCCGCCATCCGCGGGCCTTTGGCCGCCGTGCAGGAAGGCGATGAAATCTATATCAACGTGGCGGAACGCAAAATGAATCTGCTGGTTTCCGATGAGGAAATCCAGGATCGCCTTGCCAAGGTGGATTGGAAGCTGGAAGAAGCCAAATTCAAGCCCTTCCTGCGCCTGTTTGCCCGCAATGTAACCTCCACCGCCAAGGGCGCCACCTGGGAATAATCGAAAGGGGCAAATTTCACAATGGATCAGGAAATCCGTCCTGTTGTGCTGGTAACCGGGGCAACCCAGTTTACCGGCTATACCACCGCTGTCTATTTTTCCAGAAAGGGCTATCGGGTCTGCATCACCTCCCGATCCCTGGAAAAGGCCCAGGAAGCCGCAATGCGACTGCAGGCAGAAGTACCTGGCGCCGATGTGCTGCCGCTGGCCATGAACCCCAGCAATGTGCAGGAAACCTATGATGCTTTCGGCAAGGTCAAGGATGTATATGGAAGACTGGATTGCTTTGTGGCCAATGCCTGCGCCGCCTGCCGCTTCAAAAATATTCTCAATACCACCGAAGAAGAATATGATTTCATCATGGACAGCAATACCAAGGGCTATTTTTTCGGCACCCAGGCCGCTGCCAAATTGATGATTGAAACCGGCGTTCAGGGCAGCATCATCCTCATCGGCTCCGTGCATTCCCGGGGCGCGCTGCCCAATCGCATTCCCTACGCCATTTCCAAGGGCGGTATTGAGGTGCTTTCCCGCAATGCGGCCTATGAGCTTGGCAAATACGGCATCCGGGTGAATTTGCTGGTGGCCGGCGCCATCGTGAACCAGAAATTCCAGGAACAAACCGAGGAAGAAAAAAATGCGCGCCGGGCCAATTGGCCCATCGGCCGGGAATCCTATCCCGAGGATATTGCCAAGGCCATCTATTTTCTGGCCTCCGATGATGCAAAAACCATCACCGGCACTTCCCTCACCGTGGATTCCGGCGTCACCGCCTGCCTGCTCAAATACGAAAAAGAGTGGGAAAGCATTGGGTAACGAGTGGACATTGGCGGGAGGATGCTTTTGAAGCCAAAAGCACCCTCCTGCACCCTCCCGAAAAGCAGTACTGGATGTAGCCGCTTTCCTCCAATCGTCTTGTGCGCCAGTGCTGCTTTTATTTATTAACCAATAAAAAATCCCCCTGCAACAGGGAGACACTGCCGCAGGGGAACGTTCCATGAATCTTTTTCAAACAAAAAAAGCCACGCTGGCACGCAAGAGGATCAGAATACAATTGCGAAATCCAGAATGACTTGGGGAAACCGTTCTTTGGTCACAAAGAATGGTTTCCCCAGAAAATACGCCCAGTTTCTTACTTCACAGGCGCATCGCCGCAATCGGGCACGTCGATGGCTTCGCCGTTGCGAATCATGGATTCATGGGCCAGAAGGCCGGGAATGGTAAAGCGGGCCGCCTGCCAGGCATTGACCACGGGCATCTTATTCAAGTACACCGCGGTACAGAAATCATCAATCAGCAATTGATGGCTGGCCATATGCCCGTTGCGCAGACCCTTGTAGGATTCAGGCAGCTGCGCCACCCGGGCATCCTGGGCAGGCGAGAAGCAATCGCCCTGCCAGGCATGATTGGCCACTTTATTCATAAAATCAGGTTCGCCCCGATGCGCTTCCATTTCCCGGGGATTGACCTGGGCGCTCACGTCGGTCAGTTCCACGCCTTCGGGCGTGATCTTGGTAAAGATATGCTGGGCATTGCTGAACTGATAGGCGCCCTTTTCGCCATAGAAGCTGTTGATATAGGAGCTGGGGGCCTTGTAACCGATGCGGCGGCATTCGTTGATGCGGGCAGTACCGCCATTGGCCAGCTTCATCATAGAATAGCCGTTGGAATATACGTTATCCCACAGATTGATGCCCTTTTCATAGATGCCGTTGCCGGGCTGCTCTTCATAACCGAAGGCGACCACGCGGGTGGCATAGCTGCCCACCGCATTGAGCACCATGGCGGTGGAATGAGTGGGATAGAAGAAGGGCGGCACGCCGGCAAAATCCTTTTCATCCCGGAAATGCTGGGGGAAATGGGAAATGTCATGATGATACTGGGCTTCCGCATATACGAATTTGCCGAAAGCGCCCTTTTCATACTGCTCTTTGCAGAACATGGAGCAGGGATAATAGATGCAGGTTTCACCCATCATATAGGTCAGGCCCGTTTCCTTGACCAGCGCAACGATTTCCTGGCATTCTTCCACGGAAACGCCCATGGGCACGGCAGAATATACATGCTTGCCGGCCTTCAGCGCAGCGATAACCAGGGGGCCATGCAGATGGCGCTGGGTAAAAATCGCCACGGTGTTGATATCCTTGCGGGCGATGGCGTCCTCAAAGGTATCAATGATTTCTACGTTGAATTTCCGGGAATAATCCTGCGCGCGCTCCGGAATGATATCGCAGACATAAACCTTTTCCACATAGGGATGATTCTGATACAGGGGCACAAACGCCTGGGCAAATCCGCCGCAGCCAATGACGGCAACTGTTAATTTCTGAGCCATAATAAAAACCTCCTATTGATTTATCTTTTCCTTTATTATATCGGATTCTTTTCCGGCTGGCAAGACAAAATGAATAATGATCCACGGGTTTTGCAAAAAAGAATCCCCGGCAGCAGGGAGACACTGCGCTGAGGAACTTTCAGGAAACATTCCCAATCTCTTTCCAAAAAAATACAGGGAAAGGCTCCTTGGTTTCAAAGAACCCTTCCCCGCAAAATATTTCAGAATTACTTTTCGGGAGCATCGCCGAAATCGGGCACATCAATGGCTTCGCCGTTGCGGAGCATGGACTGATGGGCCAGGAGGCCGGGAACGGTAAAGCGGGCCGCCTGCCAGGCATTGACGGTGGGCATCTTATCGAAATAAGCGGCGGTGCAGAAATCGTCAATCAGCATCTGATGGGACGCCATATGGCCGTTGGGCAGGCCCTTGTAGGATTCGGGCAGCTTGGCAACGCGTTCATCCTGGATGGGAGAGAACATATTCCACTGATAGGTGTGATTGGCCACCTTATTCATGAAATCGGGTTCACCGCGGTGCGCTTCCATTTCATAGGGGTTGACCTTGGCGCTTACGTCGGTCAGTTCCACGCCTTCGCCCGCCATCTTAATCTGGATATGCTGGGCATTGCTGAACTGATAGGAGCCCTTTTCGCCATAGAAGGCATTGATATAGGAGCTGGGGGCCTTATAGCCGATACGGCGGCATTCGTTGATGCGGGCAGTACCGCCATTGGCCAGCTTCATCATGGAATAACCGTTGGAGAAGGTGTTATCCCACTGGTTCACGCCCTTTTCATAATAGCCGTTGCCGGGCTGCTCTTCATAACCGAAGGCAACCACGCGGGTGGCATAGCTGCCCACCGCATTGAGCACCATGGCGGTGGAATGGGTGGGATAGAAGAAGGGGGGCACGCCGGCGGTGAGCTTGTTATCTTTGAAATTCTTGGGGAAATGGGAAATATCGTGATGATACTGGGCTTCCGCATACACGAATTTACCGAAAGCGCCGGCTTCATACTGCTGCTTGCAGAACATGGAGCAGGGATAATAGATGCAGGTTTCGCCCATCATGTAGGTCAGGCCGGTCTTTTTCACCAGTTCCACGATTTCCTGGCATTCTTCGGGGGCAACGCCCATGGGCACGGCAGAATATACATGCTTGCCGGCCTTCAGCGCGGCGATAACCAGGGGGCCATGGGTATGGCGATCGGTAAAGATGGCCACGGCATTCACATCGGACCGGGCAATGGCATTTTCGAAGGTATCAATGATTTCCACATTGAACAGCTTGGAATATTCCTGGGCGCGTTCGGGGATCAGATCGCATACCCAAACCTTTTCCACGTAGGGGTGATTCTGATACAGAGGCACGAAATGGCGGGCAAAATCGCCGCAGCCGATCATGGCAACACGAAGCTTCTGAGACATGATGATTCCTCCCAAAAGAGATTTTCGGGTTGATTATACCAAGGCCCTGTGCTATAATCAACCCGAAAACAAATCTATTTTATAACAAAACAAACTTTTGCCATCACAAAACAACGCAGGAGGGGTCCGTATGAACGCCCACGAGTTGAATCCATTCATTCGGTATATAGATCTGCGCCATTGCTCGGTCAGTTATAAAACCCCGCTGAAAGCCTATGATTACCGATTGTTTGCCATCGTGGATGGGGAATGTACCGCCAACGTGGAGGGGCAGGAAATTTCCCTTTGCAAGGATTCCTGCCTGGTGATCCCCCCCAACCGCACCTACCGCTTTATTTTTAATGAGCATGCCCCCGCCACCCTTTATAACATCAATTTTAGTCTTACCTATATTCCCCTCAACGGCCGGGCCATTCGCCCCTCCGCACCGGAATATTTCCATCCCGATCATATGCCCGAAAATCCCGATCCCGCCTTCTTCCCCAATCCTGCCCTGGTGGAAAATGCGCCGGAAATTATCGAATTGGCGGCCCAATTGCTGCAGGAACGGGATCGCCGGGAAATTTATTTCAATGAAATCTGCTCCGCCATGTTAAAGCGCATTCTTTTGCAATTGATGCGTTTGCCCAAGGCAGGGGCCAAGCCCGTGCCGATGCCGGTCACCAATGTGAAGCATTATCTGGAGGAGCATTGCCGGGAAACCATCACCGGCGATCAGCTGGGCAAAATTTTCGGCTATCATCCCTTTTATCTGAATCGCCTTTTCCGCCAGCATACGGGCCAGACCATTCATCTCTATCAGATGCAATGCCGCATGAAGGCCGCCTGCACCCTGCTGATCACCACCCACATGAATATCAAGGAAATCGCCGATTCTCTGGGATTTTCTTCCGCCTCCTATTTTTCGGAATTATTCAAAAAGCTCCGGGGCGTATCCCCTGTGGATTATCGCAACGGCATGCGATAAATCCATCAATCATCGGCCTTCGGGCCGTTTTTTAATGCACATTAAATTAGAAGATACCAATGCCGGAATTTTCGTAATAAAAAATTAATATTTTCTCCGAAAACCAATTTTTCCATTTCCCCTATGCAACATACAGACAATTTTGGAAGAAAAACGGAATGCTTTTCTTCTTATATAATAAAATTCTTTTGTTTGTATATTGCATGGGCAAATGACCAAAAAATGTATAATCTGGTCTGAAAACAAGAAAACAAAAGAATCCTGACTCTTGACAAGGAATTTTCGGCAGATTATACTGAATATAACCCAATTTTACAAGGAGGTATACCCCATGAAAAAGGCTCTTGCTCTGGTAATGGCCCTGATTCTCGTGCTGTGCATGGTTCCCGCCATGGCTGAAGGCACTGAGAAAACCGTCCTTAAGGTTTACTGGTCCGGCGTCGAAACCTATCCCGGCTGGGAATACGGCGACGACCCCATCTCCGCTTTCTTCGAAGAACAGGCTGGCGTTGACGTGCAGTATTCTTACGCCACCACTTCCGACCATCAGGAACTCTACACCATGCTGGCCGGCGGCGAAATCGAAGACTATGACGTTGTTATCACCAATGGTAAGTACATTCCTCAGCTGATCGACGAAGAATACGTCGCCGCTCTGGACGTGATTGCCACCGAAAACAACTACGAAGATTTCTGGACCTATCTGCCCAATGGTCTGATGGCTGCTCATGGCCAGAATGATCATCTCTACTACTTCACCACCATGTATGGCGATGACGTGCTGCTGGCTGATTCCAAGGCCGGTCTGAAGGCCCCCGCCAACTATACCTACAACTATGACGTCTTCACCACCAAGCTGGGCTGGACTGATGAAGATTACGAAGCCATCAAGACCCTGGCTGATCTGGAAGCTGCCGCCAAGGCCGCCAAGGATGCCGGCATCACCTATCCCATGGTTATCGCTCCCAACACCCTGACCGGTCTGCTGAATAACTCCATTGGCTGGTACATGACTGTTGGCGCTTCCTTCGGTGCTCCCCAGTATGTCTATCCCCAGGAAGACGGCACCGTCACCTTCAACTACAAGAGCGCCGAAATGAAGGCTGCCCTCAAGTGGCTGAACGACATGTATCTCAAGGGCTATCTGTCTGTTGATAACTTCACCTGGACCGGCTCTGCCAATGACCAGACCGTGAAGCAGATCGTTATGGCCCATGACTATGCCATCATCATCGGTCACACCTGGGGCATGTCCATCCATGACCTGGACGGCGGCACCAACACTGCCACCTACAAGGGTCTGCCCGCTGCCGAAGGCGTTGCTGCCGAAGACGTGAAGGTTGCCTGCCTGAACTCCTCCAACATCGGTACTCCCTTCGCTTGGATCATTGATGCTTCCGAAAACAAGCTGGCCGCCCTCAAGTGGCTCACCAACTATCAGAAGCCCGAATTCCAGGTCTATGCTCTGCATGGCTTTGAAGGCCAGCATATCTATCTGGATGAATATGGCGCCAAGCAGTACACCCAGGAACGCATGGATGACAAGAACAATCTGACTGCTGTGGACTATGTGAAGAAGTGGGGCGACTACAACAACCATACCTCTTCCTTCCGCGGCCGCTATGGTCAGGTATATTATGACCTGCCCAACTACACTGGTCTGCGCAGCCTGGATGGTCAGCTGGTTCTGAGCGATTATGCCGGCGACGCTGACTGCGAACTGGGCAAGACCCACGCCTTCCCCTTCAAGACCGGCGCTCTGACCGTGAACTTCACCGATCCCGATGAAGCCGCTCTGTACAGCAACCTGCATAAGGTTCTGGCCGAAGCGATGCCCACCATGATCTTTGCCGCTGACGAAGCCGCTTTCGAAGCTGCTTACGAAACCCTGTGCAAGAACATGGAACAGACCGGTATGGGCGAAATGGAAGAAATTCTGACTGAACGCTACTGGAAGTATGCCGATCAGCTGAATGAAGAAATCAACGCCAAGTGGGACGCCGCTGCCCGCGCCAACATGGGTAAATAATTAATCCTTTTGGGGCCGCGCTGCATTGAGCGGCGCGGCCCCTCCTTTTATTCATGATCGGGCTTATGCCCCATCCTCCTTCAGAAAGGAAGTATTCCATGACCACTACGGCAAAAGTCATCAACCGTCCCAAGGGCCAGCGCTGGAAGCTCTTCTGCCGGCAGCTGTGGAGACAGCGTTATCTGTTCCTCTTTGTGCTTCCAGCGGTTCTCTACATGATCTTCATCAAATTCATCCCTATCGCCGGTTTGCAGATCGCCTTCAAGGAATATAAATTCAAAAAGGGCGTCTGGGGCAGTCCCTGGGCTGATCCCTGGTTCAAATGGTTCAAGCAGCTCTTCCGGGACGTTACTTTGTTCCCCGCCATCATCAATACCGTCAGCATTTCTTTCCTCAAGATTATCATCGGCTTTCCGCTGCCCATCGTTTTTGCCATCCTGCTCAACGAAGTGCGCAGCACCAAATATAAGCGGGTCATTCAGACCATCAGCTATTTCCCCCATTTCATCGCTTATTCCGTTGTTGCCCTGATCCTTTCCAACATCCTCTCCCGTAACGGCCTGGTCAATACCGTCCTGATGCAGCTTGGATTATTGGATACGCCATACATATTCTTAGGCGAGGCAAAGGCATTCTGGTGGATTGCCGTCTTTACCGATGTATGGAAGGCCACCGGCTGGAATTCCATCATCTATTTCTCCGCCCTTACCGCCATTCCCCTGGAGCAGTATGAAGCGGCCACCATCGACGGCGCCAATCGCTGGCAGAAAATTTGCTATATCACCCTGCCCTGCTTGAAGCCCACCATCCTGATGCTCTTCATCATGAAGATCGGCAGCCTGGTCAACGGCGCCAGCTTTGACCTTTCCTACCTCCTGGGCAACACCCTCAACGTTTCCCGTTCCGAAATTCTTTCCACCTATATCCTGGATATCGGCGTCAGCATGGGCCGTTTCTCCTATGCTACTGCCCTGGGTCTGGTGGAATCCGTTACGATGCTGCTGCTGGTTCTGCTGGCCAACTTCATCGTCAATAAAGCTTCCGGGGAGGGATTGTTCTGATGGATACTACCGTGAAAAACCCCAAGAAGATCAAAAATTCCCTGCCCAAGTGGGAACGCAACAATTGGTTCGATTACATCAACATCATTCTGCTGGCAGCTTTCGCGGCGCTGATTCTGATTCCCTTCTGGCATTGCATCGTTCTCGCCTTCTCCGACGGCGGCGACGTGAGCTGGAACGGCATCACCTTCTTCTGGCCCCGGATTTTCTCTCTGGACAGCTTCAAGAAAGTTTTTGCCGATGATGAATTCCTGCTGGCTGCCCGCAACTCCGTCATTCGTACGGTCTGCGGCTGTGTCATGTCCTCGCTGGTCACCAGCGGCTTTGCCTTTGCCCTTTCCCATAAGGAACTGAAATTCCGCAAGATTTTCACCGGCATGGGCCTGGTCTGCATGTATTTCAGCGGCGGTCTGATCCCCACCTTCCTGCAGATCCGTGAATTGGGCATCTATGATACCTTCTGGGCCTATCTCATTCCCATGTGCTTCAGCATGTTCAACTGCATGGTGTTCCTCACCTACTTCCGGGGCATCCCCAATGACCTGGAAGAAAGCGCGGTCATCGGCGGCCCCAACGAGCTGATTTACTACTTCCGCATTCTCATTCCCGTGGCCATGCCCGTATTCGCCTGCGTGGCGCTGTTTGACGCCGTATCCCAGTGGAATGCGTATTTTGACTGCATGATCTACACCAAGAATGAAAATCTGGTGGTGCTCAGCTATAAATTCGCCAAGATGCTGCTGGCGCAGCAGTATCTGGATACCGCCGCCATGGACCCCAACATGAGCCCCGAAGAACTGCTGATGGCCCGTTCCTCCGTTTCTTCCCTTACCCTGCAGATGGCCAACATGGTGGTCACCGTGGTTCCCATCCTCTGCGTGTATCCTTTCCTGCAGAAGTATTTCGTCAAGGGCATCATGGTTGGCTCCCTCAAGGGCTGATGACCAATCGCATTTCAAAATTCATCAAAAAAAGGGCTTCCGTGCAGAACGGAAGCCTTTTTCCATGCAAAAAATCAACTAAAAAAACGAATGTCCCAAAGTGCCGCTACCCCCTATTTTTTCACCCGCTATGTTAAGCAGGCCGGTGCCCTGCGGATACTTTCTGCCGTCCCCTGGCATGCATAAAGCACGGGGGCATGACATCCGGCACCCGACGCGGGTTCCGTTTAGTGAAATGTGGGTAAAAACAGGAAGCTGGCGAACACCCCAGGATCACTTTCGTCGATATTTATTATATGCTTTGGCTCTTATCTTGTCAAGTCATTGTTGTAATGGATTTTTTTCGCCCGTTATTCCCCGGATCTGATCCAGATAGAAATCGCAAAGCTCTCTGGCAAATTCACTGTCCGGTGATTCGCTGGTAATGCGAACCAGCCCCTGATGGGCGTCCGGCACGATGGTGGCATATCCCTTTTCATGCTCGATTCGGATTCCTTCGCCCAGGGTATGGGGCAAATCCGTATGATCGCAGATCGTATGCAAAATGCGGCCCTTATCCCGGGTGCGGCAGGGCACATCCTGCATCATGATATGGGTTTCCGGCAGGCCCTCAAGCAGCGAGGGCAGCGGCCCCCGCTTCAATGCATCGCAAATCATAAAGAATGCCGCCAGGCCGTCTCCCGTTATCATTCTTTGCCAATTGCATTTTTCCCCCGAATCGGCGGGCATCAGCGGCGAAAGCCTGCCCGCCGCCCGTGGAACACCGGAAAAATCATAGAGCGCGCCATGCTTTTTCTGGCACAGGGAAAGCAAAAGCAGCATTTTCTGTTCCTGAGGGATGGGGCCGTCCTCCAGGAAAACGGTCACATCCTCCCCGGTTTCAGACAACAAAAAGCCTGTTTCCTGATTTCGCAGCGTCATATCCCCCAGCGGTGCACAGCGGATATCCTTCATGCCCAGCCGGGATGCCCCCTCCAATACCATCCTGCGCAGCCTGGCAGAATCGCAAAACACCGCCACCGGGGACCAGAGCGGCCTGGCGTTTTCCCCGGGCAAAATCCGGGAAAGATAAATTTCCTCTCCGCCGGTAAAGCGGATCACCTGGCCGGGGCGTGAAAAGGCCGGGGGCGCATCCTGACGCAAAATACAGCTATCCATGGCTGCCATCTGCCGGGCAGAAATGGGCTGACCCTGGTCATCCAGAAAATGCAAAAGCTGCCCGGAAACAAATACCCCGCCGCCCAGCCGGAGCGCGGTTACCAATACCCGCATCATGGTTTCGGTCATTTCCCCGGCCTGCAGCACCCGGATGCCCGCCGCAGCCAGGCTGCCGGCTGCCAGCATCTGCAATGCGCCGGCGCCATCGCCGCCGACCATCACTTGCCTGGCCCCGGTTACCTTGGCGTAGGCAGCGCATAAAGTGCAGGCCGCTTCAGCCGTATCGCAATCGGCCCCCCGATGGGTCCAGTGCGGCGCCGAAAGATCCTCGCTGGAAAGGGTGCGATGAGCCACGGCGCCGCTTGCCACCTTCAGGCGGGGCCAGATTTTCACCCCGGGGCACAGCTGCGCATTGGCCCCTGCCACAGCCCCCATTCCCAGGGCACAGCCATCCTGAATTTCCGCTTCCTTTCTGACCACGGCACCGGTGCATAATACGCTGCCCCGAATCCGGGCTTTTTCCTGCACGGCAGCCCGAGGCCACAGGCAGGAATTTTCAATTACCGCCCCCGGGCCGATGACACAGTTTTCCCCGATAATACTGTTGATAATCCGCGCCCCCGAACCGATGACGGCTCCCTTGCCGATCAGGCATTCCCCTTCCAAATGGGCTGAAGCATCCATCTGCGCATTTTCATCCACGCCGGATGCATGGGGCAGGGCCACTTCTCCCCGGAGCATTGCCTGCTGCGCCGCAAGATAGGCCTTTTGATCCCCCACGTCGCACCAGTAGCCCGTGGTTTCAAAACCATAAATGGGCAAGCCCCCCGCCTGAAGGGCTGGGAAAATATCCTTACCGAAATCCGGCGTGCCTGTATCAGGAATATAATCAAAAATCTCCGGTTCCAGAATATAAATACCCGTATTGACCAGATCACTGAATACCCGGCTCCAGGTGGGCTTTTCGATAAAGCGGGTAATATGCCCATCTCCATCTGTCAGCACCACCCCATAGGGCAGCGGTATGCTGACCCGCTTGAGCACCAGCGTAGCCAGGGCCTTTTTTTCTTTATGAAATGCCATGGCCCGGGTCAGATCGCAATCGGTAAGCCCATCCCCGGAAAGCACCAGAAATGTATCCCGGATCTGATCCTTGACCATGCGGATACTGCCTGCCGTGCCAAGGGGCGATCTTTCTTCATAATAATGCAGCTTCACGCCGTAATCCTTTCCCTTGCCAAAGGCAGCGCGGATTTTTCCCGGCTGATAGCAAAGCGTGGCCGCCACCTCAGTAAAATGATGCATCTTCAATAATTTCAGGGCATAGCCCATGACCGGCTCTCCCAGCAATGGCACCAGCGGCTTGGGCATTTGAAGCGTCAGCGGGCGCAGACGTACCCCTTCCCCGCCCGCCATAATAATCGCCTGAATTGCCAATTTCATCGCTCCCTTGCATAATTTCCGTATCCCTATTATGCGCATCAGATTCCCGGGATATGCCGGCGGATTTTATGAAAAGATTATGACAACCCTGTAAACTGTAAAAATTATGCTTGCCTTTTTGCAGAAAAAGTGATATTACTTAAGAAGAACGCATTCTTTCCCCTAAGTACCAATTTTTGGAAAGGGTTTAATTTATGGAAATTAACTGGTATCCGGGGCATATGGCCCGGGCAAAAAGACTTCTCAGCGATCAATTATCCCGGGTAGACGTGGTCATCGAATTATGCGACGCCCGTCTTCCCTATTCCAGCCGGAACCCCGATCTGATCCGCCTGATTGAAAAAAAGCAGCGGGTATTGATTCTGGGTAAAAGCGATCTGGCCGATCCCAAAATGACCGATCAGTGGCTGAATATTTTCCGCGGTCAGGGCATCGCCTGCCAGGCCCTGGATATGAATAAGCAGGCAAAAAATGCCCTAGGCATGATTGATAAGGCCGCCCGGGAAACCGTGGAGCGTGCCGCCCAGCGCGGTATCAAAAAAACAGTGCGCGCCATGATCGTGGGCGTTCCCAACGTAGGCAAATCCACCCTGATCAACCGTCTCCACGGCGGCGCCATCGCCAAGGTGGGCGATATGCCCGGCGTTACCCGGGCCAATCAGTGGGTCAAGGTATCCCCCTATCTGGAAATTATGGATACTCCCGGCCTGCTCTGGCCCCGGCTGGATGATCCGCTGGCGGCCCGCCGCCTGGCCTATATTGCCGCTATCCGGGATGAAGTGGTGGATACGGCGGCGCTTTCCATTCAATTGCTGATCGACCTGATTGAAATGGCGCCCAAGGCCGTGGAAGAGCGCTTCAAGATCAAGGATCTTTCCCTGCGGGGCCCCGATCTGCTGGATGCAGTATGCAAGGGCCGCGGGTTCCTGATGAAGGGCGGTATTTTTGATACGGAACGGGCCTGCAAAGTGATCCTGGATGAATTCCGGGGCGGAAAGCTGGGCCGGATTACCCTGGAATCCCCCAGGAAAGAAGCGGTGAAGGAGCCTGAAAATGACCAAGAAGCGTGAGGAACGTCTGGCAATCCTGACAAAGACCGATGCGCCCTTGTGGGAACAGGGCATTGCCTTTGCCGGGATGGATGAAGCCGGCCGCGGTCCCCTGGCGGGCAATGTGGTGGCGGCATGCGTGATCATGCCCGCATCCCCTCTGCTTCCCTGGGTGGATGACAGCAAGAAATTATCTCCCCAGCGCCGGGATCAGGTCTATGATGAAATCATGGAAACGGCGCTGTTTGTTGGCGTTGGCCAGGCTTCTCCCGAGGAAATCGACGCCATCAATATTCTGCAGGCCACGAAAAATGCCATGCGCCGGGCGGCGGAAAACGCCCCGGCCTCCCTTTTCCTGATTGACGCCGTCACCGGCCTTGGATTGCACGGGGAAGAAAGGGGCATCATTCATGGGGACGCCGTATGTTATTCCATTGCTGCGGCCAGCATCATTGCCAAGGTGACCCGTGACCGGCAGATGGAAGAGCTGGATCAATTGTATCCCGGCTATCATTTTTCCCAGCATAAGGGCTATGGCACCGCCCAGCATATCGCCGCCCTGAAGGAATTGGGGCCCTGCCCCGCCCATCGGCGATCCTTCATCGGAAAATTCGTATGAATATCTGGAAAATCGGCCTGCTGGGCGAAATGCAGGCCGCCCGTTTCCTCAAGCGCCAGGGCATGCGTATTCTGGAACGCCGATACCGGGCTGCTCACGGGGAAATTGATTTGATTGCCCAGGAGAATCATACGCTGGTTTTTACAGAAGTAAAATGCAGGCCCAAAGGGGCCATGGGAGAAGGAATCGCTGCTGTCAACAGCGAAAAAAGGCAGCATATCCGCAGAGCGGCAGCCATTTATCTGCAATCCCATCCGGCAGAAAGCATTCGCTTTGATGTGATTGAAATCAGCGCGGCGGGGCTGCGCCATATCAAAAATGCATTTTAAGGAGCATCCATGAAAAAAAGAACGTGGTATGGGCTGATTGCGGCCATCCTGTTGCTGATTATCATTGTGGCATGCGTTTTTGTGCTGCGTCCATCCAAGGGCAGAGGCACCTATGATAATCTGATTGCCAACGGCGATTTTGAATCCCTGAATGATCAGGGCATGCCCCTTTCCTGGTATACCGACGCCTACGTCTACCAGGGCTATACCCTCTTTGATACGGAAAAAACGCAAGAGGGCACAGCGGCGCATATCAAAAATCTTTATGCCAATGACGCCCGCTTTGCGCAGACCGTCGCCGTTTCCCCCGATACCCTTTATTGTCTCAAGGGCTATATTAAAAGCGACGCTCAGGGCGGTCTGGGCGCCAATCTTTCCATTGACGGGCTGTATGTCTTTTCTCAATCCGTCTATGATACCCAGGAGGAATGGCAGGAAATCCGCCTGTATGGCCGCACCGGGAAAAATCAGCGGAGCGTGACCGTTTTTATCCGCCTTGGCGGTTATTCCGGGGAAGCCACCGGCGAAGCCTGGTTTGATAATATCACCCTGAACCGGGTGGATTCCATTCCCAACGGCTATTTGGAAACCCAGTGGTTTGCTTCCGCTGCCCCGGCAGAAACCGAAACGGAAAGCAAAGGCACCGGCGCCATTTATCTGGTGATTGCCTGCCTGGTTTACGGCGGAATCTTTTATCTGCTGACCGCCTGGCTGCGGAAGGAAAGAAATCCCCTTGGCAGCAGGAAAAATGCGCAGCAGGAATTATGGCTTTTTTCCGGCATGCTGGCTATGGCGCTGATCATCCGCGTGCTGGTATCCGTTTGGGTGCCCGGTTATGACGTGGATATCGGCTGCTTCCGCGCCTGGGCCTATCAGATGGCCAATCAGGGGCCTGCCCATTTTTATTCCGCCACCAACTTCTGCGATTATCCCCCCGGATATATGTGGATTTTGTGGATCATCGGCGAAATCGGCCAGCTTACCGGCGATATTTCCGAAGCGCTGCTGAAATTGCCTGCCGCGCTTTGCGATCTGGCGCTTTGCATTCTTTTGTATACCGAAGGGAAAAAGTATGTTTCCGGGAAAGCTGCCCTGGCCCTTTCCCTGCTCTATGCCGTAAATCCCCTGGTGCTGGTGACCGGCTCTGCCTGGGGCCAGACCGATTCCATCATGACGCTTCTGCTGGTGCTGACGGTATTTTTCGCCCTGCGCAGCCAGTGGAAATTTGCCCTGCCCCTGTATATGGTTGCGGTGCTGGTCAAGCCCCAGGCGCTGATGTTTGGCCCTCTGGGATTGGCAGCGCTGATCTTTGCATTTATAAAAATCCGCAAGGATAAAAAAGCGCTGTCCGCCCTGCTCAGGGATGCCCTGATCGGCCTGGGCGCGCTGGTAATCACCGCGGCGGTGATCGTGATTCCCTTCTCCATCCATCAGGAATGGAATTGGCTCATTACCCTTTACGGCAAAACCATGGGCCAATACGGCTATGCCACGGTGAATGCCTGCAATCTGTATTTCCTGCTGGGCAAAAACTGGGTAGGCGCCCAGAGCAGCCTGGGCGGCGATTTCCTTTTGCCCCTGATTGCCTATCTGATGGTGACGCTGCCGCTGCTGCTGCCCATCCTGCTGAAAAAAGAAAAAATCCAGTGGCGCAGCCTGCTGAAAAAGCCCTGCCTGCGTTTGTATCTGCTGGGCGGCCTTGCCCTTTTGCTGGGCCTTGCCCTGCTGATTCTGGGCATCACGGGGAATCTGACCTATTCCACCCTTGGCACCTGCATGATCGCATACTGCGTATGCCTGATGATCGCGCTGTATGCCCTGGGCGAGGATCAAAAGAATCTGCCTTTGCTGGGCGGCGTGCTGCTGATGATGCTCTACAGCGCCGGCCCCATGATGCATGAACGCTATCTTTTCCCCGCCGTTGGCCTGCTGCTGATGGCCTATTATCTGAAAAAGGATAAGCGCATCCTCTGGCTGGCCCTGGGCATTTCCCTGAGCGGCCTGCTGAATATCGGCTCCGCCCTGGACCGGAATATCCGGATCGGCGGCGCAGAAGGGCATCTGGACGCCCCCGCCTGCGGCATTGACAGCGATATGGAAATTCTGGAATATCTTTCCGCCATCGGCAATTGCCTGCTTTGCGGCGCTTCCCTGGCCCTGAGCAGCCTGCTTTGCCGAAAGGATGCGGCGCTCCTTGCCTATTCTCCTCTGAAAAACAACACGCAGGGCAACAATGAAATGGTGATCACCAGGCGCTCTGCTCCTCTGCCTGAAAATGCTCCCCTGCGGAAGATGACCGGGCGGGATTACCTCATCATGGGGATTTCCACCCTGCTTTATGCGGCATTGGCCTTTACCAATCTGGGCTCCACGAAAGCGCCCCAGACTGCCTGGCTTCCCATTGATCCAGAAGAAAGAATCACCTTCGATCTGGGATCGGAGCAGGAATTCAATATGCTCTATTTCGGCGGCATCCACCAGTACGACAGCAATTTCACGGTGGAAGTGAGCGAGGATGGCGTGATCTGGCGTTCCTATGAAGCAGGCATGAAAATCGGCGATTGCTTCAAGTGGAAATATCTTTCCGATCATGCGGAAGGCAGCTGGCCCGCGCTGCTCAGCGGCCGCTATATCCGCCTGACGGCCGATCATATGAGCCTGAATCTTTCGGAAGTTCTTTTCCGGAACGCCATGACGGATGAAGTGCTGCCCATTGTAGCTTTTGAAGATTCTCTTGGCAATGAAAAAGCGGCTTTCCTGACGGATGAACAGGATACCCTGGAGGGCGAGCCCGGCTGGTATAATTCCGCCTATTTTGACGAAATCTACCATGCCCGTACGGCCTTTGAGCATCTGCATGGCCTGCCCCCCTACGAAACCACCCATCCTCCGCTGGGGAAAGTTATCATGAGCTGGTTTGTGGCGCTCTTTGGCATGACGCCCTTTGGCTGGCGCTTCGCCGGCGCCCTTGCCGGGGTGCTGATGCTGCCCGGCATGTATCTGCTCGGCAAAATGCTGATCAAAAAGAAGTGGGGCGGCCTGGGCGCCATGATGCTCATGGCCCTGGATCTGATGCATTTCACCCAGACCCGCATCGCCACCATTGACAGCTTTGTGGTGCTGTTTATCATCTGGTCGGTGTATTTCATGCTCCGCTGGTTCTTCCTGGATTACTTTAATACCAGCTTCGCAAAGACCCTTGTTCCCCTGGGCCTTTCCGGCCTGTTCATGGGCCTTTCCATTGCCAGCAAATGGACGGGCTGCTATTCCGCCGTGGGCCTGGCCCTGATTTTCTTCTTCGGCATGTGGCGGCGGTATCGGGAAGTGCGATCTGCAAAGGAAATCCCCGAAAAGAAGCGGGATCATCGCCAGAAGGCTGCTGCCAACGGCGTTTCTCCCCTGCTGATCACCATCGGCCTTTGCTTCATTTTCTTCATCGCCGTGCCGCTGATCATCTATTATCTTTCCTATATTCCCTATTTCGTTTATAACGGCGGGGTAACGGTAGAAAAGATTATCCGGGCGGCTGAAGGCATGCTTTCCTATCATGCCACCCCTGGCCTGGGCATGGATCACGATTTCTATTCCCCCTGGTATCAGTGGCCCATCATTGGCAAGCCCATGTGGTATGCTTCCTCCGGTTTCGAAGCGGCAGGCAAGCAATCCTCCATCATGGCCATGGGCAATCCTGCGGTCTGGTGGACGGGGCTGATCGGGCTCATGGGCGTCATTTTCCTCTGGGCCAAGCGCCATATCACCCAGGATCGCACCCTGGTTCTCCATGCGGAAAAGGATGATCCCCGCTATGCGCTGATTCTCATCTGCTTTGCCGCGCAGTATCTGCCCTGGGTGCTGGTGCCCCGCGGAACCTATATCTATCACTATTTCACCTCTGTTCCTTTCATCATCCTTTCCACCATGCTGTGCCTGGAATGGATTGCAGAAAAATGGGAAAAGGCGGCGGAAATCGCCCTGTATGCGCTGCTTTTCCTGGCGCTCGCGCTCTTTATCGCCTTCTTCCCCTATGCCAGCGGCATCGAAGTATCCCAAACGTGGATGGAAATGATGAAATGGTTCCCCCGCTGGCTCTGGTATTAAAAACTACGATCTGATATTGCAAAGGAGGACGTCCCATGCTGGCAAGAACGCTCTGCTTCGCCCTGCAAGGGGTGGATGGACGACCGGTCTGGGTTGAAACGGATGTAACCGGCGGTATGGGCTCCTTTTCCATGGTGGGCCTGCCGGATACGGCTGTTCGGGAAAGCAAGGATCGGGTAACCGGCGCTTTGCGCAATTCCGGCTTCGCCATGCCGGGCGGAAAGATCACCGTCAATTTATCCCCGGCCGATCTGAAAAAGGAAGGCGCGGCCTTTGATCTGCCCATTGCCGTATCCATTATCGCGGCCAGCCGCCAGGCGGCGCTGCCCCAGCTGGATAAAACATTGCTGCTTGGGGAGCTTTCCCTGGATGGTACCCTTTCCCCCGTGCGCGGCGCCCTTTCCATGGTGATCGCCGCCTGCCAGCAGGGCATTGATTGCGTGGTGCTGCCCCTGGAAAACGGGGCGGAGGTGCAATCCCTGTCCGGGATGCGCATTTATCCCGCCAGAAATCTTTTGGAAGCGGTGAATCATTTAAGCGGCAAAATGCCCCTTTCTGCCCAGATCCAGCGCAATTATGAGGATAGCCTTTCGGTAAGCACGCCTTCCCTGGATCTTTCCCTGGTTCGCGGCCAGCAGGGCGCCCGGCGTGCCCTGGAAATCGCAGCGGCCGGCGGACATAATCTTTTGATGATCGGCGTTCCCGGCAGCGGCAAAACCATGCTGGCCCGATGCCTGCCCGGTATCCTGCCCCAGATGACCTTTGAAGAGGCATGCGAAACCACCCGGATTCATTCGGTGGCAGGGCTGCTCAAGCCCGGTCAGGGCCTGATGACGGAGCGGCCTTTCCGCACGCCCCATCATGCCGTATCCGCCCCTGCGCTGATTGGCGGCGGCACCGATGCAAAGCCCGGGGAAATTTCCCTGGCTCATAACGGCGTTTTATTCCTGGATGAATTGCCGGAATATGCGCCCCATGTGCTGGAAGCATTGCGTCAGCCCCTGGAGGATGGCGTTGCCACCATTTCCCGGGTACGGGGCAAAGCCCAGTATTTATCCCGGTGCATGCTGGTGGCGGGGATGAACCCCTGCCCCTGCGGATATTACGGCAGCAGAACCAGGCAATGCCATTGCGGGGAGCCTGCCATCCGCAAATATTTAAGCCGCATTTCCGGGCCGCTGCTGGATCGTATTGATCTGCAGATTGAGGTGGATGCCGTACCGGTGAGCGAAATTACCGCATCCGCCCCCTCGGAAGATTCCGCTACGGTGCGTGCCCGGGTGCAGGCGGCACGAATGCTGCAGTTAAAACGCTTATCCGCCCATCATCTCCATTGCAATGCCCAGATGGATGGGGCGGCGCTTCGTGAATTATGTCCCCTTTCTTCCCAGGCCCAGCAATTGCTCAGCAGGGCGGTGGAAAAAATGGGCATCAGCATGCGCGGCTATACCCGCATCATCAAAATGGCCCGCACCATCGCCGATCTTGCGCAGGAGCATGAAATCTCCCCTGCCCATATTGCCGAGGCCATCCAATATCGGGCGCTGGACAGCAAATACTGGGGAGGTTAAGGGATGGAATTTACCGAAGAAAAGCTGGCCAGAATCTGGCTTCAATCAGCGCCCATGGGCGCCTGGAATAAAATCAACGCCCTCAAGGAAAAATATGGCGGCGCATTGGGCGTCTGGAATCATTTTTCTCCCGGGCTGTATGATAGCCTTGGTGAAAGCGCCTACGCCATGCTGGCTGATTTAAAGCGCACCCGCTGCCGGGAAATCACCAGGGCGCTGGAGCAATTATCCGCAAAGGTCTTATTCTTCGGGGAGCGCAGTTATCCCCTTGGCCTTTCCGCCATTGATCATGCGCCGGATGTGCTCTTCCTCCGCGGGACGCTTCCCGCGCCTCACGCCCCGGCCATTGCCATCGTCGGTTCCCGAAGAAGCACCCGCTACGGCAGCACCCAGGCCCGGCGCATTGCCCGGGAACTGGCGGAAAAAGGAGTAACCATCGTCAGCGGTCTGGCAAGGGGCATTGATTCAGCGGCGCATCTGGGCGCGCTGGATGCAGGCGGCAAAACCATTGCCGTGCTGGGCTGCGGATTATCGGTTAATTATCCGCCGGAAAACAAGGAACTGGCGGAAAAAATTATCGAAAGCGGCGGCGCCATCGTATCCGAGCTTGCCCCTTCCGCACCTCCCCTTTCCCATCATTTTCCGGTGCGCAACCGCATTATTTCCGGTCTTTCCGATGGGGTATTGCTCATCGAAGCCCAGGAAAGAAGCGGCACCCATTCCACCATCAATTATGCCTTGAATCAGGGCAGAGAGGTATTTGCCCTGCCGGGCAATGTGGACGCCCCGGGAAGCGAGCTTCCCCTGAAGCTGCTGAAGGAAGGCGCATCCATCTGCACCTGCGGCGAGGATATCTTCCTCACCATGGGATGGGAAACGCAAAAGGAAACCCTCTTTGATTTCTTCCCGGATACAAATCCGGATGAAGCCCTGCAATCCCAGGAAGAAAAGGATCCCATCCTGATCGCCCTGGCCAAAGAAGAAAAAAACCTGGAAGAATTGCTGCAGGAAACCGGCATTCCCATCCAGGATTTGAATTTTCAACTGACCATGCTGGAAATGAATGGCCGGATCGAGCGGCGTCCCGGACGCGCATACGCCCTTTCCCGGCCCTGAAACTGATATAAACGGAGGAATTTATTGTGGCAACTGCAAGCAAATTAATTATTGTGGAATCTCCTGCCAAGGCCCGCACCATCGCCAAATTCCTGGGAAAGGGCTATAAAGTGGAGGCCTCCCAGGGCCATGTGCGCGATCTGCCCAAATCCCAGCTGGGCGTTACCCCGGAAGAAAACTTCGCCATGAAATATATCACCATCCATGGCCGGGGCAAAATTTTGACCAAGATCCGCAAGGAAGCCAAGACCGCTTCCAAAATCTATCTGGCAACCGACCCTGACCGCGAAGGCGAAGCCATCTCCTGGCATCTGGCCCAGACCCTGGGCATGGACGTTACCAAGCCCTGCCGCATTGAATTCCACGAAATCACCCAGCGTGCCGTGGAAAATGCGCTGAAGGAACCCCGTGCCATCGATCTGGATAAGGTGGACGCCCAGCAGGCCCGCCGTGCCCTGGATCGGCTGGTAGGCTATAAAATCAGTCCCCTGCTCTGGGCCAAGGTGAAAAAGGGCCTGTCCGCCGGCCGCGTTCAGTCCGTGGCCACCCGTCTGGTGGTAGACCGGGAACAGGATATCGAGGATTTCATTCCCGAAGAATACTGGGATGTATCCGCCAATGCCCTGCTCCCCAGCGCCCGCGGCCGCAAAACCACCTTCACCCTGCGCCTTTCCACCCTGGATGGAAAGAAAGCCGAACTGCATAACGAAGAAGAGGCCCTCTCTGCCCGTACCCGGGTGGAAAACGCCAATTTTGCCGTATACGGCATCAAGCACGGCGAAAAGCGGAAATTGCCCGCCCCGCCCTTTACCACCTCCTCCCTCCAGCAGGAAGCCGGCCGCAAGCTGAATTTCACCACCCAGAAAACCATGCAGGTGGTGCAGCAGCTTTACGAAGGCATTGATCTGGAGGGCGAAGGCACCCAGGGTATCGTCACCTATATCCGTACCGACAGCGTGCATATTTCTCAGGAAGCCCTGGCCGCCGTGCGCGCCTATATTCCCGAACGCTTTGGGGCGGAATATCTGCCCGAAACCCCCAATGAATTCAAGGGCCGCCGCAATGCCCAGGATGCCCATGAAGCCATCCGTCCCACCGACGTCACCCGCACCCCCGAAGCCATCAAGGGCAGCCTGACCAAAGAGCAATTCCAGCTCTACCGCCTGATTTATTCCCGCTTCCTGGCCAGCCAGATGAAGCCTGCCGTCTACGATACCCTGAATATGGATGTGGCCGGCGATGGGGTTGGCATGCGCTTTTACGGCGAACACAAGCGCTTTGCGGGCTTTACCTCTGTCTACGAAGAAGGCACCGATGACGCCCAGGAAATCGCTGAATCCACCCTGCCCCAATTTGAAGAGGGCGCGCCCGTGATCATTGAATCTGTGGAAAGCCAGCAGCATTTTACCCAGCCTCCCGCCCGCTATACCGAAGCTTCCCTGGTGCGGATGCTGGAAGAAAAGGGCATCGGCCGGCCTTCCACCTATGCCCCCACCATCACCACGATCCTGGCCCGCGGCTATATCATGCGGGAAAACAAGCGCCTCTTCCCCACCGAACTTGGCCGCATGATCAACGCCATGATGATCCAGTATTTCGGGCCCATCGTGGATACCGAATTCACCGCCGATCTGGAAGATCAGTTGGACGAAGTGGAAGACGGCAACCTGGATTGGCATAAGGTGCTGCATGATTTCTATCCTGATTTCAAGGAGATGCTGGAAAAGGCCGAAAACGCCATTGAAAAAGTGGAAATCAAGGATGAGCCCAGCGATGAAATCTGCGATAAATGCGGCGCGCGGATGGTATTCCGGGTGGGGCGTTTTGGCAAATTCCTGGCCTGCCCCAATTTCCCCGAATGCCGCAATACCAAGGCTATCCTCAATTATATCGAGGCCAGCTGCCCCAAGTGCGGCGGAAAGCTGCTGGAAAAGACCAGCCGGAAAAACCGGAAATTCTATGGCTGCGAGCATTATCCCGAATGCGATTTCGTTTCCTGGGAAATGCCGGTCAATGAAAAATGCGAAAAATGCGGAAGTTTCATGACGCTCAAGCGCTCCCGCAAGGGCGAAACCTGGCATCTTTGCAGCAATGAAACCTGCCGCCACCGGGTGGAGGTAACCCCTGCCCATACGGAGGATGAAGAATGAAAGCAACTGTTATCGGCGCAGGCCTGGCAGGCTGCGAAGCCGCATGGCAATTGGCCAAACGCGGCGTCGAAGTGACCCTGATTGAGCAAAAGCCCATCGCCATGAGCCCCGCCCATCAATCCCCTCTTTTTGCGGAATTGGTCTGCTCCAATTCTCTGCGCTCCGATCGCATTCAGAATGCAGTGGGGCTGCTGAAAGAGGAAATGCGGAAAATGGATTCCCTGATTTTAAAGGCCGCGGATCATGCCCGGGTGCCCGCAGGCGGCGCTCTGGCCGTGGATCGGGATACCTTTTCCGGCTTCATTACCGATACCCTGAAAAATCATCCGCTTGTTACGGTGGAAGAAAAAGAAATCACCGAGATTCCCGCTGCCCCCGCCATTATCGCCACCGGCCCCCTCACATCCGATAAAATGGCGGAAGCCATCGCCAATATGCCCGAGGTTTCCACCCTCAATTTCTATGACGCCGCCGCGCCCATTGTCACTGCTGAATCCCTGAATATGGATAAGGTTTTCCGGGCCTCCCGTTACGGCAGGGGCGAGGATTACCTCAATTGCCCCATGACCCGGGAAGAATACGATGCGTTTGTGGAAGCGCTGCTGGCCGCTGAAACCGCCCCCATTCATGGCTTTGAAGAAAAGAAAGTCTTTGAGGGCTGCATGCCGGTGGAATCCATGGCAAGGCGCGGGCACATGGTATTGGCCTTTGGGCCCATGAAGCCCGTGGGGCTGCCCGATCCCAAAACCGGCAAGGAAGCCTATGCCATTTTGCAATTGCGCCAGGATGACGCAGCAGGCACCCTCTATAATCTGGTGGGCTTCCAGACCCGCCTCAAATTCCCGGAACAAAAGCGGGTATTTGGCATGATTCCCGGCCTGGAAAACGCCGAATTTGCCCGCTATGGCGTCATGCACCGCAATACCTTCCTCAACAGCCCCGGCCTTCTGGATTGCCATTATCAGATGATCGCCCGGCCCGGCCTCTATTTCGCCGGCCAGATGACCGGCGTGGAGGGCTATGTGGAATCCGCCGCCAGCGGTATGGTGGCGGGAATCAATCTGGCCCGGCAACTGCAGGAAAAGCCCCTCGTTGATTTCACCTCCCAGACCGCCCTGGGCGCCCTGGCCCATTATATTTCCACCCCCAATTCCGCCTTCCAGCCCATGAACGTCACCTACGGCATCATTGACGGCTGGCCCGGACGCATCCGCAACAAAATCCAGCGCTACGAAAAGATTGCTGAGCGGGCGCTGGAAAAAATCGACGCACTGAAGGAAGAAATCGATAACTGAGGTGAGCTGCATGTTCTGCTACCGGGATCATCGAGGAGAAATGAAAATCGATTGGGAAAAGGGCTGCATTCATTCCCTTTCCCAAAGCGGCATTCTGCTGACGACGCCTGTTCAGTTGCCCCTGTTTTCCTTGCGGCTGCGCATGCCAGCCTTTGAAGTAAAAGAATTTTCCGCCCTGAACGGACAATTGACCCGGCTTGACAAAACGGAAAACAGCGCCCAGGCCCTGTATGAATTTACGGAGCCCGAAAAGATTCAGGTAAAGATTTCCGCTTCCTTTGGCGGCGAACATTTTTCCCGCTGGCGCATCCAGATCATCAATGCTTCCCAGGGCGCAGTGGAATGGGTGGATTTTCCCCAGGTCGCCCTGAAAAAGGAAGATGCGCAGAAAAAATGCTCCGTCTACTGGCCCTATAACGAAGGCGTGCAGATTGACGATATCGATTTCAGGGAATCCACTTCCTGGCGCAGCCGGGAACCCGAATTCCCCGGCGAGGGCGCCTATGCCCTGTTTCCCGGCATGGTGGAAAGCCAATTCGTGGCCTGGGAACTGGATGGCGGCGTGTATCTGGGCGCTCATGACGATCAGCGCGGCCTCAAGAATATTGATTGCATGCCCGTAAAAAATGGCGTGCGGCTGAAGATCAAAACCTATGCCGGCGGCGATTTCGGCCAGGATTATGAATCCGCCTTTGATACCGTGCTGGATCTTTTCCAGGGCGGCTGGATGGCGGCAGCGGATATTTACCGCCGCTGGCTGGAGAAAAATCTTCCCCAAGGGCTTTTGCCGGTGGATGAAAACCCCGCATTGCCCGCCTGGTATCAGGATGCGCCGCTGGTAATCACCTATCCCGTGCGGGGCATTCATGACATGGATGAAATGAAGCCCAATCGCTTCTTCCCCTATGAAAATGCCCTGCCAATAATTGATGAACTGGCAGAAAAGATCGGCACGCGGCTTCTGGTTCTGCTGATGCATTGGGAGGGCACCGCCCCCTGGGCGCCGCCCTTTGTATGGCCCCCTTACGGCGGGGAAGAAATGCTGAAAAGCTTCATTCAAAAGCTTCATGAAAAAGGGCATCTGCTGGGCGTGTATTTAAGCGGCGTCGGCTTTACGGAACAGAGCAACCTCATTGCCGAATACAACAACGAAAACCTCATCGCCGAAAAAGGCTATGCCCGCAGCTTCTGCCTCTCCCCCGAACAAAAACTGGAATACAGCCATATCTGCACGGGTCAGCGCCGGGGATATGATCTTTGCCCCATGGGCGAGGATACAGAAAAAATCGTCACCGGCGAAATCGCCGCCATGGCAGCGGCAGGCATCGATTATGCCCAGATTCTGGATCAGAATCATGGCGGCAATCCCTATTTCTGCTTCAGCCGCCAGCACGGCCATGCCCCCACCCCCGGGCCCTGGATGACGAAAGCCATGCAGCATATCCTGAAAAAAGCCCATGAAACAGCGCCGGATATGCTCTTTGGCTGTGAATCCGCCGCCGGGGAGCCCTATCTTCCCCATCTTTTGCTGAGCGATAATCGTTTTAATCTGGGCTGGATTTTCGGCAAACCCATTCCCATTTTTGCCTATCTTTATCATGAGTATCTGATCAATTTCATGGGCAATCAGGTCTGCGCCGCATCCACCTTCAAGCCCGATCCGGAAAGCCTTGCTTATCGGCTGGCCTATTCCTTTTCCGCCGGGGATATGCTCACCCTTATCCTAACCGATGATGGCCGCATCACCCAGGCCTGGGGCGACAGGCAATTTGATCTGCTCCCCGATGAAGCGCAGACCATCACCCTTTTGCGGAATCTATCCCATTTCCGTAAGGGCAGCGCCCGGAAATATCACTTTGGCAGCCGGATGCTAAAGCCCCACGCCCTGGAAAAAGTGCCCGAACGGGCCTTCAGCATGCAGGGAGCACGGAATTCATTGATCGCCCCCTGCGTGCTTTCAAGCCGCTGGCAGGCACGGGATGGGAGCATCGCCCAAATCCTGGTCAACTGGACCAAGGAAGAAATCACCTGCAAGCTGGACGAACAGACCGTCGCGGTGCCCGCCATGGGCGCTCTGCTGCTGGAAGAATAATTCTGCCTCAATCCTGCCATTTTTCCAGACATTTTTGATCATAACCATTTTTTATACTCAATACCGAAAAATCGAAACGGAGGATCTGCCATGACCATCAAAGGAACCACCATCTGCGGCGTATGCCGGAATGGCAAAATCGCCATTGCCGGGGACGGCCAGGTGACCATGGGTGAACACACCATTTTCAAGGGCACGGCGAAGAAAGTGCGCCGGATTTTCAACGATACCGTTGTGACCGGCTTTGCCGGCTCTGTGGCCGACGCCTTTACCCTGGCGGAACGCTTTGAAGATAAACTGACCCAGTGCGGCGGCAATCTGGAACGGGCGGCTGTGATGCTGGCCCAGGACTGGCGCAGCGATAAGGGCCTGCGTCAGCTGGAAGCCATGATGATCGTGGCTAACAAGGAAAGCATGCTGGTGCTTTCGGGCACCGGTGAAGTGATGGATTCCGATGACGGCGTGGTGGCCATTGGCTCCGGCGGCAATTATGCCCTGGCGGCGGCCCGCGCCCTGATTCAGAATACCGATCTTTCCGCCAAAGAAATCGCGGAAAAGGCGCTGCATGTGGCCGCCTCCATCTGCGTATACACCAATCACAATATCATCGTGGAGGAGGTGTAAGCCATGAGCGAGCTTTCTGTGATCAAGGATAACCACCGCAAGGAACTGACCCCCAGGGAGGTCGTAAGGGAACTGGACCGCTACATCATCGGCCAGGATGAAGCCAAGCGCGCCGTGGCCATCGCCCTGCGCAATCGCTATCGCCGTTCCCAATTGCCCGAAGATATGCGGGAGGAAATTTTCCCCAAGAATATTCTCATGATCGGCCCCACCGGCGTTGGCAAAACCGAAATTGCCCGCCGCCTGGCCAAATTGGTGGACGCCCCCTTCATCAAGGTGGAAGCCACCAAATTCACCGAAGTGGGCTATGTAGGCCGGGATGTGGAATCCATCATCCGGGATCTGATGGAAAATGCCATCCGGATGGTGAAGGAAGAGCACGAAAACCGGGTAAAGACCCGGGCACAGGTGCTGGCAGAGGATCGATTGGTTACTTTGCTTGTCAATCCTCCCAAGAAAAATGCCGCCAATAATAATCCCCTGGATTTTATTCTGGGCCGCACCAAAGCCGAGCCCGAACCCAGCGAAGCGGAAAAAAGCGAAATCAGCCGCAAGCGGGATGAAATCCGGGATCAGCTTCGCCGGGGCGAGCTGGAAGATAAAGAACTGGAAATCGAAGTGGAAGAAAGCGCGCCCCAGCTGGAAGTGGGCGGCGCGGCCATCAATATCGGCGATATGATGGGCGGCATGATGCCCAAGCGCACCAAGATGCGCCATGTGAAGGTCAAGGAAGCCCGGAAAATCCTGATTGAAGAGGAAGCCGAAAAGCTGATTGACGAGGACGCCGTCAAGGAAGAAGCGCTGCAGCGCTGCGAGCAGAGCGGCATCGTATTCCTGGATGAAATTGATAAGATCGCCGGCCGGGGCGGCGCGGGCCATGGCCCGGACGTGAGCCGGGAAGGCGTGCAGCGGGATATTCTGCCCATCGTGGAAGGCTCCACCGTCAATACCAAATACGGCCCCGTCCGCACGGATTTCATGCTCTTTATCGGCGCCGGCGCCTTCCATGTGGCCAAGGTGACCGATCTGATTCCCGAATTGCAGGGCCGTTTCCCCGTCCATGTAAATTTAAAGAGCCTGACCCAGGAGGATTTTGTATCCATCCTGACGAAAACGGATAATGCCATCACCCGGCAATATGCCGCGCTGTTGGAAGTGGATAAGGTGCATCTCACCTTCGAAGAAGATGCGCTCAATGAAATCGCCCGCATCGCCATGCTCACCAATGAAACCAGGGAAGATATCGGCGCACGGCGGCTGCATGCGGTATTTGAAGAATTGCTGGAAGATGTATCCTTCAATGCCGGCGGCGATAATATGCCCGACGTTTATCTTTCCATCACTGCACAGTATGTAAAGGATCATCTGAAGGCCGCCAAGGAAATGGATATGCGGCGCTATATCCTCTAAACCAAACTGCGGAAGGAGAAAAATACCATGGAACTGGCTGAAAATACCGGAAGCCGCGAGGTGGCCCGTGCCGCCATTTCCCTTTCCCTCTCCGTTTCCCGGGAGGAAGAAAACCAGCTGCGCGCTTCCTTTACCCAGGATGGTATACTGACCGCCGCCGCCGATTATGGCGGGGATTATAACCAGAGCGTGATGAAGCTGATTGAGCGCGCCGTGGTGGCTGCCCGGCGTGAAAAGGTAATCGGCGATACCCATCACGAGCAGGGCGCGATTGCAGGCGCCGCCCATGACGCCATTTCCCAGGTGGCCTCCAAGGCCTTTGGCCTTTCCGTAGGCGGAAAAATCGCCGTGGCCCGCCGGGGAGAGCATGTTGCCGTGGCCGTATTTCTCTGTGTTGGACTGGTGCATCTCAATGAAGTCTGCATCGGCCTGGGCCACCGCGCCATTTAAGAAAACACAAAAGCGAGGGATCTTATCATGCCGCTGACAATTGCCATTGACGGGCCCGTAGGCGCGGGCAAATCCACCATTTCGGATGAAGTGGCCAATCGCCTGGGGATTCTGCATCTGGATACCGGGGCCATGTATCGGGCCGTGGGGCTGGCCGCCACAGGCGCAGGCATTGATCCTGCCGATGAAAAGGCCGTATCCGCGCTTTGCGAAAAAGGCGGCGCGCAGGTGGATATCCGTTATGAAAACGGAAAGCAGATCACCCTGCTCAACGGGGAAGACGTAAGCAGCCGGATCCGCACCCAGGAGGCGGGCGGCGCCGCATCCGCCGTTTCCCGGTATCCGGCCGTACGCACGATGCTGGTTCGCCGCCAGCAGGAAATGGCCCAGGAACAGCCCATGCTGCTGGATGGCCGGGATATCGGCACGGTGGTGCTGCCCCATGCCACGGTGAAAATCTATCTCACCGCTTCCCCCGAAGCCCGGGCCCGGCGCCGCATGGATCAATTGCGGGAAAAAGGGGATCAAACGCCCTTTGAAGAAATTCTCAAAGAAGTAAACGCCCGGGATTATCAGGATATGAATCGGGCCCTTACCCCCCTTCGCCAGGCGGAGGACGCCATCTTGCTGGATTCTTCCGATCTGAATTTTGAGGAAACCGTCAGCGCCATTCTGGCACTTGTGGAGGAAAAATATGGACACTGAAAAAAACGTCATGCCTGAAAAGCGGGAACGCACGCCTGTTTACACCATCGCCCGGGGGCTGGCCTGGGTTCTGTTCCATACAGTTTTCCCCGTTCGCTATCATCATACGGAAAAGATGGATCTTCGCGCCCCCTATATCATGATCGCCAATCATAAAAGCGGGCTGGATCCCATCGTGCTGGCTGTGCCCTGCAAGGATTACGAAATCCGCTTTGTCGGGAAGAAAGAATTGACGAAGAATAAGCTGCTGGCCTGGCTGGTGGGCCAACTGCATATGATTACGGTGGATCGGCATAATTCTGATCTGGCGGCCATGCGCCTGTGCATCAAGGCCCTGCGGGAAAAGCAGGTGCTGGGCATTTTCCCCGAAGGCACCCGCCATCTGCCCGATCTGATGAGCGAAGTGGAAACGGGCACCGCCGTGCTGGCGCTGCGCGCCAAAGTGCCCCTTTTGCCCGTCTATATTTCCAGCAAGCTGCGTCCCTTTCATATCACCCATGTGTATGTGGGCGAAACCATGGATATTTCCGATCTCTGCGCCCAGGGCTGCGATACCCAGACAGCTGAACAAGTGAGCCAGCGCATCCGGGAAACGTTCTACGCCATGCGGGAAAACTGCAAATAAAAAATTCAGAAAAAAGCCGGAATCATTCGATTCCGACTTTTTGTTTTTGGGGAAAAACGTGTTTACAGCAGAAAGCGAATGGGAAATACCAGCAGGGATAGGCCGTAAATGATTGCCTTTTTCTGCCAGGGCATGGATTTTTCCGGCGCCATCCAATCTTCTGCCTCCGCATCTGCCGTCCGGGAGAGGGCGCGGGCATCCGCTACATATTCCGTCATTTTTTCATTCAGCGGCTTGCTGTATACTGCCAGCACCGCTTCCGTATCAATATAGGCGCTGCGCATATCAAAATTAAAGGAGCCGAACACGCAAAGATCATCATCTATCAACAGGGATTTTACGTGGGAAGAATGATCCGTCTGGGATTCATATAACAAGCCATCCAAAGCCGCCACCCGATCCCGCTGCCACAGATAATCGGAGGAGGCCATGATATTATTGCCACTGGCCATGGAATTGGTGTAGAGCGTCAATTCGGTGGGCAGGGCATCGATTTTTTCCAGCGCCTGTTCCATCCGCCGATCCAATACAAAATACGGCGATTGCTGATGAATTTCCTTTTTCGCATTTTCCATCAGCGCGCAAAGCCCGTCAAATACCCAGGGCGTTTTGACCGTCGGCGCCACGGGATTATGTAAAAACAGGCATTTTTCCACCGGCACAAAAAAATCGTTGTTTTCGGATGGGCGGCTTTTCCTTGCTTCCAGCAGACGCGTCATTTCCGCCCGGCTTTCCCGGATTTTTTCTTCATTCCCGCCCCTTTCAAAGCGAGAAATGCACCAAGGGGAATTCCATAAGGCGTCAAAATAATCCTTTACCTGGGCAACACCCGTGTTTTTCCCCGTTTCCTCAGCAAACAGGATGACATCCCGATCGGCATTGTAGGCAGAATGATCCTCCGGCGTTAAAAATTCGTCCGAAATATTTCTGCCGCCCAGAATTAGGCATTTTTCATCGGCAATCAGATATTTTTCGTGCAGCCGGGCATTCAGCCCCTGGGGTTCCAGCAAATTCACCGGATTATAATAGCGAATTTCAATATTTTCATGGCTGCCCAGGGCGTAAGGCAAGGGATCGTTCCCGAAATTGAAGGCGCCAATGAGCCCATCCACCAACAATTGGATTTTTACGCCCCGATCTGCCGCTCGCAGCAGCGCCCCGCCCATCATTTTTCCGCTTTCATCACAGGCGTAGAGATAGGATGTTATGCGCAATTCTTTCTGCGCCTGCTCAATCAGCCAAAGTCTGCCTGCCAGCGCTTCCTCCCCGCTTTCCAGGATGCCCGCCCATTCCTTCCCTGCATCCGCTTCCGCCGAAGCGCTGAGCATAACTGATATTGCAGCAGGATCGCTTGCGGGCGGAAATGCATACGGCGTCACTGCCATAAATCCATAGAGGAACAGCAGCGCTAAAGCGATTTTCCCCAGCGTTATTTTCCGTTTTTTCTGTTTTTTCTGTTCGTCAAGACGCTGTTTCTCCTTTCCGGAATCTATTCCGGGTGGCATTATATCAGCCCGCTCCCGCTCCTTCAATCCCCTGCCTTGATGCTGCCGCAAAAGTGCCACAACCTTGCTTTTTCCGGCCGTTTATGGTATGATGGGCAGGTAATATCAGGAAGCATTTTCCCGATTGATTCCGAAGGAGTGAATGAAAAAATGCCCGTCAAAAAGCTGCTCTCCGTTCTGCTGGCCCTGCTGCTGGTGATTCTTTCCGTGCCTGCCCTGGCGTCTGATCTTGCGCCGCTTCCCATGAATGATCTATCCTTTGGCCCCAAGCCCAAAGATGAAAATTATCTTTCCAAGACGGAATACGTGGATGAATCCATCACCGTCAAAATCCACGAAGGCCGCTATGCAGATACCGATTATGTGTGCGCCCACGTGAAAATTTCCCATCCTTCCCAGCTGCGCACCACCCCCGCTTCCGTGTATCAGTCCCCCAATGCCGCCTTTGTGGCCCGTGCTTCCGAAGCCAATTTCAAGGGTCGTCTGGTGGCCAATAAGGTAAACGCCGTGGTGGCCATCAACGGGGATTTCTATACCAAGACCGATATGGTCAAGGTGGTGCTGCGCCAAGGCAAACAGATCCGCAATATTTCCACCGGCGCATCCGATCTGCTGGTCATCGATATGAATGGTGATTTTTCTTATCTGCCTCTGTGCGGCAAGGAAGAATATCAGGCCTATTATGAAGCCAATCAGCAGAATATGTATCAGGTATTCTGCTTTGGCCCGGTACTGGTGGAAAACGGCCAGAGCGTCATTGACGAAAATTACCAGAATAATTCCGTCGGCTCCCACAAGAGCGCCCAGCGCTCTGCCATCGCTCAGCTGGGACCCCTGGAATATATGCTGGTCACCTGCAACAGCAATCAGGTCAAGAATAACAAGGGCATGACCATTCAGGAATTCGCCGCCCTTTGTGAACAGCTGGGCAAGGATCTGAGCGAAAACGGCTGCACCCTGGCCTATAATCTGGATGGCGGCAACAGCGCCACCCTGGTATTCAAGGATAAGAATGCCAAATCCGGGAAATTGAGCTATGTGAAATACAATTGTCCCGAAATCGAACGGTTCCTGGGCGACATCATCTATTTTGCAACGCTGGTGAATTAATATGATGGATATTCCTGTGATTACCCTGATGGGGTTGGAAATCACCCTGTATGCCCTGCTGGGGGCCATTGGTTTTTTGCTTGCCGCCGGGCTGATGGGCGCTATCGCGCCGAAATTCCATCTTACCCGGAAGGTATCCTGCCTCTATTCCCTGCTTGCCGGCTTCCTTGGCCTGCTTTTGGGGCGGCTGATTTTCTGCCTGGTACGGATGGATACCCTGTTTTACGATGAAATGGGGGAATATCTGGGGCTTGTGCCCTTCTTTGATCCTGCTGCCGGCAGCGTAAGCGTGGCTGGCGTAATGCTGGGCGTCATCCTGGCGGCCCCGCTGTGCCGCCTGCTGACCGGAAAAAGCGCCGCTGCCATCCTGGATCATGCCGCCTTCCCCGCCCTGCTTTTCTTTGCCTTCATGCGCTTTATCGAGCCGCTCAGCGGACAGGGCTACGGCATTCCCCTGGAGGATTCCCCCTTCGCCATCGCGCCTTTTGCGAGCTATAACGATTGGAATGAAGCGTGGATGCTCAATATCGGCTTTATTGAAGGGGCGCTGGCGACGCTCGTCATGGCAGGGCTGCTTTTGCTGCATAAAAAAATCCGCAAGTCCGGCAGCCTGGCGCTCTATGCCGCGCTGTTCCTTGCCGTCACCCAGATCATTCCCGAGGCTCTGCGTTGTGACGACGCCCTGTACATCTTCATTTTCGCCAGGGTCACCCATATCGGCCTGGCCGTCATGCTGTTCTTTACTGCGCTGCTGTCCCTTTGGCGAGGGAAAAAGCAGGGCTTGCCCACCGGCATTTTCTGCCTGGAATTGGTTTTGACCCTCTTGTGCCTGGTGCTTTGCATTCTGGCCATTTATGCCCTGGATAAAATCACCGCCTGGCCTCCCGCCTTTGTTTACAGCGGCTGGGCGCTGGTTCTGGTCTTTCTGGCGATTCTCATCGGGCGCCGGATTCATAAGGAGGATATACGCTGATGCTGAAAAAAATCCTGGCTCTTTCCCTTCTGCTTTGCCTGATCTGCTCCTCTGCCTCCGCTGCGATTTATGATTGCGGGGATGGCCGGAATGTGCTTCTCGCCATTGGCGGCAGCTTTGCCTATGCCCGGGATACGGAAGGCAATCTGCGCGTATGGGGCGATAATCAATTCGGCCAGCTGGGTAAGGGCAATCAGAAGCAGAGCTTCAAAATCAGCGATTTCAAAAGCAAGAATCAGAATATCGATATTTCCCAGATCAAGGACGTCATTCCCGCTTCCGATTACAGCTTCCTCTGGATGGAGGATGGCACGGTATACGGCGTAGGCAATAATTCCTATCTGCCTCTGACCGTGGCGGAAGGCACCTATTCCACCCATGTGCTCACCGGCCTGCCCGAAAAGCCTGCTGCCCTGGCCACCGGCTTTGGCCATGCCATGATGCTGACGGAAAACGGCGAAGTATACGCCTGGGGGCGCAACAGCCAGGGTCAGGTAGGCAACGGCAACACGAAAAAGACCAAAACGCCCGCCAAGCTGCCCCTTTCCAATATCGTGCAGATTGCCTGCGGCGGCAAATTCTCCCTGGCGCTGGATGCTGATGGCCAGCTTTGGGGCTGGGGTGATAATGAATTCAACACCCTGCTTCCCGATACCAACAAAAATCAGCTCAAGCCCGTCAAGATCGATACCGGCGATATTGATATCGCCTATATCGACGCCTGCGGCGCCAGCGTGGTTCTGCTGGATACCGAGGGCACCCTCTGGACCTGGGGCAAAAATGATATGCACCAGCTGGGCTATGATACCAAAGGCAAGACCGTAAAAATCCCCACCGCCGTGCCTCTTGATCTGCCCGTCACCTATGTGGCCGCTTATTCCAGCCAGACCTATGCCATTCTCTCCGATGGTTCCCTCTGGTCCTGGGGCAATAACAGCTACGGTCAGCTGGGCCAGGGCTTCCGATCCTCCTCTACCGAAGGCGTGCTTCCCGGCAAATGCTGGGACAGCGATGTGGTTATGGTCATGGGCGGCAGCCTCTTCGTCATCGCCATGACGGAAGATGGCACCGTGCTTTCCGCCGGCATCAGCAAATTCGGCCAGCAGGGCGAAGGCACCGCCGACAGCAAATACACCATGACCCCCAACGGCATGGATCTGATTATGGATTAAGGAAAAATAATTGCGGAGGAACCATTCTTTGAAGCCAAAGAATGGTTCCCCCGCGCCCCTTCCAAGAAAGCTATAGGAAATAATTCTGATTGAAAAAAAGCATTAATGCCTCCCCGTTGATTGGGGAGGCATTTTTTATCCCCTTCTTTGTGTTGAGGATTTCCTCTCAATTTTGACTTTCCAACAAATCCAGCACTGCATCAGCGATGGCGTCGTATGTTTCCCCCGTCCATTCCGAATGGCGGGAATCCGGAAGCATCTTTAACGGAATTTGAGGGGGCATACAGCCCGCAGAAGCCGGGGAGCAGAGTTCGTCCCGTTCAAAGTAAAAACAGCGCACAGGGGCCTGAATTTGCTTTAAACAGCTTCTGATCTCCCTTGCCTTCCGGAATAATTCCAGATACCGGGGAATCCAGCCAAAACAGGCATAGAGCGGATGCGGATCCACCCCGCACATTTCCCGGGGAACGCAGGGAATTTTCGTAAACGTCACCTTCAGGCAATTGAAAAGCGCATGGGGCAGATACCGGAATTTCAGCGGCATGGCCACAGCAATCAGGCCCGCTGCCGGATATTTCATCGCCGCTTTCCACAAAAGCAATCCGCCCATGGAATGCCCCAGCAAAATCACCCGATCATATTTCCCGCAGGCGTCGGCAACCGTCCGATCGACGGCTTCCTGCCATGCTTCCATGCTGCTTTTTGCAAAATCCAGGGCATTTCCCCCGTGCCCCGGAAGCACAGGCGCAATCACATCGCAGCGATCAAAGAGCCGCGCCCCGACAGGATCAAACTGCCGGGGCGAGCCCATAATGCCGTGGATACAAACCAAAGCAATATTCATTTGAATTACCGGTTGGGGGTATAGCCCAGGGTCTTGAGATCCTCCATGGAATCCCGCCAGCCGGGACGAACCTTCACCCACAACTGCAGATTCACATGCATCCCCAGCAGCTTTTCGATATCCGCCCGGGCCTCGCCGCCGATTTTTTGCAGCATAGCGCCCTTCTTACCAATGATGATGCCCTTATGGGAATCCCGTTCGCAATAGATGGTGGCGTCGATTTCCATGAAATGATCATTTTCCTTCTTCATGGCCATCATTTCCACGCCCACGCCGTGGGGCACTTCATCCCGCAGATTCCGCAGGGCTTTTTCCCGGATCAGTTCGGCGCAGATATCCCGTTCAGGCTGATCGGTGAGCATATCATCAGGAAAATACTGGGGGCCGACGGGCAGATGCGCGGTCAATTGCTTTTTCAGTTCCTCCACCCCATCGCCGGTGCGGGCGCTGACGGGCAGGATGGCGTCATAGCCGGCATCCTTGAAGGAATCAATGATGGCCAGCAGATCCTGGGGCTCCTTCATATCGATCTTGTTGAGCACCAGCATTTTATATACCTTTTTATGGCTCATTTCCTCCACGATGGAGCGATCATGGGGGCCGATGGCAGTCACATCCACCAGCACCAGCAGGGCGTCGATGCCCTCCATGGCCTCTTCAATGGATTTCACCATAAATTCGCCCAGCTTGGTGCGGGGGCGATGAATACCGGGGGTATCCACGAAAACGATCTGGCTGTTTTCGCCGCCCATCACGCCCATCACGCGGTTACGGGTGGTCTGGGGACGGCTGGATACGATGGCCACCTTTTCCCCGATCAGGGTATTGAGCAGGGTGGATTTCCCTACGTTGGGACGGCCTACGATGGTGGCAAACCCGGAATGAAATTCTTTTCCTTTGGACATTTTCTTTCTTTTCCTCCTAATCCTGCAGTCATCACTTACCGGAATGCTGCAACGGCAATATTATATCATAGATCGGGATAAATTTGCATCCCTATTTTAAATTTTTCTGGATTGACAAACCTATTTCCTGCGCTATAATGATAGGGAAATTGGGGAAACGAGGGAAAAATGATGGTTATTTTGCTGACTGTAGCGATGGTCTTTTTCTATTCCTGGCAATCCCTGTTCTTGAAATTATTTTCCGCTCATTATCAGTGTGAGGATTCATCTCTCACATCCGGTGTTTTTTCCATCAGCTACGGCATTTTTATCGGCTTTGCCACCTTCCTCCTGGCCGGTGGGCGCTTTGCCCCGTCCCCACTTACGCTGCTTTTGGGTCTGCTCAATGCGGTCACGCTGCTGATCTATAATACCTCCATGATCCAGGCCGGGCGCACGGGATCCTATTCCTTCCAGATGATCGCCATGCTCTTTGGCGGCATCGTGGTGCCCATGGTTTTTAATATTCTTTTCCTGGGCGATTCCCTGAGCCTGATTCATTTCCTGGCCATTGTGGTAATGCTGGTTTCCTTCGTGGTGATGAATCTGGATGGGCTTTCCCTGAAGGGCAATTCCAAGAAATTCATTCTTTGGTGCATCGCCCTTTTCATCTCCAACGGCATGTATTCCGTTTTTCTGAATCTGCAAAAAGTCAATGCCAATGGCGCAGAGCGCAACGAAATGATCATGCTCACCTTCCTTGGCATGGCCGTTCTTTATGCCATCATGCTGGGCGCGAAAAATCCCAAAGCGCTGATTCAGGGCTTTAAGATTCCCCGGAAGCCGCTGATTTATCTGTTCATCTGCTGCCTCTCCGCCACCCTGGCCTGCCATATGATGGTCTATATGCTCAATATTATGGACGCCACCATCCTCTTTTCTGTTTCCAACGGCGGCATTCTGGTGCTCTCCGTGCTGTATTCCTTCATTATATTCAAGGAAAAGCTTTCCCGAAATCAGATTATCGGCATGATTATGGCCGGCGCAAGCCTGCTGGTGCTGAGCGTATAAAAAGTGAAAAGAAAAGCTGTCGGATCCAATCCGGCAGCTTTTTTTATTATTCTTTTCCCAGGAAATCCAGCGTGCCCTGCCTGGGCCCAAAGCCATGGGGCAAAAGCGCCGTCAGGGGCGCTTCATCCCTTTCATCCCCGCAGGCCACAATCACCCGCAAATCAGGAGCAAATTCATTCAGCGCCTGCCGGCAGATGCCGCATGGCCAGGGCAGGGATTTTTCCGCCGTTACTGCAATGGCGGTAAATTCCGTTTCGCCTTCGCTGACCGCCTTGAAAAGGGCGGTGCGCTCCGCACAATTGGTGGCGCCATAGGATCCGTTTTCGATATTGCAGCCGGTATATACCTTGCCGTCTTTGCAAAGCAGCGCGGCGCCCACCTTGAAATGGGAATAGGGGGAATAGGAAAACTGCATGGCATCCATGGCCATTTCGATCAATTCCTCATCGGTAACCCGGGCAGCCCCAGCCAATCCCAATGCCTTTTCTTCCATGGCCCGCATCCTCCTTTTATCTTCCTCTTCCATATGATCGTATCCCATCAGATGAAACATGGCATGGGCGGTCAGATAGGCCATTTCCCTTTTCAGGCTATGGCCGTATTCCTCCGCCTGCTCCTGGGCCCGGGGCAGGGAAATGATGATATCGCCCAGGAAGCAATATCCCGTTTCGTCCATTTCCCGCAGCAATTTCTTTTCGCAATGGCCCAGGGTTTTTTCGGGGGTGCAATCGGTGGAGGGGAAGGAAAGCACATCGGTGGCCCGGTCAATGCCCCGGTATTCCCGATTGATCTGGCGGATTTCCTCATGATCGGTAATGGTCAGATGGGCATATACCTTTTTCCCGATGCCCTCCGCCTTTACGCATTCCGCCGCCGTACGGCTTAAATCCTCCACCACACCCGGAATTTCTTCCACGTTCCATTCAATTTCCAATCGTGTATTCATGCTTTATCCTCAGCTTCATCCTGCGGCTTGTTTCCTTCCGCAGCAGCCGTATTTTCGGTCTGTGCATTTTGCTCCGCCTGCTTGCCCAGTTCCTGCAGCCGCAAGGCCTCTTCATCGGCCTTGGTGGGCAGCGGTTCAATGAAATCCAGCTTATTGATCACAACGGGCCGGATAATGGCAGGGGGCTCCACCTTCATCGCCTGGGGCAAAACCTCCGGAATCACCACGTGCATCGGTTCCTTGGTTTCAGGATCCAGCAGCGTCATGGAATCCAGGGCCGCAGGGGCAGAAGCAGCCTCCTGCTCAGGCGCCGCTTCCTTCTCAGTTTCCTGTTTTTCTCCTGCCGCCTGGCTTTCCGCCTGGGCCTTTTTCACCTTGTCATCTTCCATATCCGGGTATTCAATCCGTTCATGGAAAACGCCGATGAGCACCTGCGCAGCGGCAGAGCAGATCTTATCAATATCCCGGAAGGTCAATGGCGTATCGGAAAGCTGACCATCCTCCAGCTTGCCGCGCACCAGCTTCACAATAAAATCTTCAATGCTTTCCGGGGTGGGATTTTTCAGGCTGCGCACGGCGGCCTCGATGGTATCGCACATCATCACGATGGCCCCTTCCTTGGTGGACGGGGGCTTGGCTTCATAGCGGAAGGAATCCATATCCACCGGCTTGCCGTCTGCCTGCTGAAGGGCCTTATGATAGAAGAACATCACCGGCGTATCCCCATGGTGCCCGGCGATAATATCCAATACTTCCTGGGGAAGACGATAGGATTTGGCAATCTGCACCCCATCCCGGGTATGGGAGGTGACGATGGCGGCAGAAACCCTGGGATCCGTATGATCATGGGCATTCTGCCCGCCCAGCTGATTTTCCTTGAAATAGAGAGGGCGCTTTAATTTGCCCACGTCGTGATAATAGCCGCCCACCCGGGCCAGCAGGGGATTGGCGTCCACAGCTTCGGCGGCCGCCTCTGCCAGATTAGCCACAATAGTGGAATGATGATAGGTGCCCGGCGCTTCCAGCAAAAGCCGGCGAAGCAGGGGCTGATTGGGATTGGATAATTCCATCAGCTTAATCGGCGTGGGCAGATTAAAGATCATTTCCAGCAAAGGCTGCAGGGCAATGCACAGCAGCGTAGAGATCAGCGTGCCCCCTATACGATAAAGCGCATTGGCAAGAGAACCGGAAAGATTATTGGCGGTCATCAGGCCGATGGAAAGAATCGTGGCAAAATCGATCAGACAGGCCACCAGGCCGGCAAGCAATACCTTGAATCGATTTCCGTGAACACGATGGCTGATGGTCAAAACGGTAACGGAGCCGGAAATGATGCCGGTGCAGATCATCAGCACCATCTTTTCGGTGTATTCTTCGCTGCCGCCAGCCGCCAGAAATGCCACCAGCAGCACCATGGCAGCATTGCACAGCAATCCGGGGCGCACCCCCAGCAGCACCGTCACCAGCATGCCGCAAAGCAGAACGGGCGCAAGATAGGCGTTGATCAGCCGGGCCAGAATGCAAAGGCCCAGGGAAACAATCAGAATGGCAAAGAGTAAAATCAGGCGGGATGTATCATTCAGGATATGATGATTTTCCTCCCGGAGCAAAAACAGCAATCCGCCAATGACCAGCAGCACCAGCGCCGCCGCCCCCAGATACATGGGAAGATCCACGCCGCTATCGCTGAGCAGGCCCAGGGTAGAAAGCATCTGCAATTGGCCGGATGTGACACGGCCTTCGCCCCGCACCACGATATTCTGCCCCTGTTTGTAAACCACGGGCTCCACGGCCTGGCGCGCCTCTTCACGGGCCGCATCGGTGGCCTCCTGGTCAATGAGCATATTGGGCTGAATGCAGCTATTGAGCAGCGCAGGCACGATATTCTGCCCGATGGGAATGGAGATGCGGTAATTAACAATCTGGCGGATGCTGTTAACCGCAACGTACTCCTGCCCCTCGGTCACATGGCTCTGCATCATGCTCTGCAAAGCGGCATACAGCAGGGTATAGGCCTCCTCCAATTCTTCCTGGCTGCAGCGCAGCAGGGTGGAAATCTGATAATCCCGGAGCGTGATCAGGGTCAGCATATCCTTGGCATACTGCAATTCATCCTTGGTATAGACCCTGTTGGCGGATGGATTGGGCAGGGTAGCCCCATACTGGCGCACCGCGCGCAATTGCGCAAAGATCTGATCAAAATCGGCAAGAACCTCTTCCGTGATGCCCTCCTGATAGCGATAGGTGGGCGTCACCTGGGAAGCAGCCAATTCCCGCTGCTTCTGGGTGCTCACTTCATCCACCACATCCTTGGTGGCCGCAATGGTATAATTGGGCACCATGCCAACCTTCAGATTGTATCGCACCGGCACAATGGCCACTTCAAACAGCGCAACCAAAATGGCCAGGCTTACAATGCAGATCAGCACGCGAAGGGCGGCCGCCGAACGCAAATATTCCTTCAGCCAGCCCTTTTTCTTTTTTTCCTTCTGCTTGCTTTCGTGCTTCATGCCTCTTTCCCTTCCTTTGCCTCGTAGCGTTCATAGGCACGAACAATTTTCTGCACCAATTCATGGCGCACCACATCCTTGGCCGTCAATTCCACGATGGAAATCCCCGGCACATCCTGCAGCACTTCCATAGCCTCCACCAGACCGCTCTTTTTGCCCTTGGGCAAATCGATCTGGGAAACGTCGCCGGTCACGATGCATTTGGATCCGGCGCCCAGGCGGGTCAAAAACATTTTCATCTGCTCGGTGGTGGTATTCTGGGCTTCATCCAGAATCACGAAGGCGTCTGCCAGTGTACGGCCGCGCATGAAGGCCAGGGGCGCCACTTCCAGCGTGCCTCTTTCCACCAGCCGCTGATAGCTTTCCACACCCATCATTTCATACAGCGCATCATATAAAGGCCGCAGATAGGGGTCCACCTTCTGGGTCATATCCCCGGGCAAAAAGCCCAGCCTTTCCCCCGCTTCCACCGCAGGGCGGGTGAGCACAATACGCTCCACTTCCTTATTCTTCAGCGCCACCACAGCCATGGCCATGGCCAGGTAGGTTTTGCCCGTGCCCGCAGGCCCCACTGCCAGCGTCAATTCCCCTTCCCGGACAGCGGATACATATTCCTTCTGCCCCAGGGTTTTGCACTGGATCCGGCGTCCCCGGTGCGTAATGGCCACCACATCGGAAAGAATTTCGGAAATCTCCTCCAGCCTGCCTTCCCGGGCCAGTGCCACGGCATAGCGGATGCGGGAAGCATCGATCACTTCTCCCCTGTGCAGCATTTCCAGCAGCTTGGCAATAACCTGCTCTGCCAGTTCGGCGTCGCTCTTTTCCCCCTGCACCACCAATTCCTTTTCCCGCAGGGAAACGGTCACATTCAATTCCTGCTCCAGGGCAGCCATATTCCGGTCATTGAGCCCAAAGAGGCTCATATACGATTCCATGTTTTCAAGCGTCAATTGCAAAAATACGTGCATCTCCTTTAGTTTTTCTGATAGCGGCCAATATCCCGGATGATTTCCGCCGTGGCCTCTACCACAATAGTATCCCCTTCTATCATACTAAAATCTACCCATTTGTCAACTATTTCATTCGGATTCAGGCTTTGATTCAGCATCCGCAGGGCCGCCCGGGCCCCTTCCTGCTTCACTTCTTCCGCATCCCTTTGGCTTTTTTCCAGGGAGACCTCCAAAAATTCCTCCCTTTGCAGCCAGAGGGGAAACCATGCGCCGCCAAGGGGGAGCGTTTCAATCCTGCGATCGGAGGTCAAGTATTCTGCCTCCTCCGCCGCAGAAAAAGAAAATACCGGCGACATGATCACCCGGCGGGTTTCCTGCCTTCCGGTTGGCAAAGAGATCATTTCCCACAGCGGTAATTGTACCCGGGCCGTGGCCCAGCTGCGGGCCATGGCTTCCCCGCGGGCCTTTACGGGAATCATCACTCCGTCGCTTCCCCGTTCCTCCCCCCGGATCAGAATCTGCCCCTTACGCACATAATCCCCGGTTTTTGCAGCCGGCGTACCGGAAAAAACGGTCAGCCGGGTCAAAATTCCATCCGATGCGGCAATCACATCCCCAGGAGCGCCTGCGCTTTCAATTTCCGGCGGGGGCACGCCCTCTTCCAGCCGTACCGCCAGAACAACGCCCCGCATTTCTACCTGCACCCATTTCACCCGGGGCAAACGCCATTCCAGCTTTTCCCGCAGAAGGGATACATCCACATCCGCTTTTCTGATTCCTGCCTTGACGCCCATTTCCTGCAGAAAAAGCCTTACCTCCCCGGCATAGGCCCCGGCATTTTCCACTTGCACCTGCCAGACGCATCCCATGGAAGCAATCAAAAGCGCCAGGCAAAGCGCCGCGCCCACTATCAGCCCCCAGCGGGATCGCAGATACTGAAGCCAGCAGTATCCCCCGACCGGAATCGCTTCCCCCACCGAAAAGCCCTTTTCCCGGGCCAATTCGCAAAATGCAGGATAGGATCGCATCGGGCAATGAAGGAATATTTCTCTGTTTTTTCCCCGTTCTACCTTTTCCAGCGGCAATCCCTGCTGCCTGGCTGCATTGAGCATTTTTTCCGCGCCCAGCCCATCCAGGCGAAAGCGCACCATCATCCGCCCGATCATTTTATGCTTTCATCCATCCTCAGGGCATGGATTTTCCCCCGAATCATCAGATCCTGCACACCGAAATATTCAATCACCAGCTTTTCCCCCTCCACCGTCAGCAGCCCTGCCCCGGTACGGATCCGGATGCATTTGCTGTCATAAGAAAAAAGCCCGCCGTGCTGCTCCAGCAATAATTCCTCCCCGCCGGAAAGGATGATGCGCGGCACATCCCTCCTGATTTCCGGCGGCAGAAAGATTTTTCCCTGCATATCTTTTCACCCCGGCCTATCCTATGCGGAAAAACCGGAAATGATGAGCCGCTTATCGGCAAATAAAAAAGAGCGCGGCAGAAATTCTGCTCAGCGCTCTTTTTTACACGATCCTCAGATGGTGAACTGCTGGATATCGGCAATCAGATCATCACAATCATCATTGTAAACATCCAGCGTGATGGGCTTGGAAAGATCCAGAGAGAAGATGCCCAGGATGGATTTGGCGTCGACCACGTGACGGCCGGCGCGCAGGTCCACTTCGTAGGGATAGCGATTGACGGTGTTGACGAAGGTCTTGACTTCTTCAGCAAAGCTCAGCTTGATCGGAATGGATTTCATGGGAAAGCACCTCCACTTATATCTGATGTTATTATAGCTTGAATTTCACAAAAATGCAAGCCTTATCCCAGACGCTCCAGGGCATTCTTCAGCCGGCGCAGGGTTTCATCCCGGCCCAGCAGATAAGCAATTTCAAAGGCGCCGCCGGGGGTATTGGCAAGGCCGGAAATGGCAATGCGCAGGGGCCAGAGCACCGCGCCGTTTTTCTTTCCGGATTCGGCGATGGCAGCCATCACCGTATCATGCAAGTTTTGTTCCGTCCATTCGGTGATATTTTCGATGACGGGCAGCATCAGGGCGATATTTTCCTTGGCCACCGCTTCATCACATTTCATCTTCTTATGGAAGTAGAGCTCATTATCATATTCAGGCATTTCCGCCAGGAAGGAGACCATATCGGGGATGCGATTGAATACTTCGGTGCGGCCCTGCATCAGTTCCGCCAGCCGGCGATAATCCATGTTCTTCCCAGCCAGCACCTTATCAAACCAGGGCGTGGCCATCTTGAGGTATTCCTCAAAATCCATCTTGGCGATATACTGGGCGTTCATCCAGGTCAGCTTGGTCACGTCGAAAATACCGGGAGAATTATTCAGCCGATGAATATCAAAGGCTTCCACCAGTTCATCCATGGTGAAGAATTCCCGGTCATCACCGGGATTCCAGCCCACCAGCGCCAGATAGTTGATCAGCGCTTCCTTCAGATAGCCCTTATCAATGAAATCGGAATAATAGGCGTCGCCGTCGCGCTTGGAAAGCTTATGCTGGGCATCGCGCATAACGGTGGTCAGATGCACATACTGAGGAATTTCCCAGCCAAAGGCGTTGTAGAGAAGATTATACTTGGGGGTGGAGGAAAGATATTCCATGCCGCGCATAACATGGGTGATGCCCATGAGATGATCGTCAATTACGTTGGCGAAATTATAGGTGGGCATGCCGTCCGCCTTGATCAGCACCATATCATCCAGGGTATCATTGGGGAAAGAAATATGGCCGAATACCACGTCGTCATAGGTGGATTCGCCTTCGGTGGGGCAATTGAGGCGGATGACGTAGGGCACGCCGGCATCCAGTTTCGCCTGCACTTCTTCTTTGGAAAGATTCAGGCAATGCTTGTCATACTTGAATACTTCACCCCTGGCTTCCGCGGCAGCGCGGCGTTCATCCAGTTCTTCCTTGGTGCAGAAGCAATAGTAGGCCGCGCCCTTTTCCACCAGTTCCTTGGCGTAGGGCAGATACATTTCCTTCCGATCGCTCTGCACATAGGGGCCGTAATCACCGCCCACATCGGGGCCTTCATCCCAATCCATACCGCAGCCCTTGAGGGTATCGTAGATGACCTGGGTTGCGCCTTCCACAAAGCGTTCCTGGTCGGTATCCTCAATGCGCAGGATGAATTTGCCGCCGTTTTTCTTGGCGTAGAGATAGTTATAGAGCGCAGTACGCACGCCGCCCAGATGCATAAAGCCCGTGGGAGACGGCGCAAAACGAGTACGTACTTCCATGTTTATTCCTCCTAAGATTTTTGCGAGGGAAGCACTTTTGAGGCAAAAGTGCCTCCCTCGCGCTCCCTCTGAAAACCACTCCGGGATATTGCGTATGCTTTCTTTCATCGCAATCTCCCCGTGTTTGTATTTTGAATTACACCTTGAAGCTGCTCTTGAGGCTGACCACCCGGTTATACACGGGATGATCATCCGTGCTGTCCCGATCCTTGCAGAAATAGCCGTTGCGCAGGAACTGGAAGGTATCGCCCACATTGGCGGAAACCAGGGCATGCTCGCAATAGCCATTGGTAACGATCAGGGAATCGGGAGAGAGGAATTTGGTCACATCCTTCTTTTCTTCGGGAGAAGCGGTATCCCATTCCTCGGTCATCAGCTGATCATACAGCCGGGCTTCAAAAGAAGCGCAGTCATGGGCGTTGACCCAGTGGATGGTGCCCTTGACCTTGCGATTTGCGCCTTCAGAGCCGCTGCGGGAAGAAAGATCGATGGAGCATTCCACATGATCGATTTCGCCCGCTTCATTTTTGACCACATTTTCACATTTGATGATATAGGCGCCCTTGAGACGAACTTCGCCTTCGGGCTTCAGACGGAAGAATTTCTTGGGCGGTTCTTCCATGAAATCTTCCTGCTCGATCCATACTTCCTTGCTGATGGTCACATTCCGCTGACCCATTTCGGGGAAATCAGGATGATTTTCCATAGGCAATTCATCCTGCCAATCATCGGGCACATTGGTAAACACCAGCTTCAGGGGATTGAGCACAGCCATGGCCCGGGGCATTTTTTCCATATCAGCCCGGACGCAGGCATCCAGCATCTGCACATCCACCGTGGAATCCGCCTTGGAAAGGCCAACCTGCTCCACGAAATTCCGGATGGCGGAGCCGGTATAGCCCCGGCGGCGCATGGCGGACAGGGTGGGCATCCGGGGATCATCCCAGCCGGATACATAATGCTCTTCCACCAGGCGGC
>SVHD01000055.1 GCA_015056015.1 Clostridiales bacterium
CCGCCACGAAAGAATTATGCTGGCGATAAATCTTGCCACGGAAATGCGGATGGAAACGATGATCCGTGCGGATCACGCGGAAGTTGCCAACTTCGCTCTTACGCTTCTTTGCAGGCAGAACACTCATGGCATAAATGAGCGCATCCGTGAAACGATCCGTTTTCGCAGAAAGCGCCGTCAGCCATTTGGGATAAGCAATCTTGTATATACTGCCCTCATATTCAAACTGCTGTGCAGACGCCTTTCCATCGCCGGTATCCTTCCAGATTTCCGGCTCGTCAATCTTATCGAAGTTATAGACTACATAAGGACTCAGACCACTCATTCCTGCAGGAGAGTAGCAATCCGGCGTAAAAAACGAAAAGCATATGCCATTATAGGCATGCTTGGCATATGCACCAAATTCGCTATAAACAGATTCATCCCGAGAGGAGATGGCATAAGGCGGACATTCCTTGAAGAATGCCTTGATCTCTTGACGGGAAGTTTCATTCATTTTCATGGTACCGGCACTCAGGATAATATAACTGATCCCACGTTCCTTGAGCTTCAGGAGAATATCCTTCCACAGACCGAGAAAGTACTTGGAAATCACCGGACCGGCCAGTACAACATAATCCACATCAAGCGCAGAAATGTATTCCAGCTGATTCTGATCGACATACAGACGTTTACCATAGCTTGTCGTATATGTCTGAAAATCCGAAACAACCGTGACGTTCTTTTCACCCAATACTTTCTTGAGCACATGCTCGACGCCAAGGCTGAAAAATCCATTACCGATATTCGTGCACCAGAAGCCGGTGCAATAAGCAACTCTCATCTGTATTCTACCTTTCTCTCAAGGCATCTATTTATGTATTTTGTCCCCACCGGGACCCCAGCTACAGACTACGCTCAACTACAGCCCACTACGTCCAACTACCAGCCCACGAATTCCTTACCCGCAATCTCCCCAAAACCAGCAATCTGACCGCAGTCAGCTACGGTCAGACACGCTGGGCGGTCTCCGCCGCTTTTGGGCAACTTAGCAAGAAACAATCGCTGCCGAATGTTTTCGATTCGTAATGCAGAAATCCATCGTTACTGCCTGCCACAAGAATTCCCGTTAAATCAGGCTGCGCAATGAAATTGCCAAAGGCGCAGATTGAGCAGGACTGCCGCGCACACATCGCGGATCTCACTCTGACAAAAGCCTAACAGCAAGTAAAATGGCTGCTGGTTGCCGGCTGGTTTTCCGTTTGAATCCTGATGCCTTTCGCGCTTTTTCAGGCGGAACGCCTTTCGGTCTTTGCTTTTTTCCCGGCAAGCAATGCGTTTTTCTGGCCTTCTTCTATCCCCCCTGTGCTTTCCTTCACAAAGAGAATCTTTACCGTATAGAACAGCAGCTTGATATCCGTAATCAATGACATCTGATTGATATACATCAAATCCATCTGCAGTTTACTGTACGGCTCCGTATTATATCGGCCGTACACCTGCGCCATGCCGGTGAGTCCGGCCTTTACCTGCAGCCGCAGCGAAAACTCCGGCAATTTCTGGGCGTATTCCGCCGCGATTTCAGGCCGTTCGGGCCGTGGGCCAACCAGGCTCATATCCCCGATCAGGATATTAAACAGCTGAGGCAATTCATCCAGACGAATGGCGCGGATAATCTTGCCCACCGGGGTAATACGCTGATCGTTTTCACTGGCCAGCCGGGCCACGCCATCCTTTTCGGCATCCACTTTCATGCTGCGGAACTTAAGAATCGAGAAGGGACGGCCATTCTGCGTCAAGCGGGTCTGCCGATAGAATACCGGCCCGCCATCGTGGGCCTTGATGGCAATCGCGGTGGCCAGCATAAAGGGGCTGGCAATCAAAATGCCAAGGAAAGAAATGAGCATATCCAGAAACCGCTTAATGGCGATATATTCATTCCGCACATTGGCACGGCGAACCTGCATGACCGGCTGCCCAAATGTGGGCATATGCTCGGCGCCCGCCATGATGATATCCCCCAGATGCGGAACGAAATAACCCGTAATATTGCTCTCCACGCAGTATTTGGCGATGCAATTGCGAAGCTCTGAATTGATCCCGGCCGCAATGACCACCTCCACATCCTTCAGCTGATCCAGAATGGCGGCGGCATCGTCATCCGGATTTTCAATTGTCTTCCGGACGTCAAAATGATCGTGGAAATACCGGATGGATTCAATTCTGTACAAATCGGATTCCTTCCGGTAGACAAGCGCCGTTTTCGGGGCCGGATACCTGTGATAATACAGCGCATTGGCAATCAGCGTCCACCCTGCGCTGAAAATGAATTGCACTGCCAGAATCGCCAGCAAAGGCCAGAACAAAAGGAAATGATTCTTGTACAGGGAAAAGACCAGATACATAAATCCGGTGCTGATCACGCTGGAAAGCGTCTGGGAATAGATCAATTCCGTTATCCTCAGCAAACCGATGGACAGGCCGTGATACGTTTTTTCCAGATTGCAATTGATCAGCAGATAGGAAATCCATATCAGAAATTGAACACGCCAGGAAAAATCAACCGAATAATGCGGGAAATAAATTAAATGGCAAAAACCAGCAAAGACAGCCAGCATCATCAGCGGATGAAGCCATTTCAACAGGCGAAACCGAATCGAATCGCCATACTCTCGCTTCACTGTGCCCATCCCTTTCGTACAAAGAGTTAATCGCAGGATGTTTCCGCATCGGAATCATTCCGTTACATTATTTTACCACTGTAACCATCTTTTTGTAAAGTATTATTCGACAAAAAGTAACCGATTTAGGTAGCCGTCCGGTCGATTCAGTAATTCTGTCAAATTCCCATCCTCGGTTATTGTGCCATTTTCCAGAACGAGTGCATTCTGGGCAGTGCGCACGGTGGCCAACCGATGGGCGATGACCACAACGGTAATCTGTTTATCCAATTCCCGGATCGCCTGGCGAACAGCCGTTTCGCTTTCATAATCCATGGCGCTGGTGGCCTCATCCATGATAATCAGCCGGGGATTGCCCAGCAGCACCCGGGCCAGCACAATCCGCTGCCGTTCGCCGCCGGAAAGCCGGACGCCCTGATCCCCCAGGGTGGTATCCAGCCCCTCCTTCAGATTGCTGACAAAGCCCCAGGCCTGGGATTTTTTCAGCGCCTCAATCATTTCTTCTTCCGTGGCATGGGGATGGAATCTTTGCAGATTTTCCCGGACGGATGCATTCAGAATCAGGGGTTCCTGGGGAATGTAGCCAAGGCCATGGCGCCAGCCGGGCAGCGTTTCATAATTCAGCGCCACCCCATCAATCAGGATTTCTCCCTCCGTTGGCTGCAAAAAGCCCAGCAGCAGATCGGCAATGGTGGTTTTTCCGGCGCCGCTGCGGCCAACCAGGGCGGTAATGCTCCCTTTATCCAGGGTAAAGGAAACGTGCCTCAGCACCGCTTCTTCGCTGCCCTGATAGGCAAAGGATACATCCCTGAATTCGATTTGCTTTTCAAAAGAAAGCCGCGGCGCATTTTCCGGTTCCGCTTCTTCTTTGGATAGGTTATCCATGGCTTCCTTCAGTTTTTCGTAAGCCGGAACGCTGGTCAGAATGCTCTGGATTCGGCCGTATACCCCGCTGAAAACGGGCCACAGCCGCATGAACACATACACCAGCACCATCAGCCGCGCCGTATCCATTTTGAAAATCAGCACGCTTACCACGAAAATAATCCCGATCATGAACGCCGCTGCGCAGGAATAAATCACCTGGGGCACGGCGCGCAGCCGGGTAAATTTCATTTTGGCCTGGCGGAAAGAATCGCTGATATTTTCAAAAAGCGCCGCGTGCTCTTTTTGCACATTATAGGTGCGCACTTCCTTCACACTGCGCAGCTGGTTAATCAATTCGGAATACATGGAGCGGTTGATTTTAATCAGCTCATCCCCATATTCCTTGGAAATGCGGAACATCTTTTTAAACGCCAGGATGAATACCCCGCCGCAGATAATCACAAAGATGGTCACCGGCAGGCTCAGCCAGATAGCGATGCAAAGCTGCACCAGGGCGGATACCAGCGAAGCAAAAAGATGAATGATATCCGCCACCCCGTAACTGACCTGATTGCACTGGGCGGTAAAAAGGGTAATGGTATCGGTCTGCCTGCTGGCGGCCAGCTTTTCCCAATCCGCTTTGGATACGGTTTGATACAGCGCATCCCTCAGATTATAGGAATAGCTTTCCAGGAATGCCGTTTCCTTCAGCGAAAGCATCCGGGAAAGCATAGCCCTGAAAACCACCAGCGCGAAATAAAGCCCCACCATCATGCACACCTGGGCGCCATAGGGCAGATTCTGCAGCGGCGCGGTAAAAAACGCCAAAGCAGAAACAGAGCCCTGGGAAATATCCAGCAGCCCCAGCATGGGAATCAGCATCACGATGGAAATACCGCCGGTCATGGAAACGATGACATTCAAAATCAGGATCGTCAGAAACCCCTTCCGATCCCTGTTCCATATATCCCGCAGCATTTGTTTCATCTTCTTTTCTTCCCCGTTCAGGCGTCAATCAGGCCCATATCGCTGAGCTTTTCCACCAGCGCATCCAGATCATTTTTCGCGGTTTCTTCATCCACGTCAAATTCGTCCAGGATGGCCTGGAGCAGATCTTCCTTGCTCATGGGATGCTGCAGTTTTTCGAATACGAAGGCCGATACTTCATTGAGCACCACCGCGCCCTCAAATTTGGCGATATTATCGCCGGTAGGCATCACGATATATTCATCCACCACATTGCGCAGCACGAATCCATCTTTTACTTTCATTTGCTCTTTTTCCTCTCTGATCTTTTCCGGATGATGGAAAAGAATATCATAAATTTCCCGGGCGCTATCCCCATCCGGGCCGCAGAAAACGCGATAGACGGGGGTTTTATCGATCAATTTGCGCACGTTGGCCATGGCCAGAATGGCGCTTTCGGTATCCCACATGGGCACGAAGGTCTGCTGCATCAGCAGCTGCCTCGCCTGATCTTTGGTGAGCCTGCGGATATAGTTGCTCTCGCTTCTGCGCACTTCCAGAATGGCCTTGAGGGGCCGCTCCACATTGCGGAAGATCTGCTCCTTGCCATCCCAGGGCACGCCGCATGCGGTGCTCCCCTCTTTTTCCAGTCGCACCGCCGGCCGATCGCCGCTGATCCATTCCGCGCCTAAGTTTTCCACCCAGGCCCGCGCCCGGGTAGATTTCCCCAGCCCGGATTCCCCGGTGAATGCCACGGCCTGGCCATCCTTTTCCACGCACGCCGCATGCAGGGACACAATCCCCTCATGACAAAAACGGCATTCAAATGCCGTGCGCAAGAGGAAGCGAGTAGCAGCATCCGATTGGCTATCGCTTTCTGTATAAAGTGCAATACTGTCATAATCTGAATTTGCAATCACACATGGATGTATCGCGCCGTCCGCTAAACGAAAAATCCACTGATTATTCTCTGTGCGCCAGATGCTTACTTCAGGTAAACAAACAACAGCTACATCCGTTTTTGTGCAATTCAAGCCTTTTTCTGAATTTTCTTTTCTTGTATAACCGTTGCTAATAACTGTAAACAGATTTTTCATACTTTTTAATGTATCATCTTCCACTTCTGCTCCTCGCATAAAGGGTTACCGCCACCAACATTCTCGGTGCAGGGAGTAACCGTAGATCCACTCAACCATGTGCAGAAGCCTAATTGATTACCATCTCCAGTACCAGAAAAAAACTCTCCAGGACTTGTTGCTACTACTTGTTCCTGGTAGGAATAGTCGACATATTTAACAGCCGGCTTCTTGTATGCTTTCTTCATTTATTCTTCCTCCTTACAACCACAATCAATAGGATTTAATTCTTTACATCTTTTACATACGAATGGATTAACGGTTCCATTGAGAATCCCAGCAGTTCTCTCGGCGGGACATACACTGCAAACGTCTCTGTAAGAACAGAATTTACACTCGTCCGGATACGCATATTCTGCAGTCATGTGTTTGATCCATTCCCAAGCCTCATTTAGCCGACCATTTAGAACAGAGTGGGCTACTGAGTAATAAGGGATGCAAGGTGTCATTTCGCCCTTCCAATTAATATGGAAAGAAGAACCGCCAGCATAACACGGAAGCCCTTTGAACTCCACTTCGTCCTTTATGCGAAAAGCATAGGGTCTGATCACATCAACAGGTTTATTACACCTATCTTGTTCTCGATATTGCATCTCAAGATTTTTTATTTCCCTATAAACTTGATTATCAACAATATAATCAGCAATATCGCGTTCTGTTTCGGGTCGTGCACTTAATGTACCAAACGCTATGTCGTATTCAACTTCAAGGCTGTGTAATAAATCCAATAATTGAACCGTGTCATTCTGCATAAAACGATTCGGAGTCATCGTTATTTTGCATGGAATATTTGCCGCTTTTAATCTGTCAATAGCATCCATCACATCTTGGAAAGCATCCCGCCCGGTAACATGCAAATATGCTTCCGGAGAACTGCCATATAACGAAATCTGAACAACAGACGGGGGATAAACCTTAAAAAAGTCAATCATTTCATCAGTTAATAATTGACCATTTGTAAGAACTGAAATTCTAACACCACGGCCAGCTAAATATCGATAGATATCTTTGAAACCGGGATGCGTTAAGCATTCGCCACCAGTAACATCAACAGCCATCACGCCTGCATTTACGGCCTGGTTGATAATTGAAATCCATTCATCCGTTGATAGCAACCTACCTTCTTTGGACAATTGCTTCTCTGTAAGGTGCATGTAACACATCTTGCAATTGAAATTACACAGAGGAGTGAGTTCAAACGAAGCACAATAGGGTCTGCCATTCATGCGAGCCTTACGCATCATGAAACGATCAGCAAGTTGTTTCCGCTGATACCCCTCAATCCCCTCTCGATCCAGATCTTCCAGCAGATCGATGAGGGAATCGAATTCCCGAATCTCGTTTGGCACCTTCATCACCCTCTTTCGTGCTACTTTTGCAAGTTAGACCTTCAATGTCATTTTCATATGTACAGCAAACAGCCTTCCGAGGTTTCCCTCATTGGAAAGCTGTTATTTCATCCGCTGCGAATCGGTGTAACCGATCAAGCATTTGCAGCGATTAGCCGAACCAGCGCTCAAACCACTGCCAAACGCCATTGATAAATTCCCAAACCTGGCCCCAATAGCCATTATTGCCACCGATTTGGGTGCCAGAATCAGGATTATTAAGCGTGGGATCACCGCTGGCGGCGACCACCTGATCGCGATAGCGGAAAGATACCTTTTGAATGCTCGGGCTGAAATACTTCTTCTTCATGTTGTTCTTCCTCCTTCGGAACGAACGCACTGAACGAAAAGTAAACACATGCGGCGCGATTTCAGGCGCATCCCTCCCCGATTTCCCCATCGGGGACGCATCCATTCGTCCTTGGATGCGCAACGGCGTGGCCATGGCCGCATTCCATCTCACTGCCCCACAATCTCTTTCCTGATTCACCGGCGCTGGCCGCCGCTTTCCGGCGCCATCGTTGAGGGCGAATTCATCAGCAAAGGGCTGTGCATACAGCATATCATGAACCTTCACTTACAGAAGGGTTACATGTAAACTGGAATTGAAGGTGCGATTGTAACTGTCAATATAAAATTTTATGATAGGATTTTACTTGGGGACATTGTCAGCAGTCCAATGAGAAAAGTTACATTTCCCATTTACAGCATCTTCAACGCCAGTATAATGTGCTTCACACGAGCCACCACTCGCCACAACCACCTGGTCACGATACTGGAAAGCCACCTTTTCCACATCGGGGGTTACATAGGTCTTTTTCATGGGTTTCCTCCTTATGTCAGTTACGGATGTAACCTGGCATGTATGTGCAATCAAACCAATTGGTTTGCTGTCACCAGTTCATTTGAGCTTCGCAAATCCCGCCTGCACCATGGCCCGGCACCACCGGCATTGCTCCCCAGCCGCGTGACCGGTTCCGCCATGCGCCGCAGCGCAAGGGCGAGCCGCATCCTGATACGCGCAAGATTCGCATTCTGCGGGCAAGAGATAGTTCTCCGCCGCATGGTTGATTTCCTGCCAACAACTGGAAAAATTTTTCTCCAAAATTTTAGCGGAAATATGTCGCAATCTGTTACAGGGAATCAATTCCCCGTTCCAGGTAACATTGAAGTTGCTCCGTCCCCCGCCGCAGCGCAATCCACGGGGGGCTTTCCCGGCGTTTCCGCCGGTTTTGGGCAGGTCCGCCGCGCATTCCGGGGGCGGCAATTGGCCCTTGAGAGAAATTTCCAGCTTGAAGAGGCGCATATAATCCGCCGCCGTCAAATCCCGGAATCCCTGATCCCTGCCCGTTTCAGACCGGGGCGTCATGAGGCTGCTGTTCACATGGAAGGGAATGCCCAGCCCCGCCGCAAAGCGGATCAGGCGTTCGTCCTCCCCCTTTTCCATGTATTCATTGGGGGTGACGGTGATGGTCAGCGGCAGCTTTGCCGCATCGGCCCTGCGGATATTTTCCACCACCCGGGCAAACATTCGTTTTCCGGTTACGCGCTCGTAGGTATCTTCATCCGCGCCGTAAAGGGTGACCTGGATCAGAGAGGGCGGATGCTTCATAAAGAATTCTACCCGTTTTTCATCCATTAAAACACCATTTGTGAGAATGGATACCTGCACGCCCCGGGAATGGAGATACAGATACAGGCGATCAAAATCCGGGCTGGTGAGGCATTCGCCGCCGGTCAGACTGGCATACATCATGCCCGCGCTAATGGCCTGATCCATAATTTTTTCCCAGTCGGAAGCAGGCAGTAATTCTTTCCCGCAAAGCTGATCCTTTTGCAGATGCACGTAGCACATCCTGCAATCCAGATTGCAAAGGGGCGTGATTTCAAAGGTGCCCTTCAGGGGAATTCCCCGCTCCCGGGCGCGGACATCCAGGAAATAGCGGAGGGCCCAATGATAAAGGGCGGAATCAGCATCGCTGTTTTTAAGCGCCGCGATGAGCCCGGGCAGGGATTTTGCCTGACGGATCAATTCCATCACTTCACGCTGATTCATGCGCCTTATCCATCCTTAGTAATTTCTTGATAATCCTTGCGGCCAGCGATCGGCAGCGCCGATAAAGCAGCCGAATGGGATGAAAGGCCATCCATACACGCCCAAGAAAGCGGGCAAGAGAGGACTCCAGCCGGATCACGCGGCCATTTCTTTCCATCCGCATCACCAGCCCCCATACATTTTCCAGGGGCATCCAGGGATCGGGATTCCAGCAATTATCCCCCAGGGTCTGCACCCGATTCTCACTGATTTTCCGTACCCGATGCACCACATAGCGCCCGGGCCCGCCCTGAAATAGCACCACATCACCGATCTTTAATGGCCGGGATAAAGGAAGAATGGTAACAGGATCCTTGCCCCTGCGGATCAACGGGCGCATGCTGTCCCCCTCCAAACAGATGGTGACGGGCAGCATATTGCCTTCCAGCCCCAGGGCATGCCATTGCTCAATCCCCAGGCTGTGAATACGCTTTTCCTGTCCTTCCCATGTTTCCTTCATCTCATACTCCGTTAAAATGCAGCAGCTTTTCTGCATATTCCGCCCGGCAGCGCCCCTGAAGCGCCTGATACGCATCCAGCATCACCGGCGGGCGGCGATGGCAGTCATGGGCGTCCGATGAAATCAGATCAATGCCTTCCCCGGCAAGCATCGTCTTGACAAAATGCCCGAATACCGGCCCGCCCTTTACCAGCAGGGAGGATGCGTTCATCTGATAGCAGACGGGCAGATTTTCCTTGATGCGCATGGCCTTGCCCGGCTGCCAGAGAAAGCAGCGATACCGTTCCACATGGGCGAAAATGGGGGTAAACCCGGCGCGAAGAATCTTTTCTGAAATAGATTGCACCTCATACCAGGAAACTTCCTGCCAAAGCTCGATCAGGGCAAATTCGCTATCGTTGAGAGAATGTACCCGGCCCTGACGCAGCGCTTCTACGGTATTATAAGTCCAGTTGATTTCCGCACCGGAAACCAATGAGAGATTCAAGCCATTGTCCCGGCAATATATCCTGGCTTCTTCCAGCCGCTGATCATATAAATCCCGGTCGAAAGGGATTTCTCCAGGGTGGACATGGGGCGTAGCGGCAAGCCGGCTGATATTTTGCTTCGCCGCCGCCTGAAGCAAGGCGTGCATGCCCTCCTCCGTTGCAGGCCCATCATCAATTCCCCAAAGAAAATGACAATGCAGATCCGTAAAACCCATCATTTTTTCGCGTTCCGCTTCTGCGCCGCGTAATTGTAATACTTTTTGCTGTAATAGCCGGAATAGCGCTTGGAGCGGTAATAATAATGCCTGTTGCTCAACTTTCTGAAGCGCACCTCATTGAGCACCGCGCCCAGCATCTGGCAGCCGGTATGCTGGATATTGCGGACCGCTTCGCCGATTTCCTGGCGCTTGCCCTGGCCGTAGGAAACCACCAGCAGCGCCCCATCGCAGAATTTTGCCAGGGCCACCGCATCCACCAGAATGCCAACCGGCGGCGTATCCACCAGCACATAATCAAACTGGTCGGCAAGCCAATCCATCAATTGCTTCATTTTATCCGTATCCAGCAATTGCAGGGGATTGGGGGCCTCATGCCCGGCAGGAATAATGAAGGCATTGGGGATATCGGTCTGATACAGGGCGCTTTCCAATGCGCAATGGCCGGAAAGATATTCCGAAAGCCCCAGGGTGGAGCGCAGCTCATTGCGCAGGCGATATTCCGTCTGAATACCGGAAGCGCGAAGATCGGTATCCACCACCACCACGCGCCGCCCAAGCCTGGCCAGGGAACGCATCAGATTCATGGTGACATAGGATTTTCCTTCGCCGGCATAGCGGCTGGTCACCATAATTTTCTTGATGTCCTTCCCGCAATAGGAAATATTGGTGATCAGGGTATTGAATCCCTCTGCGGAAACATAATCCAGTTCAGGAAAGCGGGTGATTTCAATATTTGCCATATTGATTTCCTCCTCCCTGAGTCTTTGGCTGATTGGCTTCGCCCATCAGTTTTCTCGCATCCTTGACGGAGGGCAATACCGCCAGGGTGGGAATACCGGCATAATTTTCAATATCATCCGGCGTGCGGGGCCGGTCATCCAGCACAAACATCAGCGTCAGAATGCCGATAGCCAGGATGGTGCCCAGCAAAAAGCCCTTGATGATGGTGCCCGTTTTGCTGACTGCCTGGGCCGTACTGGGCACCAGCGCGATGGAAAAATCGCTGGGTTCTTCGCCGCGCATGGTATTGATGATAAAGGTCTTGGCCGCCTTGGCATAGGCATTGGCGATATCCGCTGCGATCTGAGCGTCAGGATACGTGGCATAGATATAAAGGAGACGGGTATCCTCCGGATTGGTAACGGTAATCAGGGATTGCATCTGCTGATAGGAATAAGGAAGATTCAATTCCTCCCGCACCATTTCATGCACTTCCCAGGTTTTGAATACTTCCTGATAGTCCAGCGTCAAAACCGTGCCCAGCTGCAGGTCGGCAATATTGATGCCGTTGCTGTTGGGGTTTACGATGTATAGTTTGGCAGTGGCGGTATAGGTGGGCACCGCCCTGCGGGCATAGAGGCCCGCTGCGCCGGCGCATACCACCGCCAATAATACCACCAGCCAGAATTTTTCGAGAATATGGAAAACCAGGCCCACCAGATCAATCGTTTTGGGCGCATCCTGTTTTTCCGTTTTTTTCATTTCCGGCTGCTGGGCATAGCCCATCGCCTGCAGCGATTGCACCACGGATACGGTCATGGCGCTTACCAGCTCCGGATCCACCTGCTCGGGTGCATTGGCCATCCTTTGTTTCTCGTCGCGCATTTACTTTCTCCGAATCATCATTTATTCAATGGGCTGGCTGAGCACCAGCAGCATGGCAGGCTCTTCTTCCATCTGGGGAATTACGGCCTGCTTAAAGAGAATTTCCACCGCTTCATTTTCCAGCGCTTCCGCCCGCAGGCAATACCAATCCATCCAGGGGGCCTCCGCAGCGCCGTCCCGGGGGAAGCCAAGCAAAACCACCATGCCGGATCCCGGTGTATACACGGAAGCAAATACGCTTTCCGCGGCCACATCGCCAAATGTATCGTGATAATTTTCCGCCATGACGGCCACAATATCATAAATAATCAGTTCGTTTTCATCCTTGCCGCCCAGCAACAGTTTCGCTTCACGGATCATTTCCTCCGGGAACCAGCGGATGGCAGGCTGGCCCTTGGCGATATGCTCGGCGATCCGCTTGATTTCCGCTTCCATTTTTTCGGTGCGCTCCACCAGGAAAATCCGGAAGGGATCCTTGATTTCCTTGCCGTTTTCCGTATACCAGCGACGGATACGGGTAATATCCTCCGCGCCCTTGCTGGGGGTAACAACCCGTTCATTTTCCGTTTCTTCATGGGCAATCACGCCGCCGCGCGCACCGATCCGATCAGTAAGCACATGATAGATCACCTGCCGGTTGGCAAGCTCCTTATAATCTTCCGAAGGAATTACATAGGTAATCAGGCCGGTTTCCTTTACCTCTGCCAGGTAGGGGTACCAGCGATAGCTTCCCCCTTCTTCCTCAATCCCCAGAACGACCACCACCAGCTGTCCGGGCTGATAATCCACATCCAGCAGCCGCTGGGCGTTGACGTCCTCTTTTGGTTCGCCCTGCATTTCCTGGGCCATAAATTCAGGCAGATGAAGAATATCAATATTCACGCCGGGCACCAGCGCCTGGATTTTCAGCTGGGTTTCTTCATCATAATAGCGCACAGGGCGATTTTTTTCTTCCCATACGAACTGATACATATCTTCCAGCAGCGCCATGGCCTTTTCATCCGGCTGCAAAATAGAAATGCTGCAATCCTGATCGGCTTCCAGGCTGATTACCACATCCTGGGTCATCACGCTGGTTACATCCGTATATTCACCGTTTACCATCTCTGCGGCATTTGCGCCAGCCGCCAGCATCCATACCAGCAAAACCAGCCAACAGATTCTCCGCTTCATTGGCAATCCTCCTTTAGCATCGTAGCTTACCTGGCAAACCACAGGTTCACAACCGTTTCCGTCATGGCCGCTTCATCCGGCCAGAATTCCGCAAATCCATCCTCGCCCAGGCGATGTTCCCCAGGCAAAAGAATCAATTCTTTCCAATCATATTGATAATATGCATTGGCGTCATGAATCAATACGCTTTCCATGGTATCCGATTCCATGTGTCCGGAAATGCTGTCAAATACGTTTTCCAGGAATAATCCGTCTTTACGCATTTTTTCCTGCATTGTTTTGAGCAGCGCTTCCAGATAGGTTTTTTGCCTGGTCATACGGGAGGCATTGGTTCCGTCCGCCACCGTGGTGCGCCCCCGGACGAAATGCTCGGCCAGCTTTCCTTCCAGCAAAATGGTTTCGCCCTTTTTCAGCCGCGCATCCAGCGCCGTCAGATCATCCGCAAGGGTGACCGTCACCCCGCCCACCGCATCATTCAGAAGGGATATTCCTTCCATATCCAGCAGCAGATAATGATCGATCTTTATCCCGGACAGCAGGGTGGATACGGCTCTTTTAGAGTTTTCACTGCCGCTTACATTGCTGCCGCTGAATGCCTGGGCCAGGCAAATCTGCATTCGCCTTGTCCCTGCCGGATTGCCGAATACGCCATATATGGGCACCTGGGCCATGGTATCGCGGTCAATCATCACGGGAGTGATGGCGCGGTTTCTTCTGTCGATGCTAAGCAGCATCAGAAAGTCCGCCTGTCCCCCATCCTGAAAATCCGCAGTTTCCTCTTTTTCCCGGTCCATGCCAATCAGCAGGTAATTGGTGATCTCATTTTCCCGGTAATAGATGGTGCGTCCGCGATAATTCAGGGATACATCGGAAATGAATCTGCCCTCCAGCGAACCAAATGTTTCTGTGGTTTCCCGGGCGGTCCGCCGATCCCATTCCAGGCCGATGAGCACCGCCGCCAGCAGAATCACGCCGTATAGCGCCACCATGCAGATGGCGCGAATGGCTTTGGGCCGCGTGAAGGTTCCCTTCTTTTCCGGCATCTGCTTCCCTCCGATGATTGTGCTGACATAATAATGCGGATAAGCGTTTCGGCGAAATAAACCTACTTCCACCAATAAACACTATCACACTATTATTTTACTGCCATTTTTTCTATCAGTCAATATTTTGTCAAAAGAAATCGCCGTTTCTCTGATAATCAATCTGTAATTTTATTATTTCTGCCAATATAAATCTCCGCATTTTCTGTAGAATTACGCAGCAGAATTACATGCGTCATCCGCTGGTAACTTTTGCCATTTATTCCGTTTTCCCATTGACCTTGGATTTCCTGATAAGATAAAACACCCCCACCTTCCGCACTGCAGAATTCCAGTGTGGAAAGCAGGGGCATTCATGGCTGCTTAATCGGTCACAATAGCTATTTCCGATCCCCTGAGCGTCTTGGAAACAACGATTTTCCGCTCTATTTTCTCTTCCAGTTCCTGCACATGGGAGATAATGCCGATAAGCCGTTTCCCCTCCGCAAGATCATTCAAAACCCTCAGGGAATTCCGCAGGGCATTTTCATCCAATGTGCCGAAGCCTTCATCAATGAACATGGCCTCCATGCGGATGGCGCCGCTCTGGCCCTGCACCACGTCGGAAAGCCCCAGCGCCAGGGCGAGGCTGGCGAGAAAGGATTCTCCGCCGGAAAGGGTGGATACATCGCGCCATTGGCCGGTACTGCGATCCAGTACGTCCAGATCAAGGCCGCTCTGATGAACGCGGTCGGCCGCTTCCTCCTTGCAGCGAAGGGTGAATATACCATCCGTCAGCACCGTGAGCCGCTTATTGGCAGCAGCCACAATCTGCTTGAAATAATACTGCTGCACATAGGCTTCAAATGTCAGCTTCGCCCTGCGATTGCCACCGGCCTTGCCGGAGCAGCAATCATAAAGATCGCGAACGACGGCCCAATGCGCTTCCCTGCGTTTTCGCTGACGGCAGGCATTTTGTATTTCCGCATAAACGCCTGCATGCATCGTAACTTTCGTTGCGATGCATTTTTCATCTGCATCGGCTTGCTGCAAAGCCTTATTCAATTCATTCTGCCTGATTTCCAGCGCAGAAAGATCGGCCGGCTTTCTCCCCTGCAGCTTTTCTTCCAGTTTTGATACCTGGTCGCTCAACGATTGCTTTTGTTCATTGTGGATGCGGATTGCATTTTCCATTTTGTCCATCGCCGCTTCCGTCATGACGGCCAGCCTGTATGCTTCTTCATCGGTAAAGCCATATTCAGCCAGTCCTTCATCAAACAGCCGCTGCTGCCGGGTCAGTTTCCCTTTCGTGCCTTCGATCTGTTTCTGGATGCTCTGTACCTTTCCCTCGTTTTCCCTGAACTGCAGCTGCAGATCATGAAGGGCTTTCCTGCAGGATTCTATCGCATTGCGCAGCAGCCGCGCTTTTTCGTTCAGTTCGTTTATCTTTTCCTTTACAGTGCGTTCTGTTTCCGCCTCGCTAAGAGCGAGGGAGGATAAGCGTTCTCTAGCCGCTGTGATCTTCACCTCAATCGCAGTGAGTTTTCCGGATGCATCATTCAGCTTTTCTTCGGCGTCTCTCCGTCGCTTTTCCGCCGCATCCATTTCTTCCCGGGTAACCGCTGCTTCGGATAGCCTTGCCGGATTCGGATGATCGCAGGCGCCGCATACGGGACAGGGCCTGCCATTTTCCAGGGAAGAAGCGAGCAGCCCGGCCTGGCTCAGATAATAGCTTTCCTTTGCGGCGCTGTAGCATGCATCCGCTTCACGGCTTTCCGCCGTCAGAATCAAAATCTCCGCCTGCAGCTGTTTTTGCTCTTTCTGATGTTTGCCAAGATCCTTCAGCGTGGGAATCAGATCATCCAATAGACGGGCCTGCTGCATCAGTTCATCCGCTTCTTCCTGATGGGCCAGCGCTTCTTTCAGCTGTTTTTCGGTTTCCGGGATCTTGCCTTCAGCTTCTTTCAGTCGCTTTTCCGCCTGCGCAAGTTCCTGCTGCTGTGTTTTCAGCTGGTCGCCTATACTATTCAGCAGCACATGAACCGGCCGCAATTGCTGGGCCTTTCTTGCGCAGGCAAGCTGCGCCTGCATTTCGTCCGCCTGGCTTTGATGCTGCATAAGGGCCTCAAGCGCCTCGCGGGATTTACTGAATTCCGCAAACAGCTGATTCAATGCCTTACCATTTTCCAGTTCAATGGCCGCGTCCTGCCGCATCCGATCGATTCTGGCTTTCTGCGCAGCATGCTGTTCCTGCTTCTGCTTTTCCTGTTCAATCAGCCGGGAGAGCATTTCCAGCAGCAATTCGGCGTATTTGGCCTCGCTGCAATACTGCTGCAAAAGCTCCTTTTCCGGGAAATCGGAATCCGCATCAATTTTCTTTGCGGCAATCCCGATATGGGCGTCCAGATTCTCCCGTTCCCTGCTGCAGGCGCTGTTCATATCCTGCAGCTTATTGCGCACCGCCTCGTATAAGCCGGTATTGAACAGTTTTTGGAAAAGCTTCTTTCGATCATCCGATGCCGCATTGAGAATCTTGAGAAAATCGCCCTGAGCGATCATCACCGTCTGGGTAAACTGATCCTGCGTCAGCCCCAGCAATTCATGCACCCGGGCATTCACATCCTGGAGGCCAGCATAATATTCTTTTGTTTCCAGGCAATTCATTTCCGCATTGGCGGTTTGGGTGGTGGTTCCTTCCCCGCTTCGCTTGGCACGGATGTATTCCGGATTGCGGCGGATAATCCAGGTCTGCTCCTTATGGGTAAAGGTAAATTCCACATAGGTTTCGGCCTTTGGCGCAGCATAATCCGATCGGAAGGATTTGCTTTTTCTGCGCTCCCTGCCCCCTGCCGCTTCCCCATACAGGGCAAAGCTGATGGCGTCAAAAATGGTGGTTTTCCCTGCTCCCGTGTCACCGGCAATCAGAAAAAGACCGTTTTCGCCCAGCAGGCCAAAATCAATCACCGTTTCCCCTGCATAGGGACCAAAGGCGGAAAGAACGATCTTAACGGGCTTCATCGGGCTTTTCCTCCAGTTCTCTGATCACTTTTTCAAGCACCTGCATATGCATTTCTCCCGGCGGCTGATCATTATTCTGCAGGCGGTAAAAATCGCTGAATAATTCCGCCACCGTTTTATTCTCCATGGCTTCCGCTGCGCTCACATCCAGATCAAATTTCGTTCTGGAATTCACCACGGAAAATTTCATCATATTGGGGAAATTAACGCTCAATGTCACCTTGGCGTCCGGCGGCGGCAATTCATCATGGATGGTAATCCATACATAATCCTCGGAATAGGGCATCTGCATAATTTCATCCAGTTTTCCTTCAATCAACCGCACATCATGCAGCGGATACAGAGGAATCAATCGTACCTGCACGTTTCCTTTTTCCTGCATATCCACAATGACTATTCTTATATGTAATTTCAAGCACATTGGTACCGTACCACTGCACCGCAACAATCATTACGGGTTCATCACCAATAATGCCCTTAACAGTACTGCCTACAGTAATTTCTTCAAGTCTGGCCATACATGTATCCTCTCAACCAAGAATGCTTCTCAGTCTATGTCCTTCTTTTTCATGTATTTTCCGGTTCTAACGCGAGCATCAGCGGGTTTTTCTGCATCCGAAGGAATTACCCACGAATAATCGACTCTCATCGCACCGGGAATCCTATTCTCCGCACATAGCGTTTGGATGCGTCTTTTAGATAGACCCCATTTCTCGGATACCTGTCTTATCGATAAATATTCCATAGGCACTCTCCATTTTTCATATTAATCGACAAATACATATAAAACTCCACTTTTATTATACTCACAACTGCGAACAATGTCAATCCGATTGCATATGCACCCAACAACAAAACGAAAGCCCTAATAGCAAAACGATTGCTTCCAAGCATAGAAAAAATGCACCCAACCAGCGCAGGTGGGTGCATTTCATATTTGGGGCAATCTTGATCTATTTTGGCATCGTTCCCGGCAGTGGAGTGAGATATCCCAAATACTGCATATTCCCGGGTGCATTTGCCGTTTTGCATTAGGATTCTGCAAGAACATAAAGAAAAGGACTGAAACCTTGT
>SVHD01000008.1 GCA_015056015.1 Clostridiales bacterium
CGCCGAACTGCGCCTTGCCGCCCAGAGGCTGCTGGGTGACCAGGGAGTAGGGGCCGGTGGAGCGGGCGTGCATCTTATCGTCAACCAGATGATGCAGCTTAAGGAAGTACATATAGCCAACCGTTACGGGGTTTTCGAAGGGATCGCCGGTGCGGCCGTCATAAAGGACGGTCTTGCCGTCGGTGCGAAGGCCTGCCTTGGCCAGGCATTCTTCAATATCCTCTTCCGTCGCGCCGTCGAATACGGGGGTGGCCACATGCCAGCCCAGGGTCTTGGCGGCGATGCCAAGGTGCACTTCCAGCACCTGGCCGATATTCATACGGGAGGGAACGCCCAGGGGGTTCAGCACGATTTCCAGGGGGGTGCCATCGGGCAGGAAGGGCATATCCTCTTCACGCAGAATGCGGGATACAACACCCTTGTTGCCGTGACGGCCGGCCATCTTATCGCCGACGGAAATCTTACGCTTCTGAGCAATGTAAACGCGAACCATTTCGTTCACGCCGGGAGAAAGCTCGTCCTTGTTTTCGCGGGTGAAGATCTTCACATCCACGATGATACCGCCTTCGCCATGGGGCACCTTCAGGGAGGTATCACGGACTTCGCGGGCCTTTTCGCCGAAGATGGCGCGAAGCAAACGTTCTTCAGCGGTCAGCTCGGTTTCGCCCTTGGGGGTTACCTTACCCACCAGGATATCGCCGCTGCGGACTTCAGCGCCGATGCGGATGATGCCGTTTTCATCCAGATCCTTGATGGCGTCTTCACCCACATTGGGAATATCCCGGGTGATTTCTTCCGGCCCAAGCTTGGTTTCCCGGGCTTCGGATTCATATTCTTCAATATGAATGGAAGTATATTTATCTTCCTTCACCAGCTTTTCGCTGATGAGCACGGCGTCTTCGTAGTTATAGCCTTCCCAGGTCATGAAGCCGATGAGCACATTGCGGCCCAGACCGATTTCACCCTTTTCGGTGGAAGGACCATCCGCCAAGAGATCGCCCACTTCAATCACCTGGCCCTGGGATACCCGGGGACGCTGATTGATGCAGGTGCCCTGGTTGGAACGGGCAAACTTGGTCAGACGATAGGAATGCTTTTCGCCGTTTTCATCGCGGATCACGATTTCATCGGCGCTGACGGCATGCACCACGCCGGCATGCTTGGAAAGCAGCACAACGCCGGAGTCGTGGGCGGCCTTATATTCCATACCGGTACCGACAAAGGGGGCTTCAGGCACCAGAAGCGGCACGGCCTGACGCTGCATGTTGGAACCCATCAGGGCGCGGTTGGCGTCGTCGTTTTCCAGGAAGGGAATCATGGAGGTGGCGACGGAAACGACCTGCTTGGGAGAAACGTCGATATAGTCCACGTCGGAGGCGGGCACTTCGATGGTATCTTCGCGCCAGCGCACGATGACCCGCTTGTTGACGAAGGTGCCGTCTTCATTGACGGGCTCCTTGGCCTGGCCTACCTTGTAATCGTCTTCTTCATCGGCGGTCATATAGACGATGGTATCGGTGATCCGGCCGTGTTCTTTATCCACCTTGCGGTAAGGTGCTTCGATAAAGCCGTATTCATTGATGCGGGCATAAGTGGCCAGAGAGCCGATCAGACCGATGTTGGGGCCTTCAGGCGTTTCAATGGGGCAGATACGGGCGTAATGGGAATAGTGCACGTCGCGCACTTCCATGCCCGCGCGGTCACGGTTCAGACCGCCGGGGCCCAGGGCGGAAAGACGACGCTTGTGGGTCAGTTCCGACAGGGGGTTGGGCTGGTCCATGAACTGGGACAGCTGGGAAGAACCGAAGAATTCCTTGATGGCGGCGGATACGGGGCGGATGTTGATCAGTTCGCCGGGCTTGACGTCATTGGCGTCCTGAATGGCCATGCGCTCGCGCACCACGCGTTCCAGGCGGGAAAGGCCGATGCGGACCTGGTTCTGCAGCAGTTCGCCCACGGAACGCAGACGGCGGTTGCCCAGATGGTCGATATCATCGGTAACGCCCACGCCGTAGGGCAGGCCCAGCAGATAGCTGACGGAGGCCACGATATCATCAATGATGATATGCTTGGGCACCAGATCATACACGCTTTCAGAAATAACGCGCTTGAGATCTTCTTCCGCAACGCCATCCATCACCCGAAGCAGGGTGGGCAGATGAACCATTTCCAGAATGCCCGCTTCCTTGGGATCAAAGGGCAGGAAGCCCGCGGCGTCCACAAAGTTATTACCGATCACCTTGTGCACAACCTGATCGCACTGGAGGAACACAACGTTCACGCCGGCGTTCTGGATATCCTTGGCCTGGGCGCGGGAAATGAGATCGCCCTTCTTCACCATCACTTCGCCGGAGATGGGGCTGACGATATCTTCCGCGGCCACTTGGCCGGCAATACGGGCGGCAACGCCCAGCTTCTTATTGAATTTATACCGGCCCACGCGCATCAGATCATAGCGCTTGGGATCGAAGAACAGGCTGCGCAAAAGGGCGCGGGCGCCGTCTTCCGTGGGCGGTTCACCGGGCTTCTGACGCTTGTAAATTTCAAGCAGGCCCTGGGTCTGGGTCTTGGTAGAGTCGGAACGGGCGATGGTGGTCATCAGCCGTTCATCTTCACCGAAAAGATCGGTGATTTCCTGATCGGTGCCATAGCCCAGCGCGCGCAGAAGCACGGTAATGGGCAATTTGCGGGCGCGGTCAATACGCACCCAAAGCACATCGTTGGAATCCGTTTCGTATTCCAGCCACGCGCCCCGGTTGGGGATGATCTGGGCGGAGAAGAGGTGCTTGCCCGCCTTATCGATCTGCACGTCAAAATATGCGCCAGGAGAGCGCACCAGCTGGCTGACGATGACGCGTTCCGCGCCGTTGATGATAAAGGTTCCGTGTTCGGTCATGAGCGGGAAATCGCCCATGAATACTTCGGATTCCTTAATTTCGCCGGTTTCCCGGTTCTTCAACCGGACAAATACCTTCAGCGGGGCCGCGTAAGTCAGATCGCGTTCCTTGCAACGCTCCACGGAATTTTTGGGCGTGCTGTCCAGCGAGTAATCGACAAACTCCAGCACCAGATTTTCGCTATAATCGGTGATGGGGGATACATCGGCCAGAACCTCTTTCAAATCTTCCGTCAGAAACCGTTTATACGAATTCTTCTGGACTTCGATCAGATTCGGCATATCCAGGACTTCGTCGATGCGCGAGAAGCTCATACGTTTGCGAAGCTTCCCCATTTGGACCTCGTGCACCATAAAAGCTATCACCCCTTTATTCCTGCCCAGTAAATCGAGAAAAACGCATATGGCCCCCTTCCCCAATCGCCCCTTTTTGGATGTTTTCCGGTGCGTTTGGGCATGGCCATAGAACTGCATCTTACCGATACTGATGCAATCATAGAGTATAGCACGGTCAATTGCATCTGTCAACCGTTTTCCTTCATTATTTAAATATTTTTTTCGTTTTTTTCTCAGTTTTGCGGATTTTTCCCATTTTCCGCTCCTCCAGCGGTTCTTGCGCCGCCGTCCCGCCCCGCATTTCTTGACAAAGCCCCTTTCCCGGCGGTATACTCCTTTTACAAGCTGTCATTGGGGGAGGAAAACCGCGATGAACCAATATTTTTTCTTTATTGATGATGTGATCTGGCCCTTCCGGGATCTGAGCCGGCAAAGGCCCGCTTCCATTTTTGATCATCCATTTCTTGGCATGCTGAAAAGAATGAACCGGCAATACGGCCTGAAAACCCAGCTGAATATCTTCTTTTCCACCGATCCTTCCTACGGCGGGGAGGATTTTGATCTCACCCAAATACCGGATATCTACCGGGAGGAATTCCGGGCAAACGCCTCCTGGCTGCGCTTTGCCTTCCATGCGGAAAAAGAATTTCCCGGCTATCCTTACGTCAACATTTCCTATGATGAAATGAAGGCGGCCTACACCCGCGTGCGGGATGAGGTATACCGCTTCGCCGGGGAGGAAGTTTTCAGCCACCGGGTGTTGATCCATTACAACGCCATTTCCAAAGCCGGCTGCCAAGCGCTGAGGGATTGCGGGGTCACCCTGCTTTCCTCCACCGATGGGGCGGATCTGCCGGAGGATTATGCTGCCCTCTCCCCCGCCGCCCGGGAAAGAATGCTTGCCGGCCGCACCGAAGAAACCACCCGGCCCTACCTTAAAACCCGCAGCAGCGGGGAAACCATTCCCGCCATCCGGGCCTATAATCATTTATCGGATGATATGGCTCTGCGCTGCGATCACAGCCTTTGCGCCTGGGCGGGCAATGATCTGCATCTGCCCATGAAGGAATTTTGCCACCTCTTGCTCAACGTCCATAAGCCCCAGGAAATTGAGCGCCTGCTGCCCGAACGCATAACCGGCGATTTCATCGGCATCGGCGATCATGAGCAATATTTTTATCCCGATTATGCCCGGTATCAACCCGATTACGAACAGCGCATTGCAGCCGCCTGCCGGATTATGCAGGAAAAGGGCTGGCAATCCATCCGGATGGATGAGCTTTCCTTCATTCCAATCGTATAAGGAGGATCCGATTATGGCGCTTCATTCTTTGGAAAAACAATTTGACGTAGTCGTGATCGGCGGGGGCATGAGCGGCATCTGCGCCGCCATTGCATCCGCCCGCAACGGGGCAAAAACCGCCCTGGTGCAATCCCGCGGCGTCCTTGGGGGCAATGCCAGCAGCGAAATCCGCATGCATATCGTAGGCGCCTCCTGCCATAACAGCAAAAAAAATCTGGCCGAAGGCGGCATTTTGCTGGAAATCCTCCTGGAAAACAAGCGCCGCAATCCCTATCAGAATTTCAGCATCTGGGACAGCGTGCTGTGGGAAAAGGTGCATTTCCAGGAAAACCTGACCCTTTTTCTCAATACCGATGTGCGCTCCGCTCAGATGGAAGGAAAGCGCATTCTTTCCGTTACCGGATATCAGAATACCACCGAAACCGATCTGACTTTCCTGGCCGATATCTTTATTGACGCCACCGGTCACGGCACGGTGGGCGTGCTGGCCGGGGCAAAAAGCCGGGTAGGAAGCGATGGAAAAGCGGAATTTGATGAGCCCACCGCCCCGGATCAGCCCAACACCGATACCATGGGCTCCACCATCATGTTCCAGGCAGTAAACCGGGGAAAGCCCGTTCCTTTTGAAAAGCCTCATTGGGCCTATTCCTACACGGAAGAGGATTTGAAGCATCGCTCCCACTATAATTGCACCAAAACCCTGGGGGAAGGGGATAACAAAGCCCTGCCCGATTTTTCCACCTTCGATTCCGGCTATTGGTGGCTGGAATTGGGCGGCGATAATGAGGATAACATCAAAAACGCCGAGGAAATCCGGGATGAATTGCTCAAGACCCTCTATGGCGTCTGGGATCATATCAAAAACGCCGGGGATCACGGCGCAGAAAATTACGATCTGGAGTGGGTGGGCATGGTGCCGGGCTACCGGGAAAGCCGACGGCTGGAAGGGCCCTATCTGCTCAATGAAAATGATGTGCGGGCCAACAGAATCTTTGAGGATGCGGTGGCCTACGGCGCCTGGCCCATGGATGTGCACACCCCCGGCGGCATTCTGGATACGGATCAATTGCCCAGCGCCGTCTATAATTTTGAGGGGCATTATACCATTCCCTACCGCTGCTATTATTCCAAAGATGTGGATAATCTGATGATGGCGGGGCGAAATATTTCCACCAGCAAAATGGCCTTTTCCTCCACCCGGGTAATGGGCACCTGCGCCATCGGCGGCCAGGCGGCGGGAACGGCGGCGGCCATGGCCGTAAATGAAAAGATCCTGCCTGCCCAGGTGAATGTATCCGCCCTGCAGCAGCGTTTGCTCCGGCAGGATTGCTTCATTCCCGGCTTCAAAAATCAGGATGAAAAGGATTTCGCGCCCCTTTGCCGCATCCATGCCAACGGCGCAAAGGAAAATTGCCCTGCCGAAAATGTGGTCAATGGCATTGCCCGCACCACCGAAGAAGGGGAAAACGCCTGGGAATCCCTGCCCCTTCAGGAAAAGAAAGCGCAGCTTACCCTCGCCTTTGATCGGGCCCGGCAGGTGGGCAGCATCCAATTGGCCTTTGATCCCAATTTCACCCGGGAAATCATGCCCTCCATCACCTCCACCGTCCGGGATCGCCAGTGCCGGGGGCTTCCCGATGAATTGGTAAAGGATTATACCATCCTTTTGCGCAGAAATGGCGCCATTGTCTGGCAGCAGACAATCACCGAAAACGGCCAGCGGTTGAATCTGCTTTCCCCCCATGTGGAAGCAGACGAAATGGAAATCACCGTCCTTGCCACCCACGGCCATCCTGCCGCCCGGATTTACGAAATCCGGCTCTACGAATAACGAAATTAAATCCTCCGTCTGCTTTCCGCATACGGAGGATTTTTCCATCTGTTATTTTTTCTGATATTCGTAGAGCCGATACATCTTTTTCGATATCTTCCCCGCGAACACTTTCTGAAATATCCGTTTTTCCATCCCGGCAAGCTGATCAACCAGCACAGCGGGCGTCATTTCATGCTCCTTCACAAAGCACAGGCCCGTATTTTCTTCCAGATCGGCAGGCCGGTCCATGCCGTATACCTGCGTCACGCCCACGTCATTGATGGGGTTTTTATACCGGGAGGCCTTCGCCGCAAAAACGGTATAGCAATCCATCAGCAGATGCACCCGGGAAAAGCGCGCTCCCAGCGCTGCCAGAATCCCCCTTAATTCCGCCGGGGCAAGATACATGCTGACGCCTTCCATCACCACGATGGCGCAATCCTTTTCCGGCAGCTGATCCAGCCACCTTTTTTCCCGGATATCCGCGCCCAGCATGCGATAGGACGGGGATTCCTGATAATACCGTTTTCTTTCCTCCATCACCTGGGGAAAATCCACGTCATACCAGCTATGCTCCCCGGCGCCCACACGATGGATCCGGCTGTCCATGCCGCAGCCAAGATGCAGAATCAGCGCATCCTTTTCTTCGCGCATCCGCAGGCGCAGCCAATCATCAAATACTGCCGCGCGCATGCCCATATAATAGGCCAGCCATTTGGAGGCGGATTTCCCTTTCAGCGGGAATTTTTCCGTTTCCCAGATTTCCGCCGCCTTTTCATCCCGGAGAATCACGCCTTTTTTGCTGACGTACGCCTTCCCGTACAGCGGAATATACAGGGTCTGATTGACGTTATCCATTCTTCCTGTCCTCGCAAAAGCCGCGGCATCCAAAGACGCCGCGGCGTATGTTTTCATCCGGTTCAGTCCCTGCGCCGGGCAATGGAAATCAGCCGCAAAAGCTGCATCAGCGCGGAAACAAAGGAAGCCACATAGGTCAGCGCCGCCGCATTGAGCACGCTGCGCACGCCTTTTTCCTCATCCTGGGTCAGATACCCGTTATTCACCAGCATGGCGGTGGCCCGGCGGCTGGCGTCATATTCCACGGGCAGGGTGATCAGGGAAAAGAGCACCACCAGGGCAAAAAGAATGATGCCCACATACATCAGCGGTTCCCAGGTGGTGATAATGCCAAGCAAAAAAATGGGCCAGGCCAGATTGGAGCCCAGATTCACCACCGGCACCATCACGGATCGCAGGGCCAGGAAGGGATAATTTTCCTTCTTCTGCAGGGCATGGCCCGCTTCATGGGCGGCAACGCCCAGGGCCGCCACGCTGGCAGAATCGTATACGCCCTCGGATAAGCGCAGCTTATTGCTTCTGGGGTCGTAATGATCGGTAAGGGTGCCGTGGGTGCGCTCAATGGCCACATCCCCTGCCCCTTCCTTTTGCAAAAGATACTGCACCACCTGCCAGGCGGGCAAACGGCCCTGAGTGGGCACCCGGCTGAATTTTGCATAGGTGCTCTTCACCCGGGATTGGGCCCACAGGCCCAGAATCAGCCCGGGCAAAAGCAGAATCAACGTTGAATCCCAATACATGAATGGATCTCCTCTCTGAAAACGCGCCCATTTTCTGGCTGCGCTTATTTTTATTATACCCGAAAGGATGAAAAAAAGATGAAAGGAATATGGCAAAATTCGTTCCTTTGCTTCTTTCATTAATATACCCGCTTTTTTTGTATTTTCCTGCACGGCAGTGATGGTATATTTCCTTTTTTTCGCTCATACCCTGTCCCATGAATTGGCAGAAGATTCTTCCCGACGTCCCGGAAATCAGGGACATGGATTTTTCCGCCGCCCGGGAAATCCGCCTGCGGCCGGGGCATCCCCTGCAGGCGATCTTTCCGGAAGGCGTCTGGCAGGGAATGCGCCCGCTCTCCCCTGCCGAAATTACCCGGGCCGCCGCCGCCCTTTCAGGGCATACCCTGGCCATTCAGCAGCAGGCGCTGCAAAAGGGATATCTTTCCCTGCCCGGCGGGCACCGGCTGGGGGTGGCGGGCGTGATGGGGGAAAAAGGACTGATGGAAATCACCAGCCTGTGCCTTCGCATGGCCCATGAAATCAAAGGATGCGGAACGGATATTTTTCCCCGTATTCTTGGCAGAAGCACGATCATTCTCGGCCCTCCCGGCACGGGGAAAACCACCCTGCTAAGGGATCTGATCCGCCTGTATTCCCAGGCCGGCTGGCAAACGGGCGTGGCGGATGAACGGGGAGAAATTGCCGCCTGCCAGGGGGGCGCGCCCCAGCTAGACGTGGGCAAAAACAGCGACGTGATCAGCCGCATGGAAAAAAATCGGGCGCTGATGCTGCTGCTTCGCGCCATGGCGCCCCAGGTGCTGGCGGCGGATGAGCTGGGAAATTCGGAGGACGCTGTTTCCGTGCTGGAATGTATCCGCTGCGGCGTAATTCTGCTGGCTACCGCCCACGCCAATTCCCCGGAAGCCCTGATCAATCGCCCCGGCATGGAAAAGCTTCTGGGGGCAGGGGGCTTTGAACGGGCTGTACTGCTGAAAAAAATCGGCGAAGCGCCGGAAATTGTGGAGGTGATCTGATGCAGCTGCTGTTTCCCCTGCTGGCGGCCGCTGCCTGCGTGATGCTGGGGATGCTGGCGGCAAACCGGCTGCAGGAGCGGGAAAAACTGCTGGCCCGCTGGCAGCAGGCCTTTAAGCAAATGGAGCTTGCCATCGCCCATCATCCCCTGGGCCTGCCCGGGCTTTTGCGAAAGGGCGCCCAGGCACAGCTTCCCTGCCTTGATCAGGGGGCGGACATGCTGGAAAAGGAACCCGCCCTTTCCCCGGAAGTCTTTCTTCAGCGCTTTCCCGTTCAGCCGCTGCTGACGCCCCCGGAAGAAACGGCCATCCGGGAGGGGCTGCGGGGGATATTTTCTCCCGATCCGGAAAGCCAGCTGCAATCCCTCCTGTACGCCCGGGAGCAGATTGCCTTCTTTGCCCGCATCAGCCGGGAGGCGGCGGAAAAGAACAGTCGGCTGTACAGAAGCCTTGGCTGCCTGGCCGGGGCGGCACTGTTTATCCTGATGATTTAGGAGAAAAAAAGATGCAAATTGACGTGCTGCTGCGCATTGCCGGGGTGGGTATTCTGCTGACGGTGATCTGCCAGATTCTCACCCGGGCCGGGCGGGAAGATATCGCCACCCTGGCCACCATTGCGGGAATTATCCTGGTGCTTCTGATGGTGGTTTCCCTGGCAGGGGAACTGCTGAACCAGATCCAGGCCGTATTCTTTCTGCCATGAATGACATTTTCCGCATGGCGGGCTTTTCCGTCATTGCCGCCCTGATCGCCTTCACCCTCCGCGCCGCCCATCGGCAAGCCGGGGCGGCGGCGGCCCTTGCGGCGGGGATGATGCTCTTTTTCTTCGCCGTCACCCGGCTTTCCCAGGCGGCCAATGCCCTGCGGGCTCTGGCGGAAAAATCGGGCGTGGAAAATGAAATGCTGATGCTGATGCTCAAAATGGTGGGGCTTGCCTATATCACCGAATTTTCCGTCCAGGCCTGCCAGGACGCCGGGGAAAACGGCCTGGCTTCCAAGGCAGGGCTATGCGGAAAAATGCTGCTGATGCTGGAAACCCTGCCGCTGATTACCCGGATCGGGGAATTGGTGCTTTCTTTTTCATTATGAGATGCTTGCTTGTTTTCTTGTGCCTGCTGTGCTTTTTTCTTCCCGCCGCCCGGGGGGAAGGCCTGGAAGAAAGCCTTTCCTCTGCCCTGGATTCCCTGCCCCTTTCCCCCTGGGAGGATGCCTGGCAAGCCCTGATCCCCGAGGGAGGCGAACTGAAGGAAGCGCTGCTTTCCCTGGCCCGGGGCGAACGAAAAATGGATGGAGAGGCGCTGCTGCTTTCCCTGGGGCAGATGCTCTTTTCCCAGATTGCCGCCAGCGCCCATCGCTGCGCGCAATTGATGATTCCGGCGGTTTTTTGCGGGGTGCTGCAAAAAATGAAGGCGGCCTTTGCCAAAGGCGCCCTGGGGGAATATGCCGGCGCCGCCTGCTATCTTCTGCTGGCCTCGGTGATGGCCCGGGATCTGGCCATCCATATGCAGCTTTCCCGGCAGGCCGTCACCCGGATGGCTGATCTGATGCAGGCCCTTTTCCCCCTGCTGCTGACGCTGCTGGCGGCGGTGGGCGGCACGGCGGGGGCGGCCTTTTTCCAGCCGGCGGTGGTGGCGGCCTGCGGCACCATGACCGCCCTGGTGCGCAATGTGACGCTGCCCCTGGCCATGGCCGCCTCCCTCACCGCCATGCTCAATCATCTTTCCCGGCATATGCAGGTAGGGAAATTATCCGCCCTGCTCAAATCCGCCGCTTCCTGGACGCTGGGGGTGAGCTTTACCATGTTCATTTCCGTCAACGCCCTCCAGTCCCTGGGGGCCGCGGCGGCGGACGGCATTTCCATCCGCACCGCCAAATATGCCGTGGATCATTTTGTGCCGGTGGTGGGCGGGATGTTTGCCGATACCATGGATACGCTGGTGGGGGCTTCCCTGCTGATCAAAAACGCCCTGGGGCTGACGGGGCTGATGCTCCTGCTTTCCACGGCGGCCGGCCCCATGCTGCAAACCCTGGGAACGGTGATCGTATACCGGGCCTGCGCCGCCCTGCTGGAACCGGTGGCCGATGAAAAGATCTGCGCCTGCATCCAGGATTTTTCGGATATGCTGATGCTCTTTTTCATTATTCAGCTGTCGGTAGGGGCCATGTTTTTATTGCTGGTTGCCCAGATGCTGGCGGCGGGAAATCTGACGGTGATGATGCGATGAATGATTTTCTGCATCAGATTGCCGGGCTGTGCCTGATGCGGCTGCTGGCGGAAATGATTTTGCCCGAAGGGGATATGAAGGGCTATGCGGAGGCAGGAGTGGGGCTGATGATGATGCTGTGTATGCTGCGCCTGCTTTCCGGGCTGCTGCAGGGGGGAATATGAAGGATTGGCTGAATAAACTGAAGGGAAGCAAGGGCAGTTCCTGGCTTTTGCTGGCGCTGCTGCTGGGCGTTCTGCTTTTATTTCCCCTGTCGGAACCCCGGGAAAACGGCATGACCGATGAGGAACAGCGCATCAGCGCCACCCTTTCCGCCATTGCCGGCGCCGGGGAAAGCCGGATTACCATTTATTATGCCCCGGCGGAAAAAGGCTTCGGCGCATCCGCCGCCATGCCTCAGGGGGCGGTAATTCTATCCCGCGGGGCGAATGATATTGCCGTCCGGCTGCAGCTGCTCCGGGCCGCGGAAACCCTTTTGCAATTGCCCGCCGATCAGATTGAAATTTTCCCCATGGAGGAAGCAGAATGAAGGATAGAATTCTCAATATCCTGATGCTGGCCAGCGTTTTTGCCGCCCTGACGCTGACCTTGATTACCGAAAAGGGGCTGCCTGCCGCCCCCGTTTTTTCTCCGGAAGCCCTTTCCACCCTCTCCCCTTCTCCTTCGCCCCATCCCATCGAGGCCTATCGCATCCGGCGGGAAAATACCCGGAAGGAGGAAACAAGCGCCCTTTCCGCCCTGGCCGAAAATCCGGAAACGGACGAAAAAATCCGCATCATGGCCCAGGAGGAGATGACCCGCATCATTCAGCGCAATGAAATGGAAATGGCCCTGGAGGCCGCCCTGATTGCCCGGGGCTATCCCGATGCCCTCTGCATTTTTCAGGCGGGCACCCTGACCATTCTTTTTTCCACCCCACTTCAGGAATCCGACGCCCAATGGATTTTTCATCTGGCCCAGGAAATTTCCTCCCTGGAAATGGAAAATATCCGTCTGTCCGCCTGTTAAATCCGCAGAAAACGTGGTATAATGAAGACGTAAGCCAAAAGAAACAGGAGGAATCGGGCCATGATCAGAACCGGACGGGTTATTTCATCAGAAAAGGGGCAGGTGGAAGTCTGCTTTGAGCGTCCGGAAGCCTGCGCCCATTGCGGCGCCTGCGCGGGGCAAAAGCATCACACCCAGGTAAAGATTCCGGGGGAAGCCCCGGTGGGAAGCCAGGTGGATGTGGAAATGCCCGATCAGCAGGTGGTAAAGGCCTCCCTGATGGGGTATGTGCTTCCCCTGCTGATGCTGCTGCTGGGCATGGCCATCGGTTCTCTCTTTTTCGATAACGAGGGCATGTGGGCGCTGCTGGGATTGATCTTCATGGGCATTTCCTGGCTGATCCTGCGTCTGGCAGAAAAGAAAATGCGCAGGCGCGCCATCTGGCAGCCTAAAATTCTTGCGATTCATGAGGAAGGAGATAAAGATCATGGGACTGAAATTGACGAAGGATAATTTTGAAGAATTGGTGCTCAAAGCGGACAAGCCCGTGCTGGTGGATTTCTGGGCGCCCTGGTGCATGCCCTGCCGGATGATCGCCCCCGTGGTGGAAGAACTGGCGGAAGAGCTCAACGGCCAGGCCGTGGTGGGCAAAATCAATGTGGATGAAGAAGGCGATCTGGCCCGGCAGTTCAAGGTGAACAGCATCCCCTGCCTGATCGTATTTGAAAACGGCCAGGAAGCCCGCCGCAGCGTGGGCGCTCAGGGCAAGGACGCCCTGAAAAAGCTGGTGCTTGGCTGATGCCATCCCTTGGCATCATCGGCGGCGCGGATGGGCCCACAGCCATTCTGGTGTCCTCCGCGCCCTTTCCTTTCTTATCCATTCTGCTTTTTGCCGCCGGGATTTTCCTGGTCACGCTGCTTGGCAGGCGAATCCTGAAAGGAAAAAGAAAAAAATAGTGGTCTTTTCCCTGGATTCTTCACATCTTTTTACAAAAAACCGCTTGCAATCCCGAAAACACCATGCTATAATACCAATTGCGGCTCATGGGCTGCCACCCATGAATCCGATATCTCGAATAAAAAGAGGTGAAAATGGCATGAAGGAAAAGATCCATCCCAAGTACGAAAAGGCCATCGTGCGCTGCGTATGCGGTGAAACCTGGGAAACCGGTTCCACCAAGAAGGAACTGAAGGTCGAAATCTGCTCGAAGTGTCATCCTTTCTTCACTGGCAAGCAGAAGCTGGTGGATAGCGGCGGGCGCGTCGATCGCTTCAAGAAGCGCTTCGGTATGTAAGCCCCATAAAAGCAGCAAGGCCTGTTTGGTCTGCTGCTTTTTCACTTTTATTGGCATTATTTTCTGATTTATTAAAGGAGAAGCTATGGCAAAGAAAAATGAAGCCGCTGCCTGCCCCCGGGTGGATATTGGCGGCCAGGCCGTATTGGACGGCGTAATGATGAAGGCCCCCGACGCCATCGCCGTGGCGGTTCGCCGCAGCAACGGCGATATCGTGGTCAAGCGGGAAAATTATGAATCCCCGGCGAAAAAGCATAAGTGGATGGGCTATCCCTTCATCCGCGGCGCGGTCAACATGATTTCCATGCTGGCCCTGGGCATGCGGGTGCTTTCCGACAGCGTGAAGATGCTGGGCGAGGATGCAGAGGAAGAAAAGCCCAGCAAATTTGAATTGTGGCTGGCGGAAAAGCTGGGCAAGAATGTGGATAAGGTGGTTATGGGCGTGGCCATGGTATTGGCCCTGGCCTTGAGCGTGGGGCTGTTTGTGCTGCTGCCCAATATTGCGGTGATGCTCTTCCCCGCTTCTGCCACCGGCGGCATGCTGCTGCTGAAAAATCTGGTGTCCGGCATCATCCGCACCGCCCTGCTGATCGGCTATATTTCCTTTTGCGGCCGTATTCCCGAAATGCGGCGCACCTTCCAGTATCATGGCTCTGAGCATAAAACCGTCTATTGCCATGAGCATAATCTGCCCCTCACCCCCCAGAATGCCCAGCAGTTTTCCACCCTGCATCCCCGCTGCGGCACGGCATTTCTACTGCTGACTTTCTTCCTTTCCATCATCTTCTATTCCATCATCGATGTGCTGGTGCTGGAAGTGACCGGCTTCGATCTGGGCGCCCATTATTTCTGGCGCATCATCACCCGGCTGCTGCTTCTGCCCTGCATTACCGGCATCAGCTATGAGGCCCTCAAGGCCCTGGCCCATAAGGATGGCCCCATCGTCAAGGCCCTGCGCTGGCCCGGCTTGCAATTGCAGCGCCTGACCACCAAGCAGCCCACCGATGAAATGTGCGAAGTGGCCATCGTTTCCATGAACGCCGCCCTCCACGGCCTCCCCGAAGGGGAAACCACCGAGGAAGGCTGGGTTATCCTCAAGAAAGAATAAGTCAGATTATTTTTGCGAGAGGGGGATTCTTTCCCGAGGAAAGAATCCCCCTTTCGCGCTCTCCCCAAGAAGGTCGATCGGGGAATGAACGAAACTCATCTGCCATGTGATCTCCCCCTGATTCTTGCGCAGTGGGGAACGGAGAAAATCTTATGACTGTTAAAAATGCCCTGATCCTGGCTGAAGAACGGCTGCGGGAAATTCCTGATCCCCGGCTGGATGCGGAATATCTGCTGGCGGAGGTGCTGCATCTATCCCGCCTTGCCCTGCTGATGGATAAAATGCGGAAACTGACCCCGGATGAAGAAGCGGCCTTTGATGCGCTGCTTACCCGCCGGGAAAAGCGGGAGCCGCTGCAATATATCCTGGGCAATCAGCCCTTTATGGGCTTTTCCTTTAAAACTGACGCCCGGGCGCTGATTCCCCGCTTCGATACGGAAATTCTCTGCGAAGAGGCCCTTTCCCATCTTTCCGGCCGCATGCATGTGCTGGATTTATGCACCGGCACCGGCGCCCTGGCCATCGCCATCAAAAAGCTGCGCCCCGGCTGCATCGTCACCGCCACGGATCTGAGCGGCGACGCCCTTTCCCTGGCCCATGAAAATGCGGAAAGCCTGCAGGCCGATATCCGCTTCCTGCAGGGGGATCTGTTTGCGCCGCTTGGAGGGGAAAAATTTGATCTCATTGTCAGCAATCCCCCCTATATTCCCGATGCGCTCCGGGGAACATTGCAGGCGGAAGTGCAAAAGGAGCCCGATATGGCCCTCTTTGCCGGCATGGACGGCCTGGATTTTTATCGCCGCATCGTCCATGAAGCGCCCCGGCATCTGCATGACGGCGGCTGGCTCTGCCTGGAAATCGGCGATGACCAGGGGGAATCCGTCCCCGCCCTGCTTCAGGATCATTTCCGGCAGGTGCGCCTGATCCGCGATCTGAACGGCCTGCCCAGAGTGGTTGTGGGGGCTTTTTATGGGACTCCACACACGCTTTAAGGAAACGCATGGGGCTCCGCCCCATACCCCGGCAGGGGAATAACCGGGTGTCGACCAAGCCGACACCCTCCGAAAAAATGAAATTTCATTTTTTCGGGCTTTGCAGATTTTCTTGTGCGGCAAGCCGCACGGGCAGAAAATCTGAGCAGAATGAAAAATGCTTCCCGAATCGCAAGCGATTCTTCAGCATTTTTCTCCTCGCGGCGTGCATGCCGCCGCTGCGGATTTTATTTTTTCTGATTCTCTAAAATCAATCGCAAACCAGCATCTGCATGTTTCCCGCTGTTCCTGTAAATACGATTGATTTTGTATCTGTGCGGGACGGCTATGCCGTCCACCCGGATTTTTGCAAAAATCCGGGGAAAACGAGAAAAATCGCCGTGGGGAGAATGCATTCTCCCCTACGCGATTTTCGCGTTTTCACGCCGCACAGATTTCCGACAATTTCCCCTACCAAGCTGGCGCATATTGCCCGATAAAACCACCCACCATCTTCGCCTATGTGGGTCCAGGGAGGTCACCTCCCTGGTTTGGGGGATCGGGGGCCGAAGAAGCCCCCGTAACCTTCCACCATTCAGGCGCTCACTGCCTGATCAAACCGTACAATCAACTTCGCCTATGCGGGTCCAGGGAGGTCACCTCCCTGGTTCGGGGGATCGGGGGCCGAAGAAGCCCCCCGTAACCTTCCACCATTCAGGCGCTCACTGCCTGATCAAACCGTACAATCAACTTCGCCTATGCGGGTCCAGGGAGGTCACCTCCCTGGTTCGGGGGATCGGGGGCTGAAGAAGCCCCCGGAAAGGAAGCAACATGATCGAAGCCCAATTTGAAGCCATGGAAGGCCGCCTGGAGGAATTGCAGGAAGCCTCTGCCCAGCCGGAAATCATTGCCGATGTGCCGCGATGGCAGAAGATCCTCAAGGATATTGCGCAATTGGAGCCGGCGGTAACCGCCTGGCGGAATTACAAGCAATTGCTGGATGAAATTGCCCAGGCCCGGGAGATGGAAAGCGATCCCGATCTGCAGGAAATGGCGGCGGAGGAATTGAAGGAATTGCTGCCCCGGGCAGAAAAGGAAATGCAGGCGCTGCGATTATTCCTGATTCCCCGGGATCCCAACGACGAGCGCAGCGTGGTAATGGAAATCCGTCCCGGCGCCGGGGGCGAGGAAGCGGCGCTGTTTGCGGCGCTGCTGCTAAGGATGTATCAGCGGTATGCCGAGCGGCAGGGCTTCCTCTTTGAAGCAGTGGATATTTCGGATACGGAGCTGGGCGGCATCAAGGAGGCGGTTTTTACCCTTTCCGGCAGCGGCGCCTTTTCCCGGATGAAATATGAATCCGGAGTGCACCGGATTCAGCGGGTGCCGGTAACGGAGGCCGGCGGCCGAATCCATACCTCCACGGCCACGGTGGCGGTGCTGCCGGAAGCGGAGGATGTGGAAGTAGAAATCCGGCAGGAGGATATCCGTATCGATACCTACCGGGCCTCCGGCCACGGCGGACAGTATATCAACCGGACGGACTCCGCCGTACGCATTACCCATATGCCCTCCGGGCTGGTGGTAACCTGCCAGGATGAAAAGAGCCAGTTGAAAAATAAAGAAAAGGCCATGAAGGTATTAAAATCCCGGCTCTATGATTTATTGCAATCCCAGCAGGACGCCGCCTATGCCCAGAACCGGAAATCCCAGGTGGGCAGCGGGGAGAGGAACGAGCGCATCCGCACCTATAATTTCCCTCAGGGCCGGGTGACGGATCACCGGGCCAATCTGACCCTGTATAAAATCGACGCCATTATGGATGGCGAACTGAACGAAATCATTGACGCCCTGACCATCCAGGAGCAGGGAAAGAAGCTGGAACAGCTGCATATCTGATCAAAAATTCCAGGCGTTGCCAAGCAATGGAATGAATGATATAATAATTTTGTATGCGCATGAAGAAGGAAGGAGGAATGCTAACATGGCCATCCGGAAGCGGGATCATTTCAAGGATGATCAGCCTGAAAATATTCAGCGGAGAAAGTTGATCAGCATTCTGGCCCTTGTATTTCTGATTCTGGTATTCGCCCTGATTTCTTATTTTGTGGGCGTTCCGCTGGTGCGCCAGTTCACCGATTCCCCCGAAACCTTCCGGGATTATATCGATGATAAGGGCTTTTTCGGCCAGCTGCTGATGATCGGCATCGTGGCGCTGCAGGTAGTGCTGGCGCTGCTTCCCGGCGAGCCCTTTGAGGTGGGCGCCGGCTTTATCTTCGGCTGGGTGGAGGGCTCCATCCTTTGCCTGATCGGCATGGCGGCGGCATCCTCCCTGGTGTATCTGTGCGTCAAAAAATGGGGCGTCAGGATGGTGGAGCTTTTCTTCCCCCGGGAAAAAATCAGAAGCTTTTCCTTCCTGCAGAATGAAAAAAAGCTGGATCTGCTGGTATTCATCCTGTTCCTGATTCCCGGCACCCCCAAGGATATGCTCACCTACGTCATCGGCCTTACCCCCATGAAGCTGGGCACCTTTATCGGTCTTACCACCCTGGCCCGGCTGCCCGCCCTGCTTGCCTCCACCATTTCCGGCTCCCTGGCCCAAAGCGGACGGATTGAAGCGGCGCTGATCACCTACGGCATTACCCTGATCCTGACGATCATCTGCGTTATATGGTATCGGAAGGTATCCAAGGCCGAAAAGAAAGAAAAAGAAATGAACTGATATTCAAAAGAGGAGCTTTTATCCCCATGAACAAGGAATTACGTGCGGGCCTGCTGCTTTTGCTGACGGCGGCCATCTGGGGCTTTGCCATGGCGGCCCAGCGGGACGGCGTTCAGTTTGTGCCCCCCTTTATTTTCAACGGCGTCCGTTATGTGCTGGGCACCCTGGCGCTGCTGCCACTGACCATCCGGGAAAACAAGGGAACAAAGAATCTTTTCACCAAAGACGACGTAAAAAAAGGCGTGCTGGTGGGCCTGGTTTTATTCACCGCCGCCATTTTGCAGCAATTCGGCCTCATCGGCGCGGATGCGGGCAAGGCGGGCTTTTTGACGGCGCTGTATGTGGTGCTGGTGCCGGTGCTGGGCATTCTCTTTAAGCGCAAGACCCGCCTGACCACCTGGCTGGCCCTGGCCATGGCCCTGCCCGCTTTGTATCTGCTTTGCGTAAAGCCCGGGCAGAAATTCGTGCTGGAAGGGGCGGACGCCCTGCTGCTCATCGGCGCGGTATTCTGGGCGCTGCATATTCTGGTTACCGATCGGTATGTGGCCGGCATGTCCGCCCTCAAATTATGCACCATTCAGTTTTTTGTCACTGCGGTGCTCAATCTCATCTGCGCCCTTTTCACCGAAACCGTTACCCTTGCCAATCTCTGGCGCGGGGCCTGGGCCATTGCCTACTGCGGCCTTTTCTCCACCGCCGTTGCCTATACTTTGCAAACCATCGGTCAAAAGGATTGCCGCCCTGCCTATGCTGCGGTGATTCTTTCCCTGGAATCGGTGTTTGCCGCCATTTCCGGGGCGCTGCTGCTGGGAGAGAGAATGACCGTTCAGGGCTATATCGGCTGCGTGATCATGTTCCTGGCGGTGCTGCTTGCCCAGGTGGGCGCCCTGCTTCCTGCCCGAAAGGAGAAAACTCATGTTTGAAAAAGATCCCCAGGCCCGGGCCTTTGGGTCTCTTTGCATTGAAAATAAATTCTTTCTGGATTATCTGCCCGCCGCCCGGGGGGATTATGTGAAGGTATATCTCTGGGGTCTTTTTGCCACGGAGCATATGCCCCCGGATTATTCCCTTTCCGATATGGCCCGGGATCTGAATATGGCCCTGCCGGAAATAGAGGCCGCCCTGCGCTATTGGGAGCGGCGCACCCTGGTTTCCCATATCAGCGATGATCCCCCGGTTTATCAGTTCCATTCTCCCACCCAGCGGCAGATGCTGCCCGGATCGCCCCTGGAAGTGGATGATGAATTTGTGAATTTCTCCGAAAGCGTTTATGCCGCCTTCGGGGATCGGCGCAAAATCACCCCCGGGGAAATCGCCCTGGCCTGGGAATGGGTGCTGGATATCGGCTTAAAGCCCGAAGTGGTGCTGATGCTGATCAATCATTGCATTGCCCAGCGGGGCGTGCAATTTTCCTTTAAAAAGGCCGAGCCCCTGGCCGTGCGCATGAAGGAACATGAGGTCAATTCCTGCGATGACGCCGACGCATTTTTGCATCATGATCAGGCGGTGCATGACGGGGCGAAAAAGGTGCTCTCCCGGATGGGCAAGCGCCGCTTCCCCAGCGATGATGAATTGGCGCTTTATGAAAAATGGCTGGGCGAATGGGGCTTTGCCCCCGAGGCCATTCTGGACGCCTGCGCCGAAACCACCAAGGGCGATCCTTCCTTTAAATATCTGGATGGCATTTTGAATGGCATCCGCGCCCGGGGCCAGGCCCGCACCGGCGAGCAGGTGAAAAAGCAATTGCAGCAGGAAGCGGATGAAAAGGCCCTGGCCCAGGAGGTATTTGCCCGGCTGGGCAAGCCGGTTACGGCCCCTGCCGCCATCCGGCTGTATCGGGAAATTGTGGAAATCCAGCCCCATGGGGTGCTGCTGCTGGCGGCGGATGAATGCCGCCGTTCCAACAAAAATCTGGAGGATATGCAGGCCCTGCTGATTTCCTGGAAAAACCGGGGGCTGCAGACCGAGGAAGCGGTCAGCGAATATCTTTCCCGATTCCGGGAGGCCAATCTGCTTTTGCGGGAGGTATTCGAGGCCTGCGGCCACAACGGCCGCCCCACCGCTGCCGACCGCACCCTCTATGAAAAATGGAAAAATGCCGGCTTGAATCATGAATTGATTCTGGCCGCCGCCGAGCAGGCCCGGGCCGCCGAAGGCAGCAAAATTGCCTATCTGGATAAGGTGCTGGAAGCCTGGCATGAGGCGGGCATTACGGATATTTCCCAGGCCCGGGCCCAGAGAAGGCCCGATCATGCCCCCCAGGGCAAGACCGTTTCCGCCCAGCGCTATGCCCAGCGGGAATATACGGAAGAAGAATTGCTGGCCGTATCGGATGATTTGATCGAGGAGGCGAAGAAGCTTCGTGGATAATCAGATTTTATCTCTGGTCATGATGGATTTTGCCGCCCGCCGCATGGAAAATGAACAGGAAGAAGCCCGGCGCATGGAGGAAATCACCACTCTGCATCCTGATTTGCAGGCCCTGCTTCAGCAGCGACACAGCATGGTGATGAAATCCGTAACCAGCGTTTTTTCCGGCGAAGTTGCCCTGGATGCGGAAGCGCTGATGGCGGATTACAATCAGAAAATCAGCGCGCTGCTGGAAAAAAAGGGCTATCCCGCCGATTATCTGGCCCCGGTCTGCCAATGCAAAATTTGCCAGGATGCGGGTTATATTTACGAAAACTCCCTGAAAAAGCCCTGCGAATGCCTGAAAAAGGCCTATCTGGCCGCCCTTTCCCAGGCCTCGGAAAATACCGCGCTGGGGCAGTGCTTTGAGGCATTTGATGAAAGCCGTTTCCCGGATTCGCCCCTTCCCGGCACCGATGTAACCCAGCGGGAATACATGCGCATTATCCGGGGCCGCTGCCTGCAGTATGCGGAAAATATCCCCCACGGCCCCATCAAAACCCTGCTGCTTCACGGCGGCAGCGGCCTGGGAAAAACCTTCCTGCTCCACTGCGTGGGCAATCATGCCCGGGCCCGGGGCGTGCAGGCGCTCTTTGTCACTGCGTATGATCTTCTGATGGCGCTGAAAACCGCCTATTTTTCCCGCACCGGGGAATCGGCCCAGGAATATTTCGATGCGCCCCTTTTGCTCATTGATGATCTGGGCATGGAGCCCCTGATGGAAAATATCACCGTGGAGCAGATTTATGCCCTGCTCAGCAGCCGCATGAGCCGCGGCCTTTATACCGTAATTACCTCCAATCTTTCCCGCACCGAGCTGGAAAAACGCTATACCGAGCGGGTTTCCTCCCGGCTGCTGGATACCCGCACCGGCATGGCCCTGCCCTTCCAGGGCAAGGATATCCGCCTGCTGCGCCCGGAGAAATGATAAAGAATTTTTGATGCGGGGGAAACCGTTCTTTGTGACCAAAGAATGGTTTCCCCCGCACCCCTTTCCAAGAAAGCCGCAGCGGAATAAGCATATTTTTTCTGCCAAACGCATTCCCGCCGGAGCCTTTGGAACGCACATCGGCAGCCACAGGCAAGGCGCCGACCGGATGCTTTACATCCGGAAAAACAAAAAAGAACGGCAACGGAGAGAATTTATTCTCTCCCGTGCCGTTTTTTTGTTTTCGTATCGCCCGTGGAAAAATTCCCATCGTTTCCCAAATATCATGCGGAAACAAATTTTTTCCCCACGCAAGCTATTTCGCAAATCGGAGTCCAGAGGATGAAATCCTTTGGCGCAGGGTACAGGGGGCGCGGAGCCCCCTGCCTCGTTTCCATCAATGCACGTGCAGATGTTCCGCAGGGATAAACATTTGGACAATCGCAAAGATTGCGGAGGCCACCATCAGAAATGCCAGGAAAATGCACAAAATGCGCACCAGCTTTGTTTTCCGTTCCTGTTGTTTTTTCGTATTCGCTGCCATGTTATTTCCTTCCCTTCATGAAATTAGAGGCCCTGCCGCTGATATTCTTCGATCGCCCTGGAGAGCTGATCGGGGCAGGAGGTTTCGCCCCGGCAGGGAATGCCGCGGAGCAATTCCTTCACTTCATCCGCATTGCGGCCAATCACCATCTTGGCCAGGCCCTGGGTATTGCCCCGGCAGCCCCGGTGAATGGTGCAGGCGGTGATAATGCCATTTTCGATTTCCAGATCAATCTGGGTAGAGCAGGTTCCCTTGGTTTTGTACTGAAGCATGGTTTCCAATCCTCCCGAGTTTATCAATATCAGTTTTACAGGCGGGGATCGCTTCTGAGGATGGCATAGAGCGCCACATCCACATAGCGTCCTTTATTGATCAGCCGCTGACGCAGCGTACCCTCGTAACGCATGCCCACATGGGCCATCACCCTGCCCGATGCAGGATTGCTGATTTCGTGCTGGGCCTCCAGCCGGTTCAGCTTCAGTTCCTCAAAGCTGAATTCCACGATTTTTCGCAGTGCCTCGGTCATAATGCCCTGATTCCAGTAATCCCTGGACAGGCTGTAGCCCACTTCAGCGCTTTTATGATCCAGATTCACCCACATAAAGCCGATGGTGCCGATCATCCGGCCGGATTTGCGCAAAGTGATGGCATAGGATGCGGGCAGCCCCTGGCGATACTGCCGGATGGCGGCGCGCAGAAACTGCCGGGATTGGCCGATATTGCGGTGGGCCTCCCAGAGCACATGGCGGCTCACTTCCGGATCCTGGGCATAGGCAAACATATCCCGGGCGTCCTGCATGCGCATGGGCCGCAGAATCAGCCGATCCGTTTCCAGAATGGGCAGGCGGGAAAAAATCCCTTGAAAAAACTGCATGGAAATTTTCCTTTTCAATCAATCATTATACGCTGTGATGGCCTGGCAGGAAAAAGAGCCCTGGCCCCATCTGCACGCCCAATACCAGCAGGACAATCCCCGCCAGCAGCAAAAGCAGAAAGAATGCCATCAGCCAGCGATACACCGGATGCTTTTCTTTTTTCATGGCTGCTTCCTTATTATAATCATCAAATTTCTTTGCCATTTTGGGAAGAATGGATCACCATTCCCCGTTGTATAGGTGCATGCAGCGGCACGGAAGGCATATCCGTTTTTGCCAGCGCCTTTTGCGCCATCAGCAGCCCTACCAGCGTTTTAGAATCATGAATTTCCCCCGCCATGCAAAGGGCCACTGCCTCATCCAGGGGCATTTTCGTCAATCCCAGGAATTCATCCTCATCCGGATGGGCATTTTGCTGGGAAAGGCCGGTGGCCAGATAAATGGCGATGCGTTCCGTACAGAAACCGGGGGTGGTATCAATCCGATTAAGCAATTGCCAGTTTTCGGCCTGCAGGCCCGTTTCCTCTTCCAGTTCCCGCCTGGCGGCATGGAAGGGATCCTCATCCGGGGAATCCAGCTTGCCCGCGGGAATTTCCCAGGTAAACCGGCCCACCGCCACCCGGTATTGCCGCACCAGGGTCACATTCCCGGCGGCGTCAATGGGCACGATGGCCGCAGCGCCGTTATGCCGCACGATTTCCCGGGGCGCGGTCTGACCATTGGGCAGGGATACCTGCCAGCGCTCTACCTTGATAATCTTTCCGTTATAGATTTCTTCCCCGGAAAGAAAATTCTCCCGCAGCTTGTCATCCAGCATGGCGCAATTCCTCCTGATTCGCTTTATCTGGAAGAATATTCTGCACCCGGGGAAAAAAATCCTGCTGCCCAAATGTAAAAATGCCTTAGCGGGGAAGAAGCAGGGGATGCAAGATTGACATTGTCAAGATTTTGTAATACAATTGAAATAATCCTGGTTAATTTTCCGATGATTCCGAAGGAGGCATCGTTTCGTATGATTTATGTTTTCAAGAAAAATTTCCGCCGCGGTATTTCCCTGCTTCTGGCCTGCCTTTTGCTGCTGACGCCCCTGTGCGGCGTGGCAGAAATGATGGGGGGAAATGCATTCTCCCTTTCTTTGCAGTGGACGGACGCCCAGGGCAATCCCATGACGGTCATGGCCAATCCCATTGCCTATTCCGGCTATGAAAATGCCTATTGGGCCCAGGTGCCCCCGGATGCGCCCCTGGATGGGCTGATGCTGCAGATCGCCGATCTGAGCAATGCCTATCCCTATTTTTCCGTGCCCAGCGGAAGCGTGCTTACAGGCGTGATGGATGCGGGCTTCAGCCTGACGGACAGTACCCCCATCGAAATTCAGAGCTATACCGCGGATAACCAGCCCGGCCCCCTGCTCTATCTGTATATTTCCACCCTGGCCCCCCAGCCCGATGTGCCCGTTCTTTTGCCCACGGATGCGCCGGTGATTGTGGAGCCCGTTGACGTGACCATCCGCTATGTGGACGAAAGCTGGAATCAGATTGCCACTCCCAACTCCCAGCGCGTAGAGGAGGGTACCTGGCCCGTTTTCGCTGCGCCCTTTGATCTGCCTGCAAATTATGAACTGAACGGCGACAACTTCCAGAATGTCACCGTGGACATGAACGGCGCGAACCCCGCGGAAGTGGTGTTCGTGTATCGCTATGTCGCGCCGCCTGTTGAGCCCGTGGATGTGACCATCCGTTACGTGGACGAAAGCTGGAATCAGATTGCCACTCCCAACTCCCAGCGCGTAGAGGAGGGTACCTGGCCTGTTTTCGCCGCGCCCTTTGATCTCCCCGAAAACTATGAACTGAACGGTGATAACTTCCAGAATGTCACCGTGGACATGAACGGCGCGAATCCTGCGGAAGTGGTGTTCGTGTACCGCTATGTCGCGCCGCCTGTTGAGCCCGTTGACGTGACCATCCGTTACGTGGACGAAAGCTGGAATCAGATCGCCACCCCCAATTCCCAGCGCGTGGAAGAAGGCACCTGGCCCGTTTTCGCCGCCCCCTCTGATCTGCCTGCAAATTACGAGCTGAACGGCGACAACTTCCAGAACGTGACTGTGGACATGAACGGCGCGAACCCCGCGGAAGTGGTGTTCGTGTACCGCTATGTCGCGCCGCCTGTGCAGCCCGTGGATGTGACCATCCGCTATGTGGACGAAATGGGCTATGATATCGCCACCCCCACTACCCAGCACATCGAAGAGGGCACCTGGGCGATTTATCCTGAACCCGTGGATCTGCCCCAGTATTTTGAACTGAACGGCGAGGGCTTCCAGAATGTGACCGTGGACATGAACGGCGCCAACCCTGCCCAGGTGATTTTCAGCTATCGCTATAATCCCCCGGCCACGGAAATTCCCACCCCGGCGCCTACAGAGATTCCCACCGAAGTGCCCACCGAAATTCCCACGCAGGCCCCCACGGAAATCCCCACTGAAGCGCCCACCCAGATTCCTACGGAAGCACCCACCGAAGTACCCACTGAAATTCCCACCCAGATTCCTACGGAAATCCCCACCGAAGCGCCCACCCAGGAGCCCGTTCTTATGCCCGTACGGATTCCCGTTCTGTATCTGGATGTCATGTCCGGCATGCCGGTAGCCAGCGAAACGGAAGCCTGGTGCGAAGTGGGCAAAACCACCCCCGTCTATCCCAACCCCACCGATCTGCTCTCCCATTATGTACTGGTCAGCGAGCCGTATATGGATGTGATCGTGGATGCATACGGCCAGACCAACGTGGGCCAGATTGCCTTCCTCTATCAGTATATGGAGCCCGAAACCGAAATTCCCGTCCCCACCGCCACCCCCGAACCGGTGATCGTGCGGGTGCAGTATCTGAATGAAGAGGGCCTGCCCATCGCCGAAGAGCAGCAGATTCCCTGCGAATACGGCGAAAGAATCATTTCCCCCAATCCTGCCCAGCTGCCCGCCGATTATGAATTGATCAGCGACGCCAATATTCCGGTGCTGATCAATGAATACGGCGCTTCCGTCAATCCGGTAGCCTTTATCTATCGCTATTCCCCCAGTGTGCCCGCGCCCAAGATTGCGCTGGTCAGCGTAAAATATCTCAATCCCTACGGTGAAAGCTTCTACGCCTATACCGAAACCTGCGTGGAAGGGGCGGAAAACCTGATTTCCGTGGATTGGGGCCGCGTCAATGCCGGCAGCGGCTATCGCCTGGTATCCGCTGAAAGCGTGAAAATTTCCGTGGACGCCAACGGCGTGGCCACCCCGGCGGAAGTCATCTTCCAGTTCGGCAATGAATTGCAGGCCGAAATTACGGTCTATTACAAGGACGCCATTACCGGCGAAGATGTGGCCGCTCCCCAGGTGATGCCCTGCTTTGAAGGCAATAATATCGTGGAAGCCATGCCTGTCAATCTGCGGGAAGGCTATACCCTGCTTGGGGAAAGCACCCAGCAAGTGATTCTTTCTGCCGATGGCGCCCTCAATCCGCCCCAGGTGATTTTCTTCTATCAGGCGCCGGCCACGCCCTCTCCCGATCCGGGCACGCCCACGCCCCTGCCCGCCACGCCTACCCCGCCCCCCGTGGATACGCATTTGGATTCCTTTTGCTATCCCCAGGGCGATTCCATCAATTTCCGCTCTTCCCCCACCACCGAGGAAAAGAGCAATATCATCGGCAAGGTCAGCCGCAGCGATCTGGCCCATATCGTGGGCAGTATCGTCAACAATAAAAATGAATTATGGTATGCCGTGGAAATCAATGGCCAGATGGGCTATCTGAAGGAAACGGTGGTACGGGTATTGACGGATGCGGAAATCGCCGCGCTCTTCAATTACACCCTGGCCCCCACCCAGGTTCCCACGCCCAGCCCCGCGCCCATTCCCGATGGCGCGGCCATTGACCGCTGGGCCGTCACCAATAAGGACAGCCTGAATTTCCGCAGCGCCCCCAAGGTAAGCAATGCCACCAAGATCCGCATGATCAACAAGCGGAATACCCGGGTTTGGGTTTATGAATCCGAAACCGTGGACGGGGAAAAATGGTATCGGGTTTGCATTGACGGCACCGATGGCTATCTGATGGCGGATTATGTGGATCTGCTCAGCGAATACGAAAGCCAGCAGATTCAGAATCAGCTGCCTTCCCCCATGCCCGTGCGCACCCCCGCCCCCACCGAAACCCTCATTCCCACCCTGGCGCCTACCCTGATTCCCACCGATACCCCTGCGCCCACGGCCTCCCCCACCCCCGTTCCTTACCGGGGCTATGCCGTCACTCAGTGGCAGACCGCCCTGCGCACCGGGGTCAGCCAGACGGATGAAAGCATTCTGGAAATGCTTTCCGCCGATACGCTGGTGTATATTTCCGGGCAGACCTATGTGGATGGCGCGGCCTGGTCCTCTGCCCAGGCGGTCAAGAGCGGCAATCTGGGCTTCATTCCCCATGAAGCCTTGCGCCTGATCACCAATGAAGAGGCCCGCATTTATCTGGACAGCATGCAGCCCTCCCAGTCCATGACCGCCACCCCCGTGCCCGAGCAGGTATACGGCTATGCCATGACGGTGGGCGATGGGGTGCCCATGCGCGCCTTCCCCGATACCAATGCGGAAATCATGATGCTTTTGCCCTATGCAGCGGTGGCGGATGTGCGTGGCCAGAGCTATGCTGGCGGCACCACCTGGCATATGGTGCAGTATAACGGCATGTGGGGCTTCATCCGCGAGGATCAGATGCGTATTCTCAGCCCGCAGGAAAGCATGGAATATGAAAATTCCCTGTACGGCGGCACGCCTACCCCCTCTCCTGCCCCCACCCCCGAACCTGTTACCCAGAACAGCCTTTCCAGCTACGGCCATGTGCAGAGCAACAGCGGAAAAGTGAATCTGCGCGCCCAGCCCAGCACGGAATCTGCCCGGCTGCGGCTGCTGGATAATTACGCCTTCGCCCTGGTTATGGGCACCATTACCAATGACGAAGGCATCTGGTATCATGTCAGCCAGGCCGGCACGGAAGGCTATGTCCACGGGGATTACTTCAAGGTGCTCTCCCTTGGCGAACTGACCAATTTCCTCCAGAGCGATGAATATCAGAACGCCAACAGCGGCACCACCTCCTCCCAGCCCAGCAACAGCACCCAGCTGCAGCCCGTGGAGGATTTCAACCAGAATGTGTGGCAGAATCCCAGCATTTCCTATGAGCCCTTCAATCCCTATCTGACCCCCACCCCCGATCCGGAAAAGCTGCCTACCCACACCCCCGTTCCCACCAGCACCGCCGTCCCCAGCCCCACCCCTGATTTCGCATTGGTCGGGCCCATGGGCGCCATTACCACCCCTGCCCCCACCACCAAGACCGGCGGCTCTGCCTGGCCCTGGGTGCTGCTGGGATTGGCGGCGGTGGGTGCAGGCGGCGCATACTATGCCTATACCCTGCATCGGCAGAATGAACGGCGGCGGCAGGCCGTGCGCGCCCAGCAGGCCCGTCAGGCCCGGGCAGCCGCCCAGCAGCCCCAGATGCGGGCCGCCCAGAATAATCCCTCCCAGGTAAGCCAGGCCACCCGCGCCTATCAGAATCAGAATGCCGCGCCCTTCATGCCGCCCCAGAGCGGCGCGCCCCGGCCCACGGTGCCCCAGCAGGGCGTTCCCTCCGGCACGGGCCGCTTCCAGCCGGTGCAGCAGAATGGAAGCGGCAATACCGGCAGAATTCCCGTGCAGCAAAGCGTCAGCAGCGGCACCGGGCGCTTCCAGCCCGTGCAGCCCCCTGCCGCCCCTGCCGGCAAGGTGGCCCCCACCACCAACCCCTATCGGCCTGTCAGCCAGCGCCAGATTCAGGAATATCAGGCGCGGACGCAAAACACCCCGGCTGCGCCGGTCCGGCCCGAAACCCAGGCCTATCAGCCCGTGCCAAAGCAGGCCTCCGAAACCGTAGCCTATAAGCCCGTTTCCGCGCCCAATGAAACCACCGCCTATAAGCCGGTGCAGCGCGATGAAACCACGGCCTATTCCCCTGCTGCGCCCATCGCCGCTACGCATCAGCGGCAGCGCCGTTCCGAACGCCATCGGAATCAGGATGGAGAAAACAACCAGTGATGCATCTCCACACGGGGCTGGAAAGGCATCTTCCAGCCCCGTCTTCCAATCATCTTGAGGAAGGAGTCTCCCCGCCCATGCGATTGATCCGTCTGATTGCCTTGCTGCTGTGCCTTGCGCTGTTTGCATCCGCCGCCCTGGCAGAACCGGCTTCCCCCGATCCCTCCGCCCTGCCCGCGCAGGCGGAGGAAAAAATCATCCCCCCGCTCCATCAGCCCCCTGAATATGTGGATTGGCTGCTCCAGATCGCCCGGAAGGAAATCGGCTATACCGAAGATCGCAGCGGCGTGACCAAATATGGCACCTGGGCCGGCTATCCCACGGCGGAATGGTGCGCGGAATTCTTATGCTGGTGCGTCCATCAGGTGGACAAGCAATACGGCACCAGCCTGCTCAATGCCACCTATCCCAATTATTCCGGCACCAATGTGGGCCGGGATTGGTTCATCGCCCAGGGCCGCTATATCGCAAGGAAGGCCAATATCCCCAACTGGGGCTCCCAATGGTTTTCCGGTGAAAGCGTCGCCATGGAAAAAAACGGCTATATCCCCCTGCCCGGGGATTGGGTTTTCTTTTCCACCAATGCCACCGGGGATACCACCCATGTGGCCATGGTGGAATATTGCAGTTATGATGAATTCGGCGATGTGCAGATCCATGTGATCGAGGGCAATAATCCCTCCTCCGTGGCCAGAAAAACCTATCCCATCAATTATTGGGCCATCCTGGGCTATGGCACGGTCTATGATCTGGCCGATGTGGTGATGCGCTTTGGCAATGATGGGGAAAAGGTGAAAAATCTGCAAGGGGAATTGGTGCAGGCAGGGCTGCTGGACGCCCAGTATGTCACCGGCCGCTACGGCAGCATCACCACCCAGGCCATCAAGGATTTCCAGAAAAAAATGGGCCTGAATCCCAGCGGCATCGCCAATCATGAAACCCAGCTGAAATTGCATGAATACGTGGTGGAATTATCCAAGCAAAATCCGGAAAACTGGGTTGTGGATGGGGAATAAGCGAGCCTGGCAGGAATTTTTCAATTGTTGTCGAATATAAAAAGGATTCAATTTTCCCATTTTTACTCCAAAGGGGAGTGAGACCATGCGCGATATGGTGCTGGTGCTGAATTTTGATGATATTTCCAGCCGTGCGGTAACCAGAAAGCTGCGTTCCGAGCGGATCCTTTGCAAGATTGTTCCCGGGGATATTTCCCTGGAGGAAATTCAGGCGCAGGATCCCTCCGGCCTTTTGCTGGCCGGCAGCACTGCCGGGGAAGCGCCCCTGGGCCTGGATGGGCGGATTATGCAATCCGGATTGCCCATTCTGGCGCTTGGCGACGCCGCCGCGCTGCTGCTTTCCGCCCTGGAGGGCACGCCCGGGGAAAAGACCATTGAAGGGGCGGTCGCCCCGCTGCAATATGCCCGCGTTCCGCTGTTGGAAGATCTGGAGGACGGGGAACGCTATATCTCCTGTGCCCGGGATTTTACCCTGCCGGAACTGGTGGATCCCATCTGCCGGTCGGGGGATATCATCATCGGCTTTGCCCACGAAAGCCTGCCGCTTTTCGGGCTGCAATTTGAAGTGGAGCAGAATGACCCGGAAGGATCTCTGCTGCTGCGGAATTTCGCCCTTTCCATCTGCCATTGCACCACCTGGTGGGATGACGACGCCTTTGTGGCCCGGGCAGTGGAGGAAATTGACCGGGTGGTTGGGGACGGCACCGCCGTCTGCGCCATGACCGGCGGGGTGGATAGCGGCGTCAGCGCGCTGCTGGCCTATAAAGCTTTGGGCAGCCGCCTCAAATGCATCTTTGTGGATACCGGCCTTTTGCGTGCCCAGGAAGGTGATAATTTCATCGCCTTCTATCGGGATACCATCGGCATGGATATTACCCGGGTCTATGCCCAGGATCGCTTCCTTTCCGTGCTGCGGGGCATTGAGGATCCCCAGGAAAAACGCCGGGTCATCGGCGAAACCATCCAGCAGATTCTGCGGGAAGAAAAAGAAAAGCTGGGGATATTTGACGCTGCCATCAGCGGCACCAGCTTCCACGATATCATGTTCAATCAGCAAAGCGGCCCGCGCCCGGCGCTAAGCAATTCCATTCCGGTGATCGAGCCGGTACGGGAATTATTCAAGGATGAAATCCGCCGCATCGGCGATTATCTGGGCATTCCTGCGGCCCTGATTGCCCAGCAGCCCTTCCCCGGCAGCGGCCTTGCCCTGCGGATTTTAGGGGAAGTGACCCTGGAAAGACTGCAGACCCTGCGGGCGGTGGACGCCATTTTCTGCGATGAGCTTCAGCAAGCCGGCCTGACCAAACGCCTGTGGCAATATTTTGCCGTGCTCTGCCCCATGCCCGGGGATGAGCAGGGGGCGGTCATCTGTCTGCGCTCCGTTCAATCCGCCAGCGACAGCGGCCAGGCCTATGCAGCCCGGCTGCCCTATGACGTGGTGGAAGCCGTGGTGGAAAAAGCCATGGAACAGCGGCCCGAGGTGCGCCGCGTGGTTTACGATCTTACGCCCAGCCGCAGCTATACCGGCGTGGAATGGCAATGAGGCAATGAAACAAAAGCAAGGGGAATAATATGCGAATTACCCATCCGCAGGCGCCCTTTCAGGGAGTAGCGCCCGAGAATGTATTTTTTGTAGCCAACGATCAGCAAATTCAGCTGGGCACGGGCTATGTGATCATGTTTTACCAGGGAGAAATGTATCCTGAGCGTCCTGCCCATCTCTTTATTCAGATGGATGCCCAGCCCTCCGCCCGGGCGCTGATGTATGGCGCGCTGCTGGCCCGGGCCGAGCAATTGCGGGCCCAGACCCCCAATCTTCCCGCCCGGCTTTATGCCCAGGTGGCGCCGGAGAATCTGGAAATGCTGCAGTTCTATGAAAAATGCGGCCTGCGCAATGATGATGGGGAGGATCTTTTCCGCTTCCCCCTGCCCCCGGGCGTGGCCCAGGCCCCCATGGGGATGCAGTTTGCCTCCGTGCCGCTGCAGGATGAGGCGTCCCAGAATGCTTTCCTCAATCGCATCAACGCCCATCGCATTCAGCCCATTACCCGGGATTATCTGCAGCTCTGGCAGCAACAGCAGCATTTCATGGCCCTGGGCTTCTATCGCGGGGGCCAGCCCATCTGCGAAACCATCATCACCGGCACCGGCGCCAACGCCACCCTGCTGATGATCTATACCCGCTCTGATTTCCGCCGCCAGGGCCTGGCCAAGCAATTGCTGGGCGCGGCCTCGGCGCTGCTTAAGGAGCGGGGCGTTACCCAGGTATATACCCATATCTTCCGCCGGAATGCGCCCCAGGCCGCCTTGATGAAGCATCTCAACGGCGCTTTCGTCCGCACCGTCACCGCCCTGCCGGGCCTGGATCTGTAAATTTGATATCAGGATTTTCTGGGGGAACCATTCTTTGAAGCCAAAGAATGGTTCCCCCAGTCCCTCTCCAAGAAAGCTGCATTCAATTTTTCTTCCCCTTCCAGTCTTCTTCAATGCCCGTGTAACGTATAAGTGAGGGCTTTTTTTATTGCAATTTTCTTGTTATCTGTATCATGAGATGCTATAATGGAAGTATCGAAAATCGAGAGGGGAATTTTGTATGCGTTCGTTGGCAAATCGTTTTCTTTGTCTTTTCATGGCTGTTTTGCTGGGCGTCAGCGTGCTGCCCGTCCATTCCCATGCCCGCGCAGCGGAATACTGCGCCAATTGCGGCAACATGGGCGAAACAACAAGTATCGCCGGCCAGACCCTGTATTATAATATGGCCAGCGGCAATCACTGCAAATGGGTGGGTACCGTCAAAAAATTCAGCTGCTGCGGCTACACCATCGCCCAAAAGCGCGATTCCGAGACCTACGAGCCCCATTCCTTCAACAGCAGCGGCGTTTGCGTATGCGGCGCGAAGGGAACGCCTTCGGCACCCAAGCCCTGCGATCACGGCGGCACCCTGGTATACGATTATGAATACAAAACCACGTATTCCTATGCGCAGTATTCCGCTTCTCAGCACATCAAATATACCATCGGGCGGGATATCTGTCCCTGCGGCGCGGTGGTGAATGAAAGCAAATGGGAATCCTACGAAAATCATTCCTACTTCGGCGATAAATGCAGCCAGTGCGGCGCTTCCAAGGGCGGCGGAAGCGGAAGCACCCAGGTGCCCCCCACTGCCACCCCTGCGCCCGAAGGCAACGCCTGCAATCATCAGACGTTTGAGCAGGTGCTTTCCACCCATTATCTGCCCTCCACGGCAGAGCGCCACACGGTTCGCAAAACCGTGCTGATCGCCTGCAAATGCGGGCAGATCAACCGGCAGGAAACCAAAAACCAGGTAGCTTTGCATGAATTCGACGGAAACGGCCTTTGCAAATGCGGCTATCAGCAGGGGGCGGCTGTGCCCACCCCCGCGCCCGGCCAGGAAACGGTGACCCCGATTCCCTCCCATCGCTATCTTCTTTCCCTGACCGACGCCCAGTATTATACCGGGGAAAATCATGAAAAAATCCCCTATGTCACCGAAGGGGATGTGCGTTCCGTATACGTCACCGATCTGGATTCCCCCGATGATCTGCGGAATCTGGCCGCTGCCGATCTGCACATCGAAACCAATGAAAACTGCAGCAATACGGGCCTGATGATCAATTTCCATACCGCCGGCGGCGCGAAAATTTATCTGGTGCGCACCAGCACCGGGGAACGCCTGGCCACGCTGACGGTGGGCGTTACCGTGCTGCTGGTAGAGGATTCCAGCTGGCACTATGAGGATTTCTATACCAATATCGTGCAGCTGAAGGATATGGAAAGCATCAACTGGAAAAGCAAAAGCCTGCGGGTGGCCCGGAATGTATTCATCAATGATTTTGAGATGGATAACCACACCGTGAAATTCGAGGCCTACAACGGCAGCACCATGATTTACGCCGTGGTTTCCTACGATGAAAACGGCAACGAAATTGAGCGGAAATATATCGAGGGCTATGACGCCACCACCGGCATGATCGAAAGCGCCGCCAAAACCTTCTGGGCCACCGGTCGCATTTTCGATACCAAAATGGGCAATGACGCTGACACCAAGCAGACCAACGTGGAATTGCTTACCATCCCCGGCGGGGAAATCCGCTTTCTCCAGCCCGATGAAGATATCGATCTGTGGGCCATCAATTTTGCCGAATTGCTGATCCGTTCTCTGGATGTAATGAAATCCTATCAGAATCTGGCTTCCGAAGTGGATATTGATATGGTGGAAGAACTAATCAAAAAGCTGACCAAAGAAGAGGTCGGCGAAATTGCGAAAAATATTCTGATCCGGCAATACGGCACGCCGGAATTGCTGAAGGCCGCCTTTGTTGACGGCTATCTGTTCAAGGAATTTTTCAACAGCCAGAATCTGCTGGATCTCTATATCAAGGATTTTTCCTTCAGTCTGCTTGAGCACGCCCAGAAGCTGGGCATTGCCCTGGTCAAGGAAACCGTCTCTGCCCTGGAGGATGTGGCCCTGCTGGCCCTGGCCGGCGCATCCGGCGGCACCACGCTGGTGATCAATCGTCTGCTGGATGGCGCCCAGCTGCTGGCGGACGGCGTGGAGCTGGATCGCCTGATGCACGATTTCAACGCCTGCATGCAGGGCGAGGATTACGTGGGCCTCGATTCCATCGTGCTTCCCCTGGAAGATTACGATGCTGAGGCTGCCCCGGTCTATGGCGCGCCCACCGGCCTTGCCACCGTCCGCACCGGCCCCGGCACCCATTATAATGTGCTGGGCGTTGCCAGTCCCAAGGAAGCCCTGGTGATCCTGGATACGGTTCCCGGCGAAGATACCTTCAAGCCCTGGTATAAGGTGCGCTTCAACGGGCAGATCGGCTATGTTTCCTCCGGCATGATGGAAATCTGGGATTGATAACAAAAAATGAAAAGAGGCCTTCCCGGCCTCTTTTTTATTTCAGCGTAATCATGGTACGGAAATTATTCGCCGGGCCTTCAAGTAAATTTCGTTCCCGGGGCAGGGGCGCTGCCTCCGGGGCGGCAGGAAGGCGCTCTTCCTCCGGCAAGGGCTGCTGAAAAATGGAGTCTTTTTCCTCCTGCGCTGTCGCTGCGCCTGAAAAAAGCTGGGCATAAATTCCCTGCAGCAGCCCGGGGAAATCCATCTGCTTTCCCGTATCCTTCGGCGCAGAGAATTCCGTTTCCAATTCTCTCTTTTCCTTCAGCAGCGCCTGCTTTTCCATTTGCCATTTTTCCTTTTCCGCTTGCAATTCCTTTTCCGTCTGCTCAAATAATGTTTTGAGCACCCCCGCCCGGCGCTCCACCGCATTTTTTTCCGCTGCCACGGCTTCATACTGGTCATACAGCCCATACAGCAGCACGGCCTCAGCCAGAATCAGCGCCCACAGCAGCATCAGCGTAATTTTTCTCATTTCCATGCCTCCTTTTCCTCCCATAGCATAAATTGACCCGCTTTGCAGCAAAATATGCTCGTCAGCCCATTAAAAAGGAGGAACATTTCATGGAAAAAAAGCCTGAATCCTGGAAGCAGCGGGGATTATTCGCCCTGTTGAGCCGCCAGAGCAACAGCGATGTGCTGGGCAGCTATACCGGCACCCCGGCCGACCTGGATGACGATGAGCCGGTGCAGGACGCCGATGATCTGTAAATAAAAAACGCCGGGCAATCCAAAATGGAACGCCCGGCATTTTTTATTTTCTTTCTGATCAGCCCATGGCCGCCGCAATTTTCGCGGCCAGGCGCACATTATTGAGCACCAATTGAATATTGGAGGCCAGCGATTCGCCTCCGGTAAGCTCGCATACCCGGGCCAGCAGGAAGGGGGTGGTTTCCTTGCCCTTGATTCCCTGTTCGCCCGCTTCCTTCAACGCCTGATTGATGGCGGCGTCGATGGTTTCCTTGGGCATGGCGTATTCTTCCGGAATGGGATTGGCAATCAGCATGCCGCCGGGATAATCCATTTCCCGCTGGGCATTGATGAAGGAAGCGATTTCTTCGGGGGAATCCACCTTGTAATCCACGTTAAATCCGCTCTGCCGGGTATAGAAGGCGGGCAATTCCTTGGTGCCGTAGCCCAGCACCGGCACGCCCTTGGTTTCCAGATATTCCAGGGTCAGCCCCAGATCCAGAATGGATTTGGCGCCGGCGCAAACCACGGCCACGGGGGTCTGGGCCATTTCTTCCAGGTCGGCGGAAATATCCATGGTGGTTTCCGCGCCGCGATGCACGCCGCCGATGCCGCCGGTGGCAAATACCTTGATGCCCGCCAGGGCCGCAATGATCATGGTGGCGGCCACGGTGGTGGCGCCATCGGCCTTCTTGGCCACCAGGATGGGCAAATCCCGGCGGCTGGCCTTGGTTACCTTGGTGCCTTCCCGGCCCAGATAATCAATTTCTTCTTCGGTAAGGCCCGCGCACAGTTTGCCGCCAATCACCGCGATGGTGGCCGGTTCCGCGCCGCATTCCCGGGCAGCCGCTTCGCATTTCAGCGCCGTTTCCACATTCTGGGGATAGGGCATGCCGTGGGAAATGATGGTGCTCTCCAGGGCGATGACGGGCCGGCCTTCCTTCAGCGCCGCCTCCACCTTGGGAGACAATTTGATATGCTGATTCATGGAATTTCCTCCTTCTTTGCGGGGGAACTGCTTTTGAAGCCAAAAGCGGTTTCCCCGCGCCCCCTCCGAAAAGCAATTCGGATAGGATCTTTCGCCTTCAAAAAACAATTTCCCCGTGGCAATTCATTTATTTGGTATCAACTGGGACACATTGTATTTTCGTTTCGTCCTTCAAAATTCCCTACAGCTTTCTTGGGGTGGGTGCGGGAGGGGTATTCTTTGGCTACAAAGAATATCCCTCCCGCAAAAATCCCCATCCCCTCCGTCATTCCCTCCCATACACCTTGGCGTCGATAGCGCCCAGGCGATTGATGGTGAGGATGGCATATTCGCCGTGCATGGCGGAGCCGGGATTGAGCAGCAGGATGCCGCTGCGCCATTCCATCTTCTGCTGGTGGGTGTGGCCATAGAGCGCGGCATGCACCTTTTCTTCCACGGCCAGGTCAAAGAGGGTATCCCGCTCCTGCTTCACATGCTGATAATGCCCATGGGTGAGCAAAAGCCGCGCATTGGATAATTCAATCAGCGCCCTTGTATCGCTCCTGCCCAGATCGCAATTGCCGGCCACCTGATAAATGGGCGGCAGCATCACCCCAAGATCGGTGAGATCATGATACCCATCCCCCAGATGGATCAGGGCGTCGATGGGGCCTTCCGCCTCCATGGCCATGAGCAGGGTGGAAAGCCGGCCGGTAAACCCATGGGAATCGCTGACCACGCCAACGCGCATCACAATTCCTCCAGATAGGGCAGCATGGCGCGCATGGCCAGGGCCCGATGGCTTACCCGATTCTTTTCTTCCTCGGGCATTTCGGCAAAGGTTTCCCCGGACAGATATTCGAAATAGGGATCATAGCCAAAGCCGCCTTCCCCCCGGGGCGCATAGGTGATCACGCCGGGGCAGGAGCCCAGCACCGTATGGGTTTCCCCATTGGGCAGGGCAAGGGCCATGGCGCAGACGAACTGAGCGGTGCGATCCTCCTGGGCCACATCCTTCATATTTTCAATGAGCAGGGCATTATTGGCCGCATCATCCCCATGCACGCCGGCATACCGGGCGGAATGCACGCCGGGGGCCCCATCCAGGGCGTCCACAGCCAGGCCGCTGTCATCCGCCAGGGCACAATAGCCCGTGGCCTTGGCCACCGCCTGGGCCTTGATCACGGCGTTTTCTTCAAAGGTTTCGCCGTTTTCGTCAATTTCGCCGGTAAAGCCCGCTTCCCGCATGGAAATCACCTGCATGGAATCATCCAGCATTTCGGAAATTTCCCGGATTTTGTGCTGATTATTGCTGGCAATAACCAGGGTACGCCGGGGCGCAATAACGCCGGCCTTTTCGCCCAGGGCCTGCCGCTGCATGGCATGCAATTCCCGGATGCCCTTTTCCCCCAGATTCAGGATTTCATTCAGTTCATCCCGGCTGAAGGCCCGGCCCTCGCCGGTTCCCTGCAATTCAATAAACGCGCCGGTTTCATCCATGACGAAATTCATATCGGTCTGGGCGGCGCTGTCCTCCACATAGCAAAGATCCAGGCAGGGGGTATCGGAAACGATGCCCGCGCTGACGGCGGCAATCTGATGCACGATGGGGGATTCCTTGAGCTTGCCCTTCTGCATCAATTTATCAATAGCGCAGCAAAGGGCCACAAAGCCGCCGGTAATGGATGCGGTGCGGGTGCCGCCATCGGCCTCCAGCACATCGCAGTCAATGGTAATGGTGCGCTCGCCCAGGAATCTCCGATCCACCGCCTGGCGCAGGGCCCGGCCGATGAGCCGGCTGATTTCCACGCTGCGGCCATCCTTTTTGACCCCATCCCGGGCCTTGCGGCGGCCGGTAGAGGCGGGCAGCATGGCGTATTCCGCCGTCACCCAGCCCATGCCCTGGCCCCGCAGGAAGGGAGGCACGCTTTCTTCCACAGAGGCCGTGCAAATCACCCGTGTTCCGCCGCAGCGAATCAGGCAGCTGCCATCTGCCGTGCCCACAAAGCCCACCTGCATTTCACAGGGGCGCAGCATATCCGGCTTCCGTCCATCCGTCCGTTCCATATTTCATTCCTCCTTATCTATTTCCACATCTGATTTTTGATGATATTTGGGGCCCAGCGCCGCATAGCGCCGGGTAATCCATTTGCAGATGCCATCCAGCCCGGGATAAATCATGCGCTCGGAAATATTGATATAATCCAGCTTATCCCGGATTTCCAGCTTCACCTCCGCCGGAATAATAATGCGGCGGAAGCAATCCTCCGTTTCCGGCAGATCATTCAGCACCGTCTGGGGATCGGAGCAAACGGAAAACAGGGCATATTGATTGGCGATTCTGTTCACCGTGCTGGCGGGCTCAAAAAAGAGGGCGAAGGGCTGGGAGGAAATCCGGTTCAGCGCGTCGAAACCTTCACCCACCCGATCCATCATTTCCATGGTGAAGATATTGCCCCTTTCTTCCCGGAGCATTTCCTTGAGCGGATCGGGCAGCTGGCGATTCATTTTTTCAATATCCACGCACCAGATGATCCCGTCCCGATCATAGGTTTCCTGATCCTCGGTGGCAAAATGGGCCGCCACCAGGGGGGAATAGGTCCAATCCAAGAGGCGGGTAGGCAGGCCGAATTGCTGGGCCATGGCCAGCATCTGCCAGAATGAATTCACATGCTGCAAATCCGCATAGCCGTATTTCCGGAAGGAACGCAGCATCTGATGCTCCAGTTTCAAATCATGGGCGCAGGCCCGGTTCAGGGAAGGGGCCAGGCCCCATTTCCAATCCGCCATGCCCCGGTATACGCAATTATCCCGGTAGCGCAGGATTTTTTCATCCCACACCCCATCAAAAATGGCGGATTGCAATTCATCCCAGCCGTGAATGACGATTTCCTGCATACGGCGCGCCCCTTTCCTTCAAAAAATGCTGTCCCCGGAGGGATTCTGATGATCAAAAGAAATTATCAAAAAGAAATGGAAGAAGAAATTGCCCGGCTCGATGGCCGCCGGCCCCGCCTGCTATTGCACAGCTGCTGCGGGCCCTGCTCCAGCGCGGTGATTGAACGGCTGCACGAGGCCTTTGATCTTACCGTGCTTTATTACAACCCCAATATTGAGCCGGAAACCGAGTATATCCATCGCCTTGAGGAGCAGGCCCGGCTTTTATCCCTGCTGCCGGGAAATATTCCCCTGCTGCCCTGCGATTGGGAGCATGAGAAATTTTCTGCCTTTGGGGAAAAAATGGCGGAATATCCCGAGGGCGGGCCCCGGTGCATCTGCTGCTTTGAATTGCGGCTTGATTATACCGCCCGGGAAGCCAAAGCCCACGGCTTTGAATATTTCACCACCACCCTTTCCGTCAGCCCCCACAAAAATGCCGAAATTCTCAATCGGGTGGGGGCCGCCATGGGCGAAAAATATGATGTGAAATATCTGATGGCGGATTTCAAAAAGAAGAATGGTTATCTGCGCTCGCTGCAGCTTTCCAAAGAATTTGATCTTTACCGCCAGGATTACTGCGGCTGCCTTTATTCCAAGCCGGAAAAGGAATAAGAGCCCAGGGAAATTTCCCCGCTGCGGAGGATTTCCTCTTTCCCATCCGTGATGACGATCAATCCCCCGTCATTGGCAACGCCCGTTACCCGGGCGTTTTTTTCTTGCCCGCTTTGCAGGTAGGTAATTTCCCGCCCGATCAGGGGCATCCGTGCCCGGTAAGCATCCATCAGTTCAGAATCGGAGAGGTTTTTCATCCCCGCCAGCAGATTCCCGGCGATTTTCCCCGCCAGTTCCTCCCGGGAAAGGGGAATATCCAGCGCGCCCGCAATGCCCGCTTCCGGCGGAAAGCCGCCGGGCGGCGTTTGCAGATTTACGCCGATGCCGATAATCACCTGGTTTTCCACATATTCCGCCAGGATTCCGCAGACCTTTCTGCCCTTCACAAACAGATCATTCACCCATTTGATTTTGGGGCGGAGGGGCGTGATTTCTTCCAACGCCAGGCAGACCGCCACGGCCGCCAGCACCGTCATTTTCTGGATTTCCGCCCCGCTTTCCGGGCGCAGAAGCAGGCTCATATACAGCCCGGTGCCCGGCGGGGAAACGAAGGTCCGCCCCAAGCGCCCCCGGCCTGCCTTCTGATAATCAGCCAGCACCAGGCAGGGCGCGGAAAGATCGCCGCTGCGCACCCGCTCCTTCAGAAATACATTGGTGGAATCCACGGAAGAAAGCAGAATCAGGGGCAAATCATGCCATTCGGCCATGGCTTCCCGGATTTTTTTTTCGGCGAAAATTTCCATGCCCGCCCCCCTTTTCCAGCTTTCTCCATACGCCCTTCTATTATAGCTTTTTTCTTTCCTTCTGCCAAGAGGAAATAAAATTACGAGAGAATTATTCTGGGGAAACCGTTCTTTGTGACCAAAGAATGGTTTCCCCAGACCCCTTCCAAGAAAGTCATTCTGGATATTGCTGGACACCACAGAATCATTTTGTGTGCCAGTGCCACTTGGGAAACATGTGTCAGCATCCGGGAAAACAAAAAGAACGGCAACGGAGAGAATGAATTCTCTCCCGTGCCGTTTTTCTGCTTTCAATGCTCCTGTGGCGATGTTTCGTGATCTCATTTTCTCTTTCGTTTCTGTTACCCATTCACTGGGCACCAAGTTGATAAAAAGAAAAAAAGGAATATCCAGGATAGCTTTCTTGGAGGGGTGCGGGGAGGGGTTCTTTGGCTACAAAGAACCTCTCCCCGCAAAATACTCCTGGCGGTTCAGGGGGCGCGGAGCCCCCTGCCTCATCGGTATACAGCCGTTATTCTTCCGGCTGATACACCAGATCCATTTCGTTTTCCTGGGCGGATACGGCCATGCCCAGATTGAGGGTGGCCTTTTCCAATTGCAGGGCCAGGGCATTGATTTTCGCCCGGCGTTCCGCGGGGGTATCGGCGGCGATGCCGGTCTCCAGCAGGGAATCCAGCTGGGAACGGATGAATTCCAGCTTTTCGGTAATGGCGTCCGCTTCGGTACCGGCGGACATATCCGCCTCCGCTTCCTGCCAATTCATGGTGGGGGCGGCGCCCAGGGTATATTCGCTTTCCCCCTGCACGGCGGTGCAGGCATAGCCGGTTTCCTTTTCAATCAGATCGGCCAATACATCCTTGGCGGGGTTTTCCCCATGCACCAGGAAAATCTGCCGGGGCTTTTTTTGCAGTCCCTTGGCCCAGGTAAGCAGCGCCTTCTGATCGGCATGGCCGGAGAAGCCCTCCAGCCGCACGATTTCGGCCTTCACCGCAATCTTATCCCCAAAGAGGGTAACCTTTTTCACCCCATCCAGCAGCATCCGGCCCAACGACCCTGCCGCCTGATAGCCGACGAAAACGATGGTGCTCTTTTCATTCCAAAGATTATGCTTCAGATGATGCCGGATGCGTCCGGCGTCGCACATACCGCTGGCGGCAATGAGAATCTTGGGATTCTTATCCTGGTTGAGGGCCTTGGATTCCTCGGCAGACCGGGAGAAATAGAGATTCTTGAAATCCAGGGGGTTATCGCCGGAAAGAATGCGTTCCCGGGTCTGGCTGTCAAAGACCTGGGCATTGCGGCGGAAAATTTCGGTGGTGGAAATGGCCATGGGCGAATCGATATATACATTCACCTTATCCAGCATGGCCTGATGCTCTTTATGCTCTTCGTAATAGATATTCAGCTCGTAAATCAATTCCTGGGTGCGGCCCACGGCGAAGGCGGGAATCACCACATTGCCCCCGCGGCCGATGGTGCGCACGATCACCTGAATCAATTCTTCCAGGCATTCCTTGTTTCCTTCGTGCAACCGATCGCCGTAGGTGCTTTCCATAATCACATAATCGGCCTTTTTGATGATCTTGGGATCCCTCAAGATGGGCCGGTCATCCATGCCGATATCGCCGGTATAGACCAGTTTTACCGGGCCTTCCCCATCATCCACCCAAAGCTCGGTGATGGCGGAGCCCAGAATATGCCCAGCCTCATTGAAAACGGCCTTCATCTGATCATTGATTTCAAATAATTCATCATACATATGGGGCTTGATCAGCTTCAGGGTATTTTCCACATCTTCCATGGTATAGAGGGGCTCCACCGGATCTTTGCCCTGGCGCAGTGCCTTACGGCTTTCCCGCTCGGCGTCGGATTCCTGGATATGGGCGCAATCGGGCAGCATGATGGAAAGCAGATCGGCGGTGGCGTCGGTGCAGTAAATAGGCCCGGAAAAGCCTCGCTTCACCAGCAGGGGCAGCCGGCCGCTGTGATCGATATGGGCATGGCTGACAATCACGCAATCCACCTTCTTGGGATCAAAGGAAAATTCCATGGCATTGCGCTTTTCCAATTCCTTGCCGCCCTGAAACTGGCCGCAATCCAATAAAATCTGATGGGTATCGGTGGTAATCAAATGGCAGGAACCGGTAACGCAATCCGCCGCGCCGCAAAAATGGATTTTCATAAGCCCTTTCTCCTTTTTTTAAAATCTGGTTTCGATATGCATATGCTCCGCAATGATTTTTCCCCAGCGCTGGGCGATCAGGGCCTGCCCTTCCGCAGAGGGATGCACCATATCCGCAGTGATCAGGGAGAATTCATGAAGCAGCGCCTCGCCCTCGGTAAACACAAAGGGGGCCGCCTGATATTTGCGCACAATGCCCCGGAAATCCTGCACCTTTTGCATATCCGGCAGGTGAGCAGGAAGGAGGGAAAAGATGCTGGTGGTAAAGATCGGCCTGGAATCCTGCCGCAGAACGGAAATAAAATCTGAAACCCGGCCTTCAAATTCCTCATGGGGAAACTCGCGGATCATATTGACGCCCATTTCAAAGGTGGCAAAATCCCAATCCTTCCGGGAAATAATATATTCCGCCATGGTTTTTTCCAGATGGGCAGAGCCGGCAAAGCCCAGATTGATGGTATCGCAATTGAGCATTCTGCCCAGCTTGAATACATAATTATGCGCCGGGCCCACGGAAAGGCTGCCATGGGTGATGGAGGAGCCGTAGCAAAGCAGGATCTTTTCCGGCAGATCCTTTTTTTCCGGGGGCGTGATATCTCCTTCCGCCCGCAGGAAGCGCAAATCGCCGGAGGGCAGCACCAGCCGGATCACATCCGGAGAAAAGGGCTGCTTTTCCGCTTCCGCCAGTTCCCGGAAATATGCCATTTCCGCGGGGACGGAAAGATGAATCTGATTTTCTCCCTGATGGAGGGGGAAGGCATGCTCGGTCCAGCCGCACTGCATATAGCCGTAGTATAAGAAAACAGGCACGGCAGGGGCGGTTTCGGCATAGAGAAAAATATCCGCTTCGCCGGAAAGAATTTTGAAGCGAAGCTCCACCCCGGTGGTGGAAAGAGAAGCATTTTCCCGGGCCCTTTCATTCAGCGTTTCCCGGACGGCAGAAGGCACCCGCGCCATGCGATAGCCATGCTCGGAAGGAATCATTTCCTCCACATTGTGAAAATCAATCTTCTCAAAAATCATTCTTCCATCTCCTTGGGCAATGCCTCTACCAGCTCTGTCAGTTCCGCCGGGGTAAATACAAAGGTGGGCACATCAAAGGAAGGCTCCACAAGCAGCATGGGCGAAAAGAAAAATACCGCATTGCCGTTTTCATCGGCATAATAATCCCGGGTGGCGGCAAATTCCCATTGGAATTCTTCTTCCGTTACTTCGGGGCGGCAAATGCCTTCCTGCTGCAGCTTTTTGAATTCTTCATAGAGAACAGGCGTCACCGCATCGGAAATCTGGGCGGAGGAATCCCCCACCATCACCACGCCCCGCAGCGTCAGCGTTTCGCCGATATATTCCCCGGCCACGTCGAATACCTGGGCCTCCAGGGTATATTGAACCCCCTCTTCGCCCTTGGTCTGGCTGCGCTTTTGCAGAATGGAAAGGAATTTTCCGTTGTTGCAGGTAACGGAAAAATCATGGTTCACCTCATTCTTGCCGTCAAAGAGCATATCCTTTTCATGGGCAAACATGGGCAGCACCAACTGCAGCATTTCATCCAGCGCCATCTGATAGGTATCGTTGATGGCGGCGGAGGCATAATCCTCTCCCGTAAGATGGGGATAGGCGTAGGTGAAATGATAGGTCCAATCCTTTTCGGAGGGGAAATAGGCCTCTCCCGCATTGCGCTCCACCTGCATTTCCCCCAACGCAGTTGGCAGGCACAGCAGAAACGCTGCGCAGATCAAAAGCAGCTTTTTAACCATTGGCAGCCCCCCAGGCAGTAAGGGAATTGCAGATAAATTCTGCATACAGGGTAAATTCCGCCTGGCGTTCCGGCGGGAATTGCAGCGTCAGCACATAATGCCAATTGACGTCCTGCGGAACCAGATGCAATTCATACAGGCCTTCTCCCACCGCGAAAAAATAGGAAAAATCCCTGGCCTCCGTCAATTGCAAACCGGCGGCGTCCTTGCGGAAATTCTGCAGTACGGCGTCATAATCCCCGGCCGTGGTTTCAAGGGCCTGGATGGTCAGGGTGGCCTCTCCATCCGCCGTCTGCCAAACCATGCAGGCCGGCGCATCCTCGGCCAGGCCCAGAATGGAAGGAATCAGCACAGAGTATTCAAATTCGGTATTCTCGATGAATTGCCAATCATAGGTCATGCCGTTGAGATAGGTATCGGATAAGGCATAGCCGCTGATCGTATAGCCAAAGGGCATTTCCGGGGCATATTTCAGCGTCACCTGGGCATTGCAAAGCCAGGTGAGGGCGTCCTCGGGCAGGTTTTCCGCCCGCTGGCCGTATTCATCGTAATAGGTGAAAAGATCGCAGGAAAGATGCACGGTTTCCCCGTCAAAGGCGGCGGCGTAGATATGCGCGCCCACGGAGGGATTTTCCATCAGGGGAGAAAGCTCAAAATCCAGCCCGTCCGCCCGCCAGGAAATGCAGGGGCTCAGGGCCGCTTCCCCATGCTGATATTCGCCCCGGGTGAAAACCATGGCGTAATATTCGGCAATGGCGGCCTTGGAAAGGGCGGCCCTGCCCTCCAGCAGATCTTCGCCCCCATAGGGCAGGGAAAGATTGAAAAGCCCCAAGGTCAATACCCCCTCCACCAGGGCCCGGGAGGGATCTTCCTCCTCCTGCAGCACCGGCACATCCTGCAGCACCGCGGCGCCCAGGGCCAATTCCACCAGGGTGGTCAAATTCAAATCCAGGGTGATTTCCGTGCGCTGAATATCCCGGGTGGGGGCGGCCAGCGCTGCGGAAGATGCGGAAAGAATCAGGCAGGCTGCCATCAGCAGCGCCAGCAAACGTTTTTTCATGGGAAATACCCTCCTTTGTATCATCCGTTATTTTTTTGATCGTCATCCAGCATTTTATTGAGCATCAGGGCGGCGGCATTGCCATCCCCCACCGCCTTGGCAATCTGATAGGGCGCGCCCTGCAGATCCCCGGCAATGAGCACATGCTTCAGGCTGGTCTGATAGCCATCGTGAATTTTGATTTTCTGATTCTCGGTTTCCATTTCGGGCATCAGCTGGCTCATGGCCATGGCAGGCCGCAGCACGAAAACCCCGTCATAGGTTTCCGCCCGCGCCCCGGTTTTGAGCATAATGCCATCTTCCGTTCTTTCCAGGGAAAGGGGCTTTTCCCGGATGCAGCGGATTTTTTCCGTCAGGGCAGAAACATCATGGGCGCTTTCCACGTAATAATCCAGCTCCGCTGCGATGCCCGCAAGGAAATTGGCCTCTTCCGCCCCTTCTTCCCAGGCGCCGATCACGGCCACCCGTTTTTCTTTATAAAACATGCCATCGCAGGTGGCGCAATAGCTGACCCCCATGCCCACCAGCTTTTCTTCCCCTTCAATCAGGGCCACCCGGGGAATGCCGGTAGCGATAATCACGCCCCGGGCGTCAGCAATTTCATTGCCGATCATGGCGGTATAATAATTGCCCATGGGCAAAATGCGCTGCACCAGGTTTTCCCTGGTTTCGGCCCCGGCGTCCTTCACCTGCTGATGCATCAGGGAAAGCATTTCTTTTCCCGATACCCGGGGAAGCCCGGGATAATTATCCACCCGGGCCGCCTTTTCCAAAGCGCCGCCCCCGGCATAGGCCAGCAGCACGCTTTTGCCCCGCAGGCGCAGCGTCAGCGCGGCAGAGCAGCCCGCCGGGCCGCCCCCTACAATCAATACATCATACATCTGCCCTTATTCCTTTTCTTCTTCGTCTTCCTTCTTTTCCAGAACGGTCACGATGGCCCATTCCACCCGGCGATCCAGCATTTCCTCTACCCGGATATGCAGCCGGTCATAATCCACCTCGGGATGGGATCCATCCTTGGGAATGGCGGAAAGGCGGCTGAAAATCAATCCGCCCAGGGTATCAAATTCTTCTTCCTCGGGCAATTCAATTTTCAGCGCATCGCTGATGGTTTCCAGATCGGTGCCGCCGGCAATGCGATAGGTATTTTCATCGATCTTCTGAATATCCTGGGGCGTGGCAGGATCATATTCATCATAAATATTGCCCACGATTTCTTCCAGCAGATCTTCCATGGTAATCAGCCCGGCGGTGCCGCCGTATTCATCCACCACCATGGCCAGATGGATTTTTTTCTTCTGCATATCCCGGAAAAGCACATCGGTGCGCACGGATTCGGGCACGAAATAGGCCGGGCGCAAAATATCCTTGAGCTGCACCTGATCATTCTGGGAAAGGGCCAGCAGAAAATCTCTTGTGGTGACGGTGCCCTTGATATCATCCATATCTTCGCCATACACCGGGAAGCGGGAAAGGCCGCTTTCGGTAATGATCCGGATAATATCCTCCGTGGTTTCTTCCATCTGCAGGGCAGTCACATCGGTGCGGTGGGTCATGCATTCCCCGGCGGTCATATCATTGAATTCAAAAATATTTTCAATCATATCCCGGGCTTCTTCCTCGATGGCGCCGTTTTCCTCGCCCATATCCATCATCATGCGGATTTCATCCTCGGTCACATTTTCCTCTTCCGTTTTGGGATCAATGCCCATCAGGCGAAGAACGGCATTGACGGATTTGGTCAGAAACCAAACGATGGGCCGAACCACCGTGGCCACGCCCCCGATCACGCCGCATACGCCCCGGGCGATGCTCTCGGGCTTTTTCATGGCCACCCGCTTGGGCACCAATTCCCCCAGCACCAGCGTGAAATAGGAAAGGATCAGGGTGATCAGAATTACGCACAAAGTATTGAGGGTGGAGGCGGGAAGGGCTGTAAATCCCCATTTGTTCACGATCATATCCACCAAGGGATCGGAAAAATTATCCGCAGCAAAGGCGCTGCCCAGGAAACCGGCCAAAGTAATGGCAATCTGGATGGTGGAAAGAAAGCCGGAGGGCTCCAGCACCATGGAAAGCAGCTTTCCCGCCTTCTTATCCCCTTCTTCCATCTGCCTGCGCAGCTTATTTTCATTCAGGGATACGATGGCGATTTCCGCCGCCGCAAAAAAGGCATTGATTGCAATCAGTATCACCTGTAACGTTAATAGCGCGCCTATCGGGGTATCCAATGTATTTTCCTCCTTCGTTTTGCCCGTTTTTCCGGGCAGGAGCGGCTCTTTTCCCGGAAATCATCCCGGCAGAAACAGGGGAACCGCCATTTGTATCCACGTTTCCAATTTTCATTATAGCACAGAAAAGCCACGAATTCCACATAAAATTGAAAAGAATTTGTAACATTTCTTCTTTCGTTTATTGTCCGCCCGGGCGGGATATGGTATACTGAAGAAGGAATAATTGGGGAAAGGAAGCGGGCCAAATGCGGAATATTGCCATCTTTGCCCATGTGGACGCCGGGAAAACCACCCTGAGCGAGCAATTGCTCTCCCACGCCGGGGCTATCCGCACCCGGGGCGCGGTGGATCATGGCACCGCCCATACCGATCGGCTGCCGGTGGAAAAGCGCCGGGGCATATCGGTGCAATCTTCCTGCGCCCATTTTTCCTGGCAGGGAGAAAAAATCAATCTGATCGATACCCCCGGCCATGCGGATTTTGCCGCCGAGGTGGAGCGTTCCCTCTGGGCGCCGGACGGGGCCATTCTGGTGATTTCCGCGGTGGAGGGCGTGCAGCCCCAGACCGAGGCCCTTTTCCGCGCTTTGCAGCAGGCATGCATTCCCACCCTGCTTTTTATCAATAAAATTGACCGGGAAGGAGCGGATGCGAACGCCGCCCTGGCCTCCTTCCGCTCCATTCTGCATCCCGCTGCCGCATTTCTGGATGATGGGGAAGGGATGATGGCCCTGATTGCCGAAGGGGATGATCAGGCGGCGGAGGATTATTTAAACGGCGTGATCTATGAAAAAGAAGTACTATATGCCCGCATTCGCGCCGCCATGAAGGAAATGGCCCTTTTCCCGGCTCTGTGCGGCTCTGCCCTGCGGGATGAGGGCGTGCCGGCGCTTTTGCAGGCCATTCTGGATTTATTGCCGCCCCCCTTCGGAAAGAGCGAAGACCCCTTATGCGCCATTGTCTACGCCGCCAGCCAGGATCCCCTGCTGGGCCGCGGCGCTCACATCCGGGTATTTTCCGGCGTTTTGCAGAATCGGGACGCCCTGAATATCGGAAACAGCCAGAAAAAAATCACCCAGATCCGTCTCTGGTCTCCCGATGGCCGGGGCCAGGATACGGGCAAATTGGAAGCCGGGGATATCGGCGTGGTATACGGCCTGCAGGAAACGAAAATCGGCGCCGTGATCGGGGATGAAAGCCTGCTGCCCCGGCCCATGCAATTGGGCCTTTTGCGGGAGCCCCTGCTCTCCGCCAAAATCACCCCGGAAAACCCGGAAAAAGAAAAGGAAATGCAAAAAGCCCTGTTCGAGCTGGCGGGGGAGGATCCCCTGCTTTCGGTGGCCTACAGCGAAGAAACCAAAGAAACCACCCTGCGGGCCATGGGCAAAATGCAATTGGAAATTCTGGAGGAAACCCTGCGCACCCGTTTTTCCCTGCCCTGCCGTTTTGATCCGCCCCAGCTGATTTACCGGGAAACGGTGCTGGCCCCCTGCGAAGGCTTTGTGGCCTATACCATGCCCAAGCCCTGCTGGGCGGTAATCAAAGTGCTCATTGAGCCCCTTCCCCGGGGCAGCGGGGTGGAATTTCAATCCATCGTGGCGCCCCGGGATATTCTGCCCCGGTATCAGCATCAGGTGGAAAAGGCCATTCCCCTGGCCCTGCGCCAGGGCATGATGGGCTGGCAGGTCACCGATGTGCGCATCACCTTAATCGACGGCAATCATCATGAAATCCACACCCACCCCCTGGATTTCATCGTGGCCACCCCCATGGCGGTAATGGATGGCCTGCGCCGGGGCGGCACCCGATTGCTGGAGCCCCTGCTGGAAGCCCATTTCACCATCCCGGAGGATTGCGCCGGCCGGGTGATGAGCGATATCATCCGCATGCGGGGGCAGATGGAATCCTCCCAGCGATCGGGGGATATGATGCGCATCCGGGCCCTTTTGCCCGCCGCCACCTCCCTTTCCTATTCCGATACGCTTTTGCAATTGACCGGCGGCCGGGGCGGCATGCACACCCGGCTCATCGGCTATCAGGATGCGCCGGAGGATACCGTGGCCGTTATGCCAAGGCGGGGCGTGAATCCCCTGGATACGGCCAAATATATTCTGGCGGCCCGCAGCGCCCTGGAGGGCGAAATTTTCGATTGATATTATTTTAGAAAGCCGGTGGATTTTCATGAAAGAAATGGCTGTCTCCTCCCAGGAAACCTATCTGGCCCTGGCCCGGAAAGAAAAAAATCCCGTCAAAAAGCAGGTGCTTCTTGCCCAGGCGGAGCGCATTGCCCCGGATGATCTTGCCGTGCAGAAGGAATTGCTGATGCTGGGGGATTTATACAGGCGGGATGGAAAAAATCCCGATCCCCGGCTGATCAAATGCTATCTTTTCCATATTTTTGAGCATCCCGAATCCCATGATGAGCAGGAACAGGAGCACATGGCCCGGGAGATTTTCGATCATCCCCGGCTGCAGCGCTGTCTTGCCCTTTCCCCCGCGCCCCAGGAATTCATGAAGGAATATCTTCATGATCTTTCCGACGCCTACATTGAAATGTTCATCCGCAATGAGCGGGCCCATGTGCCCTCGCTCTTTGGCTTTGTGCCGCCCCGGCGGCTGGTAAAATTTCTGTCCCTGCCGGCGGCGGATGTGATCCGGAATATTTTCCTTTGTCCCTTCCTTGCGGAAAATGAGCAATCCCTGCTTGCCGGGGCCTTTTACCGGGCATTCTATCAATATGTAAACGGCCATACCGAAAATCTGGATGAAGCATTGGGCGAAGAAATCCGCGCCCTGATTCAATGAGCGCCGGGAAAAGGGCCTGCCTTTGGTTTGGCCTGCTGGTGATTTTTTCCCTGCTTTTGCAATTGCTCGGTTTTCTTTTCGGACAAATTCCCGGGGAAGCAGGCGCGCTTTTCTATCTTTTGCATCTGTATCTTGTTTTACCCCTGGGGGCAATCATTTTTCCCTTTCTGGCGGGAAAAAGGGGGGTGCATCCCCTGGCCGCCTTTTTCCCGGTAGGGGGCTGCCTGCTTTTGCTTCCGGTGTATCACAGCCCCGGCGTCGGGCTGCTTTGTCTGCTCCTTTCCCTGGTGGCTTCCGTTGCCGCCCAGGAATGGGAAAAGCAGAAAAATCACAAGAAAGGATCCCATCATGGCACAGCAAAACGAAAAAAATAGCCTCCTGATGCGCATCAAGCGGCTATTCAGCGGGCTTACCAGTCTGGTTCTGGCCCTGGTTCTGGTGGCGGTCATTTATGTGGCGGCGGTGCTTTTGCATGCCCCGGAGGGACATGAGCAAAACGCCTGGGTGGTAGAGGAAGAAGAAAACGCCGTCACGCCCCTGCAGGCCGCCTCCTCATCGGATGTGCAATCCCTTGCCCGGCTCTTTGGCGCGCCCCTGCCCGCCTATTCCGGCCAGGCGCCCTCCGGCGAGGCCCGCAATACCCGGCATGACGGCCAGGCCGTCCGGCAAATCACTCTATCCTACCCCGGCCTTATCATCACTGCCGTGCGCCCCGCTTCCGCCGCGCCCCTGCTTTTACGGGATGAGCTTATCGTTCAATCCCGCAGCGATCTGACGGTGATGAATCTGCCCGCCGTCCTGGCCGGCAAGGGCACCAGCCATTGCCTCTATTTTTCCAGCGAATTTGCCGCTTATTCCGTCTACGCCCCCAACGCCGCCGAGGAAGAATTCCTCGCCGCCGTCAGCCGGATCACGCAGGTGAGGTGAGCGGGGGAATAATTGCGGGAGATTGAGAGATATTGCGGGAGGGGGATTCTCAGGAACAAACCCCTTGAGGGTTTGTGACGCGGCATGCGTCAATACTGCAGACGCAGAGAGCATGCGCAAACGAAGTGCAGGGCATGCGATTCTTTTTCAAAGAATCCCCCTCCCGCACCCTCCCCAAGAAAGCCATTCTGGATTTTTCTTGGGGAGGTTTTATTTTATTGATTCCCAGTAAAGCAAAAAGGCCCAGTAAAGCAAAAAGGCTGCAAACAAAGTTAAGCAGCCTCTTCGTGCCCCAGGAAAGCCATTCTGGATTTTTCCCGGGGTTTTTATTTATTGGTTGCCAGTGGCGCAGTTTAATCCCAATACCATCCCTTATAGCTGGGCGAGGACACATTTTCCACCGTGCCATCGGAGTAGCGCACCCGGGTAACCGCGAAATAGGCCTGATAGACATACGCCGCATTTTCCAGGAAAATTTCGGGGCAGGTGATGGTTTCGTAGGGCTTGATTTTCTGGGTCAGGGTGGTCTTTTCCACGCTGCTATTCTGATTGCCATAGGCGTCGCAGGTATAGAAGCTGATATCGTAGGAAGTGACCGTCTTGGAGGGATGGGTATTTTTCACGTCAAAGCGGATGGAATAGCGCCGGGTGCTGACCCGCTTCAGGCTGGCCCGGCTGCCGCTGGGGATGGTCAGAGAAGCGGAAGCGGTGCTGCCGGAGCTGGGCTTGGGCGTAGCGGTGGGGGAAGAATATCTGGAAGCGCTGCTGGTAATATCGGAAGGATCCACCATCAGATCATCTTCATTGAGAATCCAGTAGGAATAATTGGGATCGGAATTGGTTTCGGATGTGCCGTTGGTATAGTATACCTTGGTAATCGCCACATATACCAGGCAACTGTTCTGCGGATCGGAAAGGTAGATGGGCCCCACTTCCACCGTTTCATAGGGCTTGATTTTCTGGGTCAGGGTCACCGTTTCCGTCTGGGCATTCTGATAGCCGTAGGCGTCGCAGGTATAATAGGTCACATTAAAGGAACGGACAGTTTTGCTGCTGTTGGTATTTTTCACTTCAAACGTAAAAGACATCCGCTTGGTGCTGACCTTTTTCCAGGTGCCCCAGCTGCCATTGGGAATATCCAGGGCGGTTTCGGCGGCCAGGGCCTCGGGGATGCAGCTTATCAGCAGCACCAGCATGGAAGTAAGGGCCAGCATCCGTTTCAGCATCGTGATGATTTTCATTCGGCGATCCATGGTTTTCAATCCTTCCTTTTGTTCTTTCGTTGCCTTCATATTAACATTATTTTCCGGCTTTGTACAGCCCTTTGCCGGGCGGAATATTCATTTATTCCGGCAGGGAAAGCAGATAGCCATCCAGATTGGTTCTGCCCGATACCGTGATTTCTTCCTGCCCGCAAAGCTGCAGGGCGGCAATAAGAATGCACAGTCCATGGGGCATATGGGCGGCCCTGGCCGGGGGCAGCCCCGGCACCCGCATTCTTTGCTCCATCGTCATGGAGGAAAGCAGGACCAATTGCCGTTTGGCCTCCGCAAGGGAAATGATCTTTCCCTCCACGCCCTCGCCATGGGCCTCTCTGCCCATCTGGATGGCCGCCGCCGTGGTGCAGCTGCCCCCCAGGCCCACCATTTTCGGGGCCCTGGGATAGGCGGAAAGGGCGTCGGTAAAGGGGCGCAAAGTATCCTCTGCCATTTTCATGGCCCGGGCCGCATCCTCCCCGGAGGCAATGGGGCACATTTTCAGCAGCCGGGAAGCCCCCATCTGGGCGCTGCGGGCAAAGAGAATTTCCCCGGCCTGTCCCAAGGTAAATTCGGTGGAGCCGCCGCCGATATCCATCACCAGCCGGCATTGCTGCCCCGCCACCGCCTGGAAGGCCAGGCGCGCCTCCTCCTCCCCGGAAATCACCTGCAATTTCAGGCCGCAGATTTCTTCAATCCGCTTTGCCAGATCGCTTCCGTTTTTCGCATCCCGGGTGGCGCTGGTGGCAAAGAGGGCGATTTCCCCCGCCCCCTGCATTTTTCCCGCCAGATACAGCCGGGCCACCGCCTGGGCGGTATCCTCCAGCCGTTCCGGGGCAATCCTTCCCTGCTCATCCAGGCCCAAAAAGAGCCGCGTTTCCTCGCGGCCCCTGAAAATATCCGTCAGAATTCCATTCTTTTTTTCCGCCACCAGCAGCCTGGTGGAATTGGATCCGATAGCAATCGCGCCGCGCTTCATTCGTTTTCCTCCGGGATCATTTCCCCTTCATCCACCACGGTGGCCTGGGGCGTATCATAGAGAGAATCGGGGTTCATCACCACAAAGCGGATTTCCCCCGGCATCAGATAGCCGTATAAACTGCGGGCCTTTTCGATAATATAGGCGTCGGTATCCTTGATGGCAATTTCCTGCTGGAGCGTGCTTTTTTCCGCCTCCACCGCCAATTGCCGCAGCCGCGTTTCCTTGGCCACATCCTGCAATACGGCAATATCCTGATCCAGCCGATTGATGGTAATCATGCCGCAGGCGGCAATCACAAAGGCGGTTACCAGCACCGGCAATAATTTCAGCCTGGGACGCATGCCCATCCCTCCTTTACTCTCCACCATTTCGCCGAGGGCTTTCCCTTTTCCTGCCGGAAACAGGCAAAAATGCCAGAGAATCCTGTAACAAAAAATGACAATTCCTTCCCCCGGAAAGAAATTATGCCTCTACCGTTTGCGTTTCCTGCGCCATTTCCCGCCGAAGCTTTCTGATATGCCGCCGATAAATCATCCAATTGGCAAAGGCGGCAAGGGACCAGGAAATGGGATAGGAAATCAGCAGCATTTCCCAGGCATGAGGAGATGAGCGGAACATGGGGAACACCAGCATCGCCCAAAGGCTGCGGAAAATGCAATGAGCAAACACCGAGGTAATCATGGGCGGCAGGGAGCAGCCCAGGCCGCGCAGCACACTGCCGCTTACATCCATGGCCCCGGCGATAAAATACAGGGAAGAAAGCAGGGTCAGGCGAATCAGGCCGTAATGAATGGCCTCGGCGGAATCGCTGATATAGATGGAGAGCAAAGGCCGTCCCAGCAAAATGGCAATTCCGCTGAGAACCATTTCCGTAATCATGGCCGAAAGCACGCAAATGCGGATGACCCGGCTTACCCGATCCAGCTTTCTGGCGCCGAAATTCTGCCCGGTAAAGGTCATGCCCGTCTGATTGAAGGCGTTCACCCCGGCATAAATGAAATTGCAGATGCTGCTGGCGGCAGAAGAGCCCGCCATCACGATGGCGCCAAAGGAATTGATGGCGCTTTGAATGATCACATTGGAAATAGAAAACATGGCGCTTTGAATGCCGGCCGGCAGCCCAATGCGGATAATTTCTTTCAATTCGGCAAGATGAAAGCGCATTTTCCGGAAAAACAGGCGGCATTCATCCCCCCTGCGCAGCAGCTGAATGGTAACCAGCACGGCAGACACCAGATGGGAAAAGGCGGTGGCCAGGGCCACGCCCGCCACATCCATATGCAATACCGTTACCAGCACCACATTGAGCAGCACATTCATGACCCCGGCCGTGGTAAGGTAATACAGGGGCCGGCGGCTGTCCCCGCGGGAACGGAGAATGGCGGCGCAGAAATTATACAAAAGATTGGGCATCATCCCAAAGGCGTAAATGCGCACATATAACGTGGACAGGGGCAGCACCTCCGCCGGCGTGCCCATCATGGTCAGCACTTTTTCTGCCAGAAGCACCAGCAGCAGATTCACAAATCCGCCGCAAATCAGGGCCAGAGGAATGGCGGTATGCACGATTCGCTGGCATTTTCCCCGGTCGCCCGCGCCGGTTGCCCGGGCCATAACCGCCCCCACGCCGGAGCCCAGTCCCCCGAATATATTGACAAATAATGCACAGAAGGATCCCGTGGCCCCCACCGCGGCGATGGAATTGCTGCCGCAGAAATTGCCCACCACCATCAGATCGGCGGCGTTGAAGAGCAATTGCAAAACCTGGGTAATAAAGATCGGAAAGGCAAACAGGAGGATATTTTTCAGCATCGGGCCTTCGCACATATTGATTTCCCGGCCCGATCGTCTTCCCAGGGATATAACGGCCATGATTCATTTCCTCCTTGGATCTGCATATGGGATATAAAAATCATACACCTGTTTTCCGTTTTTGTCTATCAAAAACCCGCCTTTTCAGGCGGGCCGATCATTGATTTTATGCCTTTTCCTGCTCTAATTTTTGCTGTTCCAGATCCAGGGCCTTGATTTTCCGCAGCGAATCGGATACCACAACCAGCGCCACGATAAAGGAAATCACATCGGAAATGGGCTGGGCCAATTGGATGCCCAGCAGGCCCATCATGGGCGGCAGAATCAGCACCAGGGGCAGGAAGAAAAGGCCTTGCCGCGCCAGGGCCAGAACGGAGGCCCGCAGGGTTTGGGCGGAGGTTTGCAGCATCATGCTGGAAATCACCTGGAAGCCAAAGGAGGGCAGCATGATGCACTGCAGCCGCAGGGCCAATGCGCCAATCCGGATGACCTCGGCGTCATCCCTGCGGAACAGGGAAATCAGCTGGGGCGCAAAGATTTCCCCCACCACTGCCGCGCACAAAAGGAAGAGCACGCTGTATTTCACGCAGAAGCGATAGCCTTCCCGCACCCGGCCGTATTTCTTCGCCCCGTAATTAAAGCCGCATACCGGCTGGAAGCCCTGGCCAAAGCCGATGACCAGAGAATTGGCAAACATCATCACCCGGGATACGATGCTCATGGCCGCAATGGCAGGATCGCCAAAGACCGCCGCCGCATTATTCAGGCAGGTGGTGGCCACGCTGCCGATGCCCTGGCGGAACAGGGAGGGCGCGCCGCCCTTGAACATTTCCCACAGGAACCGGGGCCGGGGATTGAAATTCCGGAAGCGGATTTTCAGATTATCCGATTTCCAGGTGCCGATAAAGAGCAGGCTGAAGGAAACAAACTGGCTGATGATGGTGGCCAGCGCCGCGCCGCGGATGCCCAGATCCAAGCCAAAGATCAGCAGGGGATCCAGCGCGATATTCAAAAGGCCGCCGGAAGCGATGCCGATCATGGAAAAAAGCGCATTGCCCTGGAAGCGCAATTGATTATTGAGCACCAGAGAGGCCGTCATCCAGGGGCAGCCGATGAGAATCAAACTGATATAAGATTTGGCATGGGGCAGAATAGTCTGGGTGGAGCCCAGCAAAATCGCCAGGGGTTCCAGGAAAACAAGGCCCAGAATGGTCAGCAGCAGCCCGGCCAGCAGCGCCATAAAAAAGCCGGTGGCCGCCATTTTTTCCGCATCCCCGACTTCCTGCTTGCCCAGGGCACGGGAAATATAATTGCCCGATCCATGGCCGAACATGAAGCCAAAGGCCTGAATAATCGCCATCAGGGGAAAGGCCACGCCCACCGCCGCCGTGGCGCTGGTGGCCTCGCTGCCGGAAATCTGGCCCACAAAAAAGGTATCCGCCATATTATAAATAGAAGTAATCATCATGGATACCATGGTGGGAACAGCCAGCTTTAAAATCAGCTTTTTCACCGGGGTCTGGGTCATGGTAATAAATTTTTTCGTCTGTTTTTCTTGATCCTGCGCTTGCTGCATAATGCGCTCCTTTCTTTCGTATCAATAGCATTCAATTTATTATAAGCCCATCCGCAAGCGCTGGCAAGAGCAAGCCTTGAAAAATCGGCAATATTTCATCGCAAAAACCACACAAAAAACATTCTCTTTCCTTTTCTGCATACAAAAAAATCCCCCGGATGAACCTTCATTCAGGGGATTTTTGCAGTTAACTTTTTATGCTTCTGCTTCTTCCTTTTGTTCCCGGGGCTTTACATGCCTGCAAATCAGCAGCGCCACCTCAAAGAGCAACAGGATGGGAATGGCCAGCAGCACCTGGGATACCACATCCGGCGGGGTAAGAATAGCCGCAATCACCACCACGGCCAGAATGACGAATTTCCGCTTGCTGGCCAGCATCTGATAATTGGTGACGCCCATGCGGGTGGTCACATACAGAATGACCGGCAATTCAAAGGCCAGGCCAAAGGGCACCACAAACCCAAAAAGGAAGCTGACGTATTTATCAATGCTCAGCATGGGCACGGCCAGATTTTCACCCGATACAATGAAAAAATCCACCGCCAGCATATATACCGCCCCATAGCAGAAGGCCACGCCCAGCAGGAATAAAAACACCGTAATGAAAAACAGCAGCCGCACCGCTTTTTTTTCATGGGTATAAAGGGCAGGCTTTACAAAGCTCCAGATCTGCCAGAACACAATGGGGCTGCTGACCACCACCGCCGCAATCAGCGCCACCTTCATTTTCGTGGTCAGCGCTTCGGACATGGCGGTATAGATCACCTCGATGCCCCTGGCAGTAATGGGCTGAAGAATCAGGCCCATCAGGGGATCAATGGCCAAAGAAAAGATCAGAAAAAATGCGGCGGCAATGCTGGCCGCGCAAATCACCAGGATTTTGCGCAGCGCCAGCAAATGGGTCATCACCGATTGCCGCTGATCCTGCGATTGATTCATGTATATCCTCCGTGGCAGAAAGAAGAAAAAGGGCCGGGGTTATTCGGCCTTTTCTTCCGCCTTTTCCTCGGTTTGGGCGTTTTTATCTTCCGCTTTCATTTCCTTTTTGAAATCCCGGATGCTCTGGCCCAGGGCCTTGCCCACGCCCGCCAGCTTTTTGCCGCCAAAGAGCACCAGCGCCAATACCACAATCAGGATAATTTCCATCGTTCCCAGTCTCATTCTTCATTTCCTCCTTTAATTTCCGTGCGGATTTCCTCGGCAGCATCCTGCACTTCATCCCGCACTTCCTTCATTCCTTCTTCAATTTCCTGCGCCGCATCCTTCAGTTCTTCCCGGATATCGGCTTCCTTCAGCGTTTCCTGCAGATCATCCTTGGTATCGCGGAATTCCTTGGCAAATTCATCCCAGCCAGTTTCCTTTTTGATATCCCGGATCAATTTGCGCAGCTTTTTGATCTGCCTGGCAATCCATTTTGCCACCCTGGGCAAATCCTTGGGGCCCACCACCAGAAAGGCCACCAGCAGCACGACCAGCAATTCCATTATGCCGATATTGAACATCCCTTCCTGAAGCCCCCTTTCGCCCGATCTGATGTGATTTTCATTATAGCGCAATTTGGGGAAAAAGTAAATTATATTTTCTATCCCCTTGTAAATAATAGAAAAATCCATTATAATGAAAGCAGTATCCATATACATATGGAAGTGAATTATTAAGGAGGTACATCCCTATGAACATGGAACAGACTCGCCGCGAATTTTTGCGTACGGCTGGTAAGATCACCCTGGGTGCCGCCGCTGTCAGCGCCGTGCCCGCTATCGTAAAGGCTGAAGCCACCGAAATCCCCGCTCCCAAGTGGCCCTGGGAATACAAGCCCCTGGATAAGGAAGAAGTTAAGGCCCGCGTTTTCGCCAATTTCAATGGCGCCAACGGCGGCTGCTGCTCCGGCGTTGCTTCCGGTATCCTGGATCTGATGGCTGAAAAGTACGGCTATCCCTACAACCAGATCGACGGCCATATGTTCGCCAACGGCGGCGGCGGCTACGGCAAGCGCACCCTGTGCGGCGCTCTGGGCGGCGCCCTGGCCATCCTGGGCCTCTTCCTGGAATCCGGCGATTCCGGCAAGCTGCGCAACGAACTGTATGCCTGGTATACTTCCACCGAGCTGCCCATCTATCAGCCCGCTGACAAGCCCGCTCATCCCGTGAAGACCGTATCCCCCAGCCAGCAGTGCAGCGATTCCGTTGGCACCTGGATGGCGGCTTCCGGCTGCGAATTCGGCACCCCCGAACGCGGCGTTCGCTGCGGCTCCCTGTCTGCTGACGTGGCTGCCAAGGCCATCGAACTGCTCAACATCCACTTCGGCTTCGAAGAAGCCCCCGTTGTGGAAGAAGCTGCTGCCCCCGAACTGGCTGCCAATGAATACATCGGCACCGCCAAGAGCGAAATCGGCGGCGAAATCAAGGTGAAGGTCACCATGGACGGCGACAACATCGCCAACATCGAAGTGCTCTCTCATGGCGAAACTCCCGGCTTCTATGAAAAGTCCGTGCCCTCCATCACCGACGCCCTGAAGGCTTCCAACGGCAAGGCTGACGGCATCGATACCAAGACCGGCGCCACCAAGACTGCCGAAGCCATCATCGCGGCTGTGCAGGATGCCCTGTCCCAGATCAAGAAGTAATTCTTTCTTAATCAAAAATTGCCCGCTTTCCATCCGAGTTGTTTTGTCAAGGGTGTTTTCACACTTTTTCACAAAAGATGTACTGTTAACATCATTGATGTAAAACGACACATATTACGGCAACTCAGCTTTCCATTTGCATACAGAGGCAACAAAACCAAAAGGCACACCCCTGAGCGATCGCCTCGCTTGAGGGTGTGCCTCTCTTTGTTTATTCACTTCGCAATTTGTTACGATATAGCCTTTGAATATCCCTTCATCAGGCATTACTGTCAACTGAAGCCGCATCCCATGATTGCAGGTTGTTCTGACAAGCATAAATGTTCCCCAAAACTCTCCCCCAATGGTATTTTTTAGTTTTGTATATGTTTTCTTCTGACATTTTCTTGACAATGTAGCAAAACGAGGATAAAATAGGTTAGTCTTAACTAACTGCATTGGAGGATGATTTTCATGCTGTTTGTGAGCGAGTGCCTTATTGCCTGCATCTTCTTCACCCTGATGATCAAGCTGGCTACATGGAAGCAGCAGGTTGCTTTCACCAACGATTACCCTCCCGTCGTGACCGACAAGCTGCGGGACAAGGGGTTGATCGCCCAGAAGCCCCCGGCAAGGAAGAAAGACTACATCCGCAAAGCTGTGGCCATGATCGTCTTCGCATTCCTGTTTGCGCTGGTGCTGCGCCATGTGAACGGGCTGGACGGCTTTCTGCCTGCGGCGCTGACCGCCTACGGCCTGTGGCTGGTGGTGGACTGGTACGACTTCGCGGTGATGGATGTGCTGCTGGCTCCCTTTGATAAGTTCTACCGACTGTCCGGGGTCAGCGCCTTTGAGCCCTCTGCCGTGAAGTTCCACTTCATCCACAGCGTCTACGGCATGGTGCTGGGGCTGCCGGTGGCAGTGGTGGCCGGGCTGCTGGTCATGCTGATGTAAGGAGGGAGATCGCATGGTTCTTGTACTTGAAGGTCTGCTGATGTGCGTATTCCTTACGCTGTTCTGCCTGTTTGGCAAGCGGGGCGGCGCTGTGCGACTGGTGCATCTCTACGAGAAAGAGGTACAGGAACGAGCTATATCGCTGGGACTGATCACACCGGCGCAGATCCGGCGCAACAGTTTGTTCTTTAAATTGGTTGGTATGACGCTGTACATCGCCTGCCTGCTGATCTTCGCCTATGTCATCAACGGCGCGCGTACCTTTGCAGACGGCTTTTTGCAGATGCTGGTTCTTCTGCTGATGATGGGCGTGTATGACCGCATCGTGATCGACATCTGGTGGGTCGATCATACCGATGGCTGGCGCATCCCCGGCACGGAGGACTTGCGGCCTTACATCCCGGCGAAGGTGCACCTGCAGAAATGGGTGATCACACTGGTGGTCTACCCGGCCATGGCGGCTGCGCTGGCGGTCATCATGACGCTGATCCTGTGAGCAAAAGGAGCGAATGATATGAAGCCTGATTACAAGAACTGGGTGCCCAAGGGAATGCTCGCCGGTTTTGCAGCGGGTCTGACTGCTGCGCTGGCGCTGCTGATGATCAGCCTGTTTACGCTGCCGCAGGGGACGCTGCGCACGATCCTGCTGGCTGTGTCCGCTCTGGCGGCGGTGATCCTGCTGACGGCAACGATCTGGCTGACTATGATGCACCGTGCGTTCTCCTACAACGGCAAGCGTCAGTTGGCCAAGGCCATTGTGGAAGGCACGGCGGCGTATGTCAGTATTCCCGACGGCGGCGTTGGTCTGGATGTGGGCTGCGGCAGCGGTGCGCTGACCATCGCCTGCGCCAAGCGAAATCCGAAGGCGCGAATGGTCGGCATCGACCGCTGGGGCAAGGAATACGCCTCCTTCAACAAGCCCCTGTGCGAGCAGAACGCCCGCGCCGAGAGCGTAAGCAACACCCGCTTCCAGCAGGGCAACGCACTGCATCTCGACTTTCCGGACGAAAGCTTCGACGCGGTGACCAGTAACTATGTTTACCACAATATTACCGGTGCAAACAAGCAGGATTGCTTGCGGGAAACGCTGCGGGTTCTGAAAAAGGGCGGCACCTTCGCGCTGCACGACATCATGAGCAAGAGTCGCTACGGGGATATGGAGGCCTTTGCAGCCCAGCTCCGGGCCGAGGGCTATGAAAAGGTGGAGCTGATCGACACCACCGATGGCAAGTTCATGTCCCGCAGGGAGGCCCTGCTGATGGACTTGTCCGGCTCCACACTGCTGGTAGGCAGGAAGTAAGGAGAACTACATGAAGAAAAGCACGCGAATGATGCTTGCCTTGATCTGCGGCATGCTGGGCTGCCTGTGCTTCGGCGGCGGTGACTGGCTGATGATCTACGGCGACACCACCCATTCCGGCAGCCTGTACTGGCTGACCGAGGGTGTTGCTCAGATTGTGCCGTGGCGCAACATGCTGGCAATGGCGCTGTCGTTTCCCGGCATCATCCTGTATGGTGTCGCGCTGTTTTCCATCGAAAGTTGGATCACGGAGCAAAAGAACCGCCGCATCTACCACTATCTCACCGTCTTCGGCCTGACTCCGTGGATAGCGCTGCATCTGTTCTATGTGATGATCCTGTATCTGTTTGCGTGGCTGGACAGCAACGGTTATGCGCAGACGGCAATCCCGGCAGCAGAAGCGCTGTACAGCCACCTGTCCTGGGTGGTCATCGTCAGTGAAGCGCTGATGCTTCCGCCCTTTGCGTACTGGGCATGGCTGCTGGCAAGGGGCAGGAGCATTCTGCCCCGCTGGATGGCGGCGGTCAATCCGCTGACGATCTATGCTGTGCTGTCTGTGGGCAAGTTCATCTTGCCGGAGGGTGCTTTCCGCATCGGCTTCATCAACGGACTGATGAGCGAGAGCATGATTATTTGGTTTTCTGTGTTCATTTTCTGGAATCTGAGGAGGAATCAGAATGTCCCGCAAGGATGAGATCCGCAACGCATACCGCCACATGGGCGGCGATCACGACTTTTACGACGGCATGATCACCTGCTCCACCCTCTCCGGCAGGCTGGTCACAAGGGCTGTCTGGGCCATGAGCGAGGAGGAAAACCACGAGTACATCGCCAAGGCCATGCAGGGGATCCCCGAGGGCTTCGCTGGCAAGCTGCTGGAGGTGCCGGTGGGCACGGGCATCCTGTCCATGCCCCTGTACAAGACCCTGCCGGAAGCCGACGTCACCTGTCTGGATTACTCTGCCGACATGATGGCCCGGGCGCAGAAGCGTGCCGAAGGCATGGGGCTGTGCAACGTGTATTTCCAGCAAGGGGATGTGGGCGCGCTGCCCTATGAGGACGGCAGCTTCGATGCGGTGCTGTCGCTGAACGGCTTCCACGCCTTCCCGGATAAGGAAGCCGCCTACCGCGAGACCTTCCGAGTATTGGCGCCCGGCGGCACCTTCTGCGGCTGCTTCTACATCGCCGGGCAGCACAAGCGGACAGACTGGTTTGTGAATCATCTCTATGTGCCCAAGGGATATTTCACCCCGCCCTTTGAAACGCTGGAAAGCCTGCGGAACCGGCTGGAGGGCATGTACGCCAATGTGAAGATCGAAACCGTGAAGGGCATTGCCTGCTTCAACTGCACGAAGGGAGAATGAACATGAAAAAGAAGGAACATCTGTCGTTTTTCGGCTGCGGGCCGGTATATTGCGCGATCATCATTACGCTGACGGTGCTGGGTACGATCGCGGGCGGTCAGTCTTTGCTGAGCGGCGGTAGAGTGCTGCAGCTCAAGTGGCTCTTCTGGCCTGTCGGCATTGCGCTGATCCTCCTCGGCATTGTCATGTGGGCGCTGGCGAACTTCCATTCCAGGCTGGATCAGAACATCGTCAGCAACACGCTGGTCACCACCGGCGTGTATGCCTGGGTGCGCAATCCCATCTACTCTGCGATTATGCTGGCCTGCACAGGCGTGCTGCTTCTGGTCTGCAACCTGTGGCTGCTGATCCTGCCGCCCCTCTACTGGCTGCTGATGACCCTGCTGGTATCCGCTACCGAAGAAAAATGGCTGCGGGATCTGTACGGACAGCAGTATGTAGACTACTGTGCCCGCGTGAACCGCTGCCTTCCGTGGTTCCCGAAGAAGTAAGGAGAAACAACCATGAAATTCCATGAATCCGGCTTGTGGGATGCGCCCGTGCTGATGCTGCTCCCCGGCACCTGCTGCCATTGGCAGCGGAACTTTGGTCATGTGCTGCCCCTGCTGAACCAGCGCTTCCATGTGGTCTGCGCATCCTACGACGGCTTTGACGAAACAGAAAGTACCGTTTTCACCACCGTGACTGATCAGGTTGAGAAGATCGAAGCATTCGTACGGGACAACTTCGGCGGGTACATCCATGCGGTGTACGGTTGTTCGCTGGGCGGCTCGCTGGCGGGTATGCTGGTGGAGCGGGGCAGCATCCGCATCGCCCACGCCATTCTCGGGAGCAGCGATCTGGATCAGGAGGAGGGGCTGTCCGCCCGGTTCAAGGCGTGGCTCATCGGCAAGGTGTTGCACGGCATCATGCGGAAGGGGCAGCTTCCCAGCTGGATGCAGAAACGGCTGGACGCGAAGCCGACTGAGCAGAAGGCCTACATGGAAAAGATGCTGACCATGATGGGCCTGCGGGATCGCTTCATGGCCTTCGTGAAGCGGGAAAGCATCCGCAACCAGTTCTATTCCGACCTGATCACCCCGCTGGGGACGGACATCCATGCCGAAGGCACTACAGTGCACTGCTTCTATGCAAAGAAGATGGGCGATATGTACCTGGAGCGGTACCATCAGCATTTTGCCCGGCCACACATTGTGGAGCACGATCTGCTGCATGAGGAATTGCTGCTTTGTCAGCCGGAAAAGTGGGTGCATGAAGTGTGCCGCGCGGTGAAAGAAAGCAAGCAATCAGCGTGATTTCCGCTTGACATTGTGTCATTCTTTATGATATATTTTCATTGTTAGTTGTGACTAACAAAAAGCTGCAGCAACCTCTGCAGCTTTTCAAAAGCTCGCGAGTTAGTTACAACTAATCAAATAGCATCAACAAGGATGAACGCCATGATGATCAACAAGCGCCTGATCGGCGCAGTTCCGGAAAGCAAAAAATACATTGCGGGCAACGTCATCGTGCAATGGATGTCGCTGATCGCCAACGTATGCATGATGGGCAGCATTGCCAGCCTTTTGCAGCGGCTGTTCGACAACACAGCGACCACCGCTGCCATCGTCTGCACGGTGGTGATCGGCCTGATCGCCCTTGCGGTGCGCTTCGTGTGTGCGCTGGCTGCCAGCCGCATGGGTTACCTGTCCTCCAAGACGGTCAAGTCCACCCTGCGGGAGATGATCTACCGCAAGCTCCTGCGGCTGGGTGCATCCTACAACGAAAAGGTGCGCACCTCCGAGGTGGTGCAGGTGGCGGTGGAGGGTGTGGATCAGCTGGAGACCTACTTCGGCGCTTACCTGCCCCAGTTCTTCTATGCCATGCTGGCCCCGCTGACGCTGTTCGTCCTCCTGTGCTTCATCAGCTTCCCGGCAGCCATCGTTCTGCTGGTTTGCGTGCCCATGATCCCCGTGGCCATTGCCGCCGTGCAGACCTGGGCGAAAAAGCTGCTGAGCAAGTACTGGGGCCAGTATACCCAGCTGGGTGATACCTTCCTTGAAAACCTGCAGGGCCTGACGACCCTGAAAATTTACCAGACCGACGGCCGCCAGCATGAGCGCATGAATGAGGAGAGCGAGCATTTCCGCCGCATCACCATGAAGGTGCTGACCATGCAGCTCAACTCCATCACCATCATGGACCTGATCGCCTATGGCGGCGCGGCGCTGGGTATGGTGATGGCTGTGACTCAGTTCGCAGGCGGGCATGTGACGCTCGCCGGGGCGCTGCTGATCATCCTGCTGTCGGCAGATTTCTTCATCCCCATGCGGCAGCTGGGCAGCTTCTTCCACATTGCCATGAACGGCATGGCTGCCAGTGACAAGATCTTCCGCCTGCTGGATCTGCCGGAGGAGTCCACCGGCACAAAGCAACCCAAGGGACACGCCATGGCGGTGAAGAACCTGCACTTCTCCTACGAGGCAGACCGCGAGGTGCTGCACGGCGTGGACATGGTTTTCCCGGAGGGCAGCTTCACGGCCATCGTGGGCGAGAGCGGCTGCGGAAAGTCCACCATCGCGGCAATCCTCACCGGCAAGAACCGCGGCTACACCGGCATTGTAACATTGGGCGGCATTCCCCTCACCGAGGTTAGCGAAGACGCCCTCATGCGCACGGTGACCTACATCGGTCATGCCAGCTACCTGTTCAAGGGCAGTGTGCGGGAGAACCTGCTGATGGGCAAGCCCAACGCCACCGATGCCGAGCTCTGGGCCATGCTGGACAAAGTCAACCTGGCGGATTTCCTCCGCAGCGAGAACGGTCTGGATACCCTGCTCACCGAGCAGGCAGGCAACCTCTCCGGCGGCCAGCGGCAGCGTCTGGCGCTGGCTCGTGCGCTGCTGCATGACAGCCCGGTGTACATCTTCGACGAGGCCACCTCCAACATCGACGTGGAGAGCGAGAACGACATCATGGCGCAAATCCATGCACTGGCAAAGACCAAGACCGTGATCCTGATCTCCCACCGTCTGGCCAATGTGACCGGCGCGGACAACATCTATGTGATGCAGTCCGGCAGCGTGGTGGAATCAGGCACCCACCTGACGCTCCCCAAGAGCGGCGTATATGACCGCCTCTGGAACGCCCAGCAGGAGTTGGAAAGCTATGCGAAGGGAGGTGTGCAGGCATGAAGCGCAGTCATTTCAAGGTCATGGCCCGTCTGATCGGGCTGGTGAAGCCGCTAAGCGGCTACATGCTTCTGGCCATCGCCATGGGGCTGATCGGTCACCTGTGCGCGGCGTTCATCACCATTTTCGGCGGCTATGCGCTGCTGGATGCGCTGGGTAAGCCCGGCCTCGGCATGGGCATTGCCTTTGCCTGCATGGCGGTGTTCTCCATTGCCCGGGCGGGTCTTCGCTATGGCGAGCAGGCCTGCAATCACTTCATTGCCTTCAAGCTTCTGGCGCTGATCCGCGACAAGGTCTTCGGCGCGCTGCGCAGGCTCTGTCCCGCCAAGCTGGAGGGCAAGGACAAGGGCGACCTGATCTCCGTCATCACCAGCGATATTGAGCTGCTGGAGGTCTTCTACGCCCACACCATTTCGCCCATTGCCATCGCCGCGCTGTTCTCGGTGATCATGGTGATTTTCATCGGCGGTGTGCATCCGCTGCTGGGCGCGGTGGCGGCTACGGCTTACGCCATGGTGGGCATTGCTGTGCCGCTGTTCATCTCAAAGATGAGCGGCGAGGACGGCGCACGCTTCCGGCGCAAGTCCGGCGAGCTGTCGTCCTTTGTACTGTGCAGCCTGCGCGGCCTGAACGAAACCATCCAGTACGGTCAGGGCGAACGCCGCTTCCAGCAGATGCAGCGGCACACCGCTGGTCTTGCTGCCGATGAAGAGCGCATGAAGCGCGTCACCGGCCGCAACATCGCCATCACCAACAGCATCATCCTGCTCTTTGACCTGACGATGCTGCTCCTGTCCGCGCTGCTGTGTCAGCAGGGCGTGATCGGCTTCGAGGGCGTCGTGATCGCCACGCTGGCACTGATGAGCTCCTTCGGCCCGGTGGTGGCGCTGGCGAACCTTGGTTCCACGCTGCAAAGCACCTTTGCCGCCGGTAACCGGGTGCTGGACATTCTGGAGGAATCCCCCGTGGTGGAGGACGTGACCGGCCAGCCCGAAACCATCTTTTCCGGCGCAAAGGCGGAGAACGTGACCTTTGCTTACGGCGATGAAACCATCCTGCAAAATGTGTCGGTGGACGTGCCGAAGGGCAGCGTCATCGGCATCAACGGACGCAGCGGCAGCGGCAAATCCACGCTGCTGAAGCTGATGATGCGCTTCTGGCGGGTGCAGCAGGGGGCAATTTCCTTATCCGGCCGCAATGTGGACGACATCAACACCACCGACCTGCGCAGCATGGAGGCCTTCGTGACGCAGGACACCCATTTGTTCCATTCCAGCATTGCGGAGAATCTGCGCATCGCCAAGCCCGATGCCACGCAGGCGGAGATCGAAGCGGCTTGCCGCAAGGCCTCGGTGCATGATTTCATCACCCGTTTGCCTCAGGGCTACGACACGCCAGTTGCTGAACTGGGCGACAGCCTTTCCGGCGGCGAGCGGCAGCGCATCGGCCTGGCGCGGGCTTTCCTGCATGACGCGCAGCTGCTCCTGCTGGACGAACCTACCAGCAATCTGGACAGCCTGAACGAGGCGGTCATCCTGCGCTCCCTGCGGGAAGAACGCGCAGACAAGACCGTGGTGCTGGTGTCCCACCGCAAGTCCACCATGGGGATCGCCGACAAGGTGTACTCGGTGGAGCACGGGAGGGTCAGCTGATGACGGACATTCAAAGCAAGCGCGAGCGGGAGAAGCACATCGTCTCCGAGATGATCGCCCTGTACTGCCACAAAAAGCACGGCACAAAGGGCAAGATCTGCGACGACTGCGCCGCGCTGAAAGCGTACGCTGAAATGCGTGCAGACAAGTGCCCCTTCATGGAGACGAAGACCTTCTGCTCCAACTGCAAGGTGCATTGCTACAAGGCAGACATGCGGGAGAAAATCCGGCAGGTCATGCAGTTTTCCGGACCGAGGATGCTCTTCCATCATCCGGTGATGGCCATCCGCCATGTGATCGAATCAAAACGCGAGAAGAAACGATTGGAGAATGAACAATGAAGAAGATGCTGTATATCATCCTGGGCTGCATTGGCGTCGGTCTTGGCGCTGTGGGCGCGGTGGTGCCCATGCTGCCGGCCTTTCCCTTCCTGATGCTGGCGGCGTGCTGCTTTGCCCGCTCCAGCGAAAAGCTGAACAACTGGTTCATCAACACCAGGCTGTACAAGGACAACCTGGCGGACTATGTCGCCGGGCGTGGCATGACCATGAAGACCAAGGTGCGCATCATGATCACCGTGACGCTGCTCATGTCCATCGGCTTCGTCATGATGGGCATCAAGGGCGTGACGGTGGGCTGCATCGTGCTGGGCTGCGTGTGGGCGTTCCACATTGTTTACTTCCTCTTTGGAGTCAAGACGATCCAGGCGTAAGCGCAGGAAAGGGAGAACAGCATGGAAAACGTCATCATTATCGGCATCCTCGCGGTGGTCGTTGTCATCGGCATCGTGAACACGGTGAAGCACTTCAAGGGTCAGGGCGGCTGCTGCGGAGGCGGCGGAAGCTACAAACCCCGGAAAAAGAAACTCCCTTCCACCCTGTATCAGAAAACCTTCAGGGTAGAAGGGATGCACTGCGAGCATTGCAAGAACCGCGTGGAAGAAGTTATCAACGATATCCAGGGCGTGGCCGGGAAGGTCGATCTCAAGAAAGGCGAGGTCACGGTGTCCTATGCAGAAGATGTCGCGGATGAGGTGATCAAGGCCAGGATCGAGAGAGCGGGGTATACCGTGGTTGGCGTGGCTGCTTCCAGGTAACGCAATGCGTGAATCAGTGTCTGTTGCGGATCTTCCGCACATTCCAATTCATCAGATGCCTGCCCAGGTGCCGGTACAGGAAGCCCTTGAAGGCTGACATCTCCTGATGATGCTCCTTGAGCAGCTCGTCCGGTGAATCATACACGCCGAAGTCCTGCGTGATGCCTTCGCTCTGGATGTAAGTGCTGTTGCCGTTCCAATCGATGACCGGATGACGGAAGTCCGATACCGCAACGCCGTATCCGCAGAAAGCACCGGTGCAGTCTGCGTGGCTCTGCTGCAGACTGGTCAGGTATGCCTTGTCCAGAATGAAGCCCTCCAGCTCATACCATTGGCCGTCATAATACACCTCGACCCAGCTGTGAAAGATGTGCTGCGGTGCATTGACGTAGACAAAGCCGGTCATGGCACCCCTTTGCAGCTTCTTGTCGATGGTGAAGCCATGCACCCGGCAGGGAATCCCGACGCAACGCAGCAGCGCCATGAACAGCGTCCCCTTGGTGTTGCACTGCCCGTAGCCATCGTGCAGGACATGCGAAGCCGGGATGCTGTCGTCGATGTTGTAGCCAAACCGGATCTCATCCCGGACAAAGTTGTAAATCGCCCTGATCTGGTGAAAGGCGTCCAGCTTTCGCCAGCCGCGCTGTTCAACCAGCGTCTGAATGGCAGGATCGGAATAGTCCAGCATCGTGGTAGCCCTGAGCAAATGTTCCATCAAAACACCTCCATAAAGAAAAGCCCCTTTGATCTATCTGTGACATCGTCATGATAAACCAAAGGGGCTGATTTTGCTTTCAAAAATCTGCTGTTTTCCGGTCCTTCAATACGTCGCTGACGGAAATGCCTGTGAGTTTCTTGCAGGTGTAGGCAAGGTGGGCGGAGCTGGCGAATCCGCTTTCATGAGCGGCACGGGTCACCTTGCCTCCGGAAGTGATGAAGCGGTAGGTGACAGACAGCAGGTTGAAGCGGCTCTCCGGCGTTTTCCCCAGCGCATAGGACTCGTACAGCTTCTGAATGATGGTGTCCAGCTCTGCTATACGCTTCCGAGCCTTGGCGGCTTCGGCGGTCATGTCCTTCACCGCATCAGCATGGCGCACCTCAGACAATGCCCGTACCTGATCTGCAAAGGCGGCTTCATCAGATACGGCGTACTGGCTCACCGAACGGATCATTTGCAACAGTACAGACCGTATAAACACCGTTGTGACATAGTGGCAGCAGCAGTCGCCTTTGCTCTGGCTGTAAGTGGGACAGTCATAATAATCATCCGACTCACGCCCAGACTGCTTTGCCCGACTGCGGTGATTGTTGAGCTTCGCACCACACTCCGCGCAGTAGAGCTTGCCAGTCAGCGGATTGGCTTCACCGGTGCTGTCTGTTCTGCGCCGGACAGCCAGCACACATTGTGCCAAATGCCATCTGTCCTCGGGAATAATGGCTTCATGGGTATCCTTGAAGATCAACCATTCATCAGATGGCTTGGTCTGCCGTTTCGCCTTCAGGCCATTCTTCGATGAACGGAAGTTCACCGTGTGTCCCATGTACTCCGGGCGTTGCAGGATGTTGCTGACGGTCACGCCATTCCAGGCGTATGGCTTGCTCATGTCGGTGTTGGATCGCTTCATGCAGGTGTCGTGGGTCGCATTGTAGTAGGCCGGGCACTCCACCTTGTCAGCTTCGAGGATACGCGCGATCTCGTAGGGGCCGTGACAGTCAATCGCCAGCTGGTAGATTCTACGGACGACCGCAGCCGCCTCGTCATCCACCAGCCAATGATTCTTGTCTGCCGGGTCTTTCCGGTAGCCGTACACGCACAGCGTATTGGTCGGCTTTCCGCTGTTGCCCCGCTGCCGGAAGAATGTGCGCATCTTCTTCGACTGTTCCCGCAGGTACATCTCATTCAGCACATTCATGAATGGCGCGAACTCGCTGCTGATGGGGTTCACCGTGTCCACACCGTTGCCGATGGCGATGAACCGCACACCCTTGCGCCGGAAGTACACCTCGGTGTAGAAGCCGGTCTGGATGTAGTCGCG
>SVHD01000056.1 GCA_015056015.1 Clostridiales bacterium
ATTTTGACGGTTTCCATTTCTGCATGCCCGGCGCAGCATTTTTGATCCACTTCCAGGATTTCGCCCCGGCCGGGGGAAAGCGTGGCAGGCGCATAGCCAAAGATATTTTTCCTGAGAATATCAATCAATTCCCTGCGGCGCTTTTCCCATTGATCGGGATGGGAAACGGGGGCACCATCCAGCATGGTCATCAGATCAGGCAAAAATTCCATGAATAGATTCCTCCTGTATTCAGATGAGTTTCGACTGATACCATTATAACTTTTCATCAGGGGGTTTGCAAGGGAAGGAACAGAAAAAATGAGAAGTTACGGGAAGATTGCTTTTTTAAGGGAAATTATGGCTCGCATTTTTTGCAAAAATGGTATACAATAGCATGCGAACCCAAAAATCGGAAGGACCCCCCTGATAAAGGGGAAGGGCGTCAAAATTTATGGGAAATTATTTACTGTTGGCAATCGGAGTATTTTTATTGGCCTTGGACGGCATTTTCCGTAAAAAATTCCAGGAAGCGGCAGGCGCCTCCATGAAGGCGGGATTGGTATTCAATATTCTGGTGGGGTTTACGGCAACTTTGCTTTTCTGGGTGATCAATGGTTTCAAGTGGGAATCCACCCCCTATTCCCAAATCATCGCCATTATCCAGGCGTTTCTTGGGGTAGCATACGGCCTGGTAGGGTTTAAGGTAATGAAGGATGGGGGCGTGGCCCTTTACGCCCTGTTTCTGATGACAGGCAGCATGGTGGTGCCCTATGTGTGGGGCCTGCTTTTCCTGAACGAGCCTTTTTCCTGGCTGCGTCTGGCGGGCCTGCTTGTGATTTTTGCGGCGGTGGTTGTTTCCAAGGTATCTGATTTTAAGACGAATCCAAAGCAGATGGCCCTGTGTATCGCAGTTTTCTTTTTTAACGGATTTGTCAGCGTTACTTCCAAGGTGCATCAGGTGGAAGTGAATTATGCGGTGGTTTCCACGACCTCGTTTACGGTGATCGCTTTTTTGTGGAAGCTGATCCTTTCCGGGGCAGCCTATGGGGCAATGTTCAAAAAATTCAAGGATGAGCCCAAATTGCCGCCCCTGAAAAAGATTTATCCTTATGTTGTATATTGTACCCTGACCGGCGGCATCTATTATGTGCTGCAGCTGCTGGTTGCGGGAAAGGTATCGGCATCGGTGATGTATCCCATGATATCGGGGGGGAACATTATTTTCTCCGCCTTGCTGGGAAAAGCCATTCTGCATGAAAACCTGTCCAGGCGATCCATTCTTGGCATTATCCTTTGCTTTGCGGGGACATGCATGTTCCTGTAAACGGATTATTCTTTGCTTTTAGAATGAAGAATTGCGAGAATTATCCGGTAATATATAGAAATTTTCATCGCATTTTTCAGGAAAATGGTGTACAATAGCAGACGGACCAGAAAACAACGATACATTCCCTTGCGCGCAAGGGGAGGAGAGGAAATCTATGATCAATTATTTGCTGCTGTTGGTTGCGGTATTTTTATTGGCGGTAGACAGTATCTTCCGGAAAAAATATCAAGAGGCTGCGGGCTCTTCCATGAAGGCCGGGCTGATGTTTAATATTCTGGTGGGCTTTACCGCGGCGCTGTTTTTCTGGATTTTTAACGGCTTCAAGTGGGAATCCACCCCCTTTTCCCAGCTGATGGGAATCGCCCAGGCGTTGATGGGGGTGGCCTACGCCATCATCGGCTTTAAGGTGATGAAGGAAGGGGGCGTGGCCCTCTATGCCCTGTTTTTGACGACGGGCAGCATGGTGGTGCCCTATGTATGGGGGCTGCTTTTCCTGGGCGAGTCCTTCTCCTGGCTGCGGATGGCGGGCCTGCTGATCATTATTGTGGCAGTGTTTATTACCAAGGTGTCTGATTTCAAGGCCAATCCCAAGCAGATGCTGCTTTGCGTGGCGGTATTCTTCTTTAACGGTCTTGTGGGCGTTATTTCCAAGGTGCATCAGGTGGAGGTCAATTATCCGGTTGTTTCTGCCGCGGCCTTTACAGTGCTGGTGAATTTCTGGAAAATGGCCCTTTCCGGCGCGGCCTACGGCGCCATGTTCAAAAAACTCAGGGAACAGCCCAAATTGCCGCCGCTGCGGAAAACATATCCTTATGTGGTAGGATGCACCATGACCGGCGGCATCTATTATATCCTGCAGCTGCTGGTGGCGGGCAAAGTATCCGCATCGGTAATGTTCCCCATGATGACAGGCGGCAATATCATTTTTTCCGCCCTGCTGGGCAAAGCGATTCTCCACGAAAATCTGTCCAAACGCGCCATCATTGGCATTATCCTTTGCTTTGTGGGTACGTGCATGTTCCTGTAAAATGATTGCCGATCGAGGTAAGGAGGATATCTTTCTATGAATCACGACGAACATAGCCGTTTGCATCCCATGTGCCTCAAATGCCTGCTGGGCAAGCATTTGAATGCCGCGCCCAAAGAGGCCGGGGAAAAAGCACAGACGGAATATATTCAGCGGATTTTGCAAATGCTGGGCCACGCGGATCCGGCCACCGCTGCGCCGGTGATGCTGCGCAGAATTGAAAAGCTGCAGGAAGAAATGTTTGGCGCATCCATTGATTATGCCGCCATCAAAAAGCATTACAACGCTAAAATGATGGGGAAGGAAGAGGGCGTCCGGGAAAAAATCCGGAGGGCTGCCGATCCCTTCCGGGCGGCGCTGCAATATGCTATGACCGGCAATTATATTGACTTTGGCACGCTGCAGAAGGTGGATGACGCGGAACTGGATGCTTTCCTTGCGGATGCGGAAAATATTCCGCTGCCGGAGGATACCCTGGAAGAATTGAGAAATGACGTGCTTCGGGCGAAAAAAATCGTGTATCTGACCGATAACTGCGGCGAAATCGTGATGGATAAGCTGCTGATGGAAACCATGCTTTCCATGAATCCCCAGGCAGAAATGCAGGTGATTCTGCGGGGAGAAGAGGTGGTCAACGACGTGACGGTGGAGGACGCCTGTCAGGTGGGGCTGGACCGGATTGCGCCTGTGATGGGCAATGGCACCGATATTGCCGGCACCTGGATTCCCAGCCTTTCCGATGCGGCCAGAAAAAAGCTGGAAAGCGCGGACGTGATTATTGCCAAGGGCCAGGGCAATTTTGAAACCCTGTATTTCTGCGGCCTGAATGTATATTATCTTTTCATGTGCAAATGCGATCTGTTTGCCCAGCGTTTCCGGGTGCCCCGGTTTACGGGAATGCTCCTCAACGATCGAAAAATGCAGTGGTAAAATCAAGAAAAAAAGAACCGCCTTTTCCAGACGGTTCTTTCTTTATGCCAATCAATCCACCCGGCGGAACCAGGGAAGCACCTCAATGGGCGCATCCACCAGGGCATCCACGGGGCCGATAAAGGCATGGCACTGTTCATCCTGCCATTTTCCTTCGGGAAAATGCACGATGCGCTGCACAAGCCCTTTATGCACCACGGGCGCAACCAGAATTTTATCCCCCAGCAGATACTGATCATTGACTTTTTCAAAGCCGTGACCCGGGAATTGGTATTCCATGGAGCGTAGGATGGGTTCGCCCGTTTTTTCGGTTTCGGAAAGGATTTTTTCAATTTCGGGATACATCCGTTCATGCAATTCTGCCATTTCCTTGCAGAGCCGGACGGCCTTTTCGGAAAGATGACGCCAGGGCAGGGAAGAAAACTGCATCATGGGGAAGAGGGCGGAGGTCTGCGCCATACGGATAAACAATTCTTCTTCGTGCTTGCCATAGACGAAGGCAGTCCATTCCCCGCCGCCCACCATATCGGGGCAAATGAAGGGGCTGCCCGTAAGGCCGGCAAAAATGCCATTGGGAATCAGGCAATCCAGGCCGTTGCCCTCCCAGGCATGGCTTTTATCCCATAGCCGCTGCATGACGGGCTTGCCGCCGGCCTTCCAGGTATCCTTGAATTCATGCAGACGATACTGGGAACCGAATTTGATCCAGGCCTGATTGAGCTGGCTGGGGGAGAAGCTGCCGTAAAATTCAGTGGCATTGAGGAAACTGCCCGGGAGATAGGAGCCGCCGTCGAATTTGAAGCCGTCGGCGCCGTAATCCAGCAGCTTTTGCAATTGTTCTGCCATGAAGGCGCAGTCATCGGGCAGATTGAAATTCAGAATCGCCCCAAAACCGCTCCACCATTTCTGAATGGCGACCTCGCCTTGCTTATTGCGCACCAGATGATTGAAATTGGGCACGCCGGTTTTGACCTCGGAGGAACGGGAGGAATAGAGCTTGAGGAAATTATCGCCCTCAGAACAGACGAAGGGACTGGCCCAGATGAGCACCTGGAAGCCCAGCTGATGCAATTCATCGAACATGGCCTTGGGATCGGGAAATTTTTCGGGAATGAATTCCCAGGTGCCCTGGCATTTTTGCCAGCCGCCATCGATAATCAGCAGCCCGGGCTGATAGCCATGATCGATGACTTCATGGGCGTATGCCAGAATATCCTTCTGATTCTGGTTTTTGATCAGCTCCATCCAGGTATTGAACTGGGGATGCTGATAAAATTCCCGGGGGGTATGGATATTTTCTTCAAAGGGGAAATGGCGGCGCATGGCGGCAAGATAGGCCTCCCGCAGGGTATCGCCGGGCTTATCCACGATGATTTCGTATTGGCTTTCCAGGGTAATTTCACCCTTGGAAAAGGTGATAATAAAGGGCTCTTCGCTCCAGATATAGCGGCCTTTGCTGGAAAGAAAGAAGGGCACGGTCTGAGTGCGCTTCTGGCGATTCAGATCGATGGTGAATTCCGTTTCAGCATGGAAGGGCATTTTTTCAGATCCTACGATGCGCCCGCCCCACCAATATTCATTGGGAAGAATGGAAAAAGAAGTGACCATTATCTGCCTCCTGATCATCAATTAATTTCTGCCCCTATTATACCGGAAAATGGGAATGAATGTAAAGTGGTGGATTTTTGAAGCGCACAATGAAAATGACCACAAAAAAATCTCCCCGTAAAGGGAGATTTTTTCTTTTGGCAGATTATTTACCCAGAATCTGATCCTTGCGCTGAAGCAATTCATCGCCCAGCAGCATTTTTTCCACATTTTCAAAGCCGAGGCGCTTGATGGTATCATTGAATCGTTCGCCGGCGACGCCCTGCTCCTTAAAGAGCAAAATGGCCTTTTCCACCAGATTCAATACATTTTCCTGGCCCACGATCAGCTGGGTAAGGGGCGTGCCCCGTTCCACGGTTTTTCCCCAGCGGCCGCCGATGCGAACCAGATAGGCGTCCTTGCCTTCATCAAATACATGGAAGGGACATTTGCCGATGCAGCGACCGCAGCGATTGCAGACGGCGGGATCAATGGCGATTTTGCCATCCTTCACATGCGCCGCCTTCATGGGGCAGTTTACTTCGATCTGGCAAACCTTGCAGCCCTTGCATTTTTCCAGATCCACCTGGGGAACGCGCTGACCGATTACGGCCAGATCATTGGTATCGGGCTTGACGCAGTTATTGGGGCAGCCGCCAACGGCGATCTTGAATTTATGGGGCAGCGTGATATGATGATAGCCCAGATAGAAGCGATCATGCATCTTTTGGGCCAGATCAAAGGTATCATGCAGGCCGAAATGGCAGGTAGTGCCCTTGCAGGATACGATGGGGCGCACCTTGGGGCCGGTGCCGCCGGTATACAGGCCTGCTTTGCCGATATATTCCTGGAATTCGGGGATCTTTTCAAAAGGGATGCCGGGCATTTCAATATCCAGGCGGGAAGTAAAGCAAATTTCGCCGCTGCCATACAATTCAGCGGCTTTGGAAAGAACGGCGGCCTGTTCGGCGGTGATTTTGCCGCAGGGGGCGACGATGCGGGCGTTGAAGCAATTGGTGCCCTTATTCAGCAGGAAGCCCTGACCTTTTACGCTTTTGATATCATCAGGATGAAGAGTGCAAGCCATGAAAAAAACTCCTTTCGTATGGAACTACTTTTGCAATTATAGCATGGAGCAGGGAGAAAGTAAAGCAAAGAACGGGCAAGACCGCCGGCTTAGTTTTCCGACGATGCAGGCATATTCTGATCATAATGGCTCTTGCGCCGGTATTCATTCAGGGTCAGCCCATAATGCTCCTTGAATTTGGAGGAGAAATACTGCAGCCGGCTGTAGCCGATTTTTTCGCAGATTTCCTCGTTGCTCAGCTGTCCTTCACTGAGCAGGCGGACGGCATGCTCCATACGCACTTCCTGCAGATAATCCACCAGCTTCCTGCCGGTTTCCTGATGGAACATGCGGCTCAGATGCCCGGTGCTGATGCTGAGCGCATCGGCGATGGATTGAGTCGATAATTCGGCTGGCGGCGTATTGCGGATATGATGAATGGCATATTGCACAACGCTTCGGTTGCTGGCGCTGTTTTCCCGGGAAAGGAACTGGCCAAGCCGGGCGCTATCCTGCTTTAAGCGCTGAGAAAATTCGCTGATGCCCTCGATGTGATAATAGGCGTTGAGCAGGTTATCCTCATAAACTGCTTCGGGCTGGCCTTTCATATCGTAAACCACCTTGGTCAGATACATGGCGGCAAGGAGCATAATGCTGCGCATTACGTTGGGATAGGGCGTGCTTTCCTTGAGCTGGTTAACGATGGAATCAATGGCCTGATCCACCTTTTCCTGGGGCTGATGGCTGATCAGGCCGCCCAGTTCGGTCAGCTGGGAGAAAATCTGGGGAATGGCGCTTTCCGCTTCTGCATGGGGCATATGCGGATCAAAAAGGGATACCCGCTGATCCGTTTCAAAATAACGGGCAGACAGGGCGCGGCGGGCGCAGCGGAAACTGGCGGGGGTGAGATCCTCATTGGTGGCCAGAATCCCCACGCCAAAGACCAGCTGGCTATTCATCAGCTTCAATTCATCGCTCAGGCTTTCCAGCTTCTGGGGCAGCGTCTTTTCATCAAATGCATGATTAAACAGGAATACGCTTTCCTTTGCCCGGCTTTCAAAGAAGACGACCTGCCACGCATCGGAATCAAAAGCGGAGAGAATGAATTGCTTTTCTTCCTCGGTTACCGAGGGCTGGGCGATGACCACCTGGAAATAGGGATGGGGAAAATGGATGCCCAATTGAGGCAGGGGAGAAAGATAATGGGCCTCCCCGCGGATAAAGCAATTGAGCCACGAGTCGCGCAGCAAAGGCTGGTTTTCCTCCAGGAACGCTTTCTGCTCCTGGCGCAGCTTATTCATATCGCTCAAGGCGGTTTCAATCTGCAGGAAATGTTCGCCCGGGCTGGAAAGGCGCTTGTTATCACCATTCCCCTGGGGAATGGAAAAATCCTGAAGCAGGCGATCCATGGGCCGGGCGTAATGCTTCATGATTACGCGCAGCACCAGAATCAGCCCGGTAATCAGCAGTCCCAGGCATACCAGCCCCCAGATGGAGAAAATATTATCATAGCCGGTAAAACGGCCGTCGCTGGGATGCGCCAGCACATAGGACCATTCCCCGCAGGAGGAGATGGTGACGGTATAGACAATTTCCATGCCATTTGCCAGTGTGCAGGGCTCAAAGGCAGAGGAGACGACGGGAAGCTGCGTGCCAATCAGAGAGGTATCTTCGGCGGTCCAGATGATTCTGTCAGGATCAATCAGGAAAACGCTGTCATTGATTCCCATGGTGGGCAGGGTCTGGCGGAGCCGGGCATGGAAAGAAGTTTCTTTGATGGACAGAATCAGCAGGGGCTGATTTCCGTCAGCGTAGATGCCGGGATAGGGACGGATATAGAGAATATAAGGGGTTACAACATTATCTTCCGTGATGATCTGGCGGAACCAGGAAGTGGAAGACAAAGAAATATCCCGAAGAAAATCATAATCGGTTTGCTGATCAAGATACTTTTTTGAATTCAGGAAACGAGCGCCCCGGGTGCCCAGCATGATACCGGATTTGGGAAAATAAATTGCAATTCGCTCTGCCTGGGAAAAGGCCGAATTCACCTTCAATAGATTTTCATAAAGAGAATAAGCTTCCCTGAAGGAGGGCAACTCAGCCGCTGCGATGGAGGCAATATATGCGGCGGAGGAATCATCGGAGGAGATCCGCTGAACGGCCTGATTTTCTATAGCGTCCACAATGCGGATATCAGCAGTATCCGCCTGAACGGTGGCCTGTTCACGCAGGGAATAATGCATTTCTTCTTTCAGAATAGAAGAATAGACCGTCATAAAAAGCGCCACAAGCGTAATGGCAATCATCGTGAAGATTACGATGATCCACAGGTTGGCGATATTGATCTTTTTTTTGACTCGCAAAGGCATTTCCTCCTTGAGAAGCGTTCTATTTCAGTATAAAGCCTCCGGGCAGTTTTCGCAAGGGGGCATGAAAAAAACAGCGGAAAGAATAATGAAAAAAACATAATTTCTGCTTTGACGGGGCAATATTTATGTGATTTTTCTGAGATTTGATATAAAAATCTGATATAGCCTTTACCTTTTTTCTAAATTACGTTAATATATGGATAGGAATAAAATCAACAAGGATGGTGCTTTACTGTGAATCGATACAAGCATTTCGATCTGCTGGAGTGCGCGGCCCGTTCCCTGAACTATATCACCACCATGGTGGATCCCCATGAGGGCAATCTGCCCTACTGGCTGATTCTGCCCAACAAGAAGCCCGCCGAAGCCGCCCATTGCCGTGTGGACGACGCTGAGCTGGTTGGCTCCTGGTATGAAGGCCTGGAAGACGTGCAGTATATGCTGGATACCAAGGAAGGCGAAGAAATCCTGGAATCCTTCAAAAAGTTCCTGCTTTCCAACTGGGGCGAGCATGGCCTGCGCTTCCACAACAAATATCCCTGGACCCATACCATGCATTCCTCTTTCCATGAAATGGGCTATATCTTGCCCGCCCTGAACCGCCTGAGCAGGAAATATCCCGATGACGAGGAAATCGAAAGCCGCATTTCCAATCTGATTCGGGGCATGCGCTCTTTGGTGATTGAACGCAAGGTGCGCACTTTCTGGTCCGGTGACTTCTACGAAACCGATCCCATTTATGAATTCCCCAATGACGTGTATCTGCAGGATGGCGGCTTTGATATGACCCGTCACACCGGCCGCGGTGAACAATCCATCCGTAACAGCATCATGCTGGCGGCCCTGGTGGAGCGCTACGAACTCAAGGGCGACGAAGTGGCCCTGGATCTGGCCAAGGGTATGGCCAATTTCCTGCTGGGTCCCTCCCGGTATTTTAACTACAAGATGGAATTCTTCGGCCATGTGCATTCTGCCGGCTGGGTGGCCATCGGTCTGGCCCGGCTGGGCCGCGTGACCAAGGAAGAGCGCTATGTGAAGGCCGCCAAGGGCATTTACGATTACATCCGCTCTATTTCCTCTTCCTTTGGCTGGGTGCCCGAATATGCCCAGTGGCATCCCATGGATGAAGAGCATTGCGAAACCTGCTGCATCCGCGATATGATCCTGTGCGCCTGGGAACTGATTCAGCTGGGCTATCCGGAATACTGGGATGATATCAACCTTTTCGTTCGCAACCAGATGGTGGAAAATCAGATTTCCAGCGCCACTTATGTGACCGTGGATAACACCATTCCCGATGACCATGAAAACGGCATCACCTACAAGGATATTGACAAGCGCATGATCGGCGGCTTTACCGGCGGTTCCCTGCCCAACAGCATTTCCCTGTCCAAGTTCCGCTCCATCGCGGGCTGCTGCGTTGGCATGGCCCCCACTGCGCTGCGTCTGGTCTGGGATTTGGCGGTGACCAAGGAAGATGATCTGTATATCGTCAATATCCCCATGGATAAGGATGCCAAGGAATACAAGCTTTCCATGTCTTACCCCGATCATGGCAAGATGGCCCTGAAGCTGAAAAAGGATGGCAGCGTGGCTTTCCGTCGCTATGACTGGATGGGCAAGAAGATCACCGTGTATGTGAATGGCAAGGCTGTGGAAGCGGAAGAAGAAAATGGCCTGATTCTGGTTCGCGATCTGAAGAAGGGCGATAAGGCCGAACTGCGTCATCCTATCCGCACCATTGTGAAGAAGGAACATACCGCCGGCCGGGAATATGATGTGGTATGGCGCGGCTGCGACGTGATCGAAATTCTGCCTTATGGCGAACATCTGCGGCTTTTCCAGCGGGATCTGAGCAAGCCCCAGGTTCTGCCCACCCCCGAAGATGTGCCCTATACCGGCGCCGCCAACTATGGCCCCACCCAGCAGAAAAAATAAGCAATTCTGATCAAAATAAACCGCCGTCTGTTTTTGCAGGCGGCGGTTTTATTATAATTTCTGTTCCGGACAGGGTTAATCCTTCCAGAAGGCAACCAGGGCGTCATGATCGGAGAGGAAGACGCCGTTATTATTTTCATGCCAGCGATCCATGGTGAACTGATCCTTGGGAAGATCGGTAAGAATGTAATCGATCTTTTCGGCGCGGTCGGCGCCAAAACCGTGGTAGGTGGGGGCAAAGCCCTCGGTCAGATCATTCAGGCCGTTTTCTTTGATCAGGGCATAGGGCGCATCTTCGGGCTGGAAATTGAAATCGCCCACGATGAAAAGGGGCAGGTTTTCTTCGGCCTGGATTTTCTTGGCCATATTGATCACTAACTGCAGCCCTTTCATCTTGGCTTCATCGCCGATATGATCCAGATGGGTATTCATGAAATAGAAGCGCTTCTGGGTGGGCAGATGCATCAGCTTCACCCAATTGCAGATGCGATTGCAGGAACTCTGGTTCTCAAAGCGGGTGGCAGGCACGCGGGGCGTATCGCTGAGCCAGAACTGATCCATGGCCTGAAGCTGAAACAGATCGGATTTGAAGGCGATGCGGGTGCTTTCGCCAAAGAAGTGGGCGTCCCGGCCATAACCGATGAAGGTGTATTCGGGAAGGGCGGCCTTGATCTGGGGAATGTTTTCATCCCTTACTTCCTGAAAACCGATGACGTCAGGGCTTTCTTCCCGGATTTTTTGCAGGGTGCGGGAAGCGCGATAATGCCAGAAGTTTTTGCCGTCAATGGCATTGGGAACGCGCAGATTGAAGGTGACCAATTGAATCATGAGAAAATCCCTCCTTGGTAACGATTGACTGATGTTGTTATGGTAACACAGAAGAAAGAAGAAAACAAGAAAAATAAGCAAAAGAAAAGAACAAAAGTTGGGGAGAAGATACTTGAGTAATGGAAGAAAAAAAGGAACACAAAAAAATGTGGCTTAAAGCAGGAAAAAAGATATAATGGTAGAATGTAATTAATAGTTACTAATACTAATAGGAGGGGAAGAATGAGAAAAACAATACGTTTCCATGTCCTTGCGGGTGTGGTGCTTGTATTGTCGCTGATCCTAGTGGTCGGAACTGCCTTGGCCGACAACGTCAGCGGCGATTGGGCGTATATCCTCAATGAGGATGGAAAGGCCATTGTCACCCGATATCTGGGTTCCGAACGGAATGTGGAATTAAAGTGGAATCTGGATGATCATATGGTGGTGGAAATTGGGGAAGAGGCCTTTGCAGGAAATCGAGCCATTCGTTCGGTGAAGCTGCCGGTAAGCCTGAAGATCATTCGCATGAATGCCTTTAAGGATTGCATTTCTCTGGAAGAAATTGTTCTGCCTTCTCGTGTGGAAACTATTGAAGACGGGGCGTTCATTGGGTGCACGGCACTGAAAGAATTGGACATTCCTGAATCTGTGGCAGAAATTGGCGAGGGTTGCTTTGAACCAACTACGGTTTTAACCGGAAATGCCGACAGTATTGCAGGTAGTTATGCAAAGGCGATGGGAATGGGATACACGGAAAAAGAGGAACCTTTGCCCACCCGGAGACCAAGTGCAGAGCAGAATTATCAATATAAAATTCAAAACGGCGGTGTAGTGATTACCAGCTATGTCGGGAAGGAATATGTAGTAGAAATTCCTGAAGAAATCGCGGGTTATCCTGTACGAGTGATTGGCAGCAATGCTTTTTCATCCCGTTATGATGTAGAAACTGTGATTCTGCCGGAGGGGCTGATTGAGATCGAAAAGACGGCTTTCCGTTTTTGTACCGGATTGATGAGTATTCAACTGCCTTCTACGTTGAAAACTATCGGTGAGTATGCCTTTTTCCATTGTGAAAATCTGGTGGAGATTGTGATTCCTGATGGAATGACTGCCTTGGGAAGCCGCGCCTTCCAATGCTGCTATCGTTTGCAGCATGTTACTATGTCTGCCAAGATGAAAACCATTCCCACCAACACCTTTTTTGAGTGCCACAGTCGCCTAACCATTCATGCGCCTAGCGGCTCTGCAGCTGAAAGCTTTGCTCACAGAAAGGGATATCGGTTTACATCTACCGGTAAATAAGAAGAAGGAGAGAAAAAATGAAGAAAAGACTAATTGCATTGTGTCTGGTGTTGTTACTGCTGATTCCGGAAATGGCGTTTGCAGGAGTGGAAGCCTATCTGAATCAACAAATGGCCACCCGTTCCGGTCCTGGCACCAAGTACACCGAGGAATTGGGTACCCTGCCCAGCAATACAGAAATCACGGTTACTGCGCAGGTGGAAACTGCTGGTACAGTCTGGTATCAGGTGGAATTCTACAAAAACGGCAGATGGTATCGCGCCTATACCGGTAAAAAACGTGTCAATGCCTATGGCAATATTCCTTGGGAAAGCGTAAACTATTCTAGCGACATCACTATCGCTTCCACTACGGCCTATTATGGCCCCGGATCGAATTATGCTGCCCGCAAGATGGAGGTATCACGCAACACGGAGGTGCGTGTGTTTGGGGTTGAAGGCGAATGGGCGCTTTGTGAATATCGTGAGAACAACAAATGGGCCCGCGGCTATATCAACGTCAATCATCTGGAGGCGACGGCCGCCGTGCCGGTAACGCCTTCCCCGGTACCTACCCAGAAGCCGACTGCCACACCCAGGCCGACTGCTACGCCAGCGCCCAAATACAAGGAGCCTAATAACATTCTGGATCTTGAGAAGCGCATCTGTATCACTTATTATGGAGAAGAATACTCCTATGCTGGTCATGATGAATACTATGCACTGCTGGTGGGCGAGTTGCCGGTGATGAGCTATTTTGACGGTGTTCCCTGTATCCGGAGCCATACCTATGTGTATTCCGGCCCCGGCGAACATTATTGGCGGCGGTATAATCCCGGATCTGGTTATGCATATACAGGAACGCTGGATACTAATCTGCGGATTTATGGCAAGGAAAACGGCTGGATCTTGATTCGCTATCCCAGTGATGCCAATGGTGGCTATCGCTATGGTTGGGTAATCCCTGCGGCCATTTCCGCCGCTAATCAAGCCAGAACGCCGAAGGTGGATTTCGTCTCTTTACCGGCAATGACCACACGCTATCTGGATGCCACGGATGATCCTGATCGTAGCATTCAGTATGGCGGAACTACGGAGTCTGCGCACATCAAGGTTACTGCCTTGGCTTTCCTTGATGAGGAGAGAGATTGGGTCTATTGCGAATATAAATATGATGACGGAAGCCGCGTATATGATGCCCGCGGTTTCCTTCCTGCCGATGGATTACGGCTGCTTGAACAGTAACAAAAAATAAATTACGCCCCTGTTTTCCTTTGCTTGGAATTAACTGAGCCTTGGAAAACGGGGGCGTTTTGACTTGCGAGAGAATAGAAAAATCAGATTTCTGGGATCAATCGGGCCAGGGATTCGCCCTCGGCGATATAGGCCGTGGAAAAATCGGGCATCCGATCCAGATTGAAATTATGGGGATCATAGATGCCCACGGTCTGATAGCCGGCTTTCCGGGCCGTTTCCAGGGCGGTGATGGAATCCTCGAAAATCCAGGTGCTTTCCTTGGGAGTGCCCAGATATTCATGGGCGGCGATAAATACATCGGGAAATTCCTTGCCTATGCCGATTTCGCTGCAGGAAAAAATTCGGGGGAAATAGACATCCAGGCCGAATTTATTCATCACGATTTCCTGCAACGGACGGGCAGTAGCCGAGGCAACACACATTTTAATCCCCTGCTTTTTGCAATGCGCGAGAAATTCCAGGGCGCCGGGCTTCATCTGCACATCGTTGGCATAGAAGGCTGCGCACATTTCATTGGCGGTTTTCAGCAGCGCTTCGCCGTTTTCGCCGATGCCGCAGGCTTCGTGGAGCAGGTACATGGCTTCCTTCAGCGGCAGCGTACGGATGGCTTTTTCCGTTTTTCCATCGGGACGAAATGCGGGGTCATTCCGATAATGAACGCCCAAACGCTGCCAGAAAATATCCCAAAACATCATAGAATCGATCAATGTGCCATCTATATCAAAGATAGCGCCGGTGATTTTCATAAAAACTCACTCCTTCCTAGGCGGTTATAGCAAAGAAATGCAGGAATGTCAAGACAGAAAAATGTATTTTCGGGAAAGGATGGAAGAATGGGGAATAGGGCCGCCGGAAAGGTGTGAATATTGGAAAACGAATCAGCTTGACGCTGCCTTTTTAAAATAACGGATCAGATAGATCATCAGCAGTGTGCCCAGAATGGGAAACAGGGAAGTGACCAGCATACCGGCCTTCAGGCCGATTTGTTCTGCCGACAGGGCCGTGGCGGCGCTGAGGCGGGCGGCAAAGGCGCTTGCGGATACCTGATCGATGACGATGCCCATGAGTTGGGGGGCAATGGACGCCCCCAGATCGCCGCCAGCCGCCATCAGGGCATAAGCGGCAACGCCCACACCGGGGATTTTTTCCTCCATCATGATCAGCGTTCCAGGCCAGAGCATGGAGGTGAAAAGCCCGGTCAGCGCGCAGGCCACAAAGGCAAGAACCGCGCTGGAGGATAAGCCCACCACCAGATAACAGGCGGAAGCACCCATCATGCTGATCAAAAGCACGCGGCATATATTCTTTCCGAATTTGGCATAAGAAATTCGGGCGATACCCAAAAGAATGGCAAACATGGCCATTCCCAGCACATCGCCCAGGGTTTTATTGATATGCAGCGCGTTTTCAATATAGCTGGAAATCCAGTTGGACATGGCATTTTCCGCGCAGCTGCCAAGAAAGATGCAGACGACGCAAAGCGCCATGCCAAGCATCCGCCTGCGGGGGGCGGAGGAGGGCGCGGCGCTTTCATTTGTCTGCATATCCGGCATGGGGGAGAGCATGAAAAGAAAGGCGGCAATGCTGGGAAGAAGGGCGAAAAAGATGGTCAGATACATCCAGTTTTCATGCCCGAAAAGATTGAAGAAAAGCGTGCTGATAATTACCACGGTAAATACGCCAAAGGCAAACAGGGAATGGAGCATGCTCATATCCCGCTGAGGATTATCGGAGGGAATGGCAGCGATGACGGGGCTGAGCAATACCTCGGAAAGCCCGGCAGAAACGGAAAAGATTACCGTGCCCAGCAGCAGCCCGATATAGGCGTATTGCGGAAAAAACATGGGGAAAAGAGCATAAACAAGCAGGCCCAGCGTGGTAATCAGGGGCATGACTTTTACAACCTTATGCACATTGAAATGCCTGGAAAACAGCGTAAAAACCAGATCCACCGCCAACTGGGTGCAGAAATTGGTGAGCACCAGGGTGCCAAGCAGGGTATAGGAAATGCCATACATTTCCCGCAACGTCATAAAGAGCAGCGGAGGCAGGCTGAAAATAGAGGACATGGTGAAATAAGCGGAATAACAGGCGAATTTCGTTCTTTTATAATTGGGGGTATGCGGCATGAGTGATTCACTCCCAAAGAAATAAAGTGCGCATGAAAATGCTGGAATACCATCAGCTTATTCTACTACAAGGCGAGAAAACGTTCAATGGATAAATAGCAATGAACACAAAAGAAAAGCATGATGACAAAAATCAGCATGCCTTTCAAAAGCAAGACGGTTATTGCAGCCGCAATTTAGAATTCAGGCTTACAGATGGATTGTTGCCGTGCCATCATCGTTATACTGAATTCTGTCGCCGTTGCTGTTCAGGCTATCCACATAGGAAAGATAGGCTTCCTTGGAGGCAAAGCGCGGCTGATATTCGGCGACGATTTTTTTCGCCCGTTCCGCATGATTGCCAAGCAGCAGGGTGGCCATGGCCAATTGCCATTTGGCATTGGTAACGCATGCGGTTTCAGGATCGATGATTTGAAGATCATTGCCATGGCCCTTACCCTGGCAACCGGCGATATAGGGATGAACCACCGGCATGATACAGCAAAGATCGCCCATATCGGTGCTGCCGGTGCCAATTCGATCGGAAAAATCAAAGGGCATATCGGGCGCAATTTTTTCAAAGGCTTCCTTGGCAACATTCATCATTTCGTGGTCATTCAGCAGCGGCGCATAGCCGGGAATATCGATGATTTCGATATTGGTTCGCAGGGAAA
>SVHD01000057.1 GCA_015056015.1 Clostridiales bacterium
GCACCGCGGCATTTTTCTTTTATGCACAAAAAAACGCCCCGAAAAATCAGAGCGTTTTTGGCGGAGAAGGAGGGATTTGAACCCTCGCTACGATTCACTCGTACTACTCCCTTAGCAGGGGAGCCCCTTCGGCCACTTGGGTACTTCTCCATGTGCAATTATTTCGGCAATGGGCCACAATGCCGCTCGCTTTGGCAGGAAAATGGCGGAGAGAGAGGGATTCGAACCCCCGGTGCCTTTCAGCATCACTGGTTTTCAAGACCAGCGCCATAAACCACTCGGCCATCTCTCCGCGTCTTGCGACTGACGGCCTCGCCGGAAGCGCTTAATCAGTATAACAGCATTCCCCTCTTTTGTCAACCCTCATTTTTGAAATCCTGGAAGAAAATAATTCTGGCGGAAATGGATTTTCCGCCTGTCTGCAGACGGGAGGAAGCGCGCCCTTCCTCCCGTCAAAGCATTTTTAAATTTCCCCGATATTCAGATGCATGGGATAGGTATGATACCGGGCCAAGGGCAATTTATCCATGGTGATATAGCCCGCCGGGGCGCACAGCACATCGGGAATCCGGTTGACAATGGTGGCGCAGGTATGGGCCACCGTATCCGGCTTGATGACAGAAAAATGGGTATCCGGTTCCCCATGGATTTTAAAATCGCAAAGATCCCCTTCTCCCTCTTCATATACCTTGCCGATGCACTGGGTTTCCACGATAATGCCCTGATGCGTGATGGTGGTCACCACAGCGCTCATGCCAATGGCATTTCCCTTTTTGATGGTTTCCCCCAGCGTTTTGCTGTGCACGTCATGATCCGCAAAGACCGGCACCGCCTTTTGCTTGGTATTTTCGATGCTCCAGCCCATTTTCATGCAAAGCGCTTCGTTGCTGTTCCAGACATAGGCCGGCACATCCAGGCTGTGGGCGATCTGCTTTTCAAATTCTTCCGGCGTCAGGCCCACCCCATGGGCTCTGGCCAAAGCAATCCCGTAATCCTCCACGTTATAGCTCACTGCGCCCTCAATTTCGCTGATTTTGTGTACGCCGCCTGCAATGCATGCCGGAAAATTCACCCAGAATACATCCTGCATGCCGCTGCCCACCATGGTGCAGCCCGTACGCTTGGCCAGGGCGTCCAGCTGATTGGTAATGGCCGGCGACGTTGTCCAGGGATAGAGCGCTTCTTCCGAAGTGGTGATTACATTGATCCCCCGGCTCAGGCATTCTACAATTTCCTTGTGCATATCCGGCAGATAGCTTTGCAATGTCAAAATCGCCAGATCCGCATCGCAATTATCCAGCACCGTATCCTGGCTCCGCTTGACTTTTATCCCCGTCGTGCGGCCAAGGCCCGCCACTTCCCCGATATCCTTATCCACCAGGTCATCTGCAATATCAATGGCGCCCACAATTTCCACGCCTTTTTCCAGCAGCTGCCGCATGATAATCCTTCCCATTTTGCCGCAGCCATACTGGATCACCCGGATTTTATCCCATGTTCCCTGATTCATCTTTCATCCACCTCCTGTGTAAAAGGATGCGCAAAATGCATCCTTTCCATGCATGCAGGCGAATCTGTAAATTTTATTTTCTGTTTCTGTTCGCACATCGCAAATTGTGCTATACTCTATCTATCAGGAGGTGATCCGATGAAAAAACCAGGCATTTTTTTGATTTTGCTTGTATTTCTTTTTACCGTGCCTTCCTTCGCCATTGCCGAAAATGAAGGGGTTTCGCTTGTCTGCCTGAATATCGGCAAGGCGGATTGCATGCTGCTGCTTTACAAGGATCAGGCCTATCTGATCGATACCGGCTATGAGCAGAATGCCCCCGCCCTTTTCACCATGCTTTCCCATTGCGGAATTACCCATCTCAACGGCGTTTTCCTCACCCATTGCCATGAGGATCACGAAGGCGGGCTGATGGCCCTGGCCAAGAGCGATATAGCAGTGGAATCCTGGTATGCGGCCGAAATCTATCATGACGTTAAGGAAAGCAAGCATCCCATGCTGCTGGCCGCCCAAGAACGGGGAGAAATCGTTAGCTGGCTCGGCGCCGACGATCAGATTTTCCTGGATGATGATACGTCCTTTACCGTACTGGGGCCCCTGACTGCCGATACGGAAAACGAAAACAATAATTCCCTGGTTCTTCATTTTTCTTCCCCCCATGGCAGCATTCTTTTCGCCGGAGATATGAAGGAAGAAGAAGAATACGAATTGCTCAAAGCCAATCGCCTTTCTCCTGCGGACGTGCTCAAGTGCGGGCATCATGGGGATAATAAAGCCACCGGCCTGAATTTCCTTCGGGCCGTGCAGCCCAGGATCGCCCTGATTCTCACCAATACCCTGGAAGAAAGGGATACCCCTGCTTCCTCCACCCTCTCCCGCCTTGCCGCCGTCGGCTGCAAAACCTATGTTTCCCAGGATTTTGATGACGCCATCTGGGTTACCTTGAAAGATGGCGATATCACCGTTCATGACGTTATCTGGAATCAGATTCCCGCAAGAGAAACCTCTCTCCGCCTGACCATCGATATGGCGGATGACCGCCTTCTCATAAAATATACCGGAAAAGATGAATTATCCCTCCGGGATTGGCAGGTCTATTCTTCCAAAGGCAATGATCTGATCGCGCTGCCGGATGTTACCCTTCAGCCTGGGGAAACCTATATCATCGGTTCCAAAGCAAGCAAGAAGGAATATGATCTCAAATGGGATAAAAAGCGCGTCTGGCATGAAAATAAACTGGATCACGCCATTTTGTATGATGCCTGGGGCCGCATGATTGCCTGCACCGATAACGGAAAGCCGGAATAAGATATGGTATACCTCTTTGAAAGGAGGAAATACCATGAAGGATCGATTGCCCTGCGGCTGTCAACGGCCTCGTCCGCCCTGCGATTGCATACCCAATGCTGCGCCGCCTGCTCATGGATGCTTTCTGATGCAAAAAATCCTGGGCAGCGCAAAAATTCATCACCGGCGCAAATGCTATCCGGTGAAATGGAATTGTCCCCCCGTTTCCGGTACGCTGACCCTGACAGAAGTCTCCCTGTGCGGCTCTCCCTCCTGGGAGGAAATTCCCTGCCATGAGCGGAATGTCCGGCTGCTTCATATCCGGATTCCCATCATCCTGCACTTTCGGGATTCCTGCGGCTGCATGCACCAGAGCAGCAGCGAAATTGAGGAGCAGCTGCGCCTTCCTCTTTGCTGTCAGCCCTGCGACGCCTGGCGCGGGCAGATGCTGATTCAGGCCGCCGTGCGGCTTTGCGGCAGTATCTGCATACAGCCGGATTGCTTTTGCGAAGTGCCGCTGGAATTGATTCTCTGCGCCTATCTGGTGACCCCCTGCGCCTGCGGCACGCCGGCTTCTCCCCCCTGCCCACCTCCAAAGCCTTGGTATCCCCAGCCGCATTTTGATCCATACCAGGGTTTCTTTCCAGAAAAATATTAGCCCGTTTTCAATCGCCCCGGATCATCCGGCGGCGATTTTTTTACCCCCAAAAATGCGGCGTGCGCCGTGATGCCGCACAGCGCACGCCTGGAGAAGAAAAGGAGGTGTGGTATTATCAATGAATCGGTTCGCTGATTTCCAATGCGGAATCAGCCCTCTTCTTTCGGCAGCATTTGCCAAAGAAGGGACAGCCGGCGCATTTGCCCAGGCATTTGCATCGCAGCAATCCGCGAAAGCCCAGAAGCACCGCCGTCAAAAGAATGATCAGCCCCATCACAAGCATTTCTGTCATCAACATACACTCCCGGCGGGCGGCAAATTGATTCGACGGGCCCGGTGCGCCGCCGCTTCACTGAGCCGCTGCTTTCATTGTATGCATCAGGATCCTGTGAGGGGAAATGAATTCTTTCTCGGAAGTTAGTTTTATCTAACTCCCGATATAAGTATACCCACTTTTTTCCTCTTTGTCAAGCATCCTATAAAAATTTTTCTGTTTTTTTCAAAAAAAAATGCGCTCCCTTTCAGAAGCGCATTCCTGATCATTCCTTATTTTCTTCAGCAGGGCATCCGTTTTTCAAATCCTCCGCCGTTAAACGCATCAGCGTTTCTCTTGTTATTTCCTCTTCGCTTTCTGCCAGCCTGTCCGCCTGGGCAGCAATGGCCTTTTCAAACAGATTGCGGATGCCGCGTGCATTACCAAACCCCTTGATATCCTTGCTTTCCCGCAGAATGATTTCCTCCAGCGCTTCCATGGCCGTTTCTTCCAGGGTATAGCCGCTGTTTTCGCAGCGCATGAGGAAAATCTTCTTCATTTCCTCCAAAGAATAATCCGGGAAATGCAGGAAACGATTGAATCGGGATTCCAGACCGGGATTGGAATGGATGAATTCCTGCATCAATTCGATATACCCCGCTACGATCACCACCAGGTCATCCCGGTTATCTTCCATGGCTTTGAGGATGGTATCAACCGCCTCCTGGCCAAAGTCCTCTCCATCCCGATTGGTCAGGGCATAAGCTTCGTCGATAAAAAGTACGCCGCCCTTGGCCTTTTCAATCACCTCCGCCGTTTTGATGGCGGTCTGGCCTACATAGCCCGCTACCAGCCCGGATCGATCCACCTCTACCAGATGCCCCTTGCTCAATACCCCCAGGCATTTATAAATCCGGGCCATCAGCCGGGCGATCATGGTTTTGCCCGTACCAGGATTGCCGGAAAATACCATATGCAGGGAAAGATCCGGGGTGGGCAGATCGTGTTCCTTCCGCAGCTTGCAGATTTCGATCCAGTTGATCAGGCTATCTACCTCTTCCTTGATGGCGTCAAGGCCGATATAGCCGTGCAATTCCGCCTTCAATTCTTCAATGGTTTCCGTTTTTTCTTCCGCCTTGGGTTCTTCCGGCGCAGCCTCCATCTTTTCCTCCATTTTTCCTTCCGCGGCGGCGACAGGCAGCTGCGGCGCGGCTTTTTCTTCCTTTTCCGCTTCCTTTTCTTCCACGGGCCGTCCCCACAAATCCTCGCCAATCAATTGCATGCGCTGCTTGATCAGGCCCTGCATGATTTCATTCTGCATGCGGATGATTTCATCTTTTCTTTCCATAAGATCATTCTCCTTTGCTTACGCCAGATAACCGCGGAGGCGGGAAAAGGTCTCATTGAGTTCATGGCAGCGGATGATTCCGTCCGGCACAAAGGATGTGGCCTCCACCGTGTAATCCCCTGCATATCCTGCCTGCCGGATAAATTGAATCAGCTTTTCAAAATCGATATGTCCTCTGCCTATATGCAGCGTTTTTAAATGCTCCCAATCCTTATATCCGCCCTCGTAATCATTCATGTGAATATGGGCGATATGATAATTTTGCCAAAGCCAGCGATATTCCTCCCCGCAGATATCCGGAATCTGCTGATGGAAGGCGGCCATTTTTGTATCAAAGGTAAAATGGATATCGGGATACATTTCCTTCAGTTTTTTCCAATGGGCCAGCGGATCCTGATGCACGCAGACCACATTTTCCACCATCAAATCAATTCCGTATTCCTTTGCCGTCTTTTGCAGCCAGCCAAAGGCATTCAGATTATTTTCAATATACCGGTCCGACGTCAGCCCGTCCCAAAGATGCATCACCATCTTCCGTGCGCCAAGCAGGGATGCCATCTGGCAATTGATAAGAAATTTTTCCTTTGCTCCCTCCCAGTCCCCCGGGCCGTTTTTGCTGATGCTCTCGCCGATTTTCTTTTCGCAGTGCATCACCGGAATATCAATGGATAAATGCTTCAGGAAGGCTGCAATATCGTCCAATTGATCATACCAGGATTCATAAAGCATGAATTCATAGGCGTCGCATTGCAATTGATCCACGCAGGGCGCGATCAATCGATAATCCCGCCCGTTGGCTCTTCCGATCAGCGCCCCGGTGGAGCAAATAATCCGCGCCATGCTTTCTGCCTCCTTCATTTACCGTATCAAATTGATTATATCATGTTTTCCCCATTCGTGCGATGCATTTTTGATTCCCGGCATAAAAAATCTTCCGCACATGAAGCGCGGAAGAAATGCTTTTGTTTTTGATGCAGACGGGGATTATTCATTTTCCTCTGCCTCGGCCAATGCCTCTTCTGCTGCTTCCCAATCGGCATATCGCCTGGCCAGTTCATCCTTCAGCCGCTGATATTCTTTGGCGGCGGCTGCGGCCTTATCCGGATTCGAATAAACCTCCGCCGTGGCCATCAATTCTTCATGAGCGGCAACAGCCTCTTCCCCGTCCATGACCATTTTTTCAGCCAGCTTGACGGCCTCTTTCAGGGCTTTCATCTGTTCCCTGGCCAGACGGGCCTTGCGCTTTTCCTTGCCCGCTTCGGTTCGCGTCATGGAGGCATATTTTATATCATCGCTGTTTTGGGCCTGCTCCCATTGGATGCGGGCCTGATAATCATCAAAATTGCCCAGATATTCCTTGGCGCCATCCTGGGAAAGCACGACGACTTTATTGGCAAACCGATTGATAAAATAGCGGTCATGGGAAACGGCCAGTATGGTGCCCGTAAAGTTTTCCAATGCATCTTCCAGCACTTCCCTGCTATCCATATCCAGATGGTTGGTCGGTTCGTCCAGCAGCAGGAAATTATCCTTATGCAGCATCAGCTTGGTCAGGGCAACCCGCCCCTTTTCACCGCCGGAAAGGGTGTGGATGGGCATAAACACATCTTCGCCCGTAAACAGGAACAGCCCCAGCGCGCCGCGCACGTCGCTCTGCTCCATCCGGGGGAAGGCGTCCCATACTTCATCCAGCACCGTTTTTTCCGGATGCAGCGTCCGCTGCTGCTGATCGTAATATCCAACATCCACATTGGCGCCCCAGCGCACAAAGCCGCTGTCCGGGGTTTCTTCCCCCAGAATGCAGCGAAGCAATGTGGTCTTCCCGATTCCGTTGGGGCCAATCAGCGCAATGCGATCCCCGGCGCGCATATTCAGATCAATATTCTGGAAAAGCTTTCTTTCGCCAAAGGATTTTGCAAAATCCCGGATGGCCATTACGTCATCCCCGGTTCTGCGCTTGGCTTCAAAGCGGAAGCGCACCTGATGCTCATCCTCCGGGCGTTCCAGACGCTCCACCTTTTCCAGGCGCTTTTCCCGGCTTTCGGCAGCTTTGATAGATTTTTCCCGGTTGAAGGATTTATATCGTGCAATGATGGCCTCTTCCCGGGCAATCATTTTCTGCTGCTGTTCCCAGGCCCGCATCCGGCTTTCAAAGCGCTCTGCCCGCTGGGGCATATAGGCGGAATAATTGCCGTTGTAGCTTTCCGCAACGCCCAGCAGCAGCTCCGTCACATGCGTGCATACATGATCCAGGAAATAGCGGTCATGGGATACCACAATCAGGGACCCTTTATATTCGGATAAGTATTTTTCCAGCCAGTCCAGGGCCTGCAGATCCAGATGGTTGGTGGGTTCGTCCAGCAGCAAAAGATCGGGCTTTTGCAAAAGCAGCTTTGCCAGGCAAAGCCTGGTCAGCTCCCCGCCGGAAAGCACCCGCGCAGGCTGATCATACTGTTCCTTTTTAAAGCCAAGGCCGCTGAGAACCCCCTGAATGGCGGAGCGCCAGGCATAGCCGTCCGCTTTTTCGAAAGCGTCGCTCAACCGGGCATAGGTATCCCCCAGCCGCTTCAATTCCGTTTCATCCTGAATATCCGCCATCTGCGCTTCCAGGGCGCGCAGTTTTTCTTCCATGGCAAATACGGGGGCAAATACATCCTGCAATTCTTCAAATACGGTGGCGTCCTCTTTGGCGGTGTACTGCTGCTCCATGTATCCAACCCGTATTCCCTTCATCAGGGAAATGCTGCCGCCGTCAGCCTGCTCTTTGCCGGCCAGAATTTTCAGCAGCGTGCTTTTTCCGCATCCGTTCACGCCAACCAGGCCCATCCGCTGATGATCCTGCAGGGTCATGCTTACATCTTTTAATACCACATTGCCGCCAAAGGCCTTATGCAGATTCTGGATGGTTAAAATAATCATGCTTTCTCCCACTTTTCCAAATCATTGATCGCCTCAAATACTTCATCCCGGGGCAACCCGCCCAATATCAGCGCCCGATCGGATAAAGAAAGCAGCCCGATCAAAAGCGCCTTTCCGCTGATAATGTATTCCCTTTTCTCATCTTCTTGTGCCATTTCAACGGCGTGGAAAATGGCGTCCTCGCCGTCATCCAGCTTTTCAGCGGCCATCAAAAAGCGTGCGCAATTCAAATAATCCTGTGCCTGCAATTCCTCATCGCAAAACTCCATCAATTCCAGCAGCCTTCCATACCGCGCCTCGCAGATATTTTCTTCCTCCCAAAGGGCGGAAAGCAGGCGGAGGGCGCGCAAAAAATGCGCCTGACGCGCATCCTCATCGGAAAGAAGCATGGATTGCAGATAGGTGATTTCGCTGAGCATAAACCGGGTCTGCTCCGGCAGCAAATCCTGAACGGTTTCCTCCTTCAGGGCAAACGCTGCCTTTAAAGAAAGGCCGCATTGATCGCGGCACATTTCATCCAGCGCCTGCAGCTGCTCCCTTCTGTCCATCCGTTCACCGATCTTGCGGAAAAATTCGCCCATCATTTCGATGATCCGCAGCACATAATCCCGCTGAAAGGCCATGGCCTACCTCGCTTTCAAAACATAACGAAAGAAAGGGCTGACCGCATAACCGTCAGCCCTTGGAAAGCAAAACCAGGAATTCCTTGCTTGATCAGGCGAAGAAGAGCATGATCACAGCCAGCAGCACAAACACAACGGCAGAAATCTTGGTGGCCATGGCCATCTTGCCTTCGAAGGTGGAATTCTTATTCTTGCCGAAGAAAGTTTCGCTGCCGCCCGCCAGAGCGCCCATCCCATCCGATTCGCTGGACTGAAGCAAAACGGTGGCAATCAAAACAATGGCAGCAAGCACCATGAGAATAGTCAGAACTAATTCCATACAGATCGTACCTCCTTGAAATCAACGCCTGTTATTCTACCATATCTATTTGCAAATTACAAGCGCCGTTGGAAAAAAAGTCGAAAGAAAAAGGTAAATTTCCCGATTTTTTTATTTTTCAGCCGTTTTTTCCTCGTTTTCATCCCGGCGGATGCCCGTTTTATTCCTGCGCCACCGGCCGGAGAGCACAAACCATACCCCCAGGCTCACACCGCACAGGGAGGCCGCCGGGCCGGCCAGGCCGATACCGGTCAGGCCCCAGCCAAGCGCAGAGCCAAAGATCACGGCGACCGGAATGCGCAAAAGCAGCGAAGAGAGGGCACTGGAAAGCATGGTAAAGGTGGTATAGCCGGCGCCCAGAATCAGGCCGTTGCAGCTGAACTGGATGGGCACCATCAGGTATTCATAACTAAAGGTACGCATGTATTCCACGCCGCAGGCAACGGTTTCCGGGTTCTGATCAAAGAGGGAAATAATTTCGCCGGGAAAAAGCTGCACTGCGGCAAACACCAGAATACCCAAAGCTTCAGCAATGATCAAGCCCACGCCCAGGGATTTTTTTGCCCGTTCGTAAAGCCCGGCTCCCATATTCTGAGCGGAATAGGCGCTGATAGAGGAAGACATGGCAACCGCAGGCAGAATGGCAAAGGAATTGAATTTGCCGACCACACCCACTGCCGCAGAGGCCACATAGCCGCCAATGCTGTTGACCAGAGAGGTCATCACCAGGAAGGAAATATTGACGATAATGCTCTGCACGGAGGAGGGAATCCCCAGGCGGATCATCATCACCATCTTGTCCTTATAAATCTTAAAAGAACGCAGCTTGAAATCAAAAATAAACTTGGATTTTGCCAGATAGAATACCGCCATGAGGAAGCTGATGGCCTGAGCGGCAATGGTGGCCCAGGCGGCGCCTGCCGCGCCCATATTCAAGCCTTTGACCAACCACAAATCCAGCGCAATATTTACCACGCAGGCAACGCCTACAAAAATCAGCGGCCTGATGGAATCCCCCATGCCGCGCTGGATGGAGCTGACCGCATTATAGCCAAATACAAAGATCGTGCCGGCAAGGCAGATATTCAGATAGCTTTTTGCATGGTCAAAGGCTTCCGCCGGGCAATTGAGCAGCCGAAGAATGGGCCCGGAGAGAAGCATCATCACCATCGTCAGCACCACGCCTGCAATCCCCAGCATGGAAAACATGGTGCCCACGGATTTGGAGGCGTCCTCCGGTTTTTTGGCGCCGATATATTGCCCCACCATCACCGTGCCCGCCACCGTCAGGCCGCTGACCATCATGGCGATCATGTGGGTGATCTGGCTGCCGATATTCACGCCGGATAAAATTGCCGTGCGCACCGCCGGATCAGGATTGGAAAAATTCCCGACCACCAGCATATCCACCGCGCCATAAAGCGCCTGAAGAATATTGGAAATCAAAAATGGAATACAGAATGTAATCAGCCCCCGTGCGATGGGCCCTTTGGTGAAATCCCGCTGCAGCTTGCTCATCTTTCCGTCTTTCCCCCTCGTGTTCGTTGCAGTTCTGCATATGAATGCATTTTAGTAGCATACCCTACATCGGAAGAAATTGCAAGCATGATTTTCCATTCAAAACTTGTTCTGCCATGATTCTGCCACAATGCCCCGCAATTCCTTCCCAAGAATCCCTCTTTTTTCCATTAGAGACAGCAAACCGCACAATATGGAAGCATTTTCGCGCTTCCCATTCAAAACTGTGAAAAAAAAGCCGGAAATTTCGTATCAATTTTCGCGATTTTTTTTAAATTTATGCGTGCAATTGTGAAAAAAATATGGTATCATATAAGCTGGTGTAAACGAGATTGCCCTAAGGCGAAATCAAAGGAGGTTTTATACTGTCATGCCGGACATGAAAGACAAGTACGAACAGCTTCAGCAGGTCATCGCTGAGCTCAAGGATCAGCCCGGTGCTCTGATGCCCGTAATGCAGAAGGCGCAGGGTATCTTCGGCTGCCTGCCCATGGATGTCCAGAAGATCATTGCTGAAGGCCTCGGCGTAACCCTGAGCGAAGTCTATGGCGTTGCCACCTTCTACGCCCAGTTCACCCTGGAACCCAGCGGAAAGTACATCATCAGCGTGTGCCTTGGCACTGCCTGCTATGTTAAGGGTGCCCAGAAGGTGCTGGATAAGCTGAGCGAAGAACTGAATGTGCCCTTCGGCAAGACCACTGCCGACGGTCTGTTCACCCTCAATCCCACCCGCTGCCTCGGTGCCTGCGGTCTGGCCCCTGTTATGACCATCAATGACGACGTTTACGGCCGTCTGACCCCCGATGACATCCCCGGCATCATTGCCAAGTATCGGGAAAAGGAACAGGCGTAACCCATGCGCGATTTATCCCTGCATATTCTGGATCTGGCCCAAAATAGCGTAAGGGCTGAGGCCAAGGTCGTTTCCCTTTCTGTGCTGCTTGATGAAAATGGAATCCTTTCCATTATAATTGAGGATGACGGAAAAGGAATGAGCGAAGAATTGCTTGCCCGTGTGCAAAGCCCCTTTGCCACCACGCGTACCACGCGCAAGGTTGGCCTGGGGATCCCCATGATGGCGGAAAACTGCCGCCTGGCTGAGGGCAATCTCTCCATTGAAAGCACACTGGGCAAGGGAACCCGCCTTATTGCGACCATGAATACCGCCTCTATCGATTGTCTGCCGCTGGGAGACCTGGCGGGCACAGTCACCACGCTTGTAAGCGCCAATCCTGAAGCCCCCGATTTTACCCTTCATTGCCAATCCCCTCAGGGGGAAATGACCTTTGATACCCGTGAAATCCGGGCCGCCCTGCAGGGCGTATCGCTGGCCGAACCTGAAATCACCGCTTGGATGATCGAATCTTTGCGGGAAGAAATCCAACCAATCTTTGGAGGTGTCACCCTATGAAGTCTTTGGCTGAACTGGAAGCCATCCGTCAAAAGACCCTCAGCCGCATCAACCTGCGCAAGGAAGATGAAAACGAAGCGATCCGCGTCGTTGTCGGCATGGCCACCTGCGGCATCGCCGCCGGCGCCCGTCCCGTCATGCTGGCCTTTATGGACGAAGCCAGCAAGCGTTCCCTCAATCACGTCACCGTCTCCCAGACCGGCTGCATCGGCATGTGCCGTCTTGAGCCCATGGTGGATGTGTATCTGCCCGGCCAGGAAAAGGTCACCTACGTGCATATGACCCCTGAAAAGGTTGCCCGTGTTGTGGCTGAACATATCGTCAACGGCCGTGTGGTGGAAGAATACACCATCGGCGCCACCGAGGATAAATAAGCTGACCGCTATTTAGGAGGAATTGCCCATGGATATCTATCGCGCACATGTGCTCTGCTGCGGCGGTACCGGCTGTACTTCTTCCGGTTCTGCGCAGATTATTGAGCGCTTTGAAGAAAAGATTAAGGAAGCCGGCCTTGAAAAGGAAGTCAAGGTTATCCGCACTGGCTGCTTCGGCCTTTGCGAAGCCGGCCCCGTTGTTATCGTTTACCCCGAAGGCACCTTCTATTCCCGTATCAAGGTAGAAGATGTTGACGAAATCGTTTCCGAGCATCTGCTCAAGGGCCGCAAGGTTCAGCATCTGGTGTATTCCGATCATGCTACCCATGAACAGAATGCCAACAAGGGCCTGGCCGATATCAACTTCTACAAGCATCAGCATCGTCTCGCCCTGCGTAACTGCGGCGTGATCGATCCTGAAAACATCGATGAATATCTGGCCTTTGATGGTTATAAGGCGCTGGAAAAGGCCCTGACCAGCATGACCCGTGAAGAAGTCATCGACGAAATCCTCAAGTCCGGCCTGCGCGGCCGTGGCGGCGGCGGCTTCCCCACCGGCCTGAAGTGGAAGTTCACCTACAACTCCCAGGCCGATCAGAAGTATGTTGCCTGCAACGCTGACGAAGGCGACCCCGGCGCTTTCATGGATCGCTCCATTCTGGAAGGCGACCCCCATGCCGTGATCGAAGCCATGGCCATCGCTGGCTATGCCATCGGCGCTTCCGAAGGTTATGTGTATGTCCGCGCTGAGTATCCCATCGCCGTAAAGCGTCTGCAGATCGCTATCGATCAGGCGAAGGAATACGGCCTGCTGGGCGAAAACATCTTCGGCACCGGCTTCAAATTCAATATGTTCATCCGTCTGGGCGCCGGCGCGTTCGTTTGCGGTGAAGAAACTGCTCTGATGCGCTCCATCGAAGGCAAGCGCGGCGAACCCACCCCCCGTCCTCCCTTCCCTGCTGTGAAGGGCCTCTTCGCCAAGCCCACCATGCTCAATAACGTGGAAACCTATGCCAACGTGCCCCAGATCATTCTGAACGGCGCCGATTGGTTCGCTTCCATGGGTACTGAAAAGAGCAAGGGCACCAAGGTGTTCGCTCTGGGCGGCAAGATCAACAACACCGGTCTGGTGGAAGTTGAAATGGGCACTCCCCTCCGCTCCATCATCTATGATATCGGCGGCGGCATTCCCAACGGCAAGAAGTTCAAGGCTGTTCAGACCGGCGGTCCTTCCGGCGGCTGTCTGCCCGCGGAACTGCTGGATACCCCCGTTGACTACGATAACCTGATCGCCGCTGGCTCCATGATGGGTTCCGGTGGTATGATCGTTATGGACGAAGACAACTGCATGGTTGACATCGCCCGTTTCTTCCTGGATTTCACCGTTGACGAAAGCTGCGGTAAGTGCGCGCCCTGCCGTATCGGTACCCGTCGTATGCTGGAAATCCTGGAACGCATCGTGGAAGGCAAGGGTGAAGAAGGCGATATCGAAAAGCTGGAAAACCTGGCCAACACCATCAAGGCTACCGCCCTGTGCGGCCTGGGCCAGACTGCCCCCAACCCCGTTCTGTCTACCCTGAAGTTCTTCCGTCATGAATATGAAGCCCATATCCGTGACAAGAAGTGCCCCGCCCATCACTGCCAGAAGCTGCTGCAGTACGTTATCACCGATAAGTGCCGCGGCTGCACCGCCTGCGCTCGCATCTGCCCCGCCGGCGCCATTTCCGGTAATGTGAAGGAAATGCATAAGATCGATACCGCCAAGTGCCTCAAGTGCGGCGCCTGCATCGAAAAGTGCCGCTTTGGCGCGATCATCAAAGTCTGATTCGTGCAAGGAGGAAAAAGCAAATGGAAAACTTCATTACCCTTACGATTGACGGCGTAAAGGTTGAGGTGCCCGCCGGCACGACCGTTTTGGAGGCTGCCAAGAAGGCTGGTATCAACATCCCCACGCTGTGCTATTTGAAAGATGTTAACGCCATCGGCGCTTGCCGTATGTGCGTGGTCGAAGCCGGCGGCCGTGCCCTGCAGGCTGCCTGCGTTCTGCCCGCCACCGATGGCATGGTCGTTAAGACCAATACCCCCAAGATCCGCGAATATCGCAAGACCCTGCTGGAACTGGTTCTCTCCGCTCATGAAAAGAAGTGCCTGACCTGCGTGCGCAGCCAGAACTGCGAACTGCAGAAGCTGTGCCTGGATCTGGGCGTGGAAAACGGTGATCGTTTCGCCGGTTCCCAGAATAACTATGCGATTGACGACGTTTCTCCCTCCATCGTTCGCGACAACAACAAGTGCATCCTGTGCCGTCGCTGCGTGGCCACCTGCGCCAACATCCAGAATGTGGGCGTTATCGGCGCTGTGAATCGCGGCTTCAATACCTCCATCGAATCTCCCTGGAATCTGAAGCTGAATGACATGGCCTGCATCAACTGCGGCCAGTGCATCACCGCCTGCCCCGTGGGCGCTCTGTATGAAAAGGATGAAACCAAGAAGGTTTGGGATCTGATCGCTGACGAAACCAAGCATGTGGTTGTGCAGCCCGCTCCCGCCGTGCGCGCCGCCCTGGGTGAAGAATTCGGCATGCCCATCGGCACCTGCGTCACCGGCAAGATGGCCGCCGCTCTGCGTCGTCTTGGCTTTGACAAGATCTTCGATACCGATTTCGCTGCTGACCTGACCATCATGGAAGAAGGCACCGAACTGATCGGCCGCATCCAGAATAACGGCGTGCTGCCCATGATCACTTCCTGCTCCCCCGGCTGGATCAAGTTCTGCGAAACCTACTATCCCGAATTCATCCCCAATCTGTCCAGCTGCAAGTCTCCTCACGAAATGATGGGTGCCGTGGTGAAAAGCTATTATGCTCAGAAGGCCGGCATCGATCCCAAGGATATCGCCGTTGTTTCCGTCATGCCCTGCACCGCCAAGAAGTTCGAAGCTGACCGTGACGAACTGGCCGGCGCTGGCTATCCCGACGTTGACGCCGTTATCACCACCCGCGAACTGGCCAAGATGATCAAGGAAGCCGGTATCGATTTCGTGAACCTGCCTGACGAAGATTTCGATGATATGCTGGGCGAATCCACCGGCGCTGGCGTTATCTTTGGCGCCACCGGCGGTGTTATGGAAGCTGCTCTGCGTACCGCTTACGAAGTCATCACCGGCAAGGAACTGGAAAATGTTGATTTCACTGCCGTACGCGGCATCGAAGGCATCAAGGAAGCCACCATCAAGGTTGGCGATCTGGATGTGAGCGTGGCCGTCGCCCATGGCACCGGCAATGCTTCCAAGCTGCTTGATATGATCAAGTCCGGCGAAAAGAACTACACCTTCATCGAAGTCATGGGCTGCCCCGGCGGCTGCGTGACCGGCGGTGGCCAGCCCATCGTATCCGCTCAGGATAAGATGACCTGCGATCCCAAGGTCCTGCGCGCCAAGGCTCTCTACGGCGAAGACGCTGGCAAGGCCAAGCGCAAGAGCCATGAGAACAAGGAAGTCCAGAAGCTCTACGATGAATTCCTGGGCAAGCCCAACAGCCATAAGGCTCATGAACTGCTCCACACCCACTATGTGAAGCGCGAAAAGTATTCCAAGTAATTCTTTTCAATAAAAGGCGGGGGATTTTCCCCCGCTTTTTTGCTTGATATCAAAACCACCAGCTAAGCTGGTGGTATGCACCATGCCTTCAAGGCAATAATACCAGCTGCGCCTGAAGGCGCA
>SVHD01000101.1 GCA_015056015.1 Clostridiales bacterium
CTTATAAATGTTCTACCATAAAACTGCTGTAAATGCAATAAGGAGGGGCGTTTTTGTCGTCTGTATGGTAACTCTGTTCGCTCCAAAAGAAAAAAGCGCGCTCCTATCCGGAACGCGTTTGCGGGCAGCATCATTAAGCTTTTCGGTATTCGCGAATCATATACCGGCCGCCAAAACAATTTCTTTCTTCCCGGCAGATCAATTCATAGCCGGCCTTTTCCAGACATCGGACGGAGGCGGGATTGGATTCCTTCACGATGCCGTAGAGAGCGGGGAGGCCGCATTCCCCAAGGGCCCAGGCGGTAAAAAGCATTGCGGCCATTTTTCCATAGCCTTTGCCCTGATGGGCTTCGCCGATGGCATAGCCGATTTCCACGTCATCTTTCCGGATGGGGCTCAGGCTGACATGGCCGATGGGCTGATCCGTTTCTTTTTCCGCCACGCAAAATACCATAGGATATTTTTTCGCTTCGGAAAGCTGATTGAAATGATGCAGGTTTTCCTGCGTTTCCCGGAGGGAATCGAATACCTCATCCGGCAATTCCCGGTGGGTGGATGCTTCCTGGCTATAGGCAAAAATCAGGGGCGCATCATCCGGAATGAAGGAACGGATGCGGATGCAATCATTTTCGGCGATCAAACGATATTCCATGCTCATTCCACCTCACTCTTCATCATGAAGCATTTCATAATACTGTTCCCGGGTAATGAGGGTTTTCCGGGGCTTGGAGCCTTCGGAATGGCTGATGATGCCCCGCTTTTCCATTTCGTCAATCAGGCGGCCTGCCCTTGCATAGCCCACGCGCAGCCTGCGCTGGAGCATGCTGGTGGAGGATTGCCCATCCTCCACGGCCATTTCAATGGCCTGCTGCAAAAGATCATCCAGATCCCGCTCGCCGCTGCTTTCTTCGGCGGGCATATCCATATCATCGGCTTCCTTTTCCTTGTTGGCGGTATCCAGATGCTCAATGATATTGGGATCATAATCGGTCTGATAGCGGCTGCCGATGTATTCGGTGATGGCATTGACTTCGTCATCGGTGACCAGGCAGCCCTGGACGCGCTGGGGAGAAGTGCCGGCAGGCTTATAGAGCATATCGCCCTTGCCCATCAGCTTTTCTGCGCCGTTGATATCGATGATGGTGCGGCTGTCGGTACCGGAGGAAACGGCAAAGGCAATACGGCTGGGAATATTATTCTTGATAACGCCGGTGATAACGTCAACGGAAGGCCGCTGGGTGGCCAGCACCATATAGATGCCGGCAGCGCGGGCCAGGGCCGCCAGACGGCGGATGGATTCTTCCACGTCCTTGCGGCAGACCTCCATCAGGTCGGCCATTTCATCGATGATGACCACGATATTGGGCAGCACCTGATCGGTGCCCTGATTGGCCTTGTTATAGCCTGCCAGATTACGCACGCCCTGGGCGCTGAATTTGCCATAGCGCTCCAGCATTTCCTGCACAACCCAGGCAAGGGCGCCGGAGGCCTTTCGGGGATCGCTGACCACGGGAACCAGCAGATGAGGAATGCTGTTGTAGACGCTCAGTTCCACCTGCTTGGGGTCGATCATAATCAGGCGCACCTGATCGGGGGAGGTGCGATAAAGAAGAGAGCAGACGATGGAGTTGATGCAGACGGATTTACCGCTGCCGGTGGCGCCGGCGATCAGCAGATGGGGCATTTTGCTCAGATCGCAAAGGATGGGCGCGCCGGCGATATCCTTGCCCAGTGCCACCAGAAGGGGAGAGGGATTATTCTGCATTTCGGGGCTTTCCAGCACTTCCCGGAGGGAAACCGTGCTCACCAGGGAATTGGGCACTTCGATGCCGATATAGCTGGTGCCCTGAATGGGGGCTTCCACACGGACATGCTTGGTTTTCAGCTCCAGGGCCAGGTTATCCGCAATACTGGTGACCCGGCTCACCTTAACGCCGGGAGCGATCTGAATGGCAAAGCGGGTGATGGAGGGGCCGTGCATAATCTGCTTGACCTCAGCCTCCACGCCAAAACTGCGCAGGGTGTTTTCAATGATCTGGGCCCGGCGTTCATCTTCCTGGGCAGCGTCGGCCTGGGGAATATGCCGGGATTCATTGAGCAGACGGATGGGCGGCGCCTGATAGGGGACAAACATCCCCATGACGCTCTGCTTCATCTGGGGGGCGTTGGTGCCATCCAGGCGGACGTTCTTGCTCTGGTTTTCGTTATCGCGCCGGGGTGTAATGGCGATGCGTTCCCCGGTGATGGGCATCACGGGATCGGTATAGACGGGCTTGGGTTCGCCCTTGCGGGTAGTATGCTCGGGCATTTCATCGGAGATTTCCGCTTCCTTACGGCGTACCTGGCTGGCCCAATCGACAGAGGGGGCGGCAGGCCTGGAAACGGGCTGGGCGGGGGACTGTTTTTGCGCGGGTGACTGCTTTGCTTCAGGCTGCGCAGGGGCAGCAGAGGGGCTGTAAACGGGAGCGGCGGGGATTTTTTCCTGTTTTTTTTCTTTTCCGGTATCAACGGGATCCCAGGGAAGATCATCGTCCTCTTCTTCCTCCGGGACAGGGTCAATCACAGGCATGAAGGAAGCGGAAGGCGCGGGCTTTTCAGGATATTCATCCTGGATTTCCTGTTCGGGTTCGGATTCAAAAGCAGCGGGCTGCCGGAGATCATCCGCCCGGTAAAGCGGCGATACGGCGGGGGCAGGCTGATCCATGGCAGGATAAAGATCATCATCCTGAGCAGGTTCAGCAGGCTGATACGCCGGCGCTTCGGGCTGCACAGGATACGTTTCTTCCGGGATTTCCTCTCTGCGGTTATCATGCAGGGGGAAGCGCTCATCATACAGATCGGGGCGCACGGAATAGAAGCCCTGCTCTTCCTTGCGGTAGCTATTCTGGGGCGCCGGGGCAGGCGTGGTATCATAAATGGGCGCGGGCTGGTAATAATGAGGGGGCGTTTGCTGATAAACGCTTTCCTCCCGGGCCACCTTTTGCCCGGGCTGCAATTCCTCCATTGGCCATTGCTGATAGGTCTGGGGCTGCTCCTGCCGGGCCATTTCTGCCTGGCGGGCAGCTTCCTCCTGGGCCTTTTGCTGGCGTTTTTGTTCCCTGCGGATCCGGCTTTGCTCACCCTTTTCAGAAGCACTGCGGAATAAATCGCCGGGGTTGAGGCGGAAAAGCAGGAAAATGGCCACAATGAAGAGCGCCACCACCGTTAATACGCCCACGAGCATGCCAAGCAATTTCCAAAGCGGATAGGCCAGCAGCATGCCAATCAGGCCGCCGGCGCCGCTGGTGCGCAGGGAATAGGCCTGATGCAGATAGGCGGTAAAGCTGTCATAGCCGGTGGTCATGGTTTTATAATTCTGCTTGCCCACAAAATCCATATAGGAAAGCACTTCCACATTCTGCTGCACCCGGGCGGTGAGGGTATAGCCGGTAAGCACCAGAAGATACAGACAGGAAACCAGAACGATATCCCGGATCGCCACCCGATGCCGGGAAGAAACCATCAGCTTGACGCCGCCCCACAAAAGCAGCAGCGGCGAAACGGGGCAAAGGGGGCCGCAAAGCCCCTGCAAAGCCTTTCGCATTTCGGAAAGCACATAGCTATCACTGCCGGA
>SVHD01000058.1 GCA_015056015.1 Clostridiales bacterium
GCACAGCACAAAGGCCACCGTAAAAAACAATTTGATTTTCCGGTCCCATTGTCCGCTGCCCAGCTTTTTCCGCAGGGCGGTATAGGCCCCCGCCGCCACAAAGCCATTGGCGTATACATCCAGAAAGGCGGGCATCTGATTGAAATACATGCTGCTGTCCGCATGGGAAGCGGCAAAGGCCCGGAAGGCAAAAGCAATGCCCGTCATGCCCAGCCAGGTAAGGGCGGGATAGCGGCGGAAAAGCCGGGCCAGGAAGGGAAAAATGAAATAGAATTGCATTTCCACCCCCAGCGTCCACAGCGCGCCGTTGAGCGGCGTATTATGATAGCTGAAGGGAAAAAGGGTATGGGTAAAGGTCAGATGGGCCAATAAATCCTTGATCCCATCCCAGGTAGTAGCATATTTCCCCTGCACAAGCGCTAAAACAAACAGGAAAATGATGCACAGCAGATAGGAGGGCAGAATGCGGATCAGCCGCCGCTTATAGAAGGAAAGAATGGAAAGATTCCTGCTTCCCTGGGCATAGGGCAAATACAACAGAAACCCGGAAAGCAGCAGCATCCCATCCACCCAGAGATACCCGGAGCGCAAAAGAAAATCCAGGCTCACCCGGTCATTCCCGATGGTCAGGGTAGGAGAAAGCCAGCTTTGCTGCCAGATATGAAACCAGCCCACCAGCAGCACGCAAAGAACCCGGATTCCATCCAGGGCGTCAATCCGTCCGGAATCCGGGGCCTCCCGATACGATTGGAAATGCAGTCTTACTTTTTCCATCATTGCCCGTTGTTTCTCGTTTATTCGTTCTCTGCTTCCTGAACCCTGGTCATCCGGTAAAGCACATTCTGCTTTTCATGGCGCAACGTCAGGTTATTCTTATTATTGGATACGATATTGTAAACATAGCTCAGATCATCGGGCCGATCGCCGATATCCAGGGCATAGACGCTGGCGTAGTAATAATACTCCCGGCCGTCGATGGTGCAGGTGCCATCCTCGCGGAATTCCATCACCATGCCCTTGCTGCTTTCCCATTTGCCCATGATCCGGTAAACCACACGATCCAGGCGCTTATCCGCCACATCCTGATAATCGGGAATCAGCTTATAATATTTCAGCGCTTCAAAGGGCTGCTTATCGGAATAGAGCGCATTGGCATACTGATAGCAAGCTTCATCGAAAAGCGCAGGAATATCCGAATATTTATCGGAAAGATAATCCCTGGAAAGGGGCATCAGCGCGTCTACCACGGTTTTATAATCCTTATTCGCCATGGCATTGAGGGCAATATCATGCGCCTCGGAATAATACTGATCCGCGCAGCTTTCGGAAAGCAGGGCGGCGTCCTGATAATCCCCGGCCCGGGCAAAAAGCGCGGCGGCCTGGGCCAGATCCCCATCTTCCTGGGCTTTCTGCCCTGCCTGATAGGCGCATTCCTGCATCCTGACCGCAGCATCCTCATACTGATAGATATCCTCAAAGAGGACAGAGGCCTCGGAATAATTGCCCAGTTCCATCTGCTGCATGGCGATGGCATAGCGGCAGCCCTGATACTGGAAGGAAGCATCGGAATATTCGCCCAGCACTTCCAGAATGGTCATGGCGGCGGCGTAATCACCCTTTTCCTTCAACTGCAGGGCCAATTGATACCGGGCTTCCTTCAGATAGCTTTCCGCCTTCATGTAATCATCCAGTTCGGCGAAACGCTCAATGGCCCGTTCATATTCGCCCTTTTCCAGCAATTCGATGGCAAAGCCATATCGGGCCGCCTTGAGTTCCTCCTGGCTATCCCGGTAATCCCCCAGATCTTCCAGCAGGCCGATGGCCGCCTCATAATTGCGGGCGTTCATCATTTCGATGACCTGGCCATAGAGAATCTGATTGACGTAATCATCGGCGTCCTTATAGCCGGGAATGGTCTGGAACATGGTCAGGGCGTCATTGGAAAGGCCGTTTTCCATCAGCGCCACGGCGGGACGGTATACGCATTCCATCTTGGCGTCCTGGGCCTTTTGCAGCTCGGGCACCTGATCAAAATAGGAAATGGCGCCCTCATAGGCCTCTTCTTCCATCAGGGCCGCGCCCTGCTGATAAATACATTCCATCAGCAGCGCCTTGGAATCCTGATAGCCCTGGATTTTTTCCAGCATACCGGCAGCCTTTGCGTATTCGCCCGCCTGCATGGCCTCCACAGCCGGGGCATACAGGCAGCCGGTAGCCCGGCGATAGGCGTCGGAATAATCCCCCGCCAGCAGGAAATATTCCGCAGCGGTATCATAATCCTGATCGTTATAATAGTTATCGCCGGCGGCATAATAGGCCGCCTGCAATTGCATGGCGCTGTCCCGGTAATCCTCCAGGCGGAGATAATAATCAATGGCGGTCAGCGCATCCCCGCTTTCCAGGGCCAGGGCGGCGGGCTGATAGAGGCATTCCTGGGCATTGACGGCGGAATTCTGATAATCCGAAAGGGCCAGGAATTTTTCCCGGGCAACGGCAAAATCTTTTTCTTCCATCAGATGCAGGGCCCATTCATATTCCGCCTGATTCCGCTTCATCCGGGAATCAGCGTAGGCGGGCACCTGCTCATACAGGGCGATGGCGTCCTCCCACTGATCGGTGGCCAGCAGCTTTTCCGCATAGATATAGCGTGCTTCCTGGGCACGATTCTGGCTGTCCCGGTAATCGTTCAGGGCGTCAAAGCCATTCCAGGCGGCGCGAAGAGAGGTATAGGTGCCCCCGTTCAGGGCGGAAAGGGCAGCGCGATAATCGCATTCCAGGGCCATATCCGCGCTGTCCCGGTAATCAGCCAGGGCCAGGAATTGCTCCTTGGCGGAATCATACTGGTTGCTTTCCAGGGCGCGGGTAGCCTGATAATAATTATAGTAGGGAATGCCATGGAAATAAACGCCGTAGGCAATGCCCAGCGCCAATACCACGGAAACCAGGGTGGTGATGATAATCTTCCGGCGGCGGCGGCGCTTTTTCAGCTGCGCTTCCTTTTCCTGGGCGATGCGGCGGGCTTCCTCCCGCTGCCTGCGCTGCTGTTCTTCCAGAATGCTCTGGCGCTCAAAGAGAATTTTTTCCACGGCCGCTTCATTCAGCTTGGTGAAAATTTCATGCTTATCCCGATGGCAGCGGCGGCATTCCTCTTCCTTGGCGGCATTGGGCCTGCCGCAGACGCACACCCATACGCTTCCCTGATCGCTGGGATAGGAGGCCGCATCCCGGCCGGCCAATTCCTGCATCACCTGCAGCTGAGGGCCTTTGAGCAGGGGGGTGGGCTTGAACTGGGCTGGGGAAGCCGCGCCCCTGCGCCATACCGTATTATCCTCAAACCATACCTTTTCGATCAGCACTTCCAGATCCTGGGCTTCAATGCCTTCTTCCACCTCCAATGCCATCTCAAAGGCATGGCGGGAAGGGGCGGCAAGGCCCTGCAGCCGTTCCACATGCCGGGCAAATTGCTCGCCCTCGGCATCGAAACAAAGCACGCAGACCTGGATGCTGCTTACCTCTTTATCGGAAAGATTATATACCTGCATGGTCAGGACGGGGTCATTGGCCACGGGCATTTTACAATGCCATAATTCCACCGGGCAGGTCAGATCGATTCTCATGCTGAAAGCCTCCATTACGGGCTGATATACGGATATAATGATACAAAATAATTATAAACGAAAACAGGCCTACTGTCAAATACGGGAAAGGGAAATCAAAAGAGGGGCCTTCTTCCGTAAAAGAAGACCCCTCTCATTTCCTTCCGGGAAAAAAGCGCCGGAAAGATAAATGTTTTTCGGTCAGCGCAGCAGCATATTCATGCTCTGCAGCATATTCTCCACAAAGGTCAGATGCCAGATCACCGTCTGATCATCATCCAGCGCCAGGGTATAGGTGATGGTCACGGTTTCATCGCCGTAATTGATCACGCCGTAGGGGGCGTTCTTCCCATCGCCATAGAGGGCCACGCCATTTTCCAGGCTGCCGCCTTCGCCATGGCGGAAGCGATACATCACATCCTCCATGAGATCGTCCACCCGCACTCCACGGGGGCCTTCCACATTTTCGCCGTTGATGGTGAGAGAATCCACCCGCACAAACTGCTTATTGGCGTCATAGACAAAGAGAATGGAAATATCTTCCCACTGCTTCAGGCGCAGATATTCGCCGGTGGAATCTTCCGTCCACTGATCCACCTGGGCGCTGCCCAGGGCTTCGGTGGCCATTTCCGCCGTCAGATCCAGGAAATCCATATCGGCAAAAACCAGGTCTTCCCGGGAGAAGATGGCCAGCTCGCTGCCGATTTCACTCTTGGGATGCATGAAATATTCCTGAATTTCCTGCATGGAGGCCACTTCATCGATCTGGGTCATGGCTTCGCTTTCTTCGGTAAGATCGCTCATGCCGAATACTTCCACACCGGTGATCACGCCCAGCTCCACCTGATAGCGCACGCCGCAGACGATCACGCCGTCGGCCTGCCAGGCATATACATTATGCACCACTTCGGTGATGCGCTGGCCATCCCGCAGCAGCCAGCCCGCCGTCATTTCCGGCTTATCCCCGGCCACATACAGGGCGGCGTCATAATACGTGCCGGCCAGGCTGGCATTATCATTGGGATAGGCGGCCAGCAGCGCTTCCACGGAATCGCCGATCTTCAGGCCACGGGGGCAGGGCTGATCCTGATTGAGGACAGCGGAAAGCACCACGGTGGTTTCCTTGAGCACTTCATCGGAAATGCCCAGCACGCCGCCGGGGAAGGTGGCCTCTGCCAGGCCCTCTTCGCTGGTGGAAACCACGGTTTCCTTGGATTCCAGGGCGGCCTTGCCCAGCTGAGCCAGATAGATTTCCAGTTCTTCGTAGGTCAGATTCGCGCTTTCCTCCACCATGGATTCCGCCGCAGCGCCGCTGATGAGCAGCATGATCGTCAGGAACAGGGCCATCAATTTCTTCATATTAATCTATCTCCTATTCAGAAAGATGAGAAACGCCTTCCGGCGTAACCAGCGCATAGAGCAGCCGCGCCTTATTGGCAGGATTTTCAGAGAAGGTCAGCGCGGCACGCACCTTTTCCTCCGCTTCCCGGGCAGAAGCTTCATCCCGGGCATGCAGGGTGCAGATAATTTCCCCTGCCTTCACATAATCCCCGATCCGCTTTTCCATTACAAAGCCCACCGCGGGATCAATGATATCCTCTTTCTTTACCCGGCCCGCGCCCATTCGCTGGGCGGCCAGGCCAAGGGCGGTGCCATTCACATGGGAAAGATAGCCATCCTTTTCCGCCGGTACCGGTACAATCAGCGGTGCTTTGGGCAGCAGGGAAATATCCCGGCATATCCGGCTGTCTCCCCCCTGCACGGCAATCATTTCTTCCAATTTATTGAGGCCGGCGCCGCTTTCCAGGGCAGCGCGCATCATTTCCTCGCCCTTTTGGGCATTTTCCGCAATTCCTGCGGCATAGAGCATCTGCGCCCCCAGGAACAGGGATACCTCCAGCAGGGGCCCGGCCGCCCGGCCGCTCAATACATCAATGGCTTCCTTCACTTCCAGGGCATTGCCCACATGGGAGCCCAGGGGCTCTTCCATACCGGAAACCACCGCTACAATTTTGCGGCCTGCGTGGAAGCCGATATCCACCATGGCCCGCGCCAGATCGATGGAGCCCTCCAGGGAATCCATCAGCGCGCCGGAGCCGGTCTTCACATCCAGAACGATGGCCCTGGCGCCCCCGGCAAATTTCTTCGATAATATACTGGAAGCAATCAGGGGCACGCTGTCCACGGTAGCGGTGACGTCCCGAAGGGCATAGAGCCGCTTATCCGCCGGGGCCAGATTGGCGCTTTGCCCGACCACGGCGCAGCCCACGCTGCGAACGGCGGAGAGGAATTCCTCTTCCGGCAATTCCACCCGCATGCCGGGAATGCTTTCCAGCTTATCGATGGTGCCCCCGGTATGCCCCAGGCCGCGGCCGCTCATTTTCAGCACTTTGCCGCCGCAGGCAGCCACCAGCGGGGCCAGAATCAGCGTGGTGGTATCCCCCACCCCCCCGGTGGAATGCTTATCCACCGGCACGCCTCCCACATCCGGAGAAAGCATTTCCCCCGATTGGGCCATGGCCTCCGTCAAATCGGCGGTTTCCCGGGCATCCATCCCGTTTAAACGGATGGCCATCAGCAGCGCCGCCAATTGATAATCCGGCAAACTGCCGTCAGCAGCGCCCCGGGCAAAATAATCAATCTGCTCCCGGGTCAGCGCGCGGCCCTGTTTTTTGTCCTCAATGATGGTTAAAATATCCATGGGCAACCCTTCCTTTAGAAGTATCCGACGATAGTATAACATAATTATTTCGTCCCGTAAAGCAAAGTGAGCACTTTTCTGCCACAAAAATGTTGTAAAAATTTATAAAAATACTTGACCTCGTAATAAAAATGTAATACAATGCATGAGAAGGAATCTATTTTTTCTTTCGCGTTATTCAAATTCCCGCACGGGATACGCCCGTGCTATACCCAATTATCTTGGATGGGGAGTCGGTCTGTATGAAGGAAACTGGTATGCTCAAACGGTTGCTGGCCCTGGTGCTGCTTGTATGCATGGTGATTACCTCCATGCCTGCTTTGGCGAGCGCTGAGGACGAAAGGTATGGCTATCTGATTATTCAGGATAGCACCATCAAAAATCGGGTGGTCAATTTCCGCCCCACCATGAAGGCGGAAGGTGATTATCTGGCCCAGCTGCCGGAATACACCGTGGTGAAGATTCTGAGCGAATCCACCGCAAGCGGCGCCAAATGGTATTATGCCCAGAATCTGGCCAATGGCCAGAAGGGCTATTTCCTGGGCACCTATGTTCAGGAAATGTCTGTCTATGAAATCACCGATTGGAAGGCCTCCGGCCAGCCCATCTATAAGCCCAACGGCGGTTCCGAACGGACCACGGTTTCCATCCGCGGTACCAACGGCCACATCGGCTATGTGCTGACCACCAGCGCCACTTCCTATGTTTATAGCGATGATTTCCGCACCATCCTGAATCCTGACACGCCCTATGAAGCGGACAGAATTCTGGCCTACTACGCCGAAGCGGTGGATCTGGACGGCTACAACTGGGTTCAGATCAACTATAACGGCAATGTGGGCATGCTGCGCAGCGATAATTATAAGTACAGCGGCTACAGCGATGTGGAAGGCACCACCACCAAGGCCAGTGCCCTGACCGTAAGCGGCAAGGCCCGCGGCAGCGTTATCACCACCATCGCCGACGTCGTCATGTATCTGACCCCCGGCGGCAACCGCCTGACCCAGACCATCCCTCAGGGCACCACCCTTCCCTATTATGTGACTGCTGAAAATGTCAACAGCACCGATTGGGCTTTGGTTTCCTATAATAATGTATTTGGTTATATTTCCAGCGCTTCCTATAATCTGATCACCTCCACCGTTACCAGCGCGCCTACCGACGCCGTGACCTCTGCCCCCGATCTGGGCACCGCCACCGGCTATATCCGCCTGGTAAAGGACAGCGTGAATATGCGCGCCACCCCCGAAGGCACCGTGCTCACCGAAAAGGATGCGGACAAGCTGCCTCTTGGCCTGGTGCTGCCCTGCTACGGCGAAGTGCTGGCCAAGGATACCCCCTCCGGCAAATATAACTGGGCCCTGGTTTCCTATGACGGAAAGAATGGCTATGTGCGGTCCGACTGCTATCAGGCTTCCGACGCCGCCGGCAATCTGATCACCCCCACCCCCATCCCCGTGCCCGGCCAGACCACTGCCGGCATCGTCACCCCCGCCCCCGAAACCACCCTGGGCTATATCGTGCTGACGGAAGACGACGTTTTCCTGCGCGAATCCCCTGCGGGCACCGTGCTCAATTATTATGACAAGATGCCCCTTGGCCTGGTGCTGGCCTATACCGCCGGCCCCGTTGCCAACGGCAAATACGATTGGGTGAAGGTCACCTATCAGGGCATGACCGGCTACGTTCGTTCCGACTGCTATGCCTTCTGCGATATGGCCGGCAACGTGATCGTTGCCCCCACCGCCGGTGCTTCCACCACGCCCACCCCCACCCCCGCCCCTGTTTACGGCGATGGCGTTTACGGCCGCACGGTCATGGATAACGTCATGTTCCGCAAGGTCAAGAGCACCAACGGCGATTATTGGGCCCGCCTGCCCAAGGATTGGGTTGTGGAAGTGCTGGGCAGCGAAACCAAGGGTGAAGTGCTCTGGTACAAGGTTCAGGGCGGCACCCCCTCCAATCCTGACGGCACCTACACCGGTTATATTCACAGCGAATATCTGACCGTCTTTGCCGGCTCCGGCGTGACCACTGCGCCCAGCACCGGTATCTCCGGCTACGCGGTAATCACCGTGGACGGCATCAATCTGCGTGCCAGCGCCGGCGGCGCCTCCATCGGCGTGCTGCGCTCCAATAAGGTGGTCAATGTGATCACCGTTCCCGCCGGTTCCTCCGCCAATGACTGGTATTACGTGGAAGTGGACGGCGTATACGGCTATCTGCCTGCCACCGCCCTGCGTGAACTGCTGACCACCGAACTGGAAAACTTCACGCTTCCCGGCACCCCCGCTCCCACCGTGACCCCCAGCCCCACCCCCGCCTTCACCGGCACGGGCTATGTGAAGCTGATCAAGGATAAGGTCAATCTGCGCAAGACCCCCGGCGGCACTGTGCTGACCCCCTCCGATGCTTCCAAGCTGCCCCTGGGCCTGGTCATCGCCTACAGCGAAGGCCCCACCGATAAGATTTCCGGTTATAACTGGGTGAAGGTCACCTACGGCGGCCAGACCGGCTATATCCGTTCCGACTGCTACACCCAGTGCTATGCGGACGGCACCGAGCCCACCGTGACCACGCCTCCGCCCACCACCCCCGGCGTTACCGAAGGCACCTTCATCCGCCTGACCAAGGGCGGCGTGAACCTGCGCAGCGGCCCCTGGGGCACCAGCTACGGTCAGCTGGGCAAGGGCACTGTCCTTCCCTACTACACCACCGAAATCAACGGCAGCGAAACCTGGTATGTGGTCTATTCCTCCACGCTGGGTACCAGCGGCTATATTCTGAGCACCATGGCCGTGCCCTGCAATGCTGACGGCACCGATATTATCCCCACCATCGCTCCCCCCTCCACCCCCGGCACTGAAGGCGGCGTAGTCACCTATACCGGCTATGTGGCCACCAGCGTTTCTTCCGTGTGGGTACGCGGTACGGCGGCGGTGGATGGCTCCACCGTGGGCAAGGTGCAGACCAAGGGCACCGTGCTGCCCGTCATCGGTCCCGTTGTGACAAGTGTAGGCAGCCCCTATACCTGGTATCCCGTACAGCTTGCCGATGGCACCCAGGGCTATATCCGCTCCGACTGCGTATTTGAACTGGCCCAGTGGCAGCTGGATTACTACAACACCTACGGCACCTGCCCCACTCCCACCCCCGGCCCTGCCACGCCGCCTCCCGGAAACAGCGAATATGTGAAGACCTTCGGCGGCAGCCTGTGGGTACGCAAGACCCCCAGCACCAAGGCCAATACCATCGGTCAGCTGGCCGACGGCACCGTGACCAAGTATTACAGCAAGAAGGTTGTTGGCGAGGTCACCTGGTATGAAGTGCAGGTCAGCGGCAATTACGGCTGGATCCACGGCAATTATGCCCGCATCCTGACCAATGCGGAATACTACGCCTGGAAGGGCACCAACGCCCCCACCGGCACCCCCACCGCCATGCCCGATCCTTCCACCTTCAGTGATCTGGGCCTGACCACCATCGAACGGGTGAAGATCCGTGCCACCGGCTCCATGAACGGCACGCAGACCTCGCTGATCTATAACGAAGGCAGCGAATTCACCTATCTGGGCAGCTATTCCTCGCCCACTGCCACCAACGAATATTACTGGTTCAAGATCAAGTATCAGGGCATCACCGGCTGGGTCCGCGGCGACTGCGTGCGCATCCTGACCCAGGAAGAAAAGCAGATGTATCTGGTGGCCGGCAATCCCGACGCGCCCAAGGAAGCCACTTACCGCACTTTGAGCAAGGGCTCCACCGGCGAAGACGTAACCGCCCTGCAGAACAAGCTGGTTGAAAAGGGCTATCTCATTTCCGGCAGCTTCACCTCCGGTTACTATGATACCGCCACCGAAAACGCCGTGATCAACTTCCAGAAGGCCAATGGCCTGACGGTGGACGGCCTGGCCGGCGAAATCACCCAGCACGCCCTGTTCAACACCGTGCCCGAAGGCACCTATGACGGCAGCTCCACCTCCGTAACCCTCTTCCCCGTGGAATACGTCGACTGGTACACCGGCGGCATCCAGAGCCTGTGGGCTCCCGGCACCGTGGCCATCATCACCGACGTCAAGACCGGTATTTCCTTCCGTGCCCAGCGGCTCTACGGCGATAACCACGCCGACGCCGAGCCCCTGACCGTGGAAGACACCGACGCCATCTGCCAGATCTTCGGCGTCAGCGATCCTCAGGAAATCTCCGATCGGAATCAGGAACTGCAGTCCTGGCGGCGCCGTCCCCTGTGGGTCACCATCGGCAACCGCACCTTCGCGGCTTCCATGTACGGCGTGCCCCATAACCTCAAGGGCGACCGGATCCCCGATAACGGCTACAACGGCCAGTTCTGCGTCCACTTCACCAATTCCAAGACCCACGGCAGCGGCGATATTCCCGCCCGTGTGGACTATGACTATCCCGAAAATGGCTACTACGGCCATCAGTCCGCGATCAAGGACGCCTACAACAAGTCCATCAGCGGCAACAAGTAAAATCATGAAATACGATGTGATCATCATCGGCGGAGGCGCGGCGGGTTTGACCGCCGCGCTTTCCGCATCCAATCAGGGTGCAAAGCCCCTGATTCTGGAAGGCGCCCCCCGGATCGGCCGGAAAATCCTGGCCTCAGGCAATGGCCGCTGCAATCTGGTCAATATGGGCGAGCCCCGCTTCTACGGGGATGCCGCGCTGGCCGGGCAGGTTCTGAAAAATTGCCCGGTAGAGGCCGTTCTATCCTTTTTCCATCGGCTGGGCCTTGCCACCGTGGAGGAAGACGGCGGCCGGGTCTACCCCGGCTGCGGCCAGGCCGCGGCGGTGCTGGATGTGCTCCGCTTTGAACTGGAGCGCAGGCATATCCCCATCATCACCGAAAGCCCCGCCCTGGAAATTCAGAAAGCGGGGAATTTGCTGCGGGTAAAAACCAGGACGGCTGCCTATGAAGCCCCCTGCGTTATCGCCGCATGCGGCGGCATGGCCGGCGGAAAGCTGGGCCATAACGGGGACGCCTATTCCCTGCTCACCCGGCTGGGCCATCGCCTGATTGCGCCGCGCCCTGCCCTTACCCAATTGATGGGCGAAAAAAATGCGGTGAAGGGGCTTTCCGGCCTGCGGCTGCCTGCCCGGCTTACCCTTTGCAGCGGCAATCGCCCCGTTTCCGCCGCTCAGGGGGAAGTGCTCTTTACCGATTACGGGGTCAGCGGCGTTTGCGCCATGCAGCTCTCCCGGGATGCGGAAGGGCTGGCTAAAAAAGGCGGCGCCATGCTCTATATTGATTTTTCCCCCATGCTGGGCCTGACGGACCGGATTTACGATCGCGTTCCGGCGGAAAATCCCTTTGCAAACGAAGAAAAAGTATTGGCATGCCTGAAAGAACGGCAGCATATCCTGCCCAAGGACGCCCTTTTATGCGGCCTTGCGCCCCGGCTGCTGGCGGAAAAGCTGCGGGGCCTGCCCGTGGAAAAGCTGGCGAAAATGCTTTCCGCCTTCCCCGTGCCCATCACCGGCGTTCGCGGCTTTGAAAACGCCCAGGTCACGGCGGGCGGCATTGCCGGCAGCGAATTTTTCCCGGATACCCTGCAATCCCGGAAAATCCCCGGGCTGTATGCCGCCGGGGAAATACTGGATGTGGATGGGGATTGTGGGGGCTATAATTTGCTTTTCGCCTTTGCATCCGGCCTGATTGCCGGAAAAGCGGCGGCGAAAAAAGGCCCGCTGAAAGAAAAAGGCGCCTGAATGGAGGAAAGAAAAATGGATTCTGCTTTTGTGAATTTGAAGCCCGGCACCCTGCTGGCTCCCGTGCCCGCAGTGATGGTTTCCTGCGCCCGGGAAGGGGAAAAGCCCAATATTATCACCCTGGCCTGGGTGGGCACCATCTGCTCCGAGCCGCCCATGTGCTCCATTTCCGTCCGGAAAGAGCGCTATTCCCATGCCCTGATCCGGGAAAGCGGCGAATTCATTATCAATCTCTGCGGCCAGAAAAATCTGAAGGCCACGGATTTTTGCGGCGTAAAATCCGGCCGGGATACGGATAAATTTGCCGCCTGCAATCTGACTCCCGTTTCCATCCCCGGCTTTACCGCCCCCGCCATCGGGGAATGCCCCCTGTATCTGGGCTGCAAGGTGGAATCCATCCAGGAATTGGGCAGCCATGATCTGTTCCTGGGCAAAATTGTTTCCATGGGCGTCAATAAAGAACTGATGGACGCCACAGGGAAGATTGATTTTTCCAAGGCCGATCTGATCGCCTATAATCACGGCGCGTATTATGCACTGGGAGAAGCCCTGGGCTTTTTCGGCTATTCCGTGGCCGCGCCGGATGTGCTTTCGCGGCGGATGAAGGATTTGAAATAAGCAACGGATTTGTGATTGAAACCGGGAGGGATCGATTTTGTATCAGGCGCTGTATCGGGTCTGGCGACCCAAAACCTTTTCTGATATGGTCGGCCAGGAGGCCATCGTCCGCACGCTGCGCAATCAGGTGATGAGCGATCGGGTGGCCCATGCCTATTTATTCTGCGGCAGCCGCGGCACCGGCAAAACCAGCGCCGCCCGCATTATGGCCCGGGCCATCAATTGCCTGAATCCCAAGGATGGGGATCCCTGCGGGGAATGCGAATCCTGCAAGATGATCGAAAGCGGATCCTCCTTTGACGTATACGAAATGGACGCCGCCAGCAACAGCCGGGTGGAAGAAATCCGCGAATTGCTGGAAAAGGTGGAATATCCCCCCCAGTTCGGCAAATTCAAAGTGTATGTAATCGACGAAGTGCATATGCTTTCCAATGCCGCTTTCAATGCGCTGCTCAAAACCCTGGAGGAACCGCCGGAATATATGATCTTTATTCTGGCCACCACCGAGCCCCAGAAGCTGCCCTCCACCATCCTTTCCCGCTGCCAGCGATATGATTTCGGGCGTTATTCCGAGATCCAGATTGCCGGGCATCTGGAAAAAGTGGTGGCGGCCAGCGGCATGAAGGCCGATCCCGAAGCCCTGGGCATGATCGCCCGGGCAGCCGAAGGCGGCATGCGCGACGCCCTTTCCATTCTGGATATGTGCATGGGCGGCGGGGAAACCATTACGGAAGAGCATGTCCGCGCGGCCCTGGGCACGGCGGATCGGGCGTTCCTGTTTTCCTTTGCGGCGGCCCTGGCCGGCCGGGAAAGCGGGGAAGCCCTGCGCCTGATTGACGAGCTCATGCGCGCCGGCCGGGATGTGCAGGTATTTTTAAAGGATTTTTCCGCCCATATGCGCTTGCTGATGGCGGCCAAGCTCTGCGGCCCGGATGGGGATCTGCTGGGCGCCAGCGGCGAAAATGCCAGGCGCTACGCCGATCAGGCGGCGGCTTTCTCCCAGGAAAGGCTGCTGCGCCTATTGGATCTTTGTATGCATGCCGAAGCGGATACCCGCTGGGCCGCCTCTGCCCGGTCTGTGCTGGAAATTTTCGCCCTCCGTGCCTGCGAACAGCCGGAGGAACGGGATTATGAAGCGCTGATGGAACGAGTGGCAGAACTGGAAAATAAGCTGTATGAGCTGGAGAAAAACGGCGTTCGCGCCGCTGTGCCCCAGGCTTCCGCTGCGCTTTCGGCGGCCCCGGCCGGCCCCCGGAAAATTGCCGCGCCCATTGTGGAAACCCCCGTTCCCGCAGGCAATAAAGCCCCCAAGGATGTATGGAATGACGCCCTGAAATATCTGAAAAAAAATGAGCCGGGCGTTTTTGGCCCCCTTTCTCAGGGCAAATACGGCGGCTTCCAGGATGGGCTGTATAAGGCGCTTTTCGGCAGCGGGGAAGAAATCTTCATGACCATGCTTTCCACCCCCGAGCGCAAACAGAAAATTGAAAACGCCCTGAATCAATGCGGCGCCGTCAACGCCCGCTTTGAGGCTGCGCCCCGGGAAATCATGGTGGATCCCGCCCAGGAAAAACGGGAGGAAAATAATCTGAACAGCCTGATTGATATGTTTGGCCGGGACAAGGTGCAAATTGACGAATAATTCCTTTGTCCAGGATAAATTTCTTATCCTGATTCGTTGAAAAAAGGACGGGTTTTCCCGTATTTCCTCTTTAACAATTTCTTCGCTTGTGTTATACTGAAAAATGGATTTTTTCCATTTCCCGCCCATGGAAAGGAGCACCCTGCTTATGAACGGAAACCGCGGTCAATATACCTCTGCACCGCTGAATAATATGAAAAACAGGCGGCCTGCCACCTCCGTTGCCCAGGTCAATGCCAATCGTTCCTCTGCTGCCCCTCGTTTTCAGTGGCTGGCCGGTATTATGGCCGCCGTGCTGCCCGTTTTATTTCTGCTGGCGCTCTTGATTCCCAATGCCATCCTGCGCTGGGCTTTTTTGATCGTTACCGCTCTTTCCCTGTTGCTGATGTGGGCGCTGGGCGCTTTCGTCAAGAATGCCCGGGGCACTCTGACGGTGGTCTACGGCGCGCTGGCCGTGGTTATCGGCCTGGCCCTCTTTATGGATACTCAGGCCCCCGAAACCAGGCAGACCTCCAAAATGGCGGATCAGGGCGCGCTCTTTACCAATGATAACGCCCCGCCTCTGGGCATCCAGCCCGGCGACACTCAGCAGACCCCGGAGCCTGCCGCCCCCGCGGTTTCCGGCACCATCGTTTCCGCTGCCCAGCAGCAGCTGGAAAAATTCCTGGGCTATTGGGCCCAGAGCCAGACCAATGAAATGCTCAAGATCTGCACCCCCTCCTGGGTGGAAAAGCAGGCTTCTCCCCAGACAACGCTCTTCCAGCTGACCCGCAATTCCATTCCGCTGAGCTATCAGATCGAAAATGTATCGGGCAGCGAAGGGGATACCTCCCGCACCATTACCCTGAAAATCGCCCTGGATAACCGCAATGGCACCGAGCCCGTACTCAACCGGATGCAGGTGCTCATGTTCCGGGTGAATGATACCTGGTATGTGGATCCCCAGTCCCTGGGCGGCACCCCCATCAACGCCGCATCGGAAAATGCCCAGGCCACCAATATGCCCGCTTCCACCATCGCGCCCACGGCAACCCCCAGGCCCCAGACGGCGGAAAGCAGCATCAAGGTATACTATAATCCTGACGGCGGCAAGTATTATCACGGAAAATCCAATTGCCCCGTGGTATCGGAACGGTATTGGCCCCTGACCGAATTCAATTACACCGATCTGAATACCCAGCAATTCAAGAATATGATCCGCTGCACCGATCCGGAATGCAATGCGCCGGAGC
>SVHD01000102.1 GCA_015056015.1 Clostridiales bacterium
GTGAATCCCTGTCCTTCCGCCTGGGAGAGCGGCGGGCCTGGCCGGTGAACTCCGCCATCATCCTGGTGTGCCTGCTTGGCACGGTCACCGTCTTTGCGGAGGAAGCCGGCCTTGCCGCCCCCGCTGCCAATGCCTTCATTGCCACCTTCTGGGCCCTGGTGCCGCCGCTGGTTGCTATTGTGCTGGCGCTGATTACCAAGGAAGTATATTCCTCCCTCTTTGCCGGCATTATTGTTGGCGGTCTGTTTTACAATAATTTCAATCTGGTCGGCACGGTGGATACCGTGGTGCAGGAAGGCCTGATCGCCTCCGTGGCGGGCACCGCCGGCATTTTCGTATTCCTGGTGCTGCTGGGCATCATGATCGCTTTGATCAATAAGGCCGGCGTATCCGCCGCCTTTGGCGCCTGGGCCAAAACCCATATCAAGAGCAAATCCGGCGCCATTTTCTGCACCTTCGTTCTGGGCGTGCTGATCTTCATTGATGACTATTTCAATTGCCTCACGGTCGGTTCCGTCATGCGGCCCGTTACCGACAGCCACAAGGTCAGCCGCGCCAAGCTTTCCTATGTCATCGACGCCACCGCCGCTCCCATCTGCATGATCGCCCCCATCTCCTCCTGGGCCGCTGCCGTTGCCGATTATACCAGCGGCGTGGTAGATGCCGCCGGGGCGGAGATTTCCTCCCTGGCCTTGTTCTGCCGGGCCATCCCCTATAATTTCTATTCCCTGCTCACCCTGGTGTTCATCATCGCCATCACCCTGATGAAATTTGATTTCGGCCCCATGAAGAAGCATGAAGATAACGCCGCCAAGGGCGATCTGTTCACCTTCGGTTCCGAAGTCATTTCCAATAAGGAATCGGAAATCAAGGCCAATGAAAAGGGCCGCGTCATCGATCTGATCCTGCCCATCGTCGTGCTGATCGTCATTTCCGTGTTTGCGCTGATTTATGTAGGCGGCTTCTTTGCTGCCGGCGATACCCATATGGATTTCGTGGCGTCCTTCGGTGCCACCGATGCCACCGTGGGCCTGCCGCTTGGCGGCATTGTGGCCCTGGTTTTCACCATGATCTATCTGATCTGCCGCCGCCTGGTATCCTTTAAGGATGCGATGGCCTGCATTCCTTCCGGCTTCAATGCCATGGTGCCTGCCATCCTGATTCTGACCATGGCCACCGCCCTGAAGAATATGACCGGCCTGCTGGAATCCGATACCTTTGTTGAAAATGCTCTGGCCAATGCCAAATCCCTGCATCAGTTCCTGCCCGCCATCATTTTCCTGGTTGCCTGCGGCATTGCCTTTGCCACCGGTACCTCCTGGGGCACCTTCGGTATCCTGATCCCCATCGTGCTGGATGTATTCCCTGCCGGCAGCGAATTGGCGATCATCGGCATGTCCGCCTGCCTGGCCGGCGCGGTCTGCGGCGATCATTGCTCCCCCATTTCCGATACCACCATCATGTCCTCCGCCGGCGCTCAGTGTGAGCATGTCAATCATGTTTCCACCCAGCTGCCCTACGCCATCACCGTGGCCGCCGTTTCCTTCGTTTCCTATCTGATCTGCGGCTTCATTCAAAACTGGCTCATTGCCCTGCCCATTGCCATCGTGCTGATGATTGCCACCCTGGTTGTAATCAAAGCGACCCTCCAGAAAAAAGCCGCTTAAATCATTCGTACCCCGCTTTCGTTGAAAAGCGGGGTTTTTTTATTGCTGATCCTTGACACTGATTTTCTCTCATGATATCCTGTAAGCAATGAGATTTTCATTTTCCGGAGGTTCTTATGATGCATACGCCCGTAAAGACCCACCATTTCTCTGTAAAGCCCGAAGAAGGGCTGAATCCCTTTATCGGCTTTACCAGCTTTCAGCATTTCCGGGGCGAAAAGCTCTATTCCGATATCATTGTCCGTCCCGAAGCCAATATGACGGAAACTGAACGGGTGGAATGCTATCCCATTTCTCCCGACGCCGAAGAAAACGGCCGGAATGAGGGCTATTATCCCGATAGTACCGTCGCCTATATCCGCATTCTCTGGAAGGAATACGAGCCTGAAATGGGCGTTTATAATGACGCCTTCATTGCGGATATCCTGTCCCAGGCGCGCGCCCATGGGCAGAGCCTGATTTTCCGCCTCATGGCCCATAGCACCCGTGCCTGTGACGACGTACCCGAATGGCTGAAAAAGCTTATTCCCTGCCCGGAACGCCCGGATGGCAAGCGGGTGAAGGATTCCCCCACGGATCCCAAATTCCTGGAATTGTTTTTAAAGGCGGTCTCCCATCTGGGCCAGCAATTCGATGCCGATCCCATTCTGGAGGCGGTGGATATTTCCCTGCCCGGCTCCTGGGGAGAAGGGCATAAGCTGGAATTATATCCTCCGGATACCTTCCAGCGCATTATGGATACCTATCTTACCTCCTTCCCCACCACCCAATTGATGACCCAGGTAGGCCGCCCCGAATTGATCGCCTATGCCGCAGAAAAGGCAGGGGTGCATGTTGGCTGGCGCGGCGATGGCCTGGGCGAGCCTTATCATATGCACAGCAAATATCCTCCCTGCATCAGTAAAATTGAGGATGCCTGGAAGCAGGCCCCCGTTTCGTTTGAATCCTACTGGTGGCTCTGCGAATGGCAGCGCCAGGGCTGGGATATTGATGAAGTCATTGAAAAGACCCTTTCCTGGCATCTCTCTTCCCTGAATGCCAAATCCATCCCTGTTCCTTATGAATGGAAGGATAAAGTAGACGCCTGGGTTGCCAAAATGGGCTATCATTTTGCCATTGATTCCTTCAGCCATCCCGAATCCGCCGCTGCCGGCGATTGCATGAATCTGGAACTGACGATTGAAAATGTCGGCGTGGCGCCCATCTATCATCGCCTGCCCCTGCAGATTCGCCTTTCTCAGGGCGATCAGCATTTTCTCTTTGAAACCGATGCGGATATTACCCAATGGCTGCCCGGAAAGCATCAGGAAAAGCTTTCCCTTTCCCTGCCGGCTGATCTTCCCGCCGGTGAATATGCCATCGAAATTGGCATCGACAGCGCCCCCTATTCCCCCATTTATTTCTGCACCGATGCTCCCAGGCATGACGCATTTTATCAGGTGGGCGAAATCTCCATTCACAACTGATTTACGCCCAAATCGCTCCCTTCAATCAGCAAAAAACCGGATGCTTTTCAGCGTCCGGTTTTCTTTTGACAATGACTGCATTTTTCGCCCTTCGCGGCGTAGCATATTTCGTGGCATATTGATACTGCAAATATTGGAGTTATATCCAGCATATTAGAAGCCGCAAACCCTTGTAAAACCTAATAAAAACGAAAAACCCTTGATTTCTCAAGGGTTTTCGTTTGGCTCGGCACTACGTCGATGATACCAAACCATTTTTTGAAACTCGGTGTCTGAGTATCGTTATTTTACAGGAGTAT
>SVHD01000059.1 GCA_015056015.1 Clostridiales bacterium
GCGGGTCTGCGCAAAATCACCGAAGAGGGCGCGGCCTTCCGCAGTCATCTGGACGGAAGCAAGCGCTTTATCAGCCCCGAAAAATCCATGGATATCCAGCAAGCCCTGGGCGCGGATATCGCCATGGCCTTTGACGTATGCAGCCCCTATCCCTGCGATCATAAAACCGCAGAGGAAGCCATGCACCGCACCCATCGCTGGGCGGAGCGCTGCAAAAAGCATCATACCCGGGCGGATCAGGCCCTCTTTGGCATCGTGCAGGGCGCATTTTATGATGATCTGCGCATTGAAAGCGCGAAGGTGCTCACCGATATGGATTTCCCCGGCTACGGCATCGGCGGCCTTTCGGTAGGCGAGCCCAAGCCCATCATGTATGATATGCTGGAAAAGATTGAGCCCTATATGCCCAAGCACAAGCCCCGGTATCTGATGGGCGTAGGCACCCCTGACTGCTTCCTGGAGGGTGTGCTCCGTGGCGTGGATATGTTCGACTGCGTGCTGGCCACCCGCATCGCCCGCAACGGCACCGTCTTTACCAAGAACGGCCGTCTGGTCATCCGCAATGCCACCTACGCCCGGGATTTTGAACCCCTGGAAGAAGGCTGCGATTGCTATGCCTGCAAGAATTTTTCCCGCGCCTATATCCGCCATCTGATCAAGGCGGAGGAAATCACCGGCGCCCGGCTGACCTCCATCCATAATCTGCGCTTCCTGATCCGCATGATGGAAGAAATCCGTCAGGCGATCATGGAGGATCGTTTCCTGGATTACCGCAGGGAATTCTACGATCGCTACGATATGACCCGGAATTTCTGATTCTTTCCTGAAGCAGTAGGAGGAAAAGATATGCTGGATATTACGAAAACCACCATCCATATCGGCCTCGAAAAGCCTTTCCGCGCCCTGCATATGAGCGATAATCATATCGCCCTGGCCGATGAACGGGAAACCATGCGCAAGCGGGAACTGGCGAAAAATCGCACCGAGGCCTTTTCCCGGAACGGAAATACTGCCCTTTCCTTTCTGGAAGAAATGGTGGCCTATGCCAAGAAGGAAGGCATGCCCATTTTGCATACCGGCGATCTTTACGATTTCGTCTCCTACAAGAATCTGGAATTTGCCCGGGATCTTTTAAATGATATTGATCATATCTACGCCGTGGGCAATCATGAATACAGCCTGTATCTGGGGGAAGCCACCGAGGATTTGCCCTATAAGATGCAAAGCTATCCCCTGGTGCAGAAATATTTCAGGAATAACCTTTTCTTTGACAGTCGCATCATCAACGGCGTCAATTTCATTGCCCTGGATGACGGATATTACAATTTTTATCCCGAGCAATTGGAGCTGCTCAAGGCGGAAGCGGAAAAGGGATTGCCCATGGTGCTTTTGATGCATAATCCCCTGTATACGCCGGAATTTTTCCGTTTTTCCATGGAGGTTCATGCGCAAAAGAAATGTGCATTCCTGACCGGCGTTCCGGAAGAACTGATGAAGGATTACAGCGAATACCGCTATACCCAGCAAAAAGCCACGCAGACCACCTTTGAAATGATGGATTATATTGCCAATCAGCCCTTGATCCGCGCCATTCTGGCCGGTCATCTGCATGCGAATTATGAAATTCCCATGCCCAGCGGCATCACCCAGTATGTATCGGGCTATGGCCCCAAGGGCATAGTGCGGGAAATCACCTTTACCTGATTTCATGCAAAAATCATAAGCCGGGGGAGGAATACCCATGCTGAAAATTTTCGGCGGAAGCAGCGAAACCCTGCGGCGGCATTTGATCGCTATGGCTGCCCGGGGCGGGCGCATGATCGTGATCGTGCCGGAGCAGTATACCCTGCAAACCGAGCGGGAATTGATGGCCGGGCTCCAGGTTCCCGGCTTTTTCGATTTGGAGGTTTTATCTCCCTCCCGGCTGACAGAACGGGTATTTGCCCAGGCCGGATCCGATCAGCGGGTGCGCATCGATGCCAGAGGCAAGCAATTGGCCCTGGCCCGGGTGTTGCTTTCCTGCAAAAAGGAATTGCGCTATTACGAAAGCGCCGCCGAAAAGCAGGGCTTTATTGAACGGGTGGGATCGGCCATTGCCGATTTCAAACGCGCCGGCGTTACCCCGGAAATGCTGAAAAGCCATGCAGAAAGCCTGCCGGAAGGCGCTGCCAAAGATAAAATGCAGGATCTTGCCCTGCTTTATGCCGCCTATACGCAGCAATTGGCTGATCAATTTGTGGATGGGGAAGACGTGCTTTCCGCCATGATCGACCGGCTGCCGGACAGCGGCATCGCCCAAAATGCCCTGGTGGCCGTATATGGTTTCGACGTATTCACCGGGCAGATGTGCCGTATCCTCACCGCCCTGACCCGCCAGAGCCTGGAAACCCACGCCCTGATCGTATTGGGCAGGGAGGAATGCTTTGCTCCCGTGCTGGAAAGCGCCAGACGTCTGCAGCGAACGGCGGAGGAATTGCAGCTGCCCGTTTCCTTCCAGCTGCTCCCGCCGACAGAAGAAAAAAAAGCGCCGGAGCTTACCCATCTTTCCCGCCATTATCTCTCCCTGCCCGGGGAAATCTATCCCGGCCCGGTATCCGCCCTCCGGCTCTATGCCGCCCCCAATCCCTATTTTGAGGCCCATTTCGCTGCCCAGGAAATGCTTCTGCTTCATGAAAAGGGCGTGCCTTTCGGGGAAATGGCGGTGGCCATGGGGGATTTGAATTTTGCCGGGGTATTGGAAACCGTGCTTTCTTCCTATCGGATTCCCGCCTATGTCACCCGGAAATTGCCCGCTACCGCCCATGGCGCAGCCCGCTTTTTGCTTTCTTCCCTGCGCACCGTTGCCGACGGCTATCAGCCCCAGGATCTGCTTTCCCTGATCAAATCGGGCTATGCTCCCCTGGCCCCCATGGAATGCTGGCAGCTGGAAAATTATATTCTTTCCTACGGCATCCGGGGAAAAATCTTCCTTTCTCCCTTCCAGCGCGGAGAAACGGAGGAATGTGCCCAGGCAGAGGAAATCCGGGAAAAGCTGATTCCGCCTCTGGAAAATCTGCGTAATCAGCTGAAAACGGCCGAAAATGCGGAATCCGCCCTGCGCTTCATTTATGATTATCTGGCGGATACGGGCGTTTATGAAAAGCTGGCGGAAAATGAAGAATTGCTTCTTGCCAAAGGTATGGCGGCGGAGGCCGTGCAATCCCGCCAGGTATGGGACGCCATGATGCAATTGCTCTCCCAGGCCCACGCCATTCTTGCCGGCGCCCGGGTATCCCCCCGCCAGCTTTCTTCCTGGCTGGAAGCGGGCCTGGAGGCCTGTGAATTATCCTCCCTTCCCCCTACGGCGGACGCCGTTATGTGCGGAGAAATTGGCGCTTTGCCCCTTTCCTCCCCCCGGGTGCTGTTTCTGATGAATCTCACCGACGGGATTCTATCCGCCGGCAGCAGCGGCCTGATTACCCAGGAAGAACAGGAAGACGCCCAGCAAAAAATGCAGGTTTATCTTTCCCTTACCGATGACGGGCGGGATTGCCTGGCCCGGCTGGATATTTACAAGGCCCTTTCTTCCCCCCGGGAATATCTCTATCTCACCCGTTCCCAGGCCTCCCAGGATGGGGGCGCCCTGCGTCCCTTTGCCCAGCTTTCCCATATCCGCCGCCTGTTCCCCGCCCTGGTGGAGGAAGGCGGCGTTACCCAGCGCGCAGCGGCCCGCCTGCCCTTGTCTCCCGGTCCGGCCCTGGACGCCATGGGCGCAAAAATCCGGGAAGGGGCGCTGGACGGCGAATGGCTGGAGGCCTGGAAATATCTGAGCAGCCAGCCCGACACCAAAGGAAAAGCGGAAAAGCTGCTTTCCGCCTTTGCGGAAGAAAAAAATGCCCCGCCCCTGCCCCGGGAAATCACCCATTCCCTGTTTATGGAAAGAATCATGTCGGTAAGCCGACTGGAAAGCTTTGCCGTCTGCCCCTATAAGCATTTTGTGGAGCAGGGCCTTTCCCCCAAGCCCCGGAAGGAATGGAAGCTGACCCCCATTGACGCGGGCAATTTCTATCACAGCGCCCTGGAGGGCTTTACCCGGCTTTTGCCCACGCTGCCCAACTGGCCCAGAATTGATAAAAAAACCTGCGACGCTGCCATTGATCAGGCCGCCCAGCCCCTTTTTGATCAGATGCTTTCCGGCGTTATGGGCGATAGCGCCCGGATGCGGGCATTGGGCGATAAATACCGGCGGATTCTGCGCCGGGTGGCCTGGACCTTTACCCGGGGCGCCAGGCAAAGCGCCTTTACCCCCGAATGCGCCGAGGTGCGCTTTGGCTATCCCGGCGGCATCCCGCCCATTGAACTGAAGCTGAAAAACGGCGCCCGGGTTTACGTCCGGGGCGTGATCGACCGGATCGATCGCTACGCCGGAGATGAGGGCGTGTATCTGCGGGTGGTGGATTATAAATCCGGGGCCGAAAAGCTGGATCCCGCCCGGATTTTCTGGGGCGCGCAATTGCAGCTTCTGCTGTATCTGAAGGCCGCCCTTTCCATGGAAGAGGAGGCCGAGCCCGCCGGAGCCTTCTATATGCGGCTTTCCGATCCCCTGCTTCCCGATCAGGAGGACGCCGCCCAGATCGAGGACGCTCTGGCCCGGGCCCTGTGCCTGAAGGGCGTGGCGCTGAAGGACGCCGCCATTTTAAAGCGTATGGACGAGGGCAATCCGCCCCTGACCATTCCCAAGGTGCTCACCTCAGACGGCGGATTTGACAAGCGGGCCATGCTGGCCACCCTTTCCGATTTGCAGGCATTGATCGGGCATGCGGAAAAAATGGCCGGGGAAATGGCAGAAAAAATGCGCGCCGGGGAAATTGCCGCCTCTCCCCTCTGCGATAAAAACCAAAAGGGCCCCTGCGAATACTGCGATTATGCCGCTATTTGCCGCAAGAATGTGCAAATCGCGCCAGAAAACGCCCGATTGATGCAGGAAATGCGGTTTGATACGCTCATTGAGCAGATAAACAAAAATAATGCTGGTAATTCTGAAGAAAATCAGTTATAATAGAATCAATCAATTCGATGAAGGGGGTTTTTCCCATGATACAAGTCATTCACGGTAAAAAGGGCTCCGGCAAAACCAAGCGGATTCTGGATATGGCCAATAACGCCATCAAGGAACATAAGGGCGATATTATCTTCGTTGACGACGATAATCGCTATATGTTCGATCTCCGCCACGAAGTGCGCTTTGTCAACGCCGGCGAATATGGCTCTGACAGCCCCGCCATGTTCTTTGGCTTCCTGTGCGGCATGCTGGCCCAGAATTTTGATATCAGCGTGATCTTTGTGGATGCTTTCCTCAAGCTGGTGAAAACCGAAGTGGATAATACCGAAGATTTCTTCCGTCGTCTGGAAGATTTGAGCGCCAAACACAATGTGGAATTTGTGCTCTCCGTCAATGTTGATGACGCAGTCGCGCCCGAGTTTATCAAAAAGTATTTCATTTAACATATAAAGAGGTGCATTTTATGCCATTCATGAGCACCCGGGGCGCCGAAAAAATCTCTGCGCCTGAGGCAATTGTGCGCGGCATTGCGCCGGATGGGGGGCTTTATGCCCCCCTTTCTTTGCCTAATCTTTCCCGGGAAGATTTTATTGAATTTGCCAAAATGGATTATCCTGCCCGCGCGGCCCGCACCCTGGCCCTCCTGCTGGATGGCTTTACCGAAGCAGAATTATTGGAAATGGCCCGGGCCGCTTATGCCCGTTTTGATGATCCCCAGGTTGCGCCGGTAAAGGAATTGAAGGCGCATCGCCATGTGCTGGAATTATTCCATGGCCCCACCATGGCCTTTAAGGATATGGCGCTGCAGATGCTGCCCTGGCTGATGACCGCCTCTGCCCGCAAGCAGGGCGAAATGCGGGAAATCGCCATTCTCACCGCCACCAGCGGCGATACGGGCAAGGCTGCCCTGGAAGGCTTCCAGGATGTGCCCGGCACCTCCGTTACCGTCTTTTATCCCCTGGGCGGCGTCAGCGCCGTGCAGGAAAAGCAGATGGTCACCTCCCAGGGCAAAAACGTGCATGTGACCGCCGTGCGCGGCAATTTTGACGATGCACAGACCGGGGTGAAAACCCTCTTTGCCGATCCCGAATTCATTGCAAAAATGAATGCCCAGGGCAAAACTCTCTCTTCCGCCAATTCCATCAATCTGGGCCGCCTGGCCCCCCAAGTGGCCTATTATCTTTCCGCCTGCGCCGATTTGCTGGCAAAAGGCGCCATCAATTGGGAAGACGGGCTGAATGTATGCGTGCCCACGGGGAATTTCGGCAATATTCTGGCTGCCTGGTATGCCAAGCGCATGGGCGCGCCCATTGCCAAGCTCATCTGCGCCAGCAATAAAAATGACGTGCTTGCCGATTTCATCCGCACCGGAATTTATGATCGCCGCCGGGATTTCCATAAGACCATCTCCCCCTCCATGGATATCCTGATTTCCTCCAATCTGGAACGCTTCCTGCTGGAATTGTGCCAGGGGGATTGCAAGCAGGTGGCGGGATGGATGAAGCAGCTTTCCGCCGAAGGAAAATATGATATCGGCGCGGAAAGGCTTGCCTCTCTCCAGAAGATTTTCTACGGCGGCTTTGCCGATGATGAGCGCACCGCCCAGACCATCCAAAAGGCCTGGCAGGATGAAAAATATCTGCTGGATCCCCATACCGCTGTGGCCGCCTGCGTGGCGGATGATTACCGCAGGGATACCGGCGACGAAAAGCCCATGCTGATCGTATCCACCGCCAGCCCTTATAAATTCGCTTCCGATGTGGCCGACGCCCTGAATGTGACCGTGGAGGGCGACGCCTTTGCCGCCGCCAGCATTCTGGAAAATTACACCGGCGTAAAGGCCCCGGATCAGGTAGCAAAGCTGAAGGATCTGCCCGTATTGCATAGCCGTATCTGCGATAAGGAAAAGATGGGCGAAGCGGTGCTGGCCGGCTTCAACGATTAACAGGAGGCATCCGCATGGCCCAGTATGACGCCCACTTTACTGCTGATTTTGATCGGCTGCTTCAGCATATCGAAAAAAGTGTGGTAAGCGGCAGCGTTTCTGCGTCCCGGGAGGGCGGCGCCAGTTTTCAAACGGACGGGGTTCGCTGTGCCACCAGGATTTATGAGCGCTATAGCTACCTGGGCGGCAATCGGCTGACCCTCAGCGTAACCCTCTTTGGCAAGGGAAAGGATTTGCATCTTACCGCCGTCACATCCGGCGGCAGCCAGGGCATTTTCCTGAAATTCAATACTTTCGGCGAAGACGCATTCCTGAAAAAATTCATTCAGGCCCTGGAAAATTTCCCCGGCTGAAAAAGGAGATTATTATGACTGCCTATACAGATTGGGTCACCGCCCTTTCCACCAATCATACCGATCTGGAAACCCTGCAGCATTATCATGCTTGCGGGATCGGCGGGGTGGAATTGAGCGTTCGCTGGCCTTTCCAGCAAGAAATTGATTGGCAAGCCTTCCGTAAAAACGCAGATGCAGCGGGCATTCAGATTCTTTCCTTCCATCTGCCCTTTTCCTATGTGATGAATATCGCTTGCCTGAAGGAAGAGGATCGGCAAAACGTGGTTGCCACGCACAAAAGCCTGATGAAAGAGGCGGCGAGCGTTGGCATTTCGCGCTTCGTCATTCATCCCTCTGCCGAGCCCATTCCGGATGAGGAACGCCCCCTGTGGCTGGCCCAGGCAAAACAATCCCTGAAGGAACTGGCGGAATTTGCCGCTTCCCTGGATGCCGTTCTCTGCGTTGAGGATCTTCCCCGCTCCTGCCTTGGCAATACGGCGGATGAAATGCTGGAATTGATCAGCGTGGATGATCGGCTGCGGGTCTGCTTTGACGTCAATCACCTGTGCCTCAATAATGGCGGCACCCATCAGGAATTCATTGATAAGCTGGGGGATAAAATTGTCACCACCCACATGAGCGATTACGATTTTGTGGATGAAAAGCATTTCTTCCCCGGCGTCGGCATGATCAATTGGAAAGCGCTGGTGGAAGGGCTGGAAGCCATTGATTATTGCGGCCCCTTCCTGTATGAGGGCGGCTTTGCCCCCAGCGCCAAGGTGCCTGATGCGCCCTACGGAAAAATCGAGGACGCCCGGCAGCGCCATCTGACCATTAAAGAACTGGAGGGAAACGCCCTCTGATCAAAAGGCCCTTTTCAGGGCCTTTTTTCAAATAAAGGAGCGAATAGCCATGACCCATGTTACCGATTGGATGACCGCCCTTTCCACCAAAGAATATGATGCTGAAACGCTGCAGTTTTATCGTGCCTGCGGGATTGACGGCGTGGAGCTGAGCATCAAAGCCGATCTTTGCGATCAGATCGATTGGGTCGCCTTCCGAAAGAACGCGGATGAAGCGGGAATCAAAATTTTATCCTATCATCTGCCCTTTTCCAAGAAAACCAATATCGCTTCCCCGGATGAAGAAATCAGAAAGGGCGCTGTGGCCATTCAAAGCGCCCTGATTGAAAAAGCGGCGGACATTGGCATTTCCCGCTTCGTCATTCACGCCTCCATGGGGCCCATCGCTGATGAAGAACGCCCCCAATGGATGGCCAGCGCAAAAAAATCCCTGAAGGAGCTGGCGGAATTTGCCGCCCGTTTCCAGGCCGTGATCTGCGTGGAGGATCTGCCCCGGCATGGTCTGGGCCATAATACCCGGGAAATGCTGGATCTGCTTGAGGCGGATGAACGGCTGCGGGTTTGCTTCGATGTGAATCATCTGTGCCTGAAAAACGGCAGCAGTCATCAGGAATTCATTGCCGCCCTGGGGAATAAAATCGTCACCACCCATATCAGCGATTACGATTTTGTGGATGAAAAGCATTTCTTTCCCGGCTACGGCTTGATTGACTGGAAGGCGCTGGTGGAGAGCCTGGAGCAGGCCGATTACAGCGGCCCCTTCCTCTATGAAGGCGGCTTTGGCCCCAGCCCCTGGGCCCCGGATGTTCCCTTTGGCAAAATCGAAGACGCCCGGAATCGTCAGCTTACAATTAAGGAATTGCGGGGGAATCAGCCCGGATAACCGCATTTCACACATCAAAAAGGCGTTCCTTTTTTCAAAGGAACGCCCTTTTTGAATGCTTTAGCCGTAAATTCGCTTGGCCTCTTTCAGGCTTTCGATGGGATCCATCAGCGGCCGGTATTCCAGGCCGCAGGCGCCGGTATAGCCCGCCTTATCCACGGCGGCAAAGATCACCTTGTAATCGCTTTCGCCGTACTGCAGTTCATTGCGGCCGGGATGACCGGCGGAATGCAGATGGGCAATGCAATCCAGATTCTTGGTGATATTGGGAATGATATTCCCTTCCATGATCTGCTGATGATAGATATCATAGATGATCTTCACCAGGGGATGATCCACTTCCCGGACGATTTCAAAGCCCTCAATGGAGGACCAGAGATAATGAGTGGGATGATTGACCAGAGTATTGAGGGGCTCCAGCATAATGGTGATGCCGCTGTCATCCAGGATGGGCTTGGCCATTTTCAGGGTTTCCACGATATTGGCATGCTGCTCTTCCCGGGGCGCGCCGGTATCATTGCCCAGCTGGGTAATCAGCTTGGATGCGCCCACCTTTTTCGCGGCGGCGCAGCTTTCCTTCAGTCCCTCCAGCCAATCCTTGCGTTTGGCGGTATCGGTCAGGCAGAATTCAGTGGTGCACATGCTCATGAATTCCACGCCGGTTTCTTCGCAGGCATGGCGCACGGCGTCCAGATCCAGCGCTTTCCAGTTGTAGGTTTCCAGGGCGTCAAAGCCCAGTTCCTTGATCTGGTGAACAGCCGTAACAAAATCCACATTCTTAAAAAAGCAGGGAACGGGCACGCATAAACGCATGATGATTCATCCTTTCCTTATTTCTTGAAATAGATCACTTCGCCGCTTTCCATGGATTCATTGGCGGCAAAGCCCAGCTCCAGGGATTTGAGGGCGTCTTCATAGGGCGAGCGGATCCGGGAGGCGTCGCCGGTTTCCACGGCATGGACAAAGGCGTCATCCAGATAATAGGTGTGATCCTGCTTTTCGCGGGGAATATCCCGGGTTTCGGCAGCGGTCTTGATAATCAGATTATTGCGGAGACGATAATCCAGCACCATATCGGGCAGGGTGATCACAAGGCCGCAATTGGGACGCACGCCCTTGGAATAGCAGCCGCTGACCAGGGTCGCGGTGACGTTGTTTTCAAAGCGAATCACAGCGGTGGAATGATCGTCGGTATCATATTCGGGGGATACGCCGTTTTCGCCCGCCTTGATCATGCCGGTGGAAGCAGTGGCATACACGGACAGGGGTTCGCCATAGAGCCAGCGCAGGCCATCCAGCAGATGGATATTCTGTTCCACCAGCTGGCCGCCGCAGGTGGATTTCTTCTGCCACCACCATACGCCGGGAATGCCGCCCACCCAGGCGCCATACACCAGGCCGCCCTTGGGGGCCTTATCCACTTCTTCCTTCACCATTTCCATCAGCTTGATATAGCGATCCTGGAAGCCGACGGAGGTGATCAAGCCCTTTTCCTTCACCCGGCGGGCAATTTCGCGGGCCTGATTCAAATCCATGGTCATGGGCTTTTCCACCAGGAAGGGCAGATCCCGGTCGATGGCCGCTTCTTCCATATAATCATGGGCAGTGGGCTCTACCGCAATGACCACCGCATCCAGGGTGGATTTATCTTCATGGGCATAAAATTCCTTGTGATCCTTATAAACCCGGGTGCAGCCAAAGCGCGCCGCCGCCGCATTGCGGCGTTCTTCCCGGGGATCAGCAACAGCAACAACCTCAACATTTTCCATCTGCTCGAAGGAATTCATATGCGCGCCCATGCGCCCGCCGCAGCCGATTAAACCCAAACGAACCTTTGCCATGATAATGCATCCTTTCTCATTTCCGGGCTTTCTTTTCCCGTTATTTTATGATATAATTTTATTGCCAAAATGGCGGAAAGTCAATCTAAATCTATTGAAAAACTATAAGGATGTTGCGTGTGTTTGCAGAGATTCGGAAAGATTATCTAAACTCGTCCCGGCCCTGCCCCCTGGCCCTGGTGATTTGCAATATCGGGGCCAGCGAAAATCAAACGGCCATGAATCGCCCCGAGGGATTTCGTTTCCATCATGTGCTGTGGGTCACAAAAGGCGAAGGCGTTTTCGAAGTAAACGGGCAGAAAAAGCTATTGGGCCCAGGTGAGGGATTTTTCTGCCGCAAGGATGTGCCCCATGCCTACGAACGGCTGGGCGAGCAATTTTCCACCCGCTGGCTCACTTTCCTTGGGGGGGAAGGGGCGCTGGATTATTATCATATTCCGGAAAAATTTTTCTTTTCCGTCACGCCTGCTCTCATCGCCTCCACGGATGCCCTGGATAAACTCTGCCAGAGCAGCGGCAGTATCCTCAGCCGCTCGGCGGCAGGCTATTCCTGGCTTATTGACTGGCTGGATTCGGTTTTTGCCCCCTCGGTTTCCCCTGCCGCCATTATCCGCCAGTATCTGGAAATTCATTTTGCCGAGCCTTTGACCCTGGATCAAATCGGCGATCAGGTGCGCATGGATCGCTATACCCTCTGCCGTTATTACCGGCAGGATCAGGGCATTACGGTGATGGAGCAGTTAAAGCGCATCCGTATTGCCAAGGCCAAGCAATTCTTGCGCTATGCCTCCTGTTCCATCGAAGAGGTGGGCGTCCTGTGCGGATACATGAGCCCCAGCTATTTCGGCAAAATCTTCCGGGAGGAAACAGGCCAGACGCCCCGGGAATACCGGGAAAAGCATATCCTGTAAAAAGAAAAGAGGCGCCTTCGCCTCTTTTTCTGTTCACTGATTTTCCAGATATTCTTTTTTCTGGGAAAAGCCCCGGCCAGTCACTTCCTTCACCTGGCTGACCACCAGGAAAGCATCGGGATCAATCTCGTGAATCAGTTTTTCAGCCCGGTTCAATTCTCGTGCGGAGATGACCGTCATCACCATTTCGGTATCCTCCCGAAGGTAACCGGTGCGGCTTTTGATGAGGGTGATGCCCCGGTCCATCTGGCTGATAATGGCCACGCGGATTTCCTCCGTTTTGTGGCTGATGATTTTGATTTCAACTTTGCTTTTGCCCAGCATCAGCATTTTATTGAGGAAAACAGTATACAGAATCACGTGAATGATACCATAGAGCGTCTGTTCCCAGGTGGCGAAAAAGGCCTGTGAAAGCAGCACCGCCATATCGCAGAAATAGAGGGTGCCGGCGATGGGCAGGCGGAATAATTTATTGAGCACCAAGGGCGGAATATCCATACCGCCGGTAGAGGCGCCTACCCGCATGGTCATGCCGATGGCGGCGCCGATGCAAAGACTGCCAAAGACCGTACAAAGGAAAATATCATCGGTCAATCCCTGAATGGGCAAAATGCGCTGCCAGAATTCCAGGAAGGTTGGATAGGCGAATGTGCTCAGCGCCGTGGTGGCCGCAAATTTTTTCCCAAGCACCAAAAAACCCAGGATAAACAGCGCCGTATTGACGATAAAAACAAAGACAGACACATTCATATTTATCAATCGATTGAGAAAAAGACCGATCCCCGTGGTTCCCCCTGCAATCACGCCCGCCGGCTTGACAAAGGCAGCGATGCCAAAGGCATACAGGGCATTGCCCATCAGCACAATCAGTATTTCAAGAATAGGCCGCATTTTTTTCATCATGGCTCTTTTCCTCCGTAAAAAAACACGTCTGCCATGATTCTGACAAACGCAGATCGGGCATGCGCCCCCAAACGCTACGATTATAACATGCAGATATTAAAAAAACAAGCAGACTCCTGTTTTTTTCTGCTTGCCAGCTGGGCTTTTTCCGGAGAAATTGGGAATTATTCTTGCAATGCTGCGCCGCTTGGCGTATAATAGAAGGGCTGCATACCGATGCAGAAAATGAAGCACAAAGGGGTTTTAATGCAATGAAATTAGGCGTCGTAGGTCTGCCGAACGTCGGCAAGAGCACGCTGTTTAACGCTATTACGGGCGCGGGCGCCCAGGCCGCCAATTATCCTTTCTGTACCATCGAGCCCAACGCAGGCATCGTGGCCGTTCCTGATAGCCGCCTTGGCGTGCTGGAAGAAATGTATCATCCCAAGAAGCTCACCCCCGCCACCGTGGAATTTGTGGATATTGCCGGCCTGGTCAAGGGCGCCAGCAAGGGCGAAGGCCTGGGCAATAAATTCCTTTCCCATATCCGGGAATGCGAAGCCATCGTGCATGTGGTGCGCTGCTTTGAAGATGAAAATATCATCCATGTGGATGGCAGCGTCAGCCCCGCCCGGGATATTGAAACCATCAATCTGGAATTGATCTTCGCCGATATGGAAACCGTATCCAAGCGGGAAGAAAAGGCCCGGAAGCTGATCAAGACCGGCGAAAAGAAATATGGCGAGGAAGCCGATCTGGCCGCCAAGGTATTAAAGCATCTGGAATTGGGCAAGCCCGCCCGCACCTGCGATCTTTCCGATGATGAAAAGGAAATCGTCAAGGGCTGGTTCCTGCTGACCACCAAGCCTGTGATCTATGCCGCCAATATCGCCGAAGATCTGGTGGCCGAGGATGAAGACAGCATCGATTTCGTCCGGGAAGTGAAAAAAATCGCCCAGGAAGAAAATGCCGAAGTGCTGGTGATTTCCGCCCAGATCGAAGAAGAAATCGCCCAGATGGAGCCCGATGAAAAAGCGGAATTCCTGGAAGAAATGGGCATCGGCCAGAGCGGCCTGGATCGCCTGATCCAGAAATGCTATCATCTGCTGGGCCTGATTTCCTTCCTCACCGCCGGTGAAGATGAATGCCGCGCCTGGACCATCGTTCAGGGCACCAAGGCGCCCCAGGCCGCCGGCAAAATCCATACCGATTTTGAACGGGGCTTTATCCGCGCCGAAATCGTGGCCTTTGATACCCTGCATGAACTGGGCAGCATGAATGCCTGCCGGGAAAAGGGCCTGATCCGCTCCGAAGGCAAGGAATACGTTATGCAGGATGGGGACGTCACCCTCTTCCGCTTCAACGTGTAATCAAAGCTGCATCCTTGGGCAATAGAATTCCAAAGGATGGAATTATCTTAAAATGAAAAAGAAACGAGCATCCGGAGATCCTGCCGGATGCTCGTTTGCTTATGTAGCCCAACAAACACAATGCACTGGTGCAATGCCCATTATTGTCCCCTGCTGAAATGATGGGAAAGCGGGTTTACGGCTGCCCGACAAATTGGAATTTGTCGCTTCGTCAAACTAAAAGTTTCCTTTGTTTCTTGATTATAATTTTTTAGACATGAAAAGCA
>SVHD01000103.1 GCA_015056015.1 Clostridiales bacterium
GGCTATCGTATTGCAGAAAACGGGGCAGAAAATCCTTTCCTCTCTGCGCGAGGATATTTTCACCCACATCGAAAAATTATCCCATGAGCAGCTCAATCAGATCCCTGTGGGCAAGCTGGTCACCCGCGTTACTAATGATACCAATGCCATTTCCATGATGTTTACCAATATTCTGGTGCAGCTGGTGAAGAATGTATTCATCATTCTGGGCGTGCTGATTGCCATGCTGTGCCTGAATTATATGCTGACGCTGATGGTGCTGTGCTTTGTGCCGTTCGTGGTGCTGTTTGCCTTCATTTTCCGCAAATTTGCCCGTATGGCCCATCGCAAGGTAAAGGATTGCACCACAGATATCAACACCTATCTTTCTGAAAATCTTTCCGGCATCAAAATTACCCAGATTTTCAACCGGGAAGAAAGAAAAATGGCCGAATTTGAAGAAAAAAGCGCCAATTTGAAAAAAGCGCGGCAAAAGCAGATCTTCGTATTTGCCATTTTCCGGCCCATGGTATATATGCTCTATATTTCCTCCATTCTGGGACTGCTGTATCTGGGCGGCAAGGGATATATTGATCAGATCAGCTTTATGGGGCAAATGGTTACCAGCGGCACCATCGTGACCTTCTACATGTATATTTCCCGTTTCTTCAATCCGATCCAGACTCTGGCGGAGCAGTTCAATATGCTGCAATCTGCCTTTGCATCGGCCGAAAAGATTTTCACCATCCTGGATATGGAGCCCACCGTGGTGGATGAAGAAGATGCGGTGGAAATGGATGAAATCAAGGGCGAGATTGAATTCAAGAATGTGTGGTTTGCCTATAATCCGGGGGAATGGGTGCTGCAGGATGTCTCCTTCCATGTCAATCCCCGGGAAACGGTGGCCTTCGTGGGGTCTACCGGTTCCGGTAAATCCACCATCCTATCCCTGATCTGCCGGAATTATGATATCCAGAAGGGCCAGATTCTGATTGACGGCGTGGATATCAAAAAAATCAAGATTTCTTCCCTCCGCCGGCATTTCGGCCAGATGCTGCAGGATGTATTCCTGTTCTCCGGTACCATCCGCAGCAATATCGTTTTGCGGGATGAGGATAAGAGCGATGAAGAGGTGATGGAGGCCTGCCGCTATGTCAACGCCGATTCCTTCATCAATAAGCTGGAAGGCGGGCTGAATGAAGTGGTTCGGGAACGGGGCAATAATTTCTCCGCCGGCCAGCGGCAATTGCTTTCCTTCGCCCGCACCATCATCCATAAGCCCTCCGTGATGATTCTGGATGAGGCTACTGCCAATATCGATACCGAAACGGAAATTCTGATTCAGGATTCCCTGGAAAAGATGAAAAATATCGGCACCATGCTGATTGTGGCCCATCGCCTGTCCACCATTCAGCATGCGGATAATATCATCCTCCTTTCCCATGGCAAGATTCTGGAGCAGGGCAATCATCAGGAATTGCTTCGCCAGAAGGGCCGGTATTATCAGCTTTATACCCTGCAGTATCACACGGAACAATTGAAAAAACAATAATGAAAAAACGGCTGTATTTCCAAATGGGAAAGCAGCCGTTTTTTATGCGGGGAAAATGATGGCTTACAGGCGGAAGGCGCTTAAATCGGGCAGGCCATACAGCGCGCGGTAATCTGCCCCCAGATAGCAGGCAAAGGATGAAATATGCTGGAATCCGAGACTGCGATAATAAGCTATATCTGTTTTCACAATGCGCGGATCCACATGCAGTTCCTTGGGCGGTTTTTGATAACCGGAGAACAGCGAATTATCATACCAGTAATCCAGCACGGTGGCATGCGCTTGGCCAAAGAACTTTAAAAGATCGGCAAGATGCCGATGCTGCTGCTCATTTTCCGGGCAGCCGGGATCGTTAATAGGACGGGTAATATCCCGCTTGTAGGGCGCAAATTCCAGATAAATCCCCTCATGGGGCTTGATCTGCGTGGGTGCAGGCAGGGCTTCATAATAGGCCAGATAGGGCAGCAGGATATTGGAATGCACGGCCCGCAATGCATCCAGCATGGCATTGAGGATGATTAATTGCTGGTCGGAAGGGGAAAGATGGGCGCATTTTTCACAATGGCAGAAGGCGTCCTGGGCGTCATCCAGCCAGAAAGCAACCCGACGGGGCGCAAAGGGGAGCCTGTGCAGCAGGGCGACGGCGCTTTGGGCCACATAATTCAAGGCGTCTTGATTGGAACAGCAGAAATTATAATCGCTGGTTCGTTCTCCCTGCTGATTGACGCGCTGCCAATCGGGATATTTCTCCAATTGCTCTTGGGGCAGCAGATAGCGCAGCGCATGCATTTCGCAGGTAATATCGATGCCCATTTGCGCTGCCTGATTGAATAATTGCTGATACTCCGGCGTACTAAAGAGTGCGAGCATTTTTTCCAGGGTTTCATTGGCGTTTTTTCCACCCACCGGATGCAGGCCCAGATGATTGACATGGGTTTGTTTGCATTGCTCCAGCCAGATTGAATCCAGTTCCTCCGGATGAATCAGAAAAGAGGTGCACATATTATCCACCGCCTTGCAGTATTCGTTATCAGAATTATCTGGGTGTATTTTAGCATAGATCCCCGCCTGGGGCAAGAGATAGAAAGGGGATGAAACGGCAGAAATATGCGCAGAAAAGAAAACTGAAAAAAATATAAAAAATTGTGATTTTCCACTTGACGAATCTTACGTTTTGTGGTAAACTAATTGTCGTTGACGAGCCAAAGCTTGTCCCGTGTGGAGAAGTCGCCTAGCTTGGTCGAGGGCGCACGACTGGAAATCGTGTAACGGGTAAAACCGTTCGAGAGTTCGAATCTCTCCTTCTCCGCCACCTCTGGACTCTAACTTTGATACGAAGTTAGAGTCCAGTTTTTTATTTATTCTTGCAAATACAGCCCCTAAAACGGCTTAACAAGCCGCTTATCTGCAACTTTGGTATGAATCCCACCCGCTATTACAAAACGCCACGTAAGGCCGCTGTGAGCCAAACGTGGCGTTTCTTATTTTCGGGGCGGTGATTTAACGATACTCCCGTGCGGTTTCATTTTTCAGCACCTGGGTTCACTTTTTTGCACCCGGTTTCAAATTCCAGGTGCAGGGTTCAAATGAGATGTCTGAGACGAAAGACTTGTCTACGCCCAGGCAGAAAGCTATTCCGCCAGCGAAAACCAGAAGTGGCGCATCCGCAAGGCCTTTCAGAATGGTGAGGT
>SVHD01000104.1:0-1217 GCA_015056015.1 Clostridiales bacterium
TACTTCCATTGCAATACTTCATTTTCCTTATCTGGCATATACATAACCGGAATCCATATCGTAGCGGATATAATCAATGGGTTTCATCGTGTTTTCCTTCGTCATATGATTGTTCAGGCGATAGTTGCCTGCTTTTCCTGTCGATCATGCTCCTTTGGGGCCTTTGCCTGGGTGAGCATTTCTTCCAGTCTCAGCGGTCCAAAGAACTTTTGCAGTCGGCGGAAACCTACGTTCTGTTCCTTTAGGATGGCGTTTTTCTTAATCAGACGGTTATTCTCATCACGAAGCCTGTTATTCCCACTCAATGGTGCCGATGGGCTTGGGAGTCAGATCCATCACAACGCGGTTGATGCCTTCCACTTCGTGAGTGATGCGATCAGTGATATGATGAAGCAACGCATAGGGAATCTCTTCAATGGTGGCCGTCATGGCGTCGGTGGTATTCACCGCACGGATGATGGCGGGCCAGCCTTCATAGCGCTTGCCGTCGCGAACGCCAACGCTCTTAAAATCAGGAACAGCAATAAAATACTGCCATACCTTGCCTGCCAGGCCATTCTTATCAAATTCTTCCCGGAGGATAGCATCGGCTTCACGAAGCGCATGGAGACGATCGCGGGTAATCGCGCCCAGGCAGCGAACGCCGAGGCCGGGACCGGGGAAGGGCTGACGATAAACCATTTCATGAGGCAGACCCAGCGCCTCGCCTACCACACGCACTTCGTCCTTATACAGCAGTTTCACGGGTTCTACCAGCTGGAAGGTCATGCCGTTGGGCAGGCCGCCCACGTTATGATGGGCCTTTACGCCGTCTTTGCTTTCCAGAATGTCAGGATAAATGGTGCCCTGCGCCAGGAATTCCACGCCTTCCAGTTTTTCGGCTTCTTCGGCAAAAACTTCGATGAATTCGCCGCCGATAATCTTGCGCTTCTTTTCAGGTTCGGCGACGTCAACCAGTTTATCAAGAAAACGATCGGTGGCGTCAATATAGACCAGGTTAGCATCCAGCTTTTTGCCGAATACTTCAATAACCTGCTCACTTTCGCCTTTGCGCATCAGGCCGTGATTGACATGGACACAAATCAGCTGCTTGCCAATCGCCTTAATCAGCAGAGCCGCGACCACAGAGGAATCCACGCCGCCGGAAAGTGCCAGCAGCACCTTCTTGTCACCCACCTGCTCCTGCACAGCCTTTACCTGCTCATCAATGAAGGCAG
>SVHD01000104.1:1227-3202 GCA_015056015.1 Clostridiales bacterium
TGTATCATTTCCTCCGTTTACTTGAAGAATAAAATGAATTCCAGGATTGTGCGAGAATTTATATTATGACCGCTCCGGAGAGCGGGATAATATCGTGACTCAATGCGGGCGGCAAGCAGTTTTCCTTACCACGTTTCTATTATCTCACGAATTTTTTTTTCAATCAATAAGAAAATTCAATTTTTTGACGATTTTTCAAGAAAAATCCGAATCTTTAAATGAATTTCAGAAAAAACATTCGTTTTTATAAAAATTTCAAACCCACTTGTTTTATTGGTGTCAACTGGGGTATAATGATTACCGGAATTTAGAGCGACACAGGAGGAGATTATCAATGCACATGAGCAATTCTATCCGCTATGTTGGGGCTATGGATCATGAGATTGATCTTTTCGAAGGTCAGTATGCTGTGCCCCAGGGCGTAAGCTATAATTCCTATCTGATTCTTGATGAAAAAGTCGCCGTTATGGATACGGTAGATGCCGCCAAGACCGGTGATTGGCTGGAAAACCTGAATCGCGAATTGGGGGATCGCATTCCCGATTATCTGGTAATTTCTCATCTGGAGCCCGATCACAGCGGCAGCATCAAAATTCTTGCCGAAAAATATCCCGATATGACCCTGGTGATGACTGATCGCGCCAAGGCCATGCTTCCCCAGTTTTTCGATCATATTCCTTCTGTCATCCAGACCGTCAAAGAAGGCGATACCCTTTCCCTGGGCAGCCATACGCTGCATTTCGTGCTTGCACCCATGGTGCACTGGCCCGAAGTAATGGTATCCTATGAAGAAAGCGAAAAGGCGCTCTTTTCTGCCGATGCTTTCGGCACCTTTGGTCCTGTTGACGGCAGTCAGGAATGGCTCCCCGAAGCCCGGCGTTATTTTATCAATATTGTCGGGAAATACGGCGCTCAGGTGCAGGCGCTGCTGAAAAAAGCCGCCGGCCTTGATATTCGGATGATCTGCCCCCTTCACGGCCCCGTGCTTAAGGATAACCTCGGGTTCTATCTGGATAAATATCAGGCCTGGAGCAGTTATGCCCCCGAAGAAAAGGGCGTTGTCGTGGCCTATGCCACTTTCCACGGCAATACCGGAAAGGCTGCCCGGCAAGTTGCCCAGATGCTGAAGGATGCCGGCGAAGAAAACGTGGTTGTTTATGATCTGGCCCGGGATGATATGGCCGCTGCCCTGGCGGACGCCTTCCGCTATGATCGTCTGGTGCTGGCCAGTACCACCTATGACGGCAATTTCCATCTGAAGATGGAGGATTTCCTGCTCCATCTCAAGGCCAAGAGCTATCAGAAGCGCAAGGTCGCTCTGATTGAAAACGGCTCCTGGGCGCCTCAGGCTATCAAGCGCATGCGCGCCTATTTTGAAGGCATGGCCAATATTCAGGTCTGCGAAAAATCCGTTACCATCAAGACCACCGTCAAGCCGGAAACCGTTGATGCCATGAAAGAAATGGTCAGCGAATTGATGGCTGAATAATTTTTTCATTCCTGCCCTGCACGGAGAATTCTTCTTCGTGCAGGATTTTTTTATTTTCTGCTGATTTTTTGCAATTGAGATTTGCGTTTTTTTCTTTCTTCCTTTATAATATAAGGGTTCTAAATGAAGGAGGAAATTCTCGTGGCCAACGATCGCCTGAATCACATTCGCAATTTCTGCATTATCGCCCACATTGACCATGGCAAGTCTACCCTGGCGGACCGGATTCTGGAAAAGACCGGTGTTTTTGAGCAGCGTCAGATGGTGGAACAGATTCTGGACTCCATGGAACTGGAGCGTGAAAGAGGCATTACCATCAAATCCAAGGCCGTGCGCATGAAATATCAGGCCAAGGATGGAGAAACGTATACCCTGAATCTGATCGATACCCCCGGCCACGTGGACTTTTCATACGAAGTATCCCGCGCGCTGGCTGCCTGCGAAGGGGCTTTATTGGTGGTTGACGCCACCCAGGGCGTAGAAGCC
>SVHD01000060.1 GCA_015056015.1 Clostridiales bacterium
CCCAGGCCAATGCCATCGGTCTGAACACCGTTTACATGGGTGCCGACGGTATTTCCGATATCGTTCCCCAGATCGCTGACAAGTCTCTGCTGACCCAGATCACCTACGCCGATCACTTCGCTTTCGACTCTGACGACGAAGCTGTTGTGAAATTCATCGCGGACTACACCGCCATGTTTGGCGAAGAACCCACCGTCTCCTTCTCCGCTACCGGTTATGATGCCGCGCTGGTGATCTGCGAAGCCATCAAGGCCGCCGGTACCACTGATTTCGAGGCCGTTGCCACCGCGCTGAAGAATATCGAAACTGTGGGCGTTTCCGGTGTGATCACCTTTGACGCCAACAACAACCCCATCAAGAGTGCTTTCGTTATGACCTTCGACGCTGAAGGCGGCAAGCACTTCGTGGCCAAGGTTGACCCGTAATTTCTTTCTTCGTATTGCTTGGGGAAGAGGGGCAAAACCCCTCTTCCCTTTTCCCGGTTTTTGATACTACCGCTGAGGGGTGCATAACGCATGACATTATTTCTGAATCAGCTGATCAACGGCCTGCAAATCGGTAGCATTTATGCCCTGATCGCGCTGGGATATACGATGGTTTATGGCATCGTGAAACTGATCAACTTCGCTCACGGCGATATCATCATGGTGGGCGCATATGCGGCTTTGCTGTCCATGACCAGCCTGGGACTTCCTTTCCCGCTGGCTGTGGTCATTTCCATGGTCGTGTGCATCGTGGTGGGCGTGGTGATTGAGCGCGTGGCCTATAAGCCCCTGCGTTCCTCCCCCCGTATTTCTTCGCTGATTACCGCTATCGGCGTCAGCCTGTTTTTGCAGAATCTGGCCCAGACCATCTTTTCTGCTACGCCCAAGCCCTTCCCCACCATCTTCACCGTTGCCCCCATTTCCGTGGGCAGCCTGAATATCAGCTTTACCACGCTGCTTACCATCGTGCTCTCTTTGCTGCTGATGGCGCTTTTGCAGTTCGTGGTTCGCTCTACCCGTACCGGCAAGGCCATGCGCGCCGTTTCTGAAGATACGGGCGCTGCTCAGCTGATGGGCATCAACGTCAACACCACCATCTCCATCACCTTCGCCATTGGCTGTGCCCTGGCCGCCATTGGCGCCGTGCTCTATTGCATCGCTTATCCCCGGGTGCAGCCCACCATGGGTTCTCTGCCTGGTCTCAAGGCCTTTATTGCGGCCGTTCTTGGCGGCATCGGCATTATCCCCGGCGCTATGCTGGGCGGCCTGATCATGGGCGTGGCCGAAAGCCTGACCAAGGGCTATATTTCTTCCTCCCTGGCGGATGCCGTGGTATATGGCATTCTGATCATCGTGCTGCTGGTAAAGCCTGCCGGTTTGCTTGGCAAAAAGACCAGCGAGAAAGTGTGAGGTGAGCATTCATGAATAAAAAGACCCGTGCGTGCATCCTCAATCTGATTGCCATCGTTGCCATCTACCTGATCGTTTCCATGCTGATTTCCGCCGGCGCCATTTCCCGCGGCGACCGCAGCACCCTGATGGATATCGGCATCGCCATTATCATGGCCGTTTCCCTGAATCTGACCACCGGCTTCCTGGGCCAGCTGGCCCTGGGCCATGCCGGCTTTATGGCCATCGGCGCCTATACCGCCGCCCTGATCACCAAGAATCTCACCAGCGTGAACCTGGCCATTTCCTTCCCGCTGGGCCTGATCGCCGGCGGCCTGATGGCGGCCGTATTCGGCGTTATCATCGGCGTGCCCGCCCTGCGCCTGAAGGGCGACTATCTGGCCATTATCACCCTGGGTTTTGGTGAAATCATCCGCGTTATCTTCAATAACCTGCCCTTTACCGGCGGCGCCATGGGCCTGATTGGCATCAAGCGCGTCACCGATTTCAATTACGTCTATGTGATCGTGGTGCTGGTGGTTGCCTGCCTGTTCACCTTGGGCCGTTCCCGCCATGGCCGTGCCATCCTTTCCATCCGTGAAAATGAAGTGGCCGCCGAATCCACCGGCATCCCCACCACCTATTACAAGGTGTTCGCCTTTACCCTGGCCGCTTTCTTTGCCGGTATTGCCGGCGGCCTCTACGCCCATAAGATGGGTACCCTCTCCCCCGCTACCTTCGATTTCAATAAATCCATCGACTATCTGGTCATGGTGGTTCTGGGCGGCATGGGCTCCATCACCGGCTCCATCCTGGCGGCCACGGTGCTTACCCTGCTTCCCGAATTGCTGCGTTTCCTGGCCGATTGGCGCATGCTGATCTATTCCCTGATTCTGGTTCTGATGATGCTCTTCCGTCCCAAGGGATTGCTGGGCACCGCAGAATTCTCTCTGGTTGCTATCTGGGACTGGTGCGCGGAAAAGATCAAGAGTGCCATTCAGAAATACCGGGCAAAGCATCCGAAAAAGAATACCAAGGTCATCATGCCCGAAGTGCCCAAGTATGACTATGCCAGCTTCAATCTTCCTGTGCTGGAAACCCATAAGCTGGGCATTCGCTTCGGCGGTCTGCAGGCCGCCCAGGATGTCAATATCCATCTGATGGATAATGAAATCGTAGGCCTGATCGGCCCCAACGGCGCCGGCAAAACCACCGTTTTCAATATGCTCACCGGCGTATATCGCCCCACCGAAGGCGATATCACCCTCCTTGGCAAATCCATCGTGGGCAAGGTCACTCATGATATCACCGCCAACGGTATCGCCCGTACCTTCCAGAATATCCGCCTCTTCAAATCCATGACGGTGCTGGAAAATATCAAGGTTGCTTTCCAGACCCGCATGCATTATTCCGTGGCTGACGGCGTGCTGCGCACCCCCAAATATGCCAAGGAAGAGCGGGGTATTGATCTTCGCGCCCGGGAACTGCTTTCCGTATTCGATATGGAAGATGTGGCCGATACCCGCGCCGACAGCCTGCCCTACGGTCAGCAGCGCAAACTGGAAATCTGCCGCGCCCTGGCCAGCAATCCCAAGGTGCTTTTGCTGGATGAACCGGCCGCCGGCATGAACCCCAGCGAAACCCAGGAGCTGATGGAAACCATCAAGTTGATCCGTTCCCGCTTCTCCGTTGCCATCCTGCTCATCGAGCATGATATGAAGCTGGTCATGGGGATCTGCGAACGCATTTACGTGCTCAGCTACGGCAAGATTATCGCCGAGGGTACCCCCGCCGAGATCAGCCGGAATCCCGAAGTCATCGCCGCCTATCTTGGCACCACCACTGAAACCGAAGGAGGGAAAGAGCATGCTGAAGGTTGATGGATTGAATGTTTTCTATGGTGCCATTCATGCGCTGCATGATATTTCCTTCCAGGTGCATCCCGGCGAAATCGTCACCCTGATCGGGGCCAACGGCGCCGGCAAGACCACCACCTTGCATACCATTTCCGGCCTGATCCGCCAAAAGAGCGGCACCATTTCCTTTAAGGAAAAGAATCTGGCCGCCGTTCATCCCCATAAGCTGGTGAATATGGGCTTGGCCCAGGTTCCAGAAGGCCGCCGGGTGTTTGCCCAGATGTCCGTTCTGGAAAATCTGGAAATGGGCGCCTACACCCGCAAGAATGCCGCCGAAATGAAAAATGACCTGGATATGGTCTTTTCCCATTTTCCCCGGCTGAAGGAACGCGTAAAGCAGCTGGCGGGCACCCTTTCCGGCGGCGAACAGCAGATGCTGGCCATGGGCCGCGCGCTGATGAGCCATCCCGATCTTCTGATGCTGGATGAGCCCTCCATGGGCCTCTCCCCCATTCTGGTGCAGGAAATCTTCTCCATCATCAAGGATGTAAACCGGGATGGCACCACCATCCTTCTGGTAGAGCAGAACGCCAATATGGCCCTTTCCATCGCCAATCGGGCTTACGTGCTTGAAACCGGCAAAATCGTCATGGAAGGCAACGCCGCCGATCTGATGCAGAATGACGACGTGCGCAAGGCCTACTTGGGGAACTGAATCAATTGCATACATAGAAAGCATTCAGGGGGAACCATTCTTTGTAGCCAAAGAACGGTTCCCCCTTTCCCTTTGCAAGAAAGTTATTCTGGATGGATCAATCGCGCTCCTGATTACGTTTTTCCCAGTGAATCAAAAATGCAGCCGCAACATACGAGAAAACCCGTGCCGGGCTTTTTTATTTTCAAAATAATTCTTTAAAATTCCGCATTCCGAATTCTGAATTGATTTCACCACTCCGCCATGCTATAATATATGCAGAAATTTTTCTTCCGAAAGGAGTTTCATATGACCCATGAAATGATGTTTGGCGCCGCCCAATGGCTGGCCGCCGATGAAAAATCCGCCGCGCCCAATATCCGCGCCTCATTCCATATGCCCGCCTTCACCAGGGCCAGAATCATCATCTGCGGCCTGGGTTATTTTCAATTGTATCTCAACGGGAAAAAGGTATCCGATGATCTGTTCGTTCCCGTCACCAGCGATTATGTAAAGCGGCCTATCACCCAGAATGGCCTGCCTTTTGATGAAGAAATGCACCATCGCTGCTATTGCCTGGAATATGATATCGCCTCCTATTTGCAGGAAGGCAAGAATGAACTGGGCGTGGCCCTTGGCAGCGGATTTTTCCATCAGCTCATGGGCGGCTTTGATTACCGCGTCGTTTTTGGCCAAATGCGCCTGTGCTATCGCATCGAATGGGAGGATGCGCAGGGCAATCATGGCGAAATCCTTTCCGGCCCGGACGCCCGCTGGCATGACAGCATCGTAACGGAATATAACTTCTTCCGCGGCGAAAAGCAGGATTTGAATCAGTGCCCGGCGGATTGGATGACCGCCCCCTACGATACCTGGCAGCCCGTGGAAATTCTGCCGCCCATGGAAACCGAATACCAATTGCAGGATTGCCCTGCGGATACAATCATCCGCCAGCTGACGCCCCGCCTGATCAAATCCACCCCCCAGGCCAGGCTTTATGATGCCGGGGAAAATATTTCCGGCTGGGTGGTATTGGAAGATGAAAGCAAAAAAGGCGAGGAAATCCATGTGCTCGTTTCCGAAGATCTGAATGAATGCGGCCATCTGCATCCCCGCTATCAGCATCAGCAGCATCTGGACGTCATCAGCGATGGCAATCGCCGCCTGCTTCACCTCCAGCACACCTGGCATGGCTTCCGCTATTTCACCGTGGAGGGCAAGGCCAAGGTGCATTCCGTGGCAGTGATTCACAGCAATGTGCCCGTCGCCTCTTCCTTTGCTTCCTCCAGCCCGGTGCTCAATTGGCTCTATCAGGCCTTTATCCGCACCCAGCTTTCCAATATGCACGGCGGCATTCCTTCCGATTGCCCCCATCTGGAGCGTAAAGGCTATACCGGCGATGGGCAATTGCTCTGCGAAACGGTACTGCGCACCCTGAACCACAAGGAATTTTTGCGCAAATGGATGCGGGATATTCTGGATTGCCAGGATATTCATTCCGGCCATGTGCAGTATGTTGCCCCTTATTCCCGCTGCGGCGGCGGTCCCGGCGGCTGGGGCTGCGCCATCATCACCGTGCCCTGGCAGTATTACCGCCAGTACGGCGATCCCGCGCCCCTGGCTGAAATGTATGATGGCATGTGCCATTACCTGGAATATATGGAAAACCACAGCGAAAATCATCTGGTGGTTTCTGATCGTCCCGGCGAATGGTGTCTGGGGGATTGGTGCCCGCCCGGCGGCGAAAATCCCAATCGTGTGGCCCCCCGGCTGCCCGAGCCCTTCGTCAATACCTATTTCCTGATCAAATGCCTTTCTCTCATCCAGCAGATTGAAAAAACGCTGGGAAAAGCCGTCAATCCCCTTTGGGAAGAACGCAAAAATGCAGCCGTTTCCGCCCTGAACAACGCTTATTTTGACGCTGAAAGCGGCAATTACTGCGGCGGCGTGGAAGGCGCCAACGCCTTTGCCTTGGATATCGGCCTGGGCAATGAAAAAACCCTGCCCGCCATGATCGCCCATTACGAGAAGCTGGGCGGCTATGATACCGGCATTTTCGGCACCGAAATCGTCACCCGCGTACTTTTCGAGCAGGGCGAAAGCGCCCTGGCCTTCCAGCTCCTGACCAGTGAAAATGACGCCTCCTTTGCGGACTGGATGAAATTTGGCGCCACCACCCTCTGGGAATACTGGAACGGCGGCTATCAGCGATCCCTTTCCCACCCCATGTTCGGCGCCGTTACCAAGGAATTATTCCATTATGTGCTGGGTATCCGTCAGGAAAATGAAAGCTGCGGCTGGAAAAAAGCCGTTATCGCGCCGACTCTGATCCATGAACTCCCCTATGCCCACGGCCATATTGAAACGCCCCTGGGCAAGGTTTGCGTTTCCTATCAGGCGTGGGAAGATCAGCTGAAAATGGAAATTGATATTCCCGCCGGCATGGATGCCGTCCTTTCCCTGCAGGGAAAAATCATTCCCCTTAATGCTGGTTTCCAGAAGATCATCCTGTAAATTCCTTTGCGAAAAAATCACCCGCTTTTCGGCGGGTGATTTTTGTCTTTCAAAAGCGTTAAAAATCGCGTAAGATGATATCAATCAAATCTTTCTCCATGAACAGGAGGCATTCCCGTGAAAAAAACGCAGGCTGTTGTTGAAAAAATTGTTCTGCCCACTTATTCTTCCCCCGCGCCGGAGGATTTGCCGGTTTTTGCGCAAAGCCGGGTGCATCAGCGCAGCAGCGGCAATCCCTATCCCCGGAAGGTGGTCTGCGATGTGGATCGCACTCCGCCCGTGGATCAGGAATATACCGTTATCCGCTTGGAAAATGATTATCTGCGCATTCTGCTTTTGCCGCAGCTGGGCGGACGGATTTTTGAGGCCTACGATAAAGTCAACGATTATCATTTCTTCTATCGCCAGCACGTAATCAAGCCCGCCCTCATCGGCATGCTGGGCTCCTGGATTTCCGGCGGCGTGGAATTCAATTGGCCCTGCCATCATCGTCCTTCCACCTTCATGCCCGTGGATTATTCCATCGAATATGATGAAACGGGCGCCGCCACCGTCTGGATGAGCGAAAATGAACCCCTGGATCGGATGAAGGGCATGGTGGGAATCCGCCTGGCCCCGGATGAGGCCGCCCTTGATACCCTTATGCGCGTTTATAACCGCACGCCCCAGCGGCATTCCTTCCTCTGGTGGGAAAATGCCGCCGTACCGGTGAATGAGAGCTATCGCATCTTTTTCCCTCATGACGTGCGCCATGTGCAATTCCATTACCGCAAGAATGTCACCACTTATCCCCTGGCCAGCGGACAATACAACGGCATCCGCATGGGCGAAAACAGCGTGGATATCCGCTTCCATAAGAATACCCGTCAGCCCACCTCCTATTTCTGCGGTGAAACCCGGCAGGAATTTTTCGGCGGCTATGACGAGGGCAGGCAGCGCGGCGTGGTGCATATCGCCAACCGCCATCTTTCCATCGGCAAAAAGATGTTTACCTGGGCCTATAATCAATTATCCCAAAGCTGGGAAAAGGCCCTTACCGATACCGATGGCGCCTATGCAGAGCTGATGGCCTCCAGCTATTCTGCCAATCAGCCCGATTTTGCCTGGCTGGAGCCCTATGAGACCAAATCCTTCTCCCAGCGCTGGTATCCCATCGGGGAAATGGGGGTTCCGGATTTTGCCCGGAAATATGCCGCCGCCCATCTTACGGAAAATGGCGTGGTTATCCAGGTCACCCGTCCGCTGGAAAAGGGCGTTCTTTCCTGCAGCGGCCGGGAATATCCCGTTTCCGCCCGTCCCGGCGAACCCATTCTGGTTCCCTGCGGCCCGGTAACGGCGTTGACGCTGAAAGACGGGCAGGGGAATATCCTGCTGGATGACGCCCTTGTTCCCGCAGATGATACCCATCTTCCCTCTCCCCTTCCTTCTTTGCCCTCCCTGGATGCCCCCGGTTCCGCCCAGGATTTGTATCTTCGGGGCGTGCATATCGATCAATACCGGGATCCTGCCGTTCATCCCAATGCCTATTATCAAAAAGCTCTGGAAAAGGATCCCCGGCATATTCCTTCCCTGCTGGCCATGGCGGAATATGAATGGCAAAACGGGCGATATGAAAACGCCCTCGCCTTTGCCAATCGCTGCCGCAGCGCCGTAATGGAATGGAATTTCCATCCCGAAAGCGGAAAGCTGGAATATATAACCGGGCTGATTTACGAAGGCCTGGGCCGAAATGCAGACGCCTATGATGCCTATTACCGCGCCTACTGGAATCTGGATTGCCGTACCCGTGCCATGATCCGCATTGCGGCGCTGGATGGAAAGGCCGGGAACTACGCCGCCATGCTGGATCATGCCAGAGAAGCAATGAAAACCGACGCCGAAAATCCTCACGCCCTGGCGGAGGCCGCCGTTGCGCATCATCATCTGGGCCAGCCCGAAAAGGCGCAGGAAATTCTTTCTCTCGCCCTTTCTCTGGATCCCCAGGACTGCCTGGCGCTCTCGCTTCAGAATATCTGGCAGGGCAATCCCGGCTTCGTAAACAATCGCAAGAGCGATCCTGCCCAGCAGGCGCTGGATATGGCCTTTGATCTTTGCGATCTGGGTCAAAACGAATGGGCGCTGCAATTGCTCTCCGCCCTGGAAGAGCAAACCGTGATGACTTCCCTGCTCCAGGCGGATATTCTTGGCCTGGACAGCGATGCCGGGAAGCATCTGCTGGATAAGGCCGATCAGCTTTCTTTTGGACAGGCCTATCCTCATCGGCTGCAGGAAGAGGCGCTGCTCAAGCGCATCTGCGCCCATGCGCCATCCTTCCGCAATCCCCGTTTTGCCCTGGGCTGCCTGGCCTGCCACCGTCGGAATTATCAGCAGGCATATGATCTGTGGCATGCGCTTTGCCTGGAAAATGAAAATGACTGGCAGGCCCTGCGCTGCCTGGGCATCGTTTGCTACAGCTATCTGAATCAGCAGCAAGCGGGCTATGAATATCTTTCCCGCGCCCAGGCTCTGCAGCCCCAAAATGCCCATCTTGCCTGGGAAAAGGCCCATGTCATGCATCGCCTGGCGATGAATCCCCGGGATATTGCTTCCTTCCTTTCCGCCTCCCCCGTCTGCGATGCGCGGGATGATCTGGCACTGGAGCGGGCCCGGGCACTGAACCTCGCCGGCGAATGGGAGCAGGCCCTGGATCTGATGCTTCATCGCGCCTTTGTTCCCTGTGAAGGGGGCGAGCATGCCGTAGCGGAGCAGTATATGTTCGCCTGCCATGCCCTGGGCCGCAAAGAAATGAAGCAGGAAAACTGGGAAAAAGCCCTTTCCTTCTTCCGGATGGCCCAGCATTTGCCCGATCATTTAGGCGCCGGGCTTTGGAATGATGTGCTGCTGGTGCCCCATAGGTATTACGAAGGGCTGTGCCTGCAGGCATCCGGCAGGGAAACGGAAGCCGAAGCCTGTCTGCGCTTCGTTATCCAAATGCCCCAGGATTATTTTTCCGATATGCATCTGCCCGAATTGCCCTGCTATCAATCCCTGGCCTATCGGGCCCTGGGCCTGGAGGCGGCTGCCATTGAGAAGGCCGCGCGCCATTATCAGCAATGGGAAAAGGCCCGGGCCATCCAGGATCCCGGCCATTTCAAAACCACGCCCTTCTTCCTTTGCTTCCTGGAGGATGCAAAAACCCTGCGGGATTTCACCTGCAGCTATCATTGCGGCTTCGCCCTTTCCTGTTTCCCCGGCCGACAGCAGGAGGCCCGCGCCCTTCTCCTCCGCTCCGATCCCACCCATCTTTACGCCCGGCTCATGACCAAAATGTGATGGGAAATCCGGCAAAAAAAAGCTTGGCCCCCCATCTCGAAAACCAATCGGGAAATCAGCAAAACTCGCGCTTATCCTCAGCGTCTCCCTGCATGCCAGGGAGACGCTTTCCTGTTTCATCTTCCAGGCCCCTCAAAATTATCCCGCCCCCAGAATTCCTTTTTCCTCCGTCCTTGTCTTTTCTTTCTGTTTGCGTTATAATAATGCTGGATAAATGTGCAAGGAGGAATTGGAAATTTGGGCATTTTATCGCAATTGCAAAGTGATCCCACCGGCGCGCTGATTGCCATTTTATATCGGATGCCCGCCGTATTGATTGCGCTGACGCTGCATGAACTGGCCCACGGCTATGTGGCGCTGAAATGCGGCGATCCTACCGCGCAGATGATGGGCCGCTTAACCTTTAATCCCTTAAAGCATCTGGATCCCATCGGCACGCTGTTTATGTTTCTTTTCGGTTTTGGCTGGGCCCGGCCAGTGCCTGTCAATTCACGGAATTTTAAAAATTTCCGGCGGGATGATTTACTGGTTTCCATCGCCGGTGTGATCATGAATTTCTGCCTGTTTGTGTTTTCCATGCTGATGATGGTTCTTTTGAATCAATTCATCTGGTCCCCGGAATTATGGCAGCAATGGCCGGAACTTTTTAACCGCTATGATTTTCTTTCCTTCAGCGGCTTCAATTTCAACGCGATTTATTCTAATGATTATGCCGCTTTTTATCAGCAGTATTTCGGTGAATACGGATTTGTTTTTTCGGATCATCTGACCGCTAATCTGCGTTCCCCTGCGCTGCTGTATCTGCAGCGATTCTTCATGAATTTTTCCATGGTCAATCTGGGGCTGTGCCTGTTTAATCTTCTGCCCATTCCGCCGCTGGATGGCTATCATGTAGTAAATGATATTTTCATCCGGGGCCGGCTGCATATTCCCCAGCGCTTCATGAATATCATCATGATCGCGCTGCTGGTTATCTGTTTTGCCACCAATATCGTTTCCACGATTGTTGGCAAGGCCATCTATTTCGTCCAGGGCGGCGTGCTGTCCGCCATTCTCTGGATCTTTGGATTGGGGTAAGTATATGGCGCTTACATTGCATTTAAGTCAGTTTGATGGGCCGCTGGATATGCTCATCTTCCTCATTGGCAAGGCGAAAATCAATATCCGGGATATCTTCGTATCGGAGGTCACCGATCAGTATATCCAGTCAGTGCAGAATGCCCCCGACCTGGATATGGATGACGCCAGCGCTTTTATTTCCATGGCTGCAACACTCCTGGAAATCAAAAGCCGCGCATTGCTTCCCAAGCCTCAGGTGGAGGAAGAAGAGGATCCCGAACAGGCCCTGATCCGCCAGTTGGAGGAATACCAGCGCTTCAAGCAAATCGCCCAGGATATGCAGGGCTTTGAAAAAGCCGCGGCGCTGATGTATCAGAAATTGCCGGAAGAATATCCGCTTCCGCCTCCCACCCTGGAATTGACCGGCCTTACCATGGATGGCTTGCTTGCCGCCTTTGCCCGGGTCATGGCCCGAATCAAAGATGATCCCGAGGAACCCATCCAGACCGCCCGGCGCATCGTGCGGGATGAGTATACCGTGCCCCGGTGTACCGCCCATATCCTGCGGCGGCTGAAAAAAGGCCCTGTGCATTTTGAAGAATTGTTTTCCGAAGCGCCCTCCCGGGATGAAGTGGTCACCCTGTTCCTGGCCCTGCTGGAATTGCTGCGCCTTGGCCGCGCCGGGGTAAGCCAGGATGGCATCTTTGGCGATATCGTTCTGGAACCCCGTGAAGGGGAAAACCTGACAGAAGGGGAATTAACCGTCGATGGATACGCATGAATTAGCCCATGTAATCGAGGCCATTTTATTTGTTGCCGGGGAACCGGTCAATGTGCATGAATTGCAGCGGGCGCTGGAAGTAACCGAACTGGAAACCGAACAGGCCATCAACGCCCTGGACAGCGATTATTCCTTCCATCGCCGGGGAATTTGCCTGAAACGCTTCGGCAATCATCTGCAGCTTTCCACCCGCGCCGAATACGCGCCCTATGTGGAGCGGCTTTTGCAGCCCATTCAGAAGCAGTCGCTTTCCCAGTCCGCCATGGAAACCCTGGCGGTGGTGGCGTATCGTCAGCCGGTAACCAAGCTGGAAATCGAGGCGGTTCGCGGGGTAAAATGCGATTATTCGGTACAATCCCTGGTCAATAAAGGCCTGATTGAAGAGGTAGGCCGCAAGGAAACCCTGGGCCGCCCCATCCTCTATGGCACCACCGATACCTTCCTTTCCCATTTCGGCCTTTCCAATCTTTCCGAATTGCCCAAGCCCCCGGAAGAGGCCCGCGCTGATGAGGAAGAGCCTCTGGTACCCTGAAAAAATCCTGCATTAAAATCTATCAACGCGGAGGATGAAAACGATGAGATTATTAATCGGCGGCGATGTTGTGCCCACTGCAACCAGCGCGGAAGCCTTCCGTCAGGGGGATACTCAGGCCCTGTTTCAGGATGTTCTTCCCGTATTTGCCTCTGCAGATCGTGTGCTGATCAATCTGGAATGTGCCCTGACCGAAAGCGAAGCGGCCATTCCCAAATTCGGCCCCAACCTCAAAGGGCCCCTTGAATCCGCAAAAACGCTGAATCATGCCGGTGTCACCGATTGCAGCCTTTGCAATAATCATACCTTTGATTTCGGTATTGAGGGCATGCGGGATACCATCCGCGCTGTCACGGAAGCCAATATGAATGTTACCGGCGTGGGCGAAAACGAAAAGGACAGCCGCCGCCCGCTGATTATTCCCGTAGGCGATAAAAAGCTGGCCGTGATTGCGGTCTGTGAACACGAATATACCTACGCCCTGGAAAATCAGATGGGTGCCACGCCCTTTGATCCCTTTGAAACCCTGACCGATATTCACGACGCCAAGGAAAAATACGATTACGTCATCGTAATTTATCACGGCGCCAAGGAGCATTGCCGCTATCCCTCTCCCCGGGTCATGAAGGCCTGCCGGGCCATGGTGCATCTGGGGGCGGACGCCGTGCTTTGCCAGCACAGCCATATCATCGGCTGCATGGAAAAATATGAAAACGGCGTGATCCTCTATGGCCAGGGCAATTTCCATTTTTTGAAATATCTGGATTCCGAATCCTGGAATCAGGGGCTGATCGCCCAATTTGATTTTGACGAGGAAAATGGCGGCTTTGATTTCAGCCTGATTCCCGTGCTTTCTACCGATACCGGCATCCGCCTGGCCACCCAGGAAGAAGCCGATGCCATCATGACCGCCATGGAAAGCCGCAATCAATCCCTGCTGAATGGCAGCTGGATCGACGGCTGGCGGGAATTCTGCGATTCCATGAAAAATGTCTATGAAACAACGGTTTACAATTGCGCGGATGATCCGGAAAATCCCCGTCTGAAGGAGCATTTTGCCCATTATCTGGATTGCGAAGCCCATACCGACGTCTATCGGGAGCTTTTCAAAACCTGGCACGCCCGGGGAATCAACTCATAATTTTCCCTTTTCGTTTTCTTCCCGTCACCGGAAGAAAATCCGTGGTATATTCATAACAGGGATGCGAAATCTGCGGCCGTAATCCCTGCATTTCCGGCAGCCGCGCCGGCATAAGGAAATCATATGAAACGTGTTATTCTGATCGTTCTGGACAGCGTGGGCGTGGGCGCCCTGCCCGACGCCCCTGCCTTTGGGGATGCCGGGGCCAATACCGTAGGCCATATCGCAGAAAGAATGCCCCTGCATCTGCCGAATATGCGCGCTTTGGGCCTGGGTCATCTGCCCGGCATTTCCATCCCTGCGGATGAAAACGCCCTGGGCGCTTATGGCCGCGCCGTTGAAAAATCCATGGGCAAGGATACCACCACCGGTCATTGGGAACTGTCCGGCGTGATTTTGCCC
>SVHD01000105.1 GCA_015056015.1 Clostridiales bacterium
GCCTACCTGCTGGGATTCGGCCATGACCAGGGCCAAATCGCGGTTAACAGCAGGGAAACGAGCGATGGATTTCACCGTATCCATGGGCTGGGATTTGGCAAAGAATACGGGCAGATTCACCTGGGCCACATAGGCACGGCCGGGAATATCAAATCGTTCCGCAGCATCGGGATGTACTTCGCCCAGCACGGCCAGCACTTCTTCGCCCGCCATAATCGCAGCCCGGCGGCCGGGATGCAGATACGCTTCATCGCAGGAAGCGATGGCGTATTCAATGCCCTCTTCCTTGCACAGGGCTTCCACCACGCCGCGGATGGCATAGAAATCCGCATTGCCATACATACCGATGGCCAGGGCGGGGCTTTCAGTGGGCAGATTATCCGGCGTGCGGTTGATTGCATCATACACGGTGCCCATTTCGTAGAGACGACCGTTTTCGTTGCCGTTCTTTACGTTGGTGGACAAGGTCTTAAGCAGGCCGCAAAGCAGCGTGGTGCGCATGCAGGCGGTATCCTCGCCCAGGGGATTGAGCACCATCAGGGGCTGATTCCGGGGATCGGATTCCGGCAGGCCCAGATTGCTGATTACCTTCTTGGAAATGAAGGAGAAGGTCATGGATTCATAGAAGCCCAGGCCGGTGAGCTGGCGGCGCAGAATCTGCTGCCGGGCCGCCTTTTCATTCAGGCCACCCATGGGATTTTCGCCCCGCAGATGGGTGACAGGAATGCGGTCATAACCCGCATAGCGCAGCACTTCTTCGCAAATATCCGCTTCCTGATCCACATCCTGGCGGAAGGCAGGGGCAGTCACCACCATTTCATCCCCATTGCGGGATACGGTGAACTGCAGTTTCTTGAGGATCTTTTCCATCTCCTCGGGGGCGATATCCACGCCCGCCCGGTGCGCCATGCGCTGGCAGGAAACGGTGAGGGTAGCAGGCACGATGGGATTGGGATATACGTCGATCACGCCGGATACCACGTCGCCGGCGTCCAGTTCATTCACCATCTGGCAGGCGCGGTTCAAGGCGTTCATCACGGTGGCAGGAGAAACGCCGCGTTCAAAATGACCGGAAGCCTCGGTGCGGATGCCCAGGGCGCGGGCGGTCAGGCGGATGGAGGTGCGGTCAAAGGCCGCGCATTCAAAGAGCAATTCCTTGGTTTCTTCGGTGATTTCGCTCTCTTCGCCGCCCATGATGCCCGCAAGGCCGGTGGGGCCCTGTTCATCGCAAATCATCAGTTCGCCGCCGGAGAGGGGATGTTCCTTGCCATCCAGGGTAACCAGCTTTTCGCCGGCTTCCGCCTTGCGCACGATGATGTGCTTGCCGCGCACCTTGGAAAGATCAAAGGCATGCATGGGATGGCCGGTTTCCAGCATGATGAAGTTGGTGATATCCACCACATTATTGATGGAGCGCATGCCCGCCGCATGCAGATACTGGCGCAGCCAGGCAGGAGAGGGCGCAACCCGCACATTCTTGACCACCTTGGCGGCATAACGGGGGCAAAGCTCGGTTTCCATTACATCGATCTTGGCGAAATCATTGATATCGCCGCCCACTTCCTGAACCTTAACTTCGGGCAGCTTCAGTTCCGTGCCCATGGCCGCGGCGGTTTCCCGGGCCACGCCCCATACGCACAGGCAATCGGGCCGGTTGGCCAGAATTTCGAAATCAATCACGGTATCATCCAGGCCGAAAATAGGCTTGACGTCGGTGCCCAGAGGATATTCTTCATTGAAGATCAGCAATCCGGCGTCGCCCACGGAGGGATACAGTTCCACCGGCACGCCGATTTCGGGACCGGAGCAGAGCATGCCCTGGCTTTCCACGCCCCGCAGCTTGCCCTTCTTGATTACCAGGCCGCCGGGCAGCTTGGCGCCAATCTTGGCAACGGGCACCAGCAGGCCTTCCTTTACGTTGGGCGCGCCGCACACGATCTGCAAGGGTTCGCTTTCACCCACGTCCACCGTGCAAACGTGCAGATGATCGCTGTTTTCATGATCGCGGCAGGTCAGCACCTTGCCAACCACCACGTTTTCCAGCTCGGCGCCCAGGTCTTCCATGCCTTCCACTCCCGTGCCGGTCATAATCATCCGGCTCTCGTACGCCGCAGCGTCCACCGGAATATCCGCATATTGCTTCAACCATTTCATGGATACTTTCATAATGATAGGACCTCCTTGTTTTACAGGGGGAAACCCACTTTTGACGGCAAAAGTGGGTTTCCACAGTTGACGTTTATCTTTGCGAGGGGACCGCTTTTGCGTCAAAAGCGGTCCCCTCGCGCTCCCTCCGAAAACCGGTTCGGGAACACACTGGATGCCACTTTATCTGCATTCTCCCCGTGTTAATATATCAAAATTTATCAAAATTTCATCGGCAAACCCGCTTGAATGATTCACATCGAAACATCCAAAGCCGGTTTTCGGGTGGGTGCGGGAGGGGACTTTTGACTCAAAAGTCTCCTCCCGCCAATTCCCCCAATTCCCTCTCCCCTTACCGGAACTGCTTGAGGAAGCGCAGGTCGCCTTCGTAGAGCAGGCGCATATCCTTGATGCCATAGCGGAGCATGGTAATGCGTTCCAGGCCGATACCGAAAGCAAAGCCGGAATAGACCTTGGAATCAATGCCGCAAAGCTCCAGCACCTTGGGGTTGACCATGCCGCAGCCCAGCACTTCGATCCAACCAGTGCCCTTGCACACGCGGCAGCCCTTGCCGTGGCAGTTGAAGCAGGTCAGATCCACTTCAGCGGAAGGCTCGGTGAAGGGGAAGAAAGAAGGACGGAAACGCACCTCAATATCATCGCCATACAGGCGCTTGGCAAAGGCGTCCAGGGTGCCCTTCAGATCGCCCATGGTCACATCCTTATCAATGACCAAACCTTCGATCTGATGGAAAACGGGGCTGTGGGTAGCATCCACTTCGTCAGCACGGAATACGCGGCCGGGGCAGACGATGCGGATGGGCGGCTTCTGGGAAAGCATGGTGCGCGCCTGCACGGGGCTGGTATGGGTGCGCAACACGATGTTATCGTCGATATAGAAGGTATCCTGCGCATCGCGGGCAGGATGATTCTTGGGCAGATTCAG
>SVHD01000061.1 GCA_015056015.1 Clostridiales bacterium
GAAGTGGAAAATGCTGCCGATCATATCAGCAAAATGCTGGAGGAATACCGTCCTATGAAGGATCTGCAGCTGCAGCGCATGATCCATCATCGGCATGAGGGCGATCTTTCTGTCACCACGTACGAAGACGGTACACGCGTAATCTGTAATTACGGCGAGCTGGCCCATGAGGTGGACGGGGTTTCCATTCCTGCCCATGAGTATGCTGTTCTGCGGCCATAAATAACACAAATTGCATATGAAAAGGATGCTTCCTTTAAGCATCCTTTTTTATTGAAATGATGGAAACAAGGCGGAACATGGCGAAAACGATAGGAACGCGAAATTTCGAATAAAAAATTATTATGCAGCCAAAATCGAAAGCGGAAAGATGAATTTGCTGCTTGATTGGATACGTCATCCGCTTGGTACGGCATAATGATCCCGTATGCCGTACCGCCGCTCACTTATTCTGCAAGTTCAATTTTTCTTCGGCGGAATATGCCAGCGTGAACCCCGGTTTCCTGAAAGATACTGCGGCTCAGGTGGGCAGCGTCGGTAAAGCCCAGGGCCTCGGCAGTGGCTTCCAGGGTATAAGCGCCACTGGAAAGGAATTCCTTTGCTTTCTGTATGCGCAGCCTGCGATGATAGGCGATGGGCGTAACATCCATGGCCGCTTTAAACTTCCGGGAAAAGGTTCTTTCGCTCATATGGCATTTTTCTGCAAGCAGGGCCAGGGTCAGCGGTGCATCCAGATGCCGCCCCATATAAGAAACGGCGTAGGCGAGCCAGTCATCGGCACTTAATTGGCGCTGACGGTTGTGAATAAGTTCATCCATCAATTCCGATAGCGTTGCTTTGGGGAAAAGCAGGGTATTGCTCCGCTTGAAATGTTTTGTCATATCCTGAAAATAGGGAAGAAGCCTGAATTCTTCGTCATGGTAAATGCATTGCGGCGGTTCGTCGAAATCCAGGTATTCGCCGTGATCATTCATCAGCAAAAAGCCGGTCATGCATCCAAAGGCTGGCTCGGGGCCCAATACGGTGGAAGAATAATTGCTTCCTTTTGGAAGCAGCAGAATATCGCCCGGACGAGGGATCATGATTTCGCGATCATCCTGCCGATACAGCCGGCTGCCCGAAATATGATAATAAAGCAGATGATCCTCGCGCCCCGCCCCTTCATAATGGACGATACTCATGGGGGATTGCTTCAGTTCAAGGGCGCGTACATGCATCAGTGCCAGATCAGCCATCTGGATTTCATCAAATCGAACGGGCATAATTTACCTCCGTGGCGGGAATTTACAAAATGAATGTCCGCCGTATACATTGTAACATATAAGCGAAAAAGATACAATACAGAAAAAGGAGGTCGAAAGACAATGAGTATTCGTGTAACCGTATGGAATGAATTCCGCCATGAACAGCAGGCGGATCATAAGTCCCGTGAAGTGTATCCCAATGGTTTGCATCTGGCAATTGCCGACGCCCTGAAGGAAGATCCCAAATTCGAAGTGACCACCGCCACGCTGGATGAACCGGAACAGGGCCTTCCCGAAGAAAAGCTGAATAATACCGACGTTCTCATCTGGTGGGGCCATTGCGCTCATGCCGAAGTAAAGGATGAACTGGTGGAACGCATTGCTGCCCGCGTTCGCGATGGTATGGGCGTTATCGTGCTGCATTCCGGCCATTACTCCAAGGTATTCCGTCGTCTGATGGGCACCGAATGCCGCTCCAAGTGGTGGGAAGAAAATGATCGGGAACGGATTTTCACCGTTATGCCCGGCCATCCCATCACCGCCGGCCTGCCTGAATATTTCGAACTGCCCATGGAAGAAACCTATTGCGAGCATTTCAATATTCCCACCCCTGATGAACTGGTGTTTATCAGCTGGTTCTCCGGCGGCGCTGTGCTGCGCAGCGGCTGCTGCTATCATTATGGCGCTGGCAAGATCTTCTACTTCCAGCCCGGCCATGAAACTTTCCCCACCTATTATGATCCCAATATCCGCCAGGTGCTGAAGAATGCCGCTGGCTGGGCCGCTCCCTGCAGCCCTGCCATGAAGTATGGCAAGCATGAACGCATTGAGGCGAAATAATACAAATATTTGGAAGGAGAAATCATCATGGATAAGGTACGTGTCGGCATTATTGGTGTTGGCGGCATTTCCAAAAAGCATATCAAAGAATTGCTGACTTGCGAAAATGCCAAGATTACTGCTGTATGCGATATTAACGAAGCCAATCTGAAGGAAAAGGCCGATCAGCTGGAATTGGATGAAGCCCATCGCTTCCGGGATTATCATGATCTGATCGCCTGCGAAGACGTGGACGCCGTCGAAATCTGCACCCCCAACTATCTGCATGTTCCCATGGCCCTGGATGTGGTCAAGGCCGGCAAGAAGCTGAATGTGGAAAAGCCCCTGGCTCTTTCTGCCGCTGAAGCCCAGACCCTGGCTGACGCCCTGAAGGAAAAGAACACCGAAGCCATGATGTGCTTCTCCTGGCGTTTCCATCCCGCCGTTCTTTATGCCAAGACGCTGCTGGAGCAGGGCGTCCTGGGTGAAATCCTGGATATCGAAGTGGCTTATCTGAAGGACAGCGCTCTCTGGCCGGGCCGCAAGCTGGAATGGCGTTTCGTTAAGGAATACGCCGGCACCGGCGTTCTGGGCGATCTGGGCGTGCATCTGCTGGATATGGCCCGTCTGCTCATTGGTGAATTCAAGAGCGTCTGCGGCCGCCTGCGCACTGCCGTGCATGAACGTCCCCTCATCGATGGCGAGGGCATGGGCAAGGTCGAAACCGATGACTATGCCAGCTTCCTGGCCGAAATGGAAGGCGGCGTGAACGCTATTTTCAATATTACCCGTGCTGCGTATGGTGTTAAGAACACCGTAAAATTTGATATTCACGGTATGGAAGGCTCCATTTCCTTCAACCTGAATAATCCCAAGGTGCTGGGCATTGCCTCTCCCAAGATGTTCCCCGATCATCCCGAAATGCACGAAATTGACGTTCCCGAAGGATACGATGATATTCAGGAACAGACCTTCGCCGATTTCGCGCAGAAGGGCGAAAAGGGCCGTTTCTTCCCCTCTGTGGAAGACGGCGTTGCCTGCCAGAAGATTCTGGATGCCATCGAACTTTCCGCCAAGGAAAAGCGCTGGGTTGACATTGTGTAATCCAATATAAATGTAAGCCCCATCGGATCATCTCCGATGGGGCTTTTTATGTTACGGAAGAATGATTTCCTCGCCGCTGTTTACGCAAAGGATTTCCCCTTTTCTGACAATCCACATCGGCTGCCAGGAAGGATTGAAAATGCGTTTGCCATCCGCACTGCAATGCATGCCGCGCCAGGCCTGCACATAATCATAGATTTCGATGTTGGTAGCATACCAGATATCATCGCGATTCCCCATATATTCGGCGAATTCTTCGATTACATGCCAATTATCCTGCTGATCAAATTCATAGCTGTGTCCCCAGAGATAGAAGAGCCAGGGCACCCAATGCGGCGTTTCCTCAATGAATTTTTTCGCCAGATTCATCAGTTCCGGATTCTTGTGATGGCAGGTGGCGGGCATTTTCAGCCAGTCGGTAGGAATGGTAAATTTACAGGTGGAAACCGTTGTGCGCGCATAGGCGATTCCGGCGCCGCGAAGCGTTTGGGCCAATTCATCATTGACGCTGCCAAAGGGATAGGCCATGCCGCGAATGATTTTTCCGAATTGGTTTTCCAGATTTTCTTTATCTTTCATCACTTCCCAAACTGCCGGAGAGGGGGGCAGGGCAGAAAGATCGGTATGCTCCAGCGCATGGATGGCGACTTCGTGACCACAGTTGGTATAAACTTGCGTTGCTTCGTTATAGGAAAGACGCCGGTGGAATTTTCCCTTTTCGAGTTTTTTCCCTTCGGGACCATAGGCGCCGCTACTGATATTGAAGGTTCCTTTCAGACCATGCTGATCCATGATTTTCATGAGGCGGATATCCTGCTCCACACCGTCATCATAACTCAACGTAAGCGCTTTTCGTTTGCCGCCAGGAAAGGCCATATAAAAATTAGGCATAATGCATTTCTCCTTTATCGTTTTTCTTATTGTATTATCAAAGGTGAATAATGTCAATCTATACGTGCGTTGACTGGGAAAAAAATATATAATATAATGGTCAGGAGAGCGGGTGAACATATGGTCGTATCATCAATTTTTTTCAAGATGGAATATAAAATGAAAAAAACGGCGACGAATTCGCCGTGGAGATTTAAGCATCTTTTTTGCGTTTGATTGCCCGCAGGATGCTGCGTATTCCTTTCGGTGCCTGAATGCAAATGATTCGAATCGCCATGATTTCTGCCTCCTTCATTTTCGAATGAGCAAAATACCCAGAAAAATCAGCAAAGCGCCAATGGCAGCCAGCCAAGCCCAGCAGGGCACGCAAAGCAAAATGAGCAATACACCAATGCCGATCAGGACAAAGCCAGCAATACGGAATCCGGTGCTGCTTCCGTTTGGATAATGCCGGGTTTCGATTTCCGGATCCACATCACAACAGGGCATGAAAATCACCTCCGTGCTTCATCATACGGGGATAGAATTTCAAATATGCAGATGGCGCCAAATTCTGCCAATCGCTAAAAAATAAGGTGTGATCGCAATGGAATTTCATGAAAAATTGCAGATTCTTAGAAAGCAAAAGGGAATTACCCAGGAAATGCTTGCGGAAGCACTGTATGTATCCAGAACAGCAGTTTCCAAATGGGAATCGGGCAGGGGATACCCGAGCATCGACTCCTTGAAGGCAATATCAAAATTCTACGCTATTTCGATCGATGAACTGTTGTCCGGAGACGAAGTGCTTAACATTGCGAAAGAGGAGCAGATTCAAAAAGAGAAGCGCCTTCGGGATTTTACCTTTGCCATGCTGGATTGCAGCGCGGTATTCTTCTTTTTTATGCCGATCTTTTCGCAATTATCCGATGGCGAAATTCAGGCGGTTTCTCTTTTAACATTAACATTGGTTCAGCAATACTTAAAGATTGCCTATATAATTGTGCTGATTGGAATGCTGCTTTGCGGCATGATAACAATGGGGTTGCAAAAGTTTCATTGTGAATTCTGGAAAAAGCATGGAAAAGGCGTTTCCTTGCTGCTCAATTCTGCCGCGCTGCTTCTTTTCATCATCAGCCGTCAGCCATATGCGGCAATATTATCTTTTATTTTTCTGTCTATCAAGATATGGGTGCTGCTGAAACAGCGGCGACACGAATCGTATCGCTGATGTGACAAGTGGATTCTTACATTTTTCGCTTTCTTTGTGTAGGATTTTAACCGTGTGAAAACCGAAACGAAGAAAGGATGATAAGAAAAATGAAGAAACATGAAAAACGGCTGCTCATCTCCCTTGCATTCCTGATTGCATTCATCCTCTGGACGATTTGCGTAGCTTTCCTGGATGTGCAGGCGATTGGCCCCAACGGATCATTTGTTGGACTGGCAAACATCAACCAATTCATTCATCAAATTACAGGTGTTCATTTTACGCTGTATACGCTTACTGATTGGCTTGGGCTGATTCCGATTGGCGTATGCATGGGATTTGGTATATTGGGCCTTGTGCAATGGATCAAACGAAAGCATATTTTGCTGGTAGATCGAAATATTTGGGTTCTCGGTGTCTTTTATATCCTTGTTATGGCAGTATATATTCTTTTTGAGTATGTTGCTATCAATTATCGGCCCGTGCTCATTGAAGGAATTCTGGAGGTATCCTATCCGTCCTCGACAACGCTGCTGGTAATATGTGTGATGTCAACAGCGGCAATGCAATGCGATGCGCGCATAAGAAACCGCAGTATAAAGATTTCGGTTACTGTGCTGAATGCTGCGTTTACTGCTTTCATGGTCATTGGCAGGCTGATTTCTGGGGTACATTGGTTCAGCGATATTGTCGGCAGTATTTTGCTCAGTTGCAGTCTCGTCATGCTGTATAGTTCTGTCAGCCATATCCGGTAAATTGATGGGAAAACTGATGATGGCAATAAAAAACTACGGGCTGCAAAGAATGCATCCCGTAGTTTTGTGTTATTGAAAAGATTTATTTGGCGTTGCGGCAAATGGCTTCCCACAGACCGTAGAGATAGGTGGCGCCCAGAGCGCGGTCGTAGAGGCCGTAGCCGGGCATCGCAACTTCGCCCCAGATCAGGCGGCCATGGTCGGGACGGATGGGGCCGTCAAAGCCGATATCATGCAGCGCCTTCATGATTTCGTACATATCCAGAGAACCCAGGCAGGAGGGATGGGGCGCTTCGTCAAATTTTCCGGGAGCAAGATGGATCACGTTGCGGACGTGACCGAAGTGAATGCGGCCCTTGAAGGAACGGATCATATCGGGAATATCATTCTTGGGATTGGAGCCCAGAGAACCGGTGCACAGCGTCAGGCCGTTTTCCTTATCAGGCACGGCGTCAAGCAGGCGCTGAATCTTTTCCTTGCCGGTGATGATGCGGGGCAGATTGAATACGGGCCAGGCGGGGTCATCGGGATGAATGGCCATATTGATGCCGTACTTTTTGCAGGTGGGCATAATGGCCTTAAGGAAATAGACCAGATTCTGGAAGAGCTTTTCTTCGTCAACGTCTTTATAAAGCTCAAAGAGCTCCTTCACGCGGGCCATGCGTTCGGGTTCCCAGCCGGGGAGCACGAAGCCATCGGAATTGGCTTCCATATCGGAAAGCATCGCTTCGAAATCCAGCTTATCGACCAGCTCCTGGTCATAGGAAAGGCAGGTAGAGCCATCGGGCAGAGGCTTCTTCAGATCGGAACGGGTCCAGTCGAAGACGGGCATGAAATTGTAGCAGACCATATGGATATCCGCTTTGCCCAGATGTTCCAGGGTGGTAATGTAGTTTTCAATATACTGATCCCGGCTGGGCAGGCCAACCTTGATATCGTCGTGAATATTCACGCTTTCGATACCGGAAAGGCGAAGGCCGGCGGCCTCCACTTCTTCCTTCATGGCATTTACCCGATCCTGTTCCCAGATCTGGCCGGGGGTGGTATCATACAGGGTGGTGATAACGCCCTTTACCATGGGAATCTGACGAATCTGTTCCAGGGTGACGCTATCAAATTTGGAGCCGTACCAACGCAAAGTCATTTCCATGTTGCATCTCTTCTTTCATCGTGTATTTGAAATTATATCTGCTGTTTGCTGTCAATCCATTGGAGAAAGGATTTTACGCTCTTTTCAGGCAGCTTCAGCAGGAATTCCCGTTCTTGTATATCGCCCAGATAATGGGCGTCGGAGGAATGAAGGATATGCCGGTTTTCCAGAGGCTCCATAGGGCAGGGCAGATGCCGCCATACCTCCAGGGTTGAAAAGACGGGCTCTTCCGGCATAAGCCCCAGATTGATCAAAAGGCCGTTGGAACCGCGATTGATATGGGCAGGAACCGGCACGCCGCCCCATTTTCGTACCAGATTTGCCGCATCCTCCAGCGGCAGATCGGTAGCGCCGATGAGCAGGGCATCCTCTTCACCAATCACTTCATCATCCTCATTGAGGATCAGCTGCGGCCCAAAAAGAGAAGGCTTGTTTTTTCTCTTGGGCAAATGGGGGCGAAGCATTTCACCAAAGTCCACAGCAGAGGCCACATCGGGGAAGTAGCCCAGCATATGCACTTCTTCTTTGGTGGTGATTTCCATGGCAGGGATCAGCAAAAGACCATAGGCCTCTGCGATCTTTTCAGCTGCAGGAAGATTTCGTGCAGAATTATGATCTGCGATTGCCACCGCGTCCAATTCCTTCAGCATGGCCATGCCCAGAATGTTGCCAGGGGTCATTTCCTCGTCACCGCAGGGGGAAAGGCAGGAATGAATGTGCAGATCGGCAAATAATTCTGCAGCCATATCAGCTATTCTTTTCAGGAACGCCGGCAGCGGCCATGCGTCCGCAAATTGCATAGGCGGTAAGCGGGCTCTTGAGCACGCAAAGGCCTTCTTCTTCGGCCTTCTTCAGGCTCTCTTCTTCCATATCAATGTTTTCAGGCAGAATAACGCAAGCCATATCAGCCAGCACCGCAACCGCAACAACATTCATATGGGTCTGCACAGTCACCCAGGCCATGCCTTCATCGCCATGGGCCATCACCCAGGAAAGCAGATCGCAGGCGTAGCCGCAAGTGACTTCACGGTCGCCGGCGATGGCAGGGGTTTGATTTTTTGCTTCAATCAACGGAATCAATTCAGATACTTTCAAAGCTTATTCTCCTTTTCTGATAACGAATAATCAATCGTCACGCTTGGTCTGGGCCAATTCAACCATTTGCTGCGCCATGACCTTTAATTGATCGCGCAGCTTATGGATGCAATCCATTTCGCCAAAGTAACCGCGGACAATATCTTCGGCAAAGGTCTGGCAGGTGGGAGAGCCGCAGGAACCGCAATCATAGCCGGGCAGTTCATTGAGAATCTCATTCATACGCTCCATCTTCTGCATGGCAATGACCAGGTTATCATCCAATTTCATCACGCTGTTGGGCTCCAGCGGATGATCAAAATACAGAGGATATTTGGCCATCATTGATGCGGGCACATCATCCACCGGATGAACTTTGGAAAGCGTATTGGAAAGCTTTCTGATGGCACGTTTGGCCACATAATTATTTTCAAAGGCCAGCGGGCCGCCTACACAACCGCACAGGCAGGCAGAACCTTCAAAAAATTGCAAATCATTGAGCCGATTATTCTCGATTTCCTCCAGCACGCGGATTACATTCTGAATTCCATCTACGGCCAGGGAATTTTCGGGGCATACAGCGCTCGCTTCGCCGCTGCCGGCGGCCCAGCGAATACCGTAATATGTGGCGTCAGATTGGGTTTCCTTGCCGCTGCTTGCGCTGATATGAGGAAGCAGCAAACCATAGATTTCCATCATGGAAATAGCGCCGTCTACGGCAGATTTTTCCTGCCCGATGGGATGCCGGATGGCCGTCATTTTAGCGGGGCAGGGCGTGATAAAGAATACGCCTACATCTTCTGGCGGACAATCATGCTTTTTGCAGAATTCCTGCCGGGCAATCATGGCGGCCACTTCCATGGGCTGGCGCACATCCACCACATGGGGAAGAAGATCGGGAAAACGAACCTGAATCAGGCGAACGACCGCCGGACAGGCAGAAGAAATAAGAGGCCGGGGCAGGCCGGGCGTGCGCAATTTTTCATGAATAGCACGGCTGACAATATCCGCGCCACGAGCCACTTCGAAAACCTCTTCAAAACCAATTTTCTTCAGTGCTTCCAGAACCGGCCCGATGGAGCGCAGGTTTTTAAACTGGCCATATAAGGAGGGCGCAGGCAGCGCAATGGCATGGGGGAAACCACGGATCGCGCTGATATCATCCGTAATAGCCACCTTTGCATGATAATCGCAAATACGGATGCATTCGCCGCAATCAATGCATCGCTCGTCAATGATATGGGCACGGCCGTTGCGGACGCGAATTGCTTCCGTCGGGCAATGCTTCAGGCAGTTGGTACATCCCTTGCAGCGGCTTTTATCCAGCCGCACGGAATGATAACGCTTCAAATTATCCATTTGCTAGGCCTTTCTTATACCAGGGAGAAACGCATGCAGATTCGCGTTCCCTTACCCGGTTCGCTTTCAATTTCGAAATCATCGGCATTTCTCTTCATATTGGGAAGGCCCATGCCGGCGCCAAACCCCATGGCACGCGCCTCATCATCGGCGGTGGAATAGCCTTCGCGCATGGCCATTTCGATATTGGGAATACCGGGACCCACGTCAACGGACGTAAGAGAAACGCCCTTTTCGTCCACATCCAGGATCAGTTTCCCGCCCATGGAATGAATAACAAGATTCAATTCCACTTCATAAGTGGCCACGGCAACCCGACGCAGCACCATGCTGCTGACGCCCAATTGCTTTAATTTTCGCTTGATATCGGCAGAAGCCTCGCCGGCGCGGGTGTAATCCCGGGAATCAACGGGATATTCCGCATGAATAAATGCACCCATGATTATTCGCCCTCCTTCTGCCATTCAATCGGTACGCCGCGAAGACCGGCGGAAAACAGAAGGCCGCAGGCGGTGAAAGCAGTTTCTCTGGTGCAGATAACGGCCAGCCCCTGCTCGTCAGCCTGGGTCAGCATATCGTCCGTCGGCGTTTTTCCACGGGCGAAAACCAGGCATTTTAAATCCAGCATATCCGCAGTACGAATAACCTGAGGATTGCTCAGCCCGGTGATCAGGACGGTTTTTTCATTCACAAATGCCAATACATCGCTCATCAGATCGGAGCAGCAGGCGGTGGAAACCGGCTTATCCAGCTTATCTTCACCGCAAAGCACCTTGGCGTGCAAAATCTGAACCATATCGCCAATCGTCATGATTCAACCCCCAATAAACGATATTTATACAAAAATACTATACCTAATTTCTTCTGTTCTGTCAACACTGGCTCCATTTAATTTCCGGAACTTTTTCTGATTTTTTGTACAAATTTTTGATTTGCCAATCATAGCTCATTATGTTATAGTATATCTAATCACAAATCTCAAATCAGATCAAAGGGAGCCAAACAATTATGAAAAAATATTATGTTGCAGTTGATTTGGAGGGCGTAGCCTGCGTCGTTGGCGAGCATGGCGTGGGGCTTGGTCAGGGAAAGCAATATGCTTTTGCAGCCCGGGAAGGCCTGCTGGAAGCCAACGCCTGCGCAAAGGCGCTTTTTGATTCCGGCGCGGATGAAGTGGTAGTATGGGATAATCACGGCAGCGGCCTGAATATGGATTATGATTTATTGGATTCCCGATGCAAAATTGCCATGGGCAGCGGTTTTCACGGGCGCTTTCCCGGGATGGATGACAGCTATACCGGCATTCTGCTGATCGGTTATCACGCCAGAGAAGCTACCAGAAATGCAGTGCTCGCGCATACCTATAACTCGAAAGTTTACCAGGGGTATACCATCAACGGCAAGGAATTGGGAGAAATGGAGATTGACGCCGCCTGTGCTGCCCGGCACGGAGTAAAGATTATGTTTGCCGCTTCGGATGCTGCCGGCGTCATGCAGGCAAAAGAAAGCTTTCCGTGGATTGAAGCTGTGGAAACCAAGCAGGGCTTTGGTTGGAACGGGGCCGTGAGCCTGCACCCCAAGGAAGCGCAGCGAAAGATTTATGAGGCCGTAAAGCGTGCTGTTGCCAGGGAAGATGAAATGCAGTGCTATCAGTTCTCTTATCCGATTGATGTTTCCATTCGATTCAAGCGAATGGATGCGGCCAATCAGGCGCAATTGTACGATCGTGAGAGAAAGCCGTTTACTTATCTGGATGCATTTACCCGAACCGGAATGCTGGATGATATCAATCAGTTATTTGACTAAAAAAGAAAGCTGCTCCTGGGAGCAGCTTTTCTGATGGGATGATTTATAATTTTCCGGCAATGACGCTGGCAAAAAAGCCATTGCTGTTAAAGATGGGGGCCAGGGTGCTCTGTTCCAGCAGTTCATTGAAAGCATCCAGTGGGATAATCGTGCTCAGAAGGGGAATGAGCAGGAAAATCACGAACAGGATCATCGCTCCGCGTGCCAGGCCAAATGCGCCGCCGGCCAGCCAATCCAGATGCTTGAGCAGGGGCAGTTTGAATACATGATGAATCAGACTGACAAGCACGGAAAGCACCAGATAGCTGATGGCAAAACAGACGAGATAACAAATGGCATGGATGGCAACGGCCACGATGGTATTGGATACGTAATCATTGACAGTAAAGAGCCCGACGGTAGAAAAGACGTGATTACGCAGATTATTTTCCAGAATGGTGGAGATTTGCTGGGGGAGGCTGACGTTTTCAAGAATCTGCGAAATGGTGCCATCCGTCAATTGACTGACCTGGGTGGATGCAAGATCATAATCACCGACCCGGGAAACCGCATCGGTGTAGGTAGCAAGGGTGGAAGAAACGCCCTGGCTGCCGCTGACCCATGCAGAAAGCTTGGGCCCAAAGGAAAAGGCCAGAAAAACAGAAATCAGGCAGCAGGCAACGGAAAGCACGGTGTGCATAAAGCCCCGGTACAGGCCGTAAACCACGCTGACGCCCAGAATGACCAGAATGACGATATCGATGATATTCATGCATACCTCCATAGGGCAAAGATAAGGGAATGCTGTTCCCGTAAATAACGGAGCGCCGCAGGCAAATCATCCCGAAAGCGTAAAGCTTATCAATCGTCGCCCATTTTGAGAACGGCCATAAACGCTTCGCCGGGCAATTCCACGGTACCGAACTGGCGCATGCGCTTTTTACCTTCCTTCTGCTTTTCAAGCAGCTTCTTCTTACGGGTAATATCGCCGCCATAGCACTTGGCAAGCACGTCCTTGCGAACAGCCTTTACCGTTTCGCGGGCAATGATTTTTCCGCCGATAGCAGCCTGAATGGGAATTTCAAATTGCTGGCGCGGAATAACGTCCTTCAGTTTTTCTGCAATGGCGCGGCCGCGGCCATACGCCTTATCCTTATGCACGATCATGGTAAAGGCGTCGCAGATATCGCCGTTGAGCAGAATATCCATCTTCACCAGTTCGCTGCCCTGGTAGCCCGTAATTTCATAATCGTAGGAGGCATAGCCCTTGGAACGGCTCTTGAGCTGATCAAAGAAATCAAAGATCATTTCATTCAGCGGCACGTCATAGAGCAGCTTAATGCGCTTGCCTTCATACTGCATATCGATAAAGGTTCCGCGCTTGTCCTGGCAAAGATCCATCAGCGTGCCCACATAATCCTGGGGAGTATAGATGGTAGCACGGCAGAAGGGCTCCTTCATTTCGGCAATTTCAGTGATGGGTGGAAGATTGGTGGGGTTATCAATGCGCATTTCGGTGCCATCGGTTTTGACGACTTCGTAAATAACGCTGGGGGCCGTGGTGACCAGATCCAGATCAAATTCCCGCTCCAGACGTTCCTGAATGATTTCCATATGCAAAAGCCCAAGGAAGCCGCAGCGGAAGCCATATCCAAGCGCCACGCTGGTTTCAGGCTCAAAGGTGAGCGAGGCGTCGTTCATGCGCAGCTTATCCAGCGCGTCGCGAAGATTATCGTAATCCGCGCCGTCAGCGGGATAAATGCCGCAGAATACCACGGGCTGCACATCCTTGTAGCCGGGAAGCGGTTCGGCAGCAGGATAAGCGGCGTCGGTGATGGTGTCGCCGACCTTGGTATCGCGCACATCCTTGATGGAAGCGGAAATATAGCCTACATCGCCGGGGAGCAGCGCATCACAGGGCGTATAAGTGGGGGAGAAGGTGCCCACTTCAACCACGTCAAATTCCGCACCGGTTTGCATCATTCGCATGCGCATGCCGGGATAGGCCTTGCCTTCCATCACCCGAATAAAGCAAATGGCGCCGCGATAGTTGTCATAGGTGGCGTCAAATACCAGGGCCTTAAGCGGCGCATTTTCGTCGCCTTCGGGGGAGGGCATCCGGGTGACGACGGCCTCCAGTACATCCTCGATGCCAATGCCCATCTTGGCAGAAATCAGGGGCGCATCCTGGGCGTCCAGGCCGA
>SVHD01000062.1 GCA_015056015.1 Clostridiales bacterium
ATAACGGATGCTCGTTTGCTTGTGTGATTGTAAGATGGTATGTGCCGGCGCAGCGCAGATCATTGCGTTTTCCGTTTGTTCGATCAATCGCAATCGGCAAGATTATTCTTCCTTGGTTAAAATATGCCAAAGATCATTTCCGCTAAAACCGCATTTCCGGTATAGCATTTCAGGCGATGCTGCATTGTTCACTTTTCCGGAAACTGTTGCAAATTCTGCCATACCCGTCATTCGCTTCAGCAATTCACTCACAATAAGCTGACCGATTTTTCGTCCCCGATAGGCAGGGATAACCTGTATCCATTCAATGATTCCCTCGCGCAACTCTTTGTCAAAATCTGCAATACCGCAGCCTACTGCACAAGCATTAGCATGATCAATGGCAATAATCCACAGTTCCGGGCAGAAGGCCTCGGTTTGGGTATACCCTTGGAGCTGCTCAAAAGTGACAGATAAATCGGTATAGGATTGATTGATGATATCAACAAACAAAGGAATGTCATCCGGTGCAGCGGTAACAATCGATATGCCATCCACAGATATGATATGTATATTTTTCAATGCGTGGGATAATCGAAAATAAGGCTCATCACGATATTCCCAATAATCCTCTTTTGAATACTCATCATCATGCACAATACACATATTCGGAGGAATTCGTATGCTTTTGTTTTTCCAATAAGGAATTGATAAAACCCTGCATGGATTTTTTTTATAAGTTTCAATTTTCATCATTTTTTCTGACAGGGATGCGATCCTGTGATCGGGAATTGCTTATGGACGATTGGGAACGAATGAAGGCGTTTCCTTGAATGGGCATTCGTGGAACAATCGGGAAACGGCATCGGAATAGGCGTCGAGATTTGCAGTTTTGCCAATTTCCTTCCGGTATCTTTCCGGCGCATCAAAGCACATAAACATATAGCGCATAATGGCATGCATTCTGCCGATGGCGGCACTTTGGGGCCAGGATTTGAGATAAGCGGCGCAGAGCCGATCATGAAACAGGGCCAAAAGATCAAGGGTAAGGGGCGTACCGCCCGAGATTTCCTGGAACAGCGCAGGATTGGCGATGGCGCCGCGCCCGATCATAACGGCGGAAGCACCCGGAAATAAAGCCGAAATTTCCTGATAATCCGCAACTGTAAAGATATCCCCATTATATACATAAGGGAAAGCGGAAAAGGAAAGGGGTAAATCACGATGGGCAGTGCCGCCGTATTGTTCATTCCTGGTGCGGGGGTGGATGATCAATTCATGAATGGGATATACGGAGAATACTTCCCTGAGCCTTGGCCATTCATCCACGGAGTCAAACCCGATTCTGGTTTTGATGGAAATGGGCAGCGGCGCTTTGGCATAGATGTCATCCAGAAAACGGCATAATTCATCGGGATTTTTCAGCATACCGGCGCCCTTGCCTTTTCCTGTTGCAGTACCGGATGGGCACCCCAGATTCAGATTTACTTCCGGATATCCGTTGTCGGCGAATACCTTGGCCATGCCCAGAAAATAATCGGCTTTTTTGGCCAGAATCTGGGGAATGGCGGGCAGACCGGCATTGAGCGCCGGAGAAATCTCAGCCTCCTGACGAATGGTGTAGGAAAGAGATTCGGAGGGACTGACAAAAGGCAGAAAGTATTTGCTGACGCCGGAGAAAGTATCATGATGCACGCGGCGGAAAATGGCGTCGGTGATTCCCTCCAGCGGTGCGAAGTACAATTGCATGGGTGATACTCCTTAAACGTATTTACGGTTGATTATAGCATGAAAAAACCAGGCCTTGCAAGCCGTGGATTCCCGGCTTGCGAAATGGAGAAGAATTTGCTATAATGCGAATACAATCATCACAAAGGAGCGTTTCAATATGATTTTTGAAAAGAATGATACCGTATTATTCATCGGGGATTCTATTTCGGATTATGAGCGCAAACGCCCGGTAGGGGAAGGATTATTCAACGCCTGGGGCCGCAGCTATGTGGCCGATGCGGCTTCCCTGCTTTGCTGTATGTATCCGGAATTGCAGCTTCGCATCATCAATATGGGGATCAGCGGCAATCAGGTGCGGGATCTGGATCGGCGCTGGCAGACGGACGTGATGGATTTAAAGCCTGACTGGGTGAGCGTGCTGATTGGGATCAATGACGTCTGGCGGCAATTCGATTCCCCGCAGATGCCCGAAACCCATGTGCCGCTGGAGGAATTTGAGGCGACCTATGAAAAACTGATCAAGGAAACCCTGCCTCATGTGAAGGGCATGATCCTGATGACGCCTTATTTTATGGAGCCGAATCGGAAGGATCCCATGCGGGCAAGAATGGATGAATACGGAAAGGCTGTCAGACGCCTTGCGGAAAAATACCAGCTGGTTTTTGTGGATCTGCAGGAAGGCTGGGATCGGCTTTTTGAGCATATGCATCCCTGCAATATCGCCTGGGACAGAATTCATCCGAACCAGATTGGCTGCATGTATATCGCCAAGCAGTTTTTAAAGGCCGTCGGCGCCGATCGGGCATAAGGAATGATAATGGAAAGGACGCATTTTCGCTGTGGAAATGCGTCCTTTTGTTATGCTGTTTAGCCTGGTAAAATGAAATTAAAAGGGCTGCCAGGAACGGCAGCCCTTGAAAAACGAAAACAATTAATCCTTCAGAACCACGATGCCGCCTTCGCAGATGGCGGGAAGCTTTACGCTGGTTCCATCGCATTCCAGATCCATTTCCACATCGGGAGAGAGGAAACGGGCGCTGGAAACAGGGAAGGAAAGGGTCAGCACGGCGCCTTCCACATCCCGATGGGCAGGATCAGTATTATTGATCACGGCCAGGGTATAATCGGCGCCGCGAAGTAGACCGGCCTTCAGATGGCGGGAATTGAAAGCGGCGAGAGGCTTGATCCGGCACAGTTCCAGCGCATCCTCCAATTCCATATTGGAACGGAATTCACTGGTGGTACCGTTGAGGCGTTCCACATCCCACTGCCACCAGCCATAAGGCGTGACGGCCCCGAAGGTGCCCATCTGATTCAGGAAAAACGCCTTGCCGCCGGCGGCAACGAAAGCATCAATTTCATCCATTTCCTGCTTGGAAAGCCAGTTTTTCTGGCAGGGTATGAACAGATACTTAACGCCAAGTTTATTTTCCTTCAAATGGCGGCTGCACAGAATGGCAGGATTGATATGAGCCTTGCGAAGCTCCCGATAGGCCTGCAGAGACTGATGCACATAGGCGCTGATATTTTCGTCGCCCATATAAGCATCCGCGTAAGCGGCGGCGTGATCGGAAGAAAGAAGGCCGACGGCGTCCCGCATACATTCGGCAGAGGCCAGCAGCGTAGAATGCTTGTTGACGAAGCGGACCATTTCCACGGAACGATCGTAATGCTCGGTCTTGGTGCCGTCATTGAAGATAAAGCCGCAGTTATCGGGCAGGGGCGTTTTTTCATCGGGATAATCGCCGCGCCACTCGTAATAGACGATGCCCTTGTGGCCGGCGCCCAGCAGATGATATGTTTCCTCGTGCAGCTTGCGGGCGGGCATATGGGTGCGGGCATCGATTTCAATGGTCCAGGCATGCTTACCATTCAGGGCGGCGGCGCATTCGGTCATATTGTATTGGTAGGCGGCGACGTAGTAATCCACGCCTTCCTGATGGGTGTAGGAGGTGATACCGACGGTTTCCATGCCTTCGGCATTATCATAGTAATTGATACCGCCTGCCATGACGCCGTTGCCTGCGGGGGCAGAGGTCATGCAGGTATAGGTTTCCTTATCAGGCGCGGCCTTGCGGGTGAGGGCGGCAGTGTCGTTGAGGAATTTGCTCATGGCATACATATTGAATAAGCGCCACTGAATCCAGGGCTCAGGGGATTCGCCATCCAGCGGACGGCGGCGGGGCGGATCCTCGGGTTCCATGCCATTTTCTTTGCGCCAATCCTGATAGGCAGCGATGGTGGCAGGATGATAATCAAATATACCGTTGTAGGGATAATGGGGTTCGTTATAAATCTGATAGGAAAGTACGCCGGGAATCTTATCGAAATGGCGGGCAAGGGCCTGGCTGGCCTCAATATTATCCTGCAATACGCCCTTGTGATAGAGAGAGCTTTGCATGAAGGCGGACCAATCCAGCTCCATGGGCTCATCTTTATGATTGCGCATCAGATAATCCTTATGGCCGCGCATATTCATTACATAGCCCTGCAGGCGCACGCTGGTGGCAAAGCCCTTATCATGGGCTTCCTTGAGCATTTCATCTACAAAGGGAGTATCCACCTTTACCTGATCATTTTCATCCAGGGTTACATTGCCGATGGCGGCAACCCGCAGGAACTGAAACCCCACTTCCCGCATCCACTTGATATCTTCCTTCATCAGGCCCACCCGATCGCCGGAAGGGGGAGCGGGATATTTCGCTTCATGGAAGGAAGGATAATAGGATTGCCCCATGGCGATGATGGGCTTGCCATCCTGATAAAGAATACCATTTTTCAATTCGTACATCAAATTACCTCCGTTTCAAAAAAGCAGATCCTATATATATTATACAACATTCCTGTTTGAATTCACAGATAAAAAATTGAATATTTGGATTTTAATTTATTGATGGGGATTGAAAAATCCACGAATGTATTACAAGTGTATTTTTTGAATATTTTATCGCTTTAGCTTGACAGAGTGATAAAGCGCAGATATAATATGTTTGTTAGATTTTCTGCGGCAGGAGGAATGAATGGTGCAGGATTTGATCGGCGTATTACGGCCTGATGAAAAAATCACGCTGGAATTGAGAGCGCTGTATGAGCAATACGGCTTTCGCAAATACCGGATGGGGAAATTTGAAGAATACGAGCTTTATCTGGAGAACAAGAATTTTTTAAAGAGTAAAAACATTATTACTTTCCATGATCTGGATGGCAGAGTATTAGCACTAAAGCCGGATGTGACATTATCCATCGCAAAAAACACCCACGCCAATGCGTCTTCCAGCGAAAAATTCTATTATCTGGAAAATGTTTACCGGCTGGATAAGCAAAGCGGGGGATACCGGGAAATCAGCCAGCTTGGCCTTGAATATATCGGAAAGCTGGATGAGGTGGCAGCCTATGAAGTGATTTGCCTGGCCCAGAAAACATTGGAATCAATCAGTAAAAGCCATTGGATGCAGCTTTCTCATATCGGCTTTTTGCTTTCTCTGCTGGATGCGCTGGGAATTAACGGCACGCTCCGGCAGGAAATTATGGAAAATATCCGTGGAAAAAAGCTGCATGAATTAAAAGAAAGTGTGGCAAGGGCGGGCATTGCGCCGGCTGCAGCCCAGCTGCTGATGAATGCCGCCCGGCTCTGCGGTGAATTTGCGGAAACACTGAAAAAAGCAAGGGAAATTGCCATTTCTCAAAGCATGACCGATGCTTTGGACGAACTGGAGCGGGTATATGATCTGCTGGCAATCAGCGGCCAGGAAAAGGCGCTGATGCTGGATTTCTCTTTGGTGAATGACAGCGATTATTACGGCGGGCTGATATTCCAGGGCTTTGTGGAAAATATTCCCCGGGCGCTGCTGGCCGGCGGATATTACGGCAATCTTCTCAAAAAATTTGGCCGGGATCTGGATGCAATCGGATTTGCCGTTTATCTGAATGAACTCAATCAGCTTTTCAGAACGAAACGGCAATCAGATGCGGATGCGCTGATTCTATATGATGATGCAACGGATAAAACAAAGCTGATCGAAAAAGCCAATCAGCTGATGTTGGGTGGGATGAGAATCCGTTTGGAAAAGACCATCCCCGATGATATGATTTGCGGAAAGATTTACAGTTTCTATGCCAATGAATGGAAGGAGGCAGGGACGGATGCTTAACATCGCATTGCCCAAGGGGCGGCTGGGCGATCAGGTATACACCCTGTTCTCCCAAATCGGTTTTGAATGCGCGGCAATTTATGAAAATGACCGGAAACTGGTATTGGAAAGCCCGGAAAATGATGTGCGGTATTTGCTGGTAAAGCCTTCCGATGTGGCCATTTATGTGGAATATGGCGCAGCGGATGTGGGCGTGGTCGGAAAAGATATTTTGCTGGACGCCAATCCCGATGTATATGAATTATTGGATCTGGGCATCGGAAAATGCCGCCTGGCGGTGGCCGGCCCGGAAGATTATCAGGAGGATCGGGAGCGGGTGCTCCGGGTTGCGACGAAGTTTTCGACGGTGACCAAAAAGTATTATTCTTCACTGAACCGGGAGATAGAAATTATCAAGCTAAACGGTTCCATCGAACTGGCGCCGATTCTTGGGCTTTCCGATGTAATTGTGGACATCGTGGAATCAGGAAAAACTTTGAAGGAAAATCATTTAAAAGTATTGGAAACGATTATTCCCATCAGCGCCCGGCTGATTGCCAATCGATCCAGTTATTTATTCAAAAATGACGTAATCAGTAAAATGACGGTGCAGCTGCAGGAGGTACTTGCAAAATGATGAAAATTATGCCGGTAGATCAATTTGATGCAGAGGATTTCAAAACGCCCCCGATTCAGGCCGGAAATGAAATTGAAGCAGCGGTGGATGATATTATCCGCTGCGTCAGGGAAAAGGGCGATCAGGCGCTGATTGATTATGCCGCCCGCTTTGATCATGCGATTATCGACAACGTTGTGGTCAGCGATAAGGAAATTGAGGAGGCATTCAATTCTTGCGATCCGGAATTTCTGGAAACGCTGCGTTTAGCCCGGGATAATATTGAGGCCTTCCACAGCCACCAAAAGAGAAACAGCTTTACCGTATGCGATGAAAACGGCAAAGTATTGGGCCAGAGGATCATCCCCTTGCGCAGGGTCGGCCTTTATGTGCCCGGCGGCACGGCCAGCTATCCTTCCTCTGTTTTGATGAATGCCATTCCGCCCAAAATCGCCGGGGTGAAGGATATCGTCATCACTACCCCGCCCGGGAAGGACGGAAAGATTGCCCCGGCCATCCTTTGTGCCGCCAAAATTGCAGGGGTTACCAGGATTATCAAGGCAGGCGGCGCCCAGGCAGTGGCTGCCCTGGCCTATGGCACGGAATCGGTGCCTGCGGTGGATAAAATTGTGGGCCCCGGGAATGTATATGTGGCCACTGCCAAGCGCAGGGTATACGGCGTCGTGGATATTGACATGATTGCCGGGCCCAGCGAAATTCTGGTGATTGCCGATGGAAAGAGCAATCCCGAATATGTGGCGGCAGATCTGCTTTCCCAGGCTGAGCATGATAAACTGGCATCTGCCATTCTGGTAACGGACAGCGAAGAATTGGCGAAGGCCGTTCAGATGGAAGTGGAAAGGCAGCTGGCGCTTTTGCCCCGGCAGGAAATTGCAAGGGCGTCCATTGACAGCAACGGAAAAATTATCGTGGCCCATGATCTGATGCAGGGCGTAGAAATTGCCAATCTGATCGCGCCGGAGCATCTGGAAATCTGCGTGGATGAGCCATTTGCCATGCTGGGGTTGATTGAAAGCGCGGGTTCGATTTTCCTTGGCAGAAATGCTCCGGAAGCCCTGGGCGATTACTGGGCAGGACCCAATCACACGCTGCCCACCAGCGGAACCGCCCGGTTTTCATCGCCTCTTTCCGTGGATGATTTCGTAAAGAAATCCCAGTTCCTCTATTATTCCAGGGAAGCATTGGCGGAAGCCAAGGATCATATCGTATCCTTTGCCAATCGGGAGGGCTTAAATGCCCATGCCAATTCGGTGGCAGTACGATTTGGAGAACGTGTATGAGCAGATTTTTTAATACCAGGCTGGCGCAGCTGCGGGAATACATCCCTGGTGAACAGCCGAAAATTCAGGATTTGATTAAGCTCAATACCAATGAAAGTCCCTTTGCGCCTGCGCCCGGGGTATTGGCGGCGGTGGAAGAGGCAGCAAAGAAGCTGCAGCTTTATAATGATCCCACGGCCCGGAATTTGAATGCCGCCATTGCCAAAGTATGCGGAGTAAAGGAAAATCAGGTGATTACCGGCAATGGATCGGATGAAATCCTGGCCTTTGCTTTCCAGGCGTTTGGCGAATGCGGGCTGGCGTTTCCGGATATTACCTATGGCTTCTATCCTGTCTGGGCAGCATTATATGGGATGGATGCAAAGATCATTCCGCTGAATGATCGTTATGAAATTGATGTCAACGATTATTCCGGAAATGATAGAACCGTCGTGATTGCCAATCCCAATGCCCCTACAGGGAAAGCATTGCCTCTTTCGGCAATTGAAACACTGCTGCGGATGAATCCAGATCATATCGTGATTGTGGATGAGGCCTATGTGGATTTCGGGGCGGAGAGCGCCATTCGGCTGCTGGATCAATACGAAAATCTGCTGGTTGTACGCACCTTTTCAAAATCCCGTCAGCTGGCAGGGGCCCGGCTTGGATTTGCAATCGGTCAGCCGCCGCTGATTGATGATTTGAATCGTATCCGAAATTCCTTTCATCCCTACAACGTCAATACCATGACCCAGGCGGCTGGAATTGCCGCGGTGAAAGATACGGCGTATTTTGAAAGCTGCAGAAAGGCAGTGATGGAAAACAGGGAATGGACGACAAAAGAATTGGAAAAGCTGGGGTTTTCCGTTCTCCCTTCGATGGCGAATTTCGTTTTCGCTGCCGCGCCGGGAATTTCCGGTATGGAATATCAGCAGGCGCTGAGAAAAAACAATATTATCGTTCGATATTTTGATACCCCAAGAATCAAGGCTTTTGTGCGTATTACCATTGGCAGCAGGGAGCAGATGGAAAAGCTGATTGAAGTGACAAAGGAGATTCTGAAATGAGAAATGCAGCGCTGAAGAGAGAAACCAAAGAAACGCAGATTCAGCTTTCTGTGGAACTTGATGGCAAAGGAAAAAGCCAGATTGATTCCGGATGCGGTTTTTTGAATCATATGCTGGAACTCATGGCGTTTCACGGGCAATTTGATCTGATTCTTTCCTGCAGGGGCGATACGCAGGTGGATGATCATCATACGGTGGAGGATATCGCCATTTGTCTGGGCGAGGCCTTTGCAAAGGCATTGGGCGATAAAAAAGGCATTGGGCGTTATGGAAATTTCCTTTTGCCCATGGATGAAACGCTGGTGCTTTGCGCGGTGGATTTAAGCGGCAGGGATGCGCTGGGATACCAGGTAAATATCCCGTCTCAGAAGGTGGGGAATTTTGATACGGAGCTGGTACAGGAGTTCATGGCATCCTTTGCGAGGAATATCCGGGCCTCCATTCATTTTTATCAGCTTGCAGGAACTAATTCCCATCATATCATCGAAGCCATGTTTAAAGGCTTGGGCAGATGCCTGAAGCAGGCGATTGCCATTGATACTGCGCGGGCTGATGAAACGCCCTCTTCCAAGGGCGTGCTGTAAAAAGGAGCGCCTATGATTGCGATTATTGATTATGGTGTGGGAAATCTGTATTCTCTGAGCCATTCGCTGGATTATATTGGAATCGAGAATTGCATCACACGGGATGAAGCAATCATCCGCAGCGCCGAAAAGATGATTCTGCCTGGCGTGGGCGCATTTGGCGATGCAAGGAGAAAGCTAACGGAGACAGGCATGGATCGGTTGGTGGTTGAAAAAGCAAAGAACGGAACGCCGCTGCTGGGCATTTGCCTGGGGATGCAATTGCTATTTGAAAAAAGCTATGAATACGGGGAGCACGAAGGATTGAAATTGCTGCCCGGTGAAATCTGTCCATTGCAGCAGGATCTGCCGGGAAATTTGAAAGTGCCGCATATCGGCTGGAATGAATTGAAGATTTGTCGCGAAAGCCCCCTGACCCGCTATATCCGGGAAGGGGACAGCGTATATTACGTACATTCCTATTATGCAAAAGGCGTGGGAGAAAAACTGGTTGCTGCATCGGAATACGGGGTGGATGTACCCGGACTGGTACAGAAGGGGAATGTATTCGGCGCCCAGTTTCATCCGGAAAAGAGCGGAAAGGTAGGCTTGGCCATTCTTCGGGCATTTGGGGAGGTAAAAGGATCATGCTGATTTTTCCGGCAATTGATTTAAGAAATGGACAGGTTGTCCGCCTGACCGAAGGGGACTATGATCAGATGACCGTTTATGGCAGCGACCCAATGGCGGTTGCTGCATCCTTTCGGGAGGCCGGTGCCGAATATTTGCATGTGGTGGATTTAGACGCTGCCAGAGACGGCGGACAGAAAAATTTTTCCGTCATTGAAAAACTGGCCAGTGAAAGCGGCCTGATGCTGGAGGTTGGCGGCGGCGCCCGGAGCGAAGAAAGCGCCAGGCGCTATCTGGATGCAGGCGTAAAGCGGATTATTCTGGGAACATTGGCCGTTGAAAACCCCTCCTTGATGGAAATGCTGGCCGCCAGCTATCCTGGGCAGATTGCTGCCGGGGTTGATGCAAGGGATGGAAAAGTGGCGATTCATGGCTGGCGCACCATCACGGATATTGACGCATTTTCCTTTGTGAATAATCTGCCCAATCAGGGCGTGAATACGGTCATTTATACGGATATCGCCCGGGATGGGCGGATGATGGGCCCCAATCTTTCCGCATACGAACGGCTGAAAGAAATTGATCGGATGCAAATCGTGGCCAGCGGCGGCGTATCATCGGAAAAGGATATTCAGGCGCTGACACAAATGGATATGTATGCCGCCATTATTGGCAGGGCGCTGTATACCGGCGCTGTTGATTTGCGAAAGGCCATAGCGATGGGAGGGAAAAAGAATTCATGATTGCCAAGCGAATTATTCCCTGCCTGGATGTAAAAAACGGACGCGTGGTTAAGGGTATCAATTTTGAAGGCATTCAGGATGTGGCAGATCCTGTGGAAATGGCGAAATACTATAATGATACCGGGGCGGATGAACTTGTATTCTATGATATTACCGCATCTCATGAAGGACGGAGCCTTTTTACCGATATCCTGAAGCGCACTGCGGCGGAGGTATTTATTCCCCTGACGGTTGGCGGCGGCATCCGGGATGTATCTGATTTTGAACGGGTGCTTTCCTGCGGCGCTGATAAAGTAAGCGTCAATTCCGGCGCTATTGCAGATCCCCCCCTCATTGAACGGGCTGCCAGGCGTTACGGGGATCAATGCGTGGTACTTTCCATGGATATTAAAAGAGTAGATGGTGTATTCCGGCTTTTTGCCAAAGGCGGAAGAGAAAATACCGGCATCGACGCACTCCAATGGGCCCATGACGGCCAGGAACGGGGGGCAGGAGAACTGGTGGTCAATAGCATTGATACGGATGGCGTAAAAAAAGGATTTGACCTGGAAATGCTTTCGGCCATTGCGGAGCGGGTATCCATTCCCATCATTGCTTCTGGCGGCGCCGGCTGCAAGGAAGATTTTCTTACCCTCTTTCGTCAGGAAAGCCGTGTGGACGCCGGGCTTGCGGCCTCCATTTTCCATCGGAAAGAAGTGCCGATTCCGGTATTGAAGGAATATCTGGCGGAAAACGGAATTCCAACGCGGATTTTGAAGGATTGAAAGGAGAAGCTGCATGAATATTGACACCTTGAAATTTGATCAGAATGGCTTGATTCCTGCGGTGGTGCAGGATTATTATTCCAAGCAGGTGCTGACGGTTGCCTATATGAATCGGGAATCCCTGGAAATTTCCATGAAGGAAGGGCGCACCTGCTTTTTCTCCCGTTCCCGGCAGCAGCTTTGGCGGAAAGGGGAAACATCGGGGAATACCCAGGAAATCGTGAATATCACTGCCGATTGCGATGGCGACGCCCTGGTGGTGGAAGTAATCAAAAAAGGCCCTGCCTGCCATACGGGAGAAGAAAGCTGTTTTTTTAACGAACTCTATCAGCATGAGGATACGCCCCGTTTCTCCATGGAGGCGCTGTATGATTTACTGGTTGGAAGAAAAGAAAACCCAAAAGAAGGATCTTATACCACGTATCTTTTCCAGAAGGGCATTGATAAAATTCTGAAAAAGGTAGGGGAGGAATGCACGGAAGTGATCGTTGCCGGAAAGGGCGGCGACCGGGAAGAAACAATTTTTGAAATCGCTGATCTGGCCTATCATGTGATGGTGCTGATGGTAGAAATGGGGATTGAACCAAAGGATGTATTTGCAAAGCTTGCCAGCCGCCATGTAGTGGATCACAAGGTGAAGCAGGAAAAAATGAAGTAAATAAAAAAGCCAATGCGATGCATTGGCCTATGAGAGCGCAGCATATTGCGCTCTTTTTTATTGCTGAGCCCCGCTTAAAATTTCCTGCTGCATTTTCTTGCTGAAGCCCTTCAAGATTAGCTGGTATGATTTATCAACAAACGTTTTTAACAGATCATCGGGCACATTACCATCCGGTTTGATGGAATTCCAATGGATTTTATTCATGTAAAAGCCGGGTACAATATCCTCATATTGTTTTCTGAAAAACTCGCCTTCAATGGGATCGAGCTTGAGGGTGATATAGTAAGGCACATCATGATCGTCAAGGCAGATGGCCACGAACATTTTTCCGCCGATCATATACCGAACCCAATTCCAGTTTTCGGTATTTTTTGTTACGCTCGGTTTGCTCATTAGATATTCATCAAGCCAGGTATAGCGCATCGTTCCCTCCCATTTGATCAGATATGGCAGGCGAAGGCAACCCAATCGCCCTTATGCTGAATTTCATCGATGATATAGCCCGCTTCCAGCAGCGCGGTATTTACATCCTCTTCCGCTTCGGCAATAATTCCGGAGCAGATAAAGCGTGCGCCGGGGGTGAGATGATTTTTGAGGGGCGCAGCCAGCATGCAGATGACAGGCGCCAGGATATTGGCCACCGCAAAATCAAAGCACTGGGAAAGACCCTGGAGCAGATCGCCCTGACGAACCTCAATGGCATCCTGCAATTCATTGTGTTCCACGTTTTCCTGGGCTACACGCACCGCATCGGGATCAATATCCACGGCCACAATGCCCTTGGCCCCCAGACGCGCCGCAGCAATGGCCAGAATGCCGCTGCCGGTGCCAACATCCAAAAGGCTGCCGCCCTGATAATACTTTTCAATCAGGCCCACGCACATGGCAGTGGTTTCATGAGTGCCGGTGCCAAAGGCCATGCCGGGGTCGATTTCGATGATCAAATCGCCATCCTGGGTATCCCAGGGCTCCCAGGTGGGCTTGACCACCATATGATCTCCCAGACGGAAGGGTTTATAATACTGCTTCCAGTTTTCGGCCCAGTCTTCTTCCTTTACGCCGACAAAGGAAAGGGAAAGGGCGCCCATACCGGGGCCTTTGAGCAGGGCAAGCTGCTCAGGAAGCGTCTTGGTAATATTTTTCAGGGCGTCGTCATCAAACCAGGCCTTCACCTGCACATCCTCGGGCATGGCGTCAATAACGGATTGATCCATCAGTTCCCAATTGGC
>SVHD01000063.1 GCA_015056015.1 Clostridiales bacterium
AATAGCAAAACGAAAGCTCGGTGTTGCACCCACCGAGCCTTTTTTGCACCCAAGAACCAATTTTTGCACCCAAATGCACCCATTGCAAAACGATAGCTGTATTGCAAAACGATAGCCGGGAATTGTATTAGTTTTTGAGTTATTTCACATAAAAGCACTTTGGTTTTTATGAAACCAGAGTGCTTTTTTTTGCCGAAAATATAAAATAATGGGGGCATTTATAGTTTTTTATCATGATTTATTACGAAAAAGCCAAAACATATAGAGATTTATCATTTACATTTTTTTCTCTACCATTTATAATGAACGCAAGAAAAAAAGAGAATTGATTGGCTCAAAAAGAATGAAGAATATCGCAAAAAGAAACAGGAGAAAGATCATCCCATGAAAGTGACACTCAATAACGCCAATGGCTACACAAGTATCCAGATTGACGGCCAGCCCCATACCCCCGCCGCCATGCGTTCTTTCCGGCCGCAGCCCGAATCCAACCGGAATTTTGCAGATCAGGGCTATGAATTTTTCCAGGTTTTCCCCTCTGGCGTTTATTGCGGATTTGGCATTCCCTATTCCGCCTACGGCGAGGTTTGGGTAGGCATGGGGGAATATAATTGGGATAACCTGAAAAATCAGGTGGATATGTTCAAGACCAGCATGAACCCCGATGGTTATGTTTCCGTGATTGTACATGCGGATACCCGGGATTGGTTTATTAAAAATCATCCTGAATGCCTGGATTCCTTCAATTATCTGATCAATGCGGCCTGCTGCGAGGAATGGAAAGCCGCCGTGGCGGAATATACCTGCGCGTTGATGGATAAGATGGAAGAATTGATGCCCGGCAAAGTATATGGATATTTTGTGGTTGCCGGCGGCACCAATGAATGGCTGACCAATAAAGGCATCGCCCGTACGCCGCTGCTGGAAAAAAGTTATCAGGAATGGGTCGGCGATCCGGATGTAAAACTGCCGGCCATGCATGAATTGATGCGTAAATCCAACGGCGTTTTCCGTCATCCCATTCATGACCGGGAAGCCATTCGCTTCTGGCGATATAATTGCACGCTCATTGCGCAGACCGTGCGCACCTTCTGCCGCACCGTCAAGGAGCATAGCGGCAATACCCGCCTGGCCGGTTCTTTCTTTGGTTATCAGGTATCCCCCGTGTGGATGCTGACCCACAACACTAACGAAATCATGAGCGTAATTGATGATCCCAACTTCGATTTTGCCGCTGCGCCCATTTCTTATTCTCTGCGCGATATTTCCAGTAGCGGCGGGCTGCGCTATGCCCTGGGCTCCATGAGCCTACGCAATAAACTGGCCTTCAATTCCATCGATGCACAAACCAGCGTGGAAACGGAAAATAAAGGGGAGGAAAATAAGGATCATGGTCAGGCTGGCCTCAAGAGCGTGGATCATACCATTTCCTTTATGCGGCGCGAGGTTTCCATGATCATATCCAAGGGGCATGGCTTCTGGTTCTTTGATATGTTTGGAAAAGGCTATCAAAACGATAAGCTCATGAAGGCCGTGGGACACATGCGCAAAGTGGCCTGCACGCTGAATAAAATCGGTTTCAAAAATCTCAGCGAAGTCGTCACCCTCTGCGATCTGGAATCCAATTATTATGTGGCGGATAATTATTATGCCCGGCGCAAACGGGTGGATGAAAATCTTGCCCGCTGCGGTCTGCCCTGGGATAAATATTATGCGCCGGATATCCTACGCCCGGATTTCCCCCATGACCAAACCAAGGTGTATATCTTCCTGAATATGTTCAAGCCCAGCGCCGAAATGCGCGAAAAAGTGGCCCAATTGCGCAGGGAAGGAAAATGTCTGATTTTCCTGCATGCCCCCGGCTATATCACCGATGATGGCTTTTCCCTTTCTGCCATGTCCGAATTCTGCGGCATGGAAATAAAGGAGGCCGCCGTGACCGAAGAAACCTCCGTTACAACCGATCCCATCCATCCTGTACGCTTCGGCGTGCCGGATACCTATACCAGCTGGAATTTGTTCCGCTGGCTGGAAGAAAAAGATCTCACGCCCATGGAAGAAATTGATACCCGCCACAACGCCATTTATGAGGAAAGCGTTTACTATGATTCGCCAAGAACCATGGATGCATCGCCCTTCTTTACTTGCACCGATCCGGAAGCCGAGGTGCTGGCCCGCTATGAGCAGAGCGGCGAACCCTCCTGCGCGGTCAAAATGCGCCCGCAGGGCGGTTTCGATGCATGGTTTGCCTCAGATGATGCGGAACTTTCCCTTCTTTCCCTGCTCATGGACAAAGCCAAGGCCTTCCGCTATTCCGACAGCCGGGAAACCCTGTATGTAAACAGCAATTTCCTGGCCGCTTACAGCTATACGGGCGGCGAAAAGACACTTTTCTGGCCGGAAGAAAAAATATTCTATGATTGCGATACCGGCGAAGAAATACGAATTGGTCCTGATGGGGTGAAAATCCAAATGAACCCCGTGGAAACCAGGGTATGGTGCACGGAAAAGATCGATCATTGACGCAACGAATTTCTCTTAAGTTATATTTTCACAAATGCACAGAAAAAACACCTCCGATGCCCGGAGGTGTTTTTATTACGTCATTGCCGCTTTATTTCCCCATCATTTCAAATTCCAGAATACCGCCCTGAAGCAGATTTTCTGCCTTGATGCGGAAATTTTCCACAGGCTTTCCATTGAAGGAAACGGATTTGACGAGGAAGCGTTCTTTGCTCAGGTTCTTTGCCTGGATTTCCAGGGTTTTGCCCGCCGGCAAATGCAGCGTGGCCTTTTCCATATGGGGAGAACCCATCAGGAATTCACCCTTGACCACATGGGGGAAAATACCCAGGACATTCCATACAAAGCAGGAGGAAAGCCCGCCGGAATCATTATTGCCCGGCAGCGCGCCCTTCCCCAGGGTGAAGGATTTTTCGATGGATTCATGCACGATTTCGCAGGTGCGATCCTGACGGCCGGCAAAAATATAGGCATAGGGGGTTTCCATATCGCATTCGTTATTGAATCCCTCAAACCGGTGATATTTATGCAGCACTTCGTCAATTTCCCTGCCGCTGTTCATGGCGGTAATCTGCTCAATGCTTTCCAGGCCAAAGCCGAAGAAGCGATCCAGCATCTGCACGAATTTTTCCCTGCCGCCCGCCAATGCAATGCGCTCTTCCATATTATGCTGCAGGCGGAAGGAATAGGTGAAGCGATCGCCCTCGTAGTACCGGGAATTTTCAGACATAACGCCGTCTTCCCCATAGGCCTTCACCCAGTTCTTCGCAAGGGCCAGCAGCTGATCCTTCAGTTCCCCATCCTCCAGGATTTCAGCCGCCGCAAGGCAGCCGTCCGTGGTATCCAGGATGTGGGTATAGCGCTCAAATACGCCGTCTTTCAGGAAGGAAGCAAAATCTTCCCGGCTCAATTCCTGCCGGATGCAGCGGGCGATCAATTCCTTATCCGCGCCTTCAATACCGCAGTGCCAGGCATTGCAAAGCGACATAATGCCCAGCATCTTCGCCTGCTGTTCGCAGGGGAATTTATCGCTCAGATCGAAGCTGCAGGGAATCTTTTTCAGCGCTTCGCTGACGCCGCCAAGACCCTTGACGATTTTTTCGCCCATCCGGGGATAAAGCATGAACATCAGAGGGAATACCGTCTTATACTGATCCCAGAGGGTGGCAAAGCCGGTCACCGCATCATTTACACCCAGCACATTTTCGCCCGCCATATCGGTGGGCTTCACGATGGAATGATACAGATTGGAATAGAATTTTTTCTTCAGCTCCGCATCTTCCGTTTCGAATTCAACGGCGCCAAGGTATTCATTCCAGATCCGGTAGGCTTCATCCGCCATCTGGTCAAAATCCGCCTTGGTTTCGGCCAGCTGCTTTTGCGCCTGGTTTACGCTCAGGGTGGAGTAGGATACCTTCAGCAGCGCATCGTTTCCGTCAAAATCGAAAACCACGCCGAATTTCTGTTCCGGATTCTGAATATCCGCCTGCCGGTCGATCAACTGCTTTCCATCAGCAAAGAGGCTGCTCTTCACATTTTCCGCCAGCATTTCCACGCAGAAATACAGCTTGATTCCGGAAAAAATGCCGCTGAAAGTCACCTGATTTTCAGAAACGGATTCCAGATGGCCGTCTTTGACCAGACCAAAGTAGCGTTCGTCAAATACTTTTTGCAGCCCGTCATTGGAAAAATCCACGGCCAGGCGGCCATTTTCCTTCAGGAAATGATACCGGTGCAGCGCCGTATGGGCATTGACCGTCATTTCACCCAGAATATCATTGAACTGCGCGGCATAATAGCCAGGCTTGCCCTTTTCATCCTGCAAAGGATGATAGACTTCCATCTGATCCAAATCGCCGTAGAAGGGACAGGCGACGGCGTAATTGTAATAGAAGCCAATGGCGCCCACGCCGGATTGATGCAGATGGGCAAAGCCGCGGATGGTCATTTCCTCCCCCAGCTTGCGGATACCACCGCAGGAATTGGGGAAATGGGTGCCATAGCCGGTGGGATAACCGCCGCTGTAGGCGCCCGCGCTCATTTTCCCGAAGGGAAGACAGGCGTGAGGCGCGGTGTTTCCGCACAGCGCCTTGATATAGAACCACTTGGAGGCAAGGCCGTCTTTGGCATAGTGATCCACTTCACCATTGCCGTAGAATACGTCTGCGTACTGACAATAATCCTTCAGCATGATCATCATCCCTCCATGCTTGATCGCTTACCAGTTCAGTTCGTACATTCCCAGATATTCCTTGGTATTTTCGCACATTTCACGGAAAAGCTTTTCCGCATTTTCAATGCCGCAGGTGACCAGGGGATCATTGGCAAAGGCGCAGAAAATCTTCTTCATATCCCGGTTGGCGATGCCGTCGGAAATCAGTTCCTGCTCGGCGCATACGCGGGAAATGAGGGGATAGATTTCCTGGGGAATGGGCCCGGCCAGCACGGGATCCAGGCTGTTGGCCCGGAAAACGGCGTTGGTTTCCACGATTGCGCCCAGGGGCAGATTGGGAATCTGGCCCTTGTTGGGCAAATTCACATTGGTCACCAGATCGCAAAGGCCCAGCAGTGCGCGGATCTGATTGACGCCCTCTTCGCCGGTGCCGTTGATCTTCACTTCTTCTTCGCCGGAAATCAGCCGGGCGCTCTTGGCCAGGCGTTCCTTCAGGTTTTCCTTGCGCCAGGCAACGGTGGTCAGGCCGAAGCACATATCCTTCACCCGCTGGGGATTTTCCAGATACCACTTGCCTTCGCAGAATTCAGCCAGATGGCGATCGCCGGCAGCGGCAATCCAGCCAAAGCGATTGAACAGATCAATCTTCACCTTTTCCCGGCTGCGGAAGGTATTGTTCATCCAGTTGTTATCCACGGCGGCGTCACCGGAAATATAGCCATCCTTGAATTTCTGGCAGAATTCCTTGTAATAGGGGAACAGATCCACATCGTGATAGGTAGCCTTGGTCAGCCAGGTGAAATGGTTGACAGCCACGGGATTGACCTTGATTTCGTGACGATCCACATTTTCCACGCCGAAAGCTTCCTGCACCATCCGCACCAGCAGCTTCTGGGTGCCGAATACTTCATGGCAGCAGCCAAAGGCCTTGATTTCGGGGAACACACGATAGAGGGTCTTGACGCACAGGGTCATGGGATTGGTGTAGTTGATCACCCAGGCGTTGGGGCAGTTTTCCTTGATCTTTTCCGCAATGTATTCAAACATGGGAATGGTGCGCATGGCGCGAACGATGCCGCCGGGGCCGGCAGTATCGCCAACGGACTGATAGATGCCGTATTTTTCAGGGGCATGCACGTCGGATTCCATTTCGTCAAACGTGCCGGGCAGAATCGAAATCACAATGAAATCAGCGCCGGTGAGGGCTTCTTCAATGGTTTCGGTGGCGTGATAATCCCAGTGGGATTTGGCGCCTTCGGCATGATTGAATTTGTTGCCGATGATTTCATTATTCCGGGCCGCATTCAGATCGATATCGTAGAGATATACATCGCCGTTGATATCGTCGCAGGAGGCCAGATCGCTCATCAGGCCCCAGGCCCAGCCGCGGGAGCCGCCGCCAATATAGGCAATTTTCAGGTCAGTCACCTTGTTGTCCACATACTTCATGATCCATTCCCATCCCTTCATTTTTTGTAGGGTAGTTTCAATGGTAGAATAAAGTAAAATATTTATTATTTATATGATTTTTTTGCGTCAAATCTTCAAAAAAATATAAATTTTTGACTTTTTCATTCAAATGCGTTAGAATAAATGCAGCCTGAGCGGAAGGAGGATGCCAGATGGATTGCAAACTGAACCGGGACCAATTATTTTCCAGACGCCGACACACCAGAAAACAGGATACTTCCACCGTTCATTATCATAACGAATATGAATTATATTACCTGCTGGACGGGAAAACCACCTACTTTATTGAAGACAAAATATACAGCATTGAAAAGGGCAATTTTGTCTTTATCCCCAAGGGAATCCCCCACCGCACGGATCAGCTCAGCAGCCGCTATAATGAACGATTGCTGCTGAATTTCGGGGAAGAAATGATTTATGAAAAAACCCGTCCTCTGCTTGCCCTGCTTTCGGAAACCAGCGTCATTCATATCCCCGATGCCCATATTCCGGAATTGGAAGCCCTGTTTCTCAAAATCGAATCGGAGTATCATGAAAACGCGCCCGGAAAAGAGGCGCTTCTGGAGGTCTATATCCACGAATTGCTGATTCTCCTTTGCCGATACAGAATCCAGCCGGAATTATCCATTCCCAAAGCCGATCAAATGGTATACGATGTATCCGAATATATCCGCCAAAATTATGCCCAGGATATCACCCTTGCCCAGCTCAGTAATCAATTCTGGATGAATGAAAGCCATCTTTCCCGGAAATTCAAGCAGGTCACCGGCATCGGTGTGAATCAGTATATTACCTATGTGCGCATCAGCAATGCGGAACGCCTGCTCCGGCAGACCAATCTTTCCGTCACCGAAATTGCCGGAAAATGCGGCTTTAATGACAGCGGCTATTTTTCCGCCGTATTTAAAAAGCACAACGGCGAAACGCCCCTTTCCTTCAGAAAGCTGGGCAAATAATACGATTCTGAAAAAAGGATTCCCGATTCATTTCGGAAATGCTTTTTTATATTCATCTCAAAGATCGCTTTCAACCAGCGGCGCCCACCAGGATTGATTTTCCAGATACCACCGGATGGTATCCTCCATGCCCTTGGCAAATGATACCTGCGGCTTCCAGCCAAGCTCTTTTTCGCTTTTTTGCGTATCCATGGCATAGCGCAAATCATGGCCTTTCCGATCGGCAACATATTGAATCAATTCATCCGGTTTGCCCAGCGATTTTAGAATCAGGCGCACCAGATCAATATTGCGCAATTCGCAATGGCCGCCGATATGATAGATTTCCCCGATTCTGCCCTTTTGCAAAATAGCGTCTATCCCCCGGCAATGATCCAATACATGCACCCAATCCCGCACATTCAATCCCTGGCCGTATACAGGAAGCAGCTGATCATTCATCGCCCGAAGAATCATCCTGGGGATCAGCTTTTCCGGGAACTGATAGGGGCCATAGTTATTGGAGCAGCGGGAAATGGTAACCGGCAGCTGAAAGGTGCGGGCATAGGAAAGGGCCATCAGATCGGCCGATGCCTTGGAAGCGCTGTAGGGGCTGCTGGGATTTAATTTCATATGCTCCTGAAATTTCAGTTCCGGCCGGTCGAGGGGCAAATCGCCGTATACTTCATCCGTGGAAACCTGGTGAAAACGCTTCACCCCATATTTCAGGCAGGCGTCCATCAGCACGCCTACGCCCAGAATATTGGTTTTCAGGAAAATTCCCGGATCCAGGATGCTGCGATCCACGTGGCTTTCCGCCGCAAAATTGACCACCGCATCCGGCTTTTCCCTGGCGAAGATTTCTTCCACCGCCGATCGATCGCAGATATCCGCCTGATAAAAGCAAAAATCCGGCGTTCCAAAAAGGGGCGCAAGGCTTTCCCTGCGTCCCGCATAGGTTAATTGATCCAGGCAAATGATGCAGTAATCCGGATGGGTATTTCGCATATAATTGATGAAATTAACCCCAATGAATCCGGCCCCGCCCGTTACCAGCAACCGCATGGCATTTATTCTCCGCTTCTTCAGCAGTATTTCTTGGCGTAGACCTTGACGATTTCTTCCATCTCGGCCATATGGGAAAGCATATCCTTGGCCAAAGCGATCTGGCAGCGGGTGCGCACCAGATTATGCTCCGGATAATCGGTCTTGAAATACGGGCTACCCAGAATATAGTCATCCAGGAAACGGGTGGCCAATTCCACCGCCAGCACAAATCCGCTCAGCGCCAGGGTATCGATTTCGTTCTGGGTCAGGGTTTTTGCGGTCCATTTGAGGAAACCATCGGCAAATGCTTCAAACACCGGCAGGTTTACCCCGGCCTTTTCCGCTTCCTTGCAATCCTCTTCCACAAAATTGGCGGCAAACCGTATGGCGTCGCCAAAATCATGGCCCACCAGACCGGGCATGACCGTATCCAAATCGATAACGGCCAGGGCCTTTTTCGTTTCTACATCAAAAAGCACGTTATTGATCTTGGTATCATTGTGGGTTACCCGCAAAGGAAGCAGCTCCTCATTATACATATCCGTCAGCCTGCAGGCCGTATCCCGGACGGAATAGAGCCAATCCAATTCCGCCTTTGCTTCCTTCACCATGCCCTTGGGATCTGCCTTGGCGTCCTTTTCCAGGGTTTCATAGCGCTTTCTGGTGTTATGGAAATCAGGGATAGTCACATGCAATTGATCGGCCGGGAAATCCCCCAGCATCATCTGGAATTCGCCAAAGGCCTCGCCGCCGTTGCGGATGACTTCCAGATCCTCTGTCACATTATACGATGCGGAAGGAATATAATTGAACAGACGCCAGAAGCCGTCCTCATCCATAATAAAAGGGATTCCTTCCTCCGTATGATGGAAATGAAGACAGGTGCGCTTGGGATCCTGGGAATGGATATATTCCGTCACCCGGTCGATATTATCCATCACTTCCACGGGATTTTTGAATACGAAGGTATTCAGCCGCTGCACCATATAGCTTTTTTCCACGCCATCCGGGCGCAGAAAATTCACTTTATACGTTCTATTGATATTGCCAGCCTTGATCTCCTCATAGGATTTCAATTCGCCGGCGATCTTGAACGCGCGGCAAACCTGGCAGAGCTTTTCCTGCATGACCAATTTCCTCCTCGGATCATCCGATCCATCTCATACTTTCAGATTATAGCACATAATTTCATTTCTGAAAAGCCCTTTTGCAATTTATCCTGAAATTTGATTATTTCTTTGTATTTTTTGCATTACATTTTGCATTTTTTCTGTAATACTATTCTCTGCATGAAAATGGCAGATGATCCGCAAAATTCATTTTTTATTCAAAATTATTTCACATCCTTTTTGTATGATAAGGATGTGGACAGCGATGTTCACCCTCTCTCCCCTTTTTATAGGCAGGGCCCGCGGAATGGCAAGGTTCCGCGGGCTTTGCCTTTTCATTAAAAAAAGACTTTCCTCTTCAGGAAAGCCTTTCATAGGATTTAAAGGTCAAATGTTCTTTCAGGTTTGTAATCGAAGGAATTTTTCACATTGCGCACCGCCCGCAAAACAGGCTGCTGCTTGGTGGAAAGGGCGTCATGCTGCTGCACGCAAAGCCACATCACGCTGCCCAGGAAGGGCCCCATCATCCGCAGCAGCTTGGTATGGCTGCCGCTGCAGAGGAACAGGAAGGGAATCTTCAGTTCCTTGCGCAGCAGCGTGCAGATGCGCAAATTTTCCATTTCCTCTTCATCGGAATTGGCCGCCGCTACGATCTTGGAAATATCCGCGCCGCGATCCTGATGGGCATGGGCCATTTCCAATACCTGCTCTGCGGTCATAAATTTGTGCGTATGGCAGGACATGAGCACTTCCCCGCCTTTTTGATGAATGGTATCCACCAATTTCTTCTGCTTGTCAATGGCAGCGGGATTCCAGGTCAGTTCGCCCGGGGTAGGATCATAATAATCCCCCATCACATCGCAAAGATTGCCGCCCCATTCCAGGCCCTGCAGCAAAAATTCCGCCCTTTCCTCTTCCGTGTGATCCTTGCTGAAAGCGCCGCGATAATTGGTGATGTAAATGGGCTTATCCTCCATATGCCGATAGATGGATTGCAGGGTTTCTTTATTGCGCAATTCCACGGGAATTTTGCAAAGCTGAAAGCCGAAGGCCTCCGCACCATCATAGAGCGCATTGCGGACGGTGGAAATAATGGCGGAAGGATCGCTGCACTGAATCATGCAGGTCATCAGCGGTTCAGAATGATTCAAAAAAGTAGGCTTCATGTTATTTCCTCCTCGTCAGGGCTTATGGGGCAATACATTTCTTCCCCCGTCAATCAGGAAATTGCTGCCGGTGATAAAGGCCGCCTTATCAGAGCACAGATACAGAATCAGATCCACAATTTCCTGGGGTTCGGCGGCGCGGCCCATGAGGGTTTTCATATTGGCCATGGCGGCGCGGGTGAGCACCGGGCCGGGAGAAACGCAATTGACCCGGATATTGTATTTCCCGCCATACTGGGCCAGGGAAGGCGTTACGCCATTGATCAGGGCGCTCTTGGCGGCAGAATAGGAAATATTGGTAGGCGAAGGCTCCATGCCGGAAATGGAACCCAGATGAATGATCACGCCGCTGTTTTGCTTGGCCATCTGCTGCATCACGACCTGATCCATATAAATAACGCCGCGCAGATTGATATCCAGGCCGAAATCATAAACCTCAATGGGCATATCCTTGAATTCTTCGTGTCGCCCCATAATCCGGGTGCAGGCGCCGCCGGCACAGTTGATCAGAATATCAATGCGGCCAAAGGCTTCTACCGCCCGATCCCGGGCAGCGGTCACCTGGGCATAATCCCGGATATCGCAGAGCGCGCCGATCACATGCTCTTTTCCATAAAGTTCTGCCACTTCGGCAACCGCTGCATCAAGACCTTCCTGATTGTAATCAATCAGAACAATATTCGCGCCTTCCTTGGCCAGGCATTTGCCGCTGAGCAAGCCCATGCCGGATGCGCCGCCGGTAATCAATGCCGTTTTTCCCTGAAATTCCATATATTTTTACCTCCTGCAGCTTTTTGTTTTATTATATCGCTTGCAATTTTGAAAGTAAAGTATTATTCTATCAATAAACAAAACAATACTCTGAATCGGAGGAAAAAAACATGGATCAGCCCCTGAAAACCTTTTATTGCATAAAATATCGTACTCTCCATGATACGATTCAGGATTATTCGCATCAGCCCCGTCCCACCTATTGCCTGGCCTATCTGTTTTCCGGGAGTGCCGATTTTATTCAGGAGGAACGATGCGTCCATGTTAAGCAGGGAGAAATGATTTTTATTCCTTTCGAGGATTGTTATTATTCCCATTGGCTGGGCAATCCGGATACGCAGTATTGCACCCTGTTTTTCAATTTCCGCCCCTTTTCCGCGCCTTACCGGGATCATATTTTTCCTCTGCAGCGCATCATTCCCACAGCAAGCATGATTGAAAAGCAGTTATTTATCCTTGAAAACAACAAAAAGGCCGATCAGGCCTTATCTGTTCTGGGCGCCGTGTATTCGCTGCTGGGCGAATTATATCCCCTGCTGCAAAAAAAGGAAGCGCCAGCCATCCATGTCCAGATCTGGCCCGCTGTTTCTTATTTGTGCAGTCATTATACCGAAAATATTACCATCGAGGAACTGGCCCAGATGTGCCATATGAGCGTATCCAATTTTCATAATCGCTTCAAGCAGGAAATGAAGTTATCTCCAATCGCCTATAAAAATCAACTCTGCATTGATCAGGCGGCGCAAATGCTATTGGATGATCGCCGGAAAAGCATTGAAGAAATCAGCAGTGAATTAGGTTTCGATTCCTCCACCTATTTCCGCCGGGTATTCAAGCAATATACCGGCCTCTCACCCCGTATCTTTCGCCAGAATGCCAGGGATTCGCTGTAATCCCCGGCATTATTTTTCGCTTTTTTGAGGAAAGCGGATCCGCATTTCCATCCACCCCTCCGTTTCCCGGATATCCATTTGGGTATCCATTCCCGTTTCCTTCATCTGCGCCACCACGCTTTTGATGGCATTTACATACAGCCTTGGATCCCTCACCAGCGAAATCACGCGCCTTCGCGGCGGCGGAACGGGCAGCCGTTTTTGCGCCTTTTGCACCAGCATTTCCGTTTCCCGGACGGTCAGATGATTTTCCGCCGCCTGCCTTGCAATGCGCATGCGGGCGTTGGCGTCCGGAAGCGGCAGCAGCGCCCGGGCATGGCGTTCGCTCAATCCTTCCTCAAACAGATAATTCCTCAATTCCTTATCCAGCTTCAAAAGCCGCAGCTTATTGGCCACCCCGGAGGGGCTTTTCCCCAGCCTTCTTGCCAGGGTTTCCTGGGAAATTCCCTGGCCAATTAATTCCGCATAGGCCTCCGCTTCCTCAAAAAAATGCAGATTCTCCCGCTGAATATTTTCAATCACCGCCATCAGCGCGCTTTCCCCATCGGTAGCCGGCTGAATGAACGCATCGATATGGGTAAAGCCCAGCATCTGGCAAGCCCGATATCGCCTTTCTCCCATAATAATTTCATAGCCTTCCCCTTTTTCCCGCACGGTGATGGGCTGCAAAAGGCCGTATTGACGGATGGAAGAGGCCAGCTCCATCAGCGCAAAATCGTTGAATTCCTTTCTCGGCTGCTGGGGATTGGGAAAAATACTTTCCATTTCCAGCCAGCAAATCTGTCGTCCCCCCGTCTTGTTTCCTTCCTGCAGTATGCTCATGCCCATATCCTCCTTTGTCCGAAAGCGACACATTGATTCCGCCAAACCGAGCGCGGGAAGCCGCGGCGCACCCTCCCCCAGAGCCGCCCCGGCGTGCCCCGCGCTCTTGCTTTTTTCTTTCTGCAGGCAAATAAAAACCTCCTGCCTTTTTTCAGGCAGGAGGCATGGGAAGCGTTCGCCATAAAGCGCATATTCTGTTTGCTTCCGCTATCGTTATTTGTCGGCTTTTAAGGGACGCTTGGCAGGAATGCCGTTTTTCCGCGGATATTGGGGAATGGTTTTTTCGATTTTATGGATTTGCACCACAATATGTTTCGTATCCATCTGCGGGGTGGGCGTTTCAAAAATATCCCCCATCCTGCCGCCAAGCGCATTTGCCGCCGCCT
>SVHD01000064.1 GCA_015056015.1 Clostridiales bacterium
ATATCCGTGGTACCACCTCAATTTGCTCCCGAAGAAGCCTCAGCGGGCAACCATCATTGCCCCTCCCTTTGATAACGGTGGGATTCCGGCGCGCCCTACCATGCAGCAGCACTTCAGGCGGCAGCTCTCGGGAAGAATTCCTGCGCTGCACCTTGCCCCGATTCCAGCATCCGGAGCTCTCTGAAAAGGTACGTTCCCGGCAGTACGTTTCCCGGTCGTTGCTTTTGATGGGATGATTATAGCGCTGAAAAAAAAGAAAGTCAACCCCCTGAAAATGAAAAAACAATGGAGATACAATTGCCGATTTCAGCGCAGAAATGGGATTTTTTCCAGATTCAGCAGCAGTATTTTTCGCTCCAGCCCGCAGGAATAGCCGCCGAGCCTGCCGCCGGCGGCGATTACCCGATGGCAGGGAATCAGGATGGGCAGGGGATTTTTTCCGTTTGCCCCGCCAACAGCCCGGCAGGCGGCAGGATTGCCGATGATTTGCGCCAGCTGTGCATAGGTGATGCTTTTGCCGTAAGGTATGGTCAAAAGCCCTTGCCATACCCGCTGCTGAAAGGCAGTTCCCTTTGGCGAAAGGGGCAGGGAGAAAGCTTTCCTGCTGCCGGAAAAATATTCTTCCAGCTGCAGGCAGGCGGATTGAAGCAGCGGTGAGGCCGGGGGAAGCGGCACGGAATCGGGGGTAAAATCAAGGGCGGTGAGGGCGCCTGATTCTTCAGTCAGGGTGATTATACCCAGAGGAGAATCCATTCTGCAAATCATTTGCCATTTTCCTTTCGCAGTGCATAAAAGAGCTAATTTTATGATATCACAACGAAAAACATAAAATATTTCAAAAATATGTAGAAAAGATGACAATTCTGTTGTATAATGGTAGTGCATGAAAGGAGGCATTTTCATGACAACCATGACTACCTGGACTTCTCCCCGGCGAGGCCGGCAAAGAAGAAAGAAATTAAGCCTTTGGCATAAGTTTGTTTTATTGGTTGGTTATCTGACTTTGGCTTACGGCCTGGTGCGGGGCGTAATTCATGTGCTGGTATTGCTTGGGGGCATTGCGGCATGAAACGCCTGATGAAATGGATTCTCCGTCCCATCTGCCTGGGGCTGGCGCTGGTGATCGGCGCGGCGCTCTATCCCTATGCCAGGGATTTGATCAATGATCTTTTGCCCCGGGGGAAATATGAACAGGCAGCGGAAAAACTGACCCACCAGATGGAAAAGGCGGGGGAATTGACCGCCGTCACCTATCAGGATACAGGCGTGATGGAGGCCAGTACCAGCGCGCTGCTCATTGGCAATGTGCAGCAGGTAAAAGCCCCGTATTCCTATAAAATCGGCCTGGGAATCAGGCTGGATGAAGTGGAATTGATCGCAACGGAAACGGGCATCATCGTGCGCCTTCCCGAGGCACAAATGATTTATGACAGCTTTCAGATTACCGGCGATCCCCAGATCAGCGATTTCTGGTATCATCTGACGGAGGAAAGATATCAGCAGATGATCAATGACCAGGCGAAAAAATGCAGAGAAGAATACCTGGATGACGTTCACTATCTGGAAGAAGCCTGGAAGGCGGCCTGTGATGCGCTGGATAAGCTGCTGATTCAGTGGGCGGGGGAGAATTTGCCGCTGCAATTTGAAAAGCTGCCCCCTGCGGATACTGTGCCCCAAACATAAAATGGATCAAAAAAACGCCCAACGGGCGTTTTTTTATTTGGGAGCCGGCATTAGGAATTTTTAAAATAATTATTGCCGCCATCGGAGGGAAGCAGCAGATCTCCCCTTGGAGAAACGCCGATTTCGCCCACCCGCGCTCCATCCGGCAGGCAGGAACGCTTGAACTGACTGGCAAAATAGCGGGAGAAGAAGATGGAAAGGGTTTTGTTGATTTCGGGCAGCATATGAGCGCCGAAGGCGTCGGCGGCCAGCAGGCGCAGTTTTTCCCGCTCAAAGCCATAGCGCATGAAATAATAGAGAAAGAAATCATGCAGGGCATATTGGCCGATGCGCGCCTCGGTGGAAGCGCCGCCGGGCACCAGCTCAGGGGTGATTTCAGTATCCAGGATGCTGAGCAGCGTTTCTTTCGTATCTGGCTGCGCCATACTGATGGCCCAGGTGCGCACGATATGCTGCACCAGGGTCTTGGGTACGCTGCCGTTTACGCCGTAATGGGAGATATGATCCCCGTTATAAGTACACCAGCCAAGGCCAAGCTCTGAAAGATCGCCGGTACCGATTACGATGGCGTTTTCCATGTTGGCAACATCCATCAGGATCTGGGTGCGTTCCCGGGCCTGAATATTTTCGTAAGTAATATCCAGCTTTTCGGGATCGTGGCCGATGTCATCTCCATGGAGGGCGCAGGCCTTTCCGATAGGAATCTGCCGGAAGGTTGTTCCAAGCTGCCGGCAAAGATCGGTGGCGTTTTTCAGGGTACGGCTGCTGGTGGCTTCCCCAGGCATGGTGATGGCAATGACGCCCTCCGCAGGCAGATTCAGGGCCTTAAAAGCGGTGTGGGTTACGATCAGGGCCAGGGTGCTGTCCAGGCCGCCGCTGATGCCGATGACCACCTTTTTCAGCCCAATGCTTTGAATGCGCTGGCAAAGGCTGCGGGCCTGCAGATCCAGCATGGAAAGGCAGCGGGACTGGATCTTTTCCGGTTCATCAAAGGGCATGAAAGGATTTTTCGCCGACGCCTTGGGCAGGCGGAAGGTGGCCTGATGACAGGGAACCAGTTGGATGATGCCTTCCCGCGGAATAAAGGCGCGGCTTTGCAGCCGTTCGCTTTCGATCATGGAAAGATCCACCTGGGCGCAAAGGGCGGCATTATCTGCAGAAAAGCAGGGCTGCACGGCGCTGGAAAGCAGCTTTCCCTGCTGATAAATCATCCGTTCGCCGGTATAAACAAATTCGCCCGTGCTTTCTCCGACGCCGCAATTGGCGCTGGCAATCACGCAGCAGCCCTGACGGGATTGCACCTGGAAAAGCTGCTCTTTTTCCCGGTTGCTTTCCGCTGCGGTAGGCGCGGAATCCAGATGCAGCAGGATATTGGCGCCGTCCCGGCAATGCATCATGCCGGGGGACAGGGGCGCAAGGGCGTCCTGGCCAATCTGGGCAGCGATGCGCGCAGGGCCGCTTTGAACCTGGAGATGCACGCCCAGGGGAATATCGTTTCCTGCAAAGAAAATGATCCGGGTCTGGGTATCGGCCGGGGTAAACCAGCGGGATTGCAGATTGCTGCGATCAAGGGAAAGATGGGATTTGGGAATCAGGGCGATGATATTTCCCTGGCTGGCGACGGCAGCGCAATTGTAAATGGCGCCGTCCTTTTGAACGGGGCAGCCAAAGAACACGATCTGGCCCGTTCCTGCCGTCGCCCGGGCGACCCTTTGGGCGGCGTGCTCGCAGGCGCGAAGGAAGGCGGGGGAGAAAAGCATATCGCCGCAGGTGGCGCCGCAAATGGAAAGCTCGGGAAAAACCAGCAGATCGGCGTCCGTATCTTCCATGGCGGCGATGATTTCTTCCGCGTTCTTTTCCGGATTACCAAGATGCACCCGGGGAGAAGTGGCGGCAATTTTCAGGCATTCCGGGTGGGCGGAAAGATATTTCCCGGCATCCTCCTGCAAAAGGGCAGGATCATGCCGCAGCATCCGCTTCCTGAAATCGCTGGCGTGGGTTTTTTCCGTTCCTTTGGGAAGACGCAGCCAGAAAAGACGAACCGGCGTGGAAAGACCGGGCAGGGAAAGGATTTCTTCGCCGCTTTTTTCATAATTGAGCAGAATAAAGCGGGTAGCGGCCGCCAATTCCTCCGCATGGGCCCAGCGGGGAAGCTCGGGCAATTTATCTTCGCCGATGACGAAAAGCGCTTCTTCGGCATCGTATTTCTTCTTCAGAAGATTCAGTGCATCAAATGTACATAAATTTTCCGGAATGGCGCTGAGATCCACCAGCACATTGGAAAAGCCTTCCGCCTGAATCATTTGTTCCATCAGATCGACCCGGGCGGCATCGGGCAGCACATCCTGGCCGGGTTTCCATTTCCGGATGAATGGAGCGCCGGAAGGCAGCAAAATGATTTTTGCTTCCCGGGCATAATCAGCCAAAGCACGGATGGCGGAAAGATGGGCGGCGGTCGGGGGATTAAAGGCGCCGCCATAAACAATCAATTGCTTTTTATCCATGTTCATTCACGCTCCATTCGCAGCATGCGCGCCCGCAATTCATAGAGGGCGGGGGTCATATCCACATAGTGAAGATGGGGATTTTCAAAGCGCTGCTCTTCTTCCCACACCTGATTTTTCAGCTGATGCTGCACATAGGCACGGATTTCCCGAACGGAGGGAGATTGATAGACCAGAATGCCGCTCTGGAAAACGGGCTGGAGCATATTTTCAAAGGTGCAGTTTTCAAATTTTCTTTCCCGCCAGGGATGAACGGGATCGATATAGGATGATCCGGAAGCGGGGGCAGGCTCATCCCAGAGTGAGAGCAGATCGGCGATGCTTTTGCCGCTTTGATCATAGACCCGCCACAGACGCTTGAGGCCGGGATTGGTGATCTTTTCCACATTTTCGGAAATCTTGATCCGCGGATTGAAGCGGCCGTTTTCCTCTACGGCGGCCAGCTTATATACCGCGCCGAAAACCGGCTCGGAACGGGCGGTGATCAGCCGTTCGCCCACGCCGAAAATATCAATCTTTGCGCCTTGGGCCAGCAGGGAAGAAATGGTGAATTCATCCAGGCTGTTGGAGGCCACAATTTTGCAATCCTCCATGCCGTTTTCATCCAGCATGGCCCGGGCGCGCTTGGAAAGATAGGCCAGATCCCCGCTGTCAATGCGGATGCCCTTCAGGCGCTTGCCCATGGGCTGCAGGATTTCTTTGGCCACCCGAATGGCGTTTTTTACGCCGCTTTCCAATACGTCATAGGTATCCACCAGCAGGGTGCAGTTGTCAGGATAGGAAAGGGCATATTTTTGAAAAGCGGTGTATTCATTTTCATAATACATCACCCAGGAATGGGCCATGGTGCCGGATACGGGGATATCAAACATTTGTCCGGCCAATACGGTGGCGGTGGAATGCACGCCGCCGATATAGGAGGCTCTGGCGCCATAGACGGCGGAATCGATATTATGGGCGCGGCGGGCGCCGAAATCAGATACGATACGGCCTTCGGCGGCGCGCACAATACGATTGGCCTTGGTGGCAATAAGGGATTGATGATTGATTTCCAGCAAAATGGCGGTTTCCACCAATTGCGCTTCCATCAGCGGCGCAACCACGGTTAAAATCGGCGTGTTGGGATACATGACGCTGCCTTCAGGCAGGGCATAGATGCTGCCCGTAAAGCGGAAAGCGCGAAGATAAGAGAGGAATTCTTCTGAAAAGAGCTTTTGCTGGCGCAAAAAATCAATATCCTCATCGGTGAAATGCAGATGGGAAATATAATCGATGACTTGCTCCAGACCGGCAAAGATGGCAAAGCCGCCTTTATCCGGATTTCGGCGATAGAATACATCAAAGGCTACCCGGACATTCTGGACGCCATCCCGGAAATAGCCGTTGCTCATGGTCAATTCATAGAAATCCATGACCATGGACAGATTGCGCGCCTGATTTTGTTCAAACACGGCAAAGCCTCCTTTGCAGAGAAAGAATCAGGAAAGGATATCAATCTGGCAGGCCGCCATGGCCCGCAGGGCGGTTTCGTGGCTTTCGGGGGTCACCCCGGCGCAGGCCGAAGGATCCACGGCGACAGGGCAATCCGGTAACGCGGCCTTGATCAGCATGGCGTTGGAAATGACGCAGATATCCGTGCAGACGCCAATCAGAATAATCCGATCAATGGGCTGCTTCAGATTTTCATTTTTCAGGTATTGTGCCAGTTCTTCGCTGCCAAATGCGCCCTTTTCAAAGCAGGGCCAATCCTTTTGAAGCGCTGCGATTTCGGGGCATAACTGCCAGCCATCCGTCCCCTTGATGCAATGGGGGATGGGCAAACGCCTGCCCTCCTGGGTGGAAAGATAATTTTCACTGTGGGTATCCAGGGTAAAGATGACTTCGCCGGGAAATGCCCGGATTTTTTCGGCGGCGATCCGGGCGGCTTCCTGGGCCTGGGAAGAACCGAGACAGCCGCCGACAAAATCATTTTGCAAATCAACCGCAATCATAATTTCACGCATAAGGAACGCACCTCCTTGATGGATCGGGGAAGGGGAATATACCCCACTATCATTATAGCATAAGGAGAGCGATTTCACGCAAAAAAATGCAGACAGAAATTTTCAAATAAATCCATAAAAATTGAAAAATAATGCGAATAGGGGCTTGACGAAAGGAAGAATTTATGATATATTATTTCACGGCTTAAAGAGCCTGTGCCGTAGACAGCAGGTGCGACAGCAGAAATGCCAATCGCTTAAAGGGGTTGCCCGCCAGCCGAGGTGCGAGGAAGCATGCAATGTATTGCCCTTGTGCCCACCGCACAGGGGTTTCTTTTATTCACAGCCGCAAGGAAGGTGAATGAACACATGAGCAAGAATCTGGAAAACAAAAAGCAGGTCGTGGCCGATATTCTGGAAAAGCTGCAGAAGGCCCAGTCTGTCGTGATCGTGCACTACTCCGGCATCACCGTGGAAAACGTGACCAAGCTGCGTAACCAGTTCCGTGAAAACGGCGTGGAATACTGCGTGCTGAAGAACACCCTGGTGAAGCGTGCCCTGCACGAAATGGGCATCACTGGTCTGGATGAACATCTGGAAGGCCCCAGCGCATTTGCTTTCGGCATGAACGATCCCGTTGCTCCCGCCAAGGTCGTGTATGATTTCGTCGAAAAGAATAAGACGGATTGCATCTCTGTCAAGGCTGGTCTGATGGGCACCGAAATCATGGACGAAAAGGCCGTCAAGGCGCTGTCTCTGCTGCCCTCCCGCGAAGTGCTGCTGGCCCGTTTGGTTGGCTCCCTCAAGGCGCCTATCTCCAACCTGGTCTACGCTCTGGAAGCGCTGCGCAAGAAGCAGGCTGGCGAAGAATAATCGCTGCCTGAACCCAACACAAAAAACACAAATAATAATTGGAGGATTCGCATCATGACTCATGAAGAATTTTTTGCCGCGATTGACGCGATGACCGTTCTCGAACTGAACGAACTGGTCAAGGCTTTCGAAGAAAAGTATGGCGTTTCTGCCGCTGCTCCCGTGGCTATGGTTGCCGCTCCCGGCGCTGCTGCCGCTGCTCCCGCTGAAGAACAGACCGAATTCGACGTCATCCTGGTCAACCCCGGCGCCGAAAAGATCAAGGTTATCAAGGCCGTGCGCGAAGTCGTTGCTGGTCTGGGCCTGAAGGAAGCCAAGGATTTCGTCGAAGCCGTGCCGAAGGCTCTGAAGGAAGGCGCTTCCAAGGAAGAAGCCGAAAAGATCAAGGCTATGTTCGCCGAAGTTGGCGCTACCGTCGAAATCAAGTAATTTGGTTTTTACAAAGAACTGCCGTATGCAAATACGGCAGTTTTTTTGTTTCATATATACAGCGCATGGCTGGCGGGCGCGCCCTGGATTTTTCAAGGCGTGATAAAGCGTACGGCAAATTTGTCGGCGTTTTTCTTCTGAGTTCCCTGGTGCCTGCTGAAACAATCAAAAAAAGCGACGCAGGTTTTCCTGCGTCGCTGTATTGTTTGAAATCAGAATTCCGCGCTGCCGGTAGTGCGGGGGAAGGGGAGTACGTCGCGGATATTGGAAATACCGGTCAAATACATGATCAGGCGCTCAAAGCCCAGACCGAAGCCGGCGTGAGGCGTAGTGCCGTATTTGCGCAGTTCCAGATACCACCAGTAGGATTCCTTATCCAGTCCCAGTTCTTCAATGCGCTTTTCCAGCACATCCAGGCGCTCTTCGCGCTGGCTGCCGCCGATGAGTTCACCGATACCGGGCACCAGCACGTCAACCGCCGCCACGGTCTTGCCATCATCATTCTGGCGCATATAGAAGGCCTTGATATCCTTAGGATAGTTGTATACGCATACCGGGCAGCCGAAATGGGTTTCGGCCAGATAGCGTTCATGCTCGGTCTGGATATCCATGCCCCAGAATACCTTGTATTCGAATTCCTTATCGGCCTTCTGCAGAATATCGATGGCGTCGGTATAGGAAACGCGGGCAAATTTGCTGTTGACCACGTGGGTCAGGCGCTCGATGAGGCCCTTATCAACAAAATTGTTGAGGAATTCCATTTCTTCCGGAGCCTTGGCCATAACATCGGCGATGACGAACTTCAGCATATCTTCCGCCAGTTCCATATCGTCATTCAGATCGGCGAAGGCGATTTCGGGCTCGATCATCCAGAATTCCGCCGCATGGCGGGGAGTATAGGATTTTTCGGCGCGGAAGGTGGGGCCAAAGGTATAAATATTGCGGAAAGCCTGGGCATAGCATTCGCCGTTGAGCTGGCCGGAAACGGTCAGATTGGCGGGCTTGCCGAAGAAATCTTCGTTTTCCTTCAGGTTGCCCTTATCATCCTTGGGCAGATTATTCAGATCCAGGGTAGTCACCCGGAACATTTCGCCGGCGCCCTCGCAGTCGCTGGCGGTGATCAGGGGAGTATGGACATACACGAAGCTGCGGCTGGCAAAGAAGGCGTGAATGGCCTGAGCAGCCAGAGAACGAATCCGGAAAACGGCAGAGAAGGTATTGGTGCGGGGACGGAGATGGGCCTGGGTGCGCAGATATTCAAAGGTATGGCGCTTCTTCTGCAGGGGATAATCGGGGGCGCTCATGCCCACCACTTCCACCTTCTGGGCCTTGATTTCAAAGGGCTGCTTCATTTCGGGGGTCAGGGCCAGAATGCCGGTTACGGTGATGGCGCTGCCCAGCGTGATCTTGGTTACATCCTTGAAATTATCCAGGTTTTCCTCGCAGACCACCTGCACATTCTTAAAGAAAGTGCCGTCATTTAATTCAATAAAAGCGAAGACCTTGCTGTCCCGCAGGGTACGAACCCAACCGGAGACGGTTACGGTCGTCTGATCCGCCGGGGTTTCCCGGAAAAGCTGCCGAATGGTATAATCCATGGTCTGCATCCTCCAAACAAAATATAATTCAATCTAAATAGAATGGATTGCCTGATTACTTGCCCAGCATGGCGGCGCCGATGATGCCCGCTTCATTGCCCAGCTTGGCCAGTTCCAGCCGGGGGCCGGGCAGGGCCTTGAACATGATATAGCGGGGAAGAAGGGCGCGCACAGCATTGGCCAGGAATTCGCCGGCGTGGCTGACGCCGCCGCCCAGCACGATCATTTCGGGATCGAAGAAGGCGGTAATGGTATTGATGGCCAGGGCCAGATGACGGGCATACTGATCAAATACGCGCACGGCCACGGGATCGCCTTCCTTAGCGGCGTCGATAACGATCTTGGCATTGATCTTTTCGGGATCACCGCCGGCCTTGGCCAGAATGGCGTTGTCGGGATAGCCCAGGCATTCCTGCTGCGCCATGCGGATGATAGCGGTAGCGGAGCAATAGCGTTCCAGGCAGCCGTTGTTGCCGCAGGTGCAGGGCACGCCGTCGGGAACCAGGGTCATATGGCCTACTTCGCCGCCGCGGCCATGGGCGCCGGTCCAGGTTTTGCCATTGATGATGATACCGCCGCCAACGCCGGTACCCAGGGTCAGCAGCACGCTGCTCTTGCAGCCGGCGCTGACGCCTGCGAAATTTTCGGCCAGCGCGGCCACGTTGGCGTCATTATCGATATAGACGGGCTTATTGATGTACTTTTGCAGTTCATCCCGCAGGGGCACATTGGCCCAGCCCAGATTGGTGCAGAAAATGACCAGGCCCTTTTCCTGATCGGCAGTACCGGGAATGCCGATGCCGATGGATTTTACGTCATCCACGGTCAGATCAGCCTTGGCAAGCGCCTTCTTGGCGCAATCGGCCATATCCTTGACCAGATCCTGATAGGGACGCTGCGCCAGGGTTTTGGTAGAGGCTTCCGCCAGAATGGAGCCGGCTTCGCTGACAACGCCCACGGCAATATTGGTGCCGCCCAGATCAATACCGATGTATACCATAAATCATTCCTCCGTGTCAAAATGAATTAAAATTAATCTTCCTGCTTGCTCATGCCCATCATCATTTCATTCAGGCGGCGATCCAGTTCCTTTGCGGCGGAATAGCCCATATGCTTGAGGGAGAAATTCCGCGCAGCCACCTCGATAATGATGGCCAGATTTCGGCCGGGACGAACGGGCAATACCAGTTGGGGCACCCGCACATCCATAATGGTGGTGAAATCCTCGGAAAGGCCGAGGCGATCATAGGCCTTCTTTTCCTTCCAGGCTTCCAGGTGAATGACCAAATCGATGGATTTGCTCATCAATACGGCGCCAACGCCGTACATGGCCTTGATATCAATGATCCCGATGCCGCGGATTTCCATAAAATGGCGCACGGTTTCGGGGGATTCGCCGGTGAGGCGGCTATCGGTAACACGGCAGACATCCACCACGTCATCAGCGACCAGCTGATGGCCGCGCTTGACCAGCTCCAGGGCGGCTTCACTCTTGCCAACGCCGCTTTCACCGGTGATCAGCACGCCCACGCCGTATACATCCACCAGCACGCCATGGAGCGTGGCCCGGGGGGCCAGGCAGCGATTGAGATAATTCATGGCGTTGCCGAAGAAGCGGGTGGTTACCAGCTGGGTACGCAGAAGCGCCACATCATGAGCGGTCGCCAATTCCAGCATATCCTGGGTGGGCATCATGCCGCGGCAGAGAATCACGCAGGGGATGGGACGGGAAAAATAGGCTTCCAGCCGTTCCCTGCGCACCTCATCGGTAAGGGATTCCAGATAGGCCATTTCCGTCAAGCCTACAACCTGGGGACGTTCATAGGCAAAATGCTCATAAAAGCCCACGAATTGCAGACCGGGACGATTCAATTCGGCGGTATTGATTTCCCATTCCTTCCGGGTGGTGGGGCTGAGTACCTCAAGGTTCAGTTTTTTTATAAAATCCTTTACGTTGATCATCGAATGCCTCCCATTTTTTGTGGCGGATGATTGGCTGTATTATACCGCGCCGGGCGCAATTTTGCAAGGCGCAGCGGGGGAAAGAATTACTTCTTCGGGGCGGGCACGAAATTCTGGATGGCGCCCACGCCTTCGATATAAGGATTGAGCTTCAGGCCCTTGACGTCATACTGAATGGCCTTGATGACGGCGGCAGCATCCTCGCCGGTAACCAGCACGGGCTGATAATTATTGTATTCGGTAGTGCCGGATACATGGGCGGGGATGATATTGAGCTGATGCCCCAGATATTTTCCTTCTTCATCGAAGGAGAAAGTGAACTGGGCGATGTAGGTGTTGAGCGTGCGCACCTCAGAATTGCCGCCGAAGGAGAAATTGCCAAGGCTCCACAGGGTGGTAATGCCATCCTTTACCCGAAGGCCCTGGATGGTGTGGGGGTGATGACCAATGACGATATCAGCGCCGTAGCGGATAAAGGCGTCGGCCATTTTTTCCTGGTTGTTATCATGACGCAGATCATATTCCACGCCGCCGTGGATGCAGGCAACGATCACCGCGCAGCCGGCTGCCTTGAGATCGGCGAAGCATTGCTTGATGATGGCGGAATTGCCTTTGCCCCACCAGAAGGAAATATAGGCGGATACAAAGCCGATTTTTACGCCGTCTTTTTCATAAATGAAGGTGCCATTGGCATATTCATTGGTACCGAACCAGTTTACGCCATTGTTTTCCAGGGCAATCAGGGTATCCCGCTGGCCGGGCACGCCGTAATCCAGGGAATGATTATTGCCGATGGATACCGCATCAATACCGCTCAAGGGAAGCATTTCGGCATAGGCCATGGGGGAGCGGAAGGTATAGGTTTTCTTGGCGCGATTGGCGTCCAGATCATAAAATACGCCTTCCAGATTGATGACGGTCAGATCGTCCTGGAGAAAAATATCCTTTACATTGGCGAAGGGATATTCCAGGCCGTTTTTTTCAATAAAGGATTCAAAGCCGCTTTCCTGTTCTCTTTCCAGCGGGGTGCAGCCCAGGGTGCAATCCCCGGTGAAGGTAACGACGATCTGCTTGGGTGCTTCGTAAATTTCTGGCTGCGCGGTCTGGGCCAGCGCGGGGCAGGAAACCAAAATCAGCACCAGGGAAAGCAGAAACGAAATCAGGCGCATGGAAACCTCCGGAAAAAATAATTTATCTTATATAATATATCGCAACTGGGGTGTACTGTCAATCCTTGGAGGGGGCAAGGAAACGGAAGAACGCCGGAAAAATCAAGGATTCTTTTCCTTTTCGCGCTGGCGCACCAATTCAATGGCCTCTTTCCCGCTGATAGAATCCATGCGCAGGGCAAGCACGCATACGCGGTGGAAGGCGCCGTTGATTTCTTCTTCCCGCCCGGGTGCATTAAGGGCGTATTTATCCACCAGGATATTCAGCGCCTCCCGCTTTTTGGCTTCATCGGCGATTACTTCCATTTCGCCAAATGCGATCACACTGCGAAAGTAGGTGGTGAATTTTTCGGGATGGATTTCATCCTGATCGATCACGCAGAGGGAAGCGCGCTTTTCATGGGCGATACAATCCAGTTTATGCCCAACCGGCGCGCAATGAAAATACAGATATTCTCCCTGCCGGGCATAGCTGATGGGCAGAGCATAGGGATGGCCGTCCGGGCTGGTGAGCGCCAGCACGCCGGCGGTATTGCGATCCAGAATGTTAAGGCACGCATTCTTATTCAATTCCTGATTGATTCTTCGCATTTCGCGCTGCATAAGCCGCCTCATTTCGCCGCAGATATACGGCATTTTTTCTTGGAATTCCCTCTGCAATCATATCATGGGAATGGGGGAATTGCAAGAAAGGAGACGGGAAAAATCAGTTTCGCCAATTATAAAGGTAGAATTTAGAAATTTCATCGGGATGATATTACAATTGTGTTGCATTTTTAAGTGAAATCCGTTACAATAGGAGGCGAAAGATTGCCAAAGAGAGGAGTGGGGAATTTGCAGGAAATTCTTGAAAGCCTCGCTGCGAATTTAGTTGATTTTTTGGTTTATGTGGCCATCGCTCTGGTGGCGCTCATCGGGATTTTTAAATGCGTGCTTCCCGTGTGCCGCTCTGCCCGTCGGCTGCGCCGGGGGATTCATCTGCTGGAAACCTCCTCCGGGGAAGGCCGCCCTGTCTGGCAGGATGTGATGTTCCTGGGAAAGGATATGCAAGGCGCCTGGCGGCGTTT
>SVHD01000009.1 GCA_015056015.1 Clostridiales bacterium
TCGAAGGCCTGGCTCTTGGCGAAGGACAGGGTGGAGCCCAGGAACTGACGGGCATAGTTGGTGTAGTTACCGGAAGCCTTTTCCCACAGTTCGGCGAAGGTGGCGTCGGCAATCACGGGCATTTCGGTGCCGTTGAAGTTGAAGGTTACATAGGAGCCATCCGCATTGGTCTTGATGAAGGCGTCGGGGCCATAGCTCATCAGGATCTGGCCTTCAGCGCTGTAGGCATAGTCGATCAGGGCCAGCGCGGCCTGCAGCTTGGCTTCGTTGCCGGCAACGCCAGCCACGGAGATGCCCCAGCCGTCGGTCTTCACAGAACGCCAGGATTCGGTAAAGCGCATGTAAACGCCGTTTTCATCGGTGCCGTCGAACCAGCGGGCAACGGGAACCATAACCGCCATGTACTTTTCGCCATCCTGCAGCTTGGTTTCGTTGTAAACGGTCTGGGTCTGGTTGTAGTCATAGTGCATGAAGCCCAGGTCATTTTCCAGATAGGTGGCGGTGGATTCGGCAGCCATTTCCACGAAAGCCTTGGAAACCAGGCCTTCCTGCACCATGGCATTCATACGGGCCATAGCGTCATAGGCATCCAGTTCCTGACGGGCGTCACGGAGGAAGCCGTCTTCATCGATCCACAGGAAATCCTGACGGGATTCCAGGCCGCGCACGCCAAAGAGGGTGCCGGCGAAGCGGAACATATCCACACGGCGCTGGTTGTTGTTATCTTCACGGGAGAAGAGGCCCTGCACGGAATCGGTGCCATTCAGGGTCTGGGGGTTGGCCACCACGCAGCGCAGCAGGGCAACCAGTTCATCGGCGTCCCAGGCAGCATTCTGGCCAACGAAGAGGTTGGAGCGCTGGGTGCCATAGTAGCCATTGTAAGCCACGTCGATGTAATCGCGCAGCATGTTGACGGCGGCAACGCCATCCACGGGGCCGGCGGTCAGGGCGTCATTCATCTTGGCGACGATATTGCCGGCGGCGTCATAATTCTTGGTCACCTGTTCCACGGCGGTGCCTTCCAGGTTGACAACGTCCACGGTCAGGGTGCCGGTGGTGGGCATATAGGGGGCATAAACGGCAGCGGCCAGTTCCTTGCTGGCTTCAGCAGTGAATTCGCCTTCGCCGTCCAGCAGCTTCTGCACCCAGTCCACACGCATCAGGGGCATACGTTCGATATCGTTTACGCCGTCAAAGTAGGGGGAGAAGTAGATGGCGCCGGTATCGGTGTTGCCGGTGATGGACAGACGGACGATGGGGTTGGCTTCCAGATACGCCTTGAAGTTGGGCATCTGATCCAGATATTCGGCGATGTTCACGATGGAGCCGGCTTCGCCGTATTCGGACAGCTTGGCAGCGGTGCCGCTGAGCATATCCACTTCATCCAGACGATCCTTCCAGAAATCGAATTCGTTGGAGGCGCTGTTGCCCTGATACAGGTTTTCGAATTTCACATTCAGCACTTCCTGCACCCGAACCCAGGTGGGCTTCAGATCGCCGGTATGATAGGTCTTGCCATCGGCCAGGGTGACGCCTTCGCCCGCGACGGATGCATCAAAGAACAGGCCGGTCTTGGCATTGTTGTAACCAGTGGCCATACGAAGAACCACAGCATCTTCGGCCACAGCGCTGGCAGAGAAGAGGGACAGAACCATCATCAGTACCAGAACCAGAGAAAGGGTACGCTTCATAGAGATTACCTCCTGAAAATATTTGTTCACCGGATCTCAAATCCGGAAAAACACGAATCAGTATTTGCCCGTTTCCTTATTCCTTCACGCCGCCCATATTCACGCCCTTGGCGAAATATTTCTGGATGAAGGGATAAATGATCAGAATGGGCACGATGGAGCATACGATCAGGGCATAGATCACGGAATCGGCGGAATAGATTTCATTCCAGCCCGCCATGGCTTCCGGATCGGTGAATTCCTCCAGCCGCAGACGGATGAAAACCTGCAGGGGATGCTCATTGGAATTGGAAATCATCTGCCGGGCCCAGAAATAGCCGTTCCAGCGGGAAATGGCAAAGAACAAAGTGACGGTGGCGATGGTGGATTTGCACATGGGGATATATACCTTTTTGAGCACCTGGAATTCCGTGGCGCCATCCACGATGGCCGCCTCTTCAATTTCGCTGGGCACGCCCTCAAAGGCATTGCGCAGAAGAATGATATTCATGGCCGCCATACCCATGGCGATGACCACCAGCCATTTATCATCCGTGATGCCGATGGAATTGAAAATATCCTTGGTATCCAGATAATTCAGATACTGGGGCACCAGACCGGCGGAAAAGAGCATGGTAAACACCAGGAAAAAATTGAAAAACCGGCGGAAGAGCAGCCGCTTCTTGGAAAGGGCATAGCCGCCCAGAATGGCCACCAGCAGCGCCCAGACAGTGCCGTAGAAAGTAAGGAACAGGGTATTGGAATAGGCATTCCAGAACATATTATCGTGGAACATCCGGGCAAAGGCGTCAAACTGGATATCCTTGGGGAAAAGCACCACTTCGCCGTAATCCACCGCATGGGCCCCGCTGATGGAAGCGGAGATGGCATACAGGAAAGGATACAGGCAGGCCAGAGAAAAAATGCAAAGGAAGGTGTAGCTGATCACCTTAAAAATGCGTTCGGATATTTCAAGCTTTCTTTTCATGCGTTTTCCCTCCTTTAATACAGCGAAGTGTCGGAGGCCTTGCGGGCAATGGTATTGGCGCTGATGACCAGCAGCATGCTGATCACATTATTCATCATTTCGGCGGCGGAGGCCAGGCCCTTCTGGCCGCCGATAATGCCCTTGCGCTGGGCGAAGGTGGATACCACGTCGGCGGTTACATAGGTATTGGTGTTATACAGCAGCAGCACCTTTTCATAGCCGATATTCAGCAGCGCGCCGATACGGGTGATAAGCATAATGACCACGGTGGAAAGAATCCCGGGCAGCACCACATAGCGCATCTGCGCCATTTTGCCCGCGCCGTCGATCTGGGCTGCCTCATAGCTGGTGGGCGAAATGGCGATGATGGCCGCAAAATACACGATGCTGTCATAGCCGGCCCCTTCCCAAATCCCCGAGATCTGATAAATAGCACGGAAATAATCCGGGTTATTGAGCAGACCGGCCTTGGCGGTTTCGGCGCTGATCAGGCCCAGGGCCTCCAGCGCCTGGCTGACAATGCCGTGGCCGGAGGTCAGCGCCCCCTGCTTGACCAGCATGGTAACCAGGGAGGTCATAACAACCGTGGACATAAATTTGGGTAGATAGGTGAGCACCTGGCAGGTAGAGCGCACCAGATTGCTGCGGATTTCATTGAAGAAAAGCGCCAGAATAATGGGCATGGGGAAACCAAAGCACAGCCCGTAGAAGCTGAGCAGGAAGGTATTGCGCAGGGCGCGCCAGAAATCCGCCGCATCTGCGCCAAAGAGCAGGCTCTTGAAATAGGAAAAGCCGGAAAAATACTGCTGCGCCACCGGTTTCACTTCATCCGGCACCTTAAAGCAGCCCAGCAATTCATACATGGGCAGATAACGCCAGAACAGGAAGACCAGCAGCATGGGCACCAGCATTAAATACAGCCGCCAATCCTTCAAAATGGTCTGGGCCACATGCCTCCAGGCATGCTTTTCCACATCGTCCCGTACGATCTGCTCCGGATTTTCACGGTAAACGCCCGCAGCCTGATCATAAACCAGGAAATCCGCTGCTTTCGTCTGCATGAATCAATCCCTCCTGCTCTTTTTTGACTGGGGGCCTTACAGCCCCTGATTTTCCTTTTCCTTCTGAATCCGTTTCAGATAATGGGTTTGCTCCTCCAGCATTCCATCCAGCCGCCTGCAAATCCATATCACCAGGGCGGCAAAGAAAGCGGATAGCACATCGGTGGTTACAAACCCCACGCATACCGGGAATGGATTTCCCAGCAGCAGGGCCAGCAGCAGCCTGCCCACTTGCATCAGCACCGCCGTTATAAAACCATATAACAGGGCAAGCAATACATTTTCATGCATCTTCTGCCAGCCGTTTTTTCCCAGCAATGGCAAAAGCGAAAGGGCAAGCAGATTGCCGACGCCGTAAATCAGATAATGGGGCGCCCTGGCGCCGGAGGAAAGGCAAAATGCCATTCCGCCCAGCACAGCCGGGATCGCGGCCCATATTCCCCATCTTACCATCACCAGGGCGGTTACCGTCGCCGTCAGGGAGAGGGTATATAATTCGCCGGGAAACCAGCGATGGGCCGCCAGGGCAATCAAAGATTCGCATATGCACAGCAGCACCGTAAAAAAGAATACGTCCATGGCCCGGTACTGCCGGAAAGTCATTCCCCGCTGCATGATTTTCCTCCCGAAAATCAGCTTCCTGAATATTCTCGAACGGCAATTTCTGTTTCGTAATCCGTAAAAATGCCGAAACAAAGAAATCTTCAGATATTTTCAACCTTATTTTACATTTTTTTATAATTCGAGTATATAACCAAAACGATCTTCTTTATGTACATTCCCGACATTTTGGTGAATTAGGCGGGCCAAAAATCGCCCGCATTCCGCTGAAATCCGAATCCTGTTTATGGACAAAACAGGAATGTAAAAAGGATTCCCCGTTTTTTAAACGAAGAATCCCATCGGAAACCTTCATACTTCCTGATACATTTTTTCTATCAGTTCTCTGGCGGCAACCACATTGGTATGATCGGTGTTTTCCAGCGTCGCCTGAATATAGGGCTTTTTCGCCTTCAGGAAACGAAGGATGGCCCGATAATCCATTTCCCCCGTTCCGGCGGCCACGCTCACCAGATCCTTTTCGCCCCGGACAAAATCCTTGATATGCACCATGGCAATATGATCGCAAAGGGCGTCCATGGCATTGCCGATGACCCGCTCCCGCTGATCCGCATTTTCCGGGGCCAAGAGATTCACCGGATCCAGAATGATGCGCAGATTGGGGCTCTGGATGCTGCGGATTACCTGCAGCGCCCGCTTTTCATCATAGACGATATGCTTCCACACCGGCTCAATGGCCAGGGTGACCCCATATTTTTCGGCACAGGATACCACATCGGCCAGATTGCGGATAAAGATCTGCAGTGCCTCTTCCGAATGGGTATTGCCATCGAATTTGTATTCGGTATTGGGCGCGCCCGTTTCGGTGCCCACCATGCCGATTCCGGCCGCAGCCGCTACCCGGATGGAGCCATAATAGCGCTGCTTGAAAATTTCCAGTTTTTCCTGATCCGGCGTAGCCAGATTCATATAGCAGCCAAGCACCGCCACATCCAGCTTGTTTTCCGCAAAAACCCGCCTGAAATAATGGCCCATGCCCTCGGTAAAGGCCGCCCCCTCAAAGGCCACCCCCTTGATAATTTTCTGGGGCGCCAGATGCACGCAGCAAAAGCCCTGCTCCCGGGCGGTTTTTGCCCGCGCTTCCAGGGATTGCATTTCCGGGGCACAATGGGTATTCACATCATGCAGGCGGATGCCAATCTGAAGCATGGAAGCACCTCCTTACAGCGTAACGCCATCCTTAAAAATGGCGATGCCCCGGCAATTGCCGATTTCGCCCACGGTTTTTTTGCCGCTGGCGTATTCCATCACCGCTTCCAGCAGCCGCTTGCCCGCATCCTGCATGGGTTCGCCCTGGGCGATGCTGCCGGCGTTAAAATCAATCCAGCCGGGCTTATGCTGATACAGGCGGGTATTGGTGGAAATTTTCACCGTAGGGGCAGGCGCGCCAAAGGGCGTGCCCCGGCCGGTGGTAAAGAGAATCAGATGGGCGCCGGCTGCAGTAAGCGCCGTGGCGCTGACCAGATCATTGCCCGGGCCATAGAGCAGATTCAGCCCCGGCGTGACCACCTGCTGCCCATAGCCGATCACATCGGCAACCGCTGCGCTGCCGCCCTTTTGCACGCAGCCCAGGGATTTATCTTCCAGCGTGGTGATGCCCCCCGCCTTATTGCCGGGAGAGGGATTTTCATAGACCGTCTGCCCATGGCTCATAAAATACTGCTTGAAGCCATTGATCATGCCCACGGTTTTATCAAAAATTTCTTCGTTCACGCAGCGGTTCATCAGGATGGTTTCCGCGCCGAACATTTCAGGCACCTCGGTCAGGATGGTGCTGCCGCCCTGGGCGGTCAAAAGATCGCTGAATACGCCCACGGCAGGATTGGCGGTGATGCCGGAAAGGCCGTCGCTGCCGCCGCATTTCATGCCGATGACCAGCTTGCTGGCGGGAAGCGTCTGCCGGGTGAATTTCCCCGCATAGGCGGCCAGCTCCTTCAGCAGCTTTCTGCCCTCGGCCATTTCGTCTTCAACTTCCTGGCAGATCAGGAATTTCACCCGGTTATCATCCCAGGCGCCCAATTCTTCCTTGAATTGATCCATGGTCAGGTTTTCGCAGCCCAGGCCCAGCACCAGCACCGCCCCCGCATTGGGGTGGCGGCAAAGGGCGGCCAGCAATTTCCGGGTGTTTTCGTGATCCTCGCCCAGCTGGCTGCAGCCGTAGGGATGGGTGAAGGTATGAAGCCCCTCCACGCTGCCCGAAACCAGATCCTGATTTTCCTTCACCATCGTTTCCGCGATGGAATTGACGCAGCCCACGGTGGGCAGAATCCAGATTTCATTGCGCACGGCGGCCCGGCCGTCCTCCCTGAGGAACCCCTGGAAGGTAACGGATTCCGCGGAAAGGGCGGGGATTTCCGTGGGCTGATAGCTGTATTCCAATTCCCCGGAAAGGCCGGTCTTTACATTATGGGTGTGCACCCACTGCCCCTTTTCAATATCGCAGGAGGCATGGCCGATGGGGAAGCCATATTTGATTACCGGATTCCCTTTTTGGATGGACTGCAGCGCCATCTTATGGCCCTGAGGAATATCCTGGGACGGGATATGAAGCTGACCGTTGATTTCGATTTTTTCTCCCTGGGCGATGGGACAAAGCGCCACCGCCACATTATCCCCGGGATGAATCTGAATCATTTTCATGAATTATGCTCCTTACAGCGTTTCTTTCATGGCCTCATACGCGCCCTTTTCCAGAATGCAGGCCAAATCCGCTTTCACGGTTTCTTCCAGGCCGGGAAGCAGGGTCAGGTTTTCGCCCCAGAAGCTTTCATTGGTCATTACTGCATGCACAAGCGCATCCGCGGCGTCATCCTTATGATCCAGGAAGAAGGCAAGCACGGCGGCGTCATCCTGAATGGCATAGGCATTGCCGGCAGGCCGCTTGCCCATCAGCGCGCCATTTTCCATATGATCGCCGTGATAGAAGGCGATCAGGGAAGCCAGGCCCAGGGAAAGGCAGGCGGGGATTTTGCCAAAGCGATGCATATATTCCTTCAGGCTGGGCATGCAGCGGGCCTTCCACTTGCTGACGGAATTAAGGGAAATAGAAAGCAGCTGATGATCGATAAAGGGATTGGCAAAGCGCTCTTCCACGGCGGCGGCAAAATCCTTCAGTTCCTGCTCGGGCAGATCCAGGGTGGGGATGATTTCCTCATAAATGGCCTTGTTCATATAGCCCTTGATCACATCATCCTGCATGCAATTGCGCACGATATCCTGGCCCGCCAGATAAGCCCCCAGCACCATGGTGGTATGGGCGCCATTCAAAATGCGCACCTTCCGCTGCTTATAGGGCTTATGATCGGGGGTAACGATCACGGGCAGTTTTCCATCCACAAAGGGCAGTTCCTTCGCCAGCCATTCGGGGCCTTCGATCACCCAGGCGCCGAATACTTCGCCGGTATCGATCAGGTTGTCTTCATAGCCGTTTTCTTCATTCAGCTTTGCCGCTTCATTCCGGGGATAGCCGGTCACGATGCGATCCACCAGAGAAGAGCAGAAAAGGTTTTCCTTATCCAGCCAGGCCTTGAATGCATCGCCCAGATTCCACTGCTCAATATACTTTTCCACGCAGCGCTTGAGTTCCTTGCCGTTGTTATCAATCAATTCGCAGGAAAGGATCACCATGCCCTTGCCCTGCTCCTTGCCAAAATGCAGGAAGCGCTCGTAGAGGAAGCGGGTCAGCTTGGCAGGGAAGGTCACCGGGGGCGTCTGATCAAATTCGCTGCCGGCGTCGTAAACGATGCCCGCTTCCGTAGTATTGGAAACAATATAGCGCAGATCGGGATTTTTCGCGCAGGCAAGGAAGGCGGCATAATCCTGATAGGGATTGATACAGCGAGATACGCAGGAAATCACCCGCTTGTCGTTGACGGTCCTGCCATCCTGGAAGCCACGCAGATACAGGGTATAGAGACCCTCCTGGGCATTGACCATATCGGTCAGGCCCTGGGCGATGGGCTGCACGACGGCCACCTTGCCGTTAAAGCCGTGGCGCTCATTGGCCAGATCGAAGAAATAATCCACAAAGGCACGCAAGAAGCCGCCTTCGCCGAACTGCAGCACCTTTTCCGGCGCATTTTCCAGCAGATATCCCTTGTAGCCTTGCTTTTTCAGGGCAGAATAGCTGATCTTTTCCATGTTTTGTTTCCCTCACTTTATCTATCGTTTGCCATATGGCATATATTCCCATTTATACTTTATTCAAAAGCCGCATGATTGTCAAGAAAATTATCATAAAAGCGGAAAAGTCGGGCTTATTTCCCTGTTTTTCTGCTTTCATCGCCGCCGTTTCGCCTGCGTTTCCAAATCTTCCCCCCACTTCCCTTCGCATAAAACTTTTTTCCATGGAAAACCTATGGCTGACACCAGGTAAGGAGGCGCTGAATTTGAGAGCAACAGGTATCGTCAGAAGAATCGATGAATTGGGGCGGGTGGTGATTCCCAAGGAAATCCGCCGCACCCTGCGCATCCGGGAGGGCGACCCGCTGGAAATTTACACCGACCGGGATGGGGAAGTGATTTTGAAAAAGTATTCCCCCATCGGGGAAATGTCATCCTTCGCCAAGGATTATACGGAATCCCTGTTCCGATCCCTGGGGCATATTGCCTGCATTGTGGACCGGGATCAGGTGGTGGCGGCCAGCGGGGTGAGCAAAAAGGAGCTTTGGGATAAGCCCATCAGCCCTGATCTGGAAAGCGCCATTCAGGCGCGGCAGACCGTTACCCTCAACCGAACCGTGGGCAGCAAAATTGTGCCCATCACCAATGAAGAGGATGTATCCGGCTATACCGCCCAGGTGGTATCCCCCATTATTGCCGATGGCGAGGCCATTGGCGCGGTGCTGCTGCTTTCCCGGGAACAGGGGGCGCGCATGGGCGATACGGAGGTCAAGGTGGCCGAAACCGCCGCAGGCATCGTGGGCAGGCAGATGGAGCAGTAATTTTCGCATAGAATCGCCTCTGAATGAAGATTCGGAAGCGATTTTCTTTTGCAGTTTTTCAGGAAAAATGCAGAAAAGTTTTCCACTTTCATTCCTGCATAACCCATCTTTCCCGGTGCCATACTGCTTTTGTAACGGAGGTGGCAGTATGGCAAACAGCAAAGTGGAAATCTGCGGCGTGGATACCGCGACGCTGCCCGTGCTCACCAATGAACGCATGCGCGAATTATTCCCCCTGGTTCACGGGGGTGACCGCGCGGCGAGAGAAGAATTTATCCGGGGAAATCTGCGGCTGGTTTTAAGCGTGGTGCAGCGCTTCAATAACCGGGGTGAAAATGTGGATGATTTATTCCAGGTAGGCTGCATTGGTCTGATCAAAGCCCTGGATAATTTTGATGTTACCCAGAATGTGCGCTTTTCCACCTATGCGGTGCCCATGATCATCGGGGAAATCCGCCGGTATTTGCGGGATAATAATCCCATCCGGGTGAGCCGCTCGCTCCGGGATACGGCCTATAAAGCGCTGCAGGCCCGGGATCGGCTGGTGATATCCCTCAATCGGGAGCCCACCGTCGCCGAAATGGCCAAGGAACTGGGCGTTCCCCAGGAGGATGTGGTTTTCGCCCTGGAGGCCATTCAGGATCCCATTTCCCTGTTTGAGCCCGTTTACAATGACAGCGGCGACGCCCTATACATCATGGATCAGGTAAAGGATGACAAACATCAGGATGAAAGCTGGCTGGAAAAGATCGCCATCAAGGAGGCCATGCGCCGGCTCAACGACCGGGAAAAGAAAATTCTGCGGCTGCGCTTCTTTGAAGGCCGCACCCAGATGGAGGTAGCCGGGGAAATCGGCATTTCCCAGGCGCAGGTTTCCCGGCTGGAAAAGAATGCGCTGCTGCATATGCGAAAATATGTGACCAGCTAAATCGAAATTACATAATTTCGGATATAAAACGCCCATTGCTACGATCCGGGGAATGCTATAATACCATTGTAAAAATTTTCCCCGGAGGTACGCCATGCCCGAAAATCCATCCGTCCGCCAGCTGCTGGCCAATTTTTCCCATCCCATTCTGGAAGCTCTGATCGCGCTGATCGACCGGGAAGGGGAAAAGGCCATGTACGGCGGTTTTCCTGCCCTGGAAGATGATACCTTCATGGTACGGGGCGCCATCATGCAGGCAGTAGCCACCCTGGCCATTTATGATCAGAAAACCGGCGACCTCCGGTTTGCGGATAACCTGCGCCGGATGAGCAGCTTTTCTTCCCTGTTTATCGGGCAGCCCACCAAAACCTGGGGCAAGCTGAAGCTGCTGATGGGCCTTTCCGATCTGATGGACGCCGGGCTGCTTGCTTCCGTTTCCCCCGAAGCCATTGCCATTTACCGGCAGGCCAGCGATTACAGCGATTTTCTGGATAAGGAAACCCTTTTCCTCCATGGCCTGCCCACCAATTATTATCATGTGGCCATGGCCTGCGCCGCCTACCGGGAAAAGCTGGGCTGGGAAAACGAGGGCATGGCCGACCGCATCCGGGATAAGATTCTTGGCGTCATGCAGGATCATTCCTCCGAAGGCTGGTCGGATGAGCAGCCGCCCCACGGTCGTTTTGATACCTATTCCATCAATGTGCCCATGGAGCTGGTGCCGCCGCTGATGCAAACGGGGCATGAAGTGCCGCCCAGCGCCCTGGAAAATCTGCGCAAGGCGGCCCTGGTATGCCTCCAATTGCGCAATCCCCGGGGCGATGGTTTCCCCTACGGGCGCAGTCTGGCCGTTCACGGCGATCTTTCCCCGGTTGAAGTATTGAGCACCGCGCTGGAGCTGGGCCTGATAGATGAAAAGGAGCGCCCCCACGCCATAGCCTATATTGGCCAATGCATCCGGAAAATCCGGGAATTCTGGTATGATCCGGAATTGGGCTTTCTCAATATCTGGCTCAAGGGCCGGGCCACCAATGAATACCGCAATATCAGCCGCATTCTTTCCGTGAATGTGGAAACCCATGTAAAGCTCCTTGCCGCCCTGGCAACGGCGGAAAAGCTGGGCTATGCGGATCTGCCGCTGACCGAAGAAATGGGCGAAATGCCGAAAAAATGGGCCTGCGAAGAAATTATTTTTGACCGGCAACGCGATAAAATGCGTGCCCTCTATCTGCTGCGCAAGGGCGATCTGCTTTTTGCCTTGCCGCTGATCGGGGGCGGGCGCCGTTTTCTGCACGCCGCCTATCTTCCCTTCCCCGCCATGCCCCGTTTGCTGGAAGCGCCTCAGGACAGCCCCATTCCCTTCCTGACGCCCCATTATACCCTGGCCGACGGGCGCCTGGCGCTTCCTGCGGGCTTCTATGAAAACATTCAGGTGGAGCAGGGCGAGGACCGGGTGGTCATTACTGCCCGGGGACGGCTGAGCCTTTCCGATCCGCCGAGGCTTGGGGGAAATCCCGAAGCCAACGCGCCCTACACCGCCGTCTATACCTTTGCCGGTTCTTCCGTTTCTGCGCAATTTGATACGGAGGCCGAGGTCGCTTCTGTTAAGATGCTCTACGCCGGGGATGCATATGTGGAAGGCGCGGGCTTTGATACAGCTGAGCCCCTGGACGTATCGGAGCAAAAATATCATACGCCCCACGGCGCGCCCGTCCGGGGCATGCAATGGACGGGAAAAAATGCCCGGGTGGGCTATACGGTTACGATTTCCGGTTTTTGATTTTTGCATAAAAAAAGCGTTTTCCTTGCGGAAAACGCTTTTTGATTTCAGCCATTACTTGTCGAAATTCACAACCAGGGAGAAATCGGGAGCCTTCAGGGACGCGCCGCCGATGAGGCCGCCGTCGATTTCGGGCTGAGCCATCAGGCCCTTCACATTCTTGGGATTCATGCTGCCGCCGTACTGGATGCGCACGGTATCGGCCACTTCCTTGCCATACTTGCGGCAGATGGCTTCGCGGATTACGCCGATGGTTTCGTTGGCCTGTTCATCGGTGGCGGTGAGGCCGGTGCCGATGGCCCAGACGGGTTCGTAAGCGATGACCACATTCTTGATTTCTTCTTCGGTCAGGCCGTTGAGGGCGATCAGGGTCTGATATTCAACCAGCGCGTTGGTATAGCCGGCTTCCCGTTCTTCCTTGCGTTCACCCACGCAAATGATGGGGGTGATGCCCGCCTTCACGGCAGCCAGGGTACGCAGGTTCACGGTGGCGTCGGTTTCGCCGAAATACTGACGGCGTTCGCTGTGGCCGATGATCACATATTCCACGCCCATTTCCTTGAGCATGGCGGCGGAGATTTCACCGGTGTAAGCGCCGGATTCCATGAAATGCACGTTTTCAGCGCCCACATGGATGTTGGTGCCTTCGGTTTCCTTCAGCGCGGTGCACAGATCCACATAGGGAACGCAGATGACCACGGTGGCATTGGCCTGGGCTACCAGGGGCTTGAGCTCATTGATCAGGGCCTTGGCTTCGGCGGGGGTCTTATTCATTTTCCAGTTACCGGCAATGATAGGCGTACGCATCTTTATTTCCTCCTGATAAATATGCCGGGGGAACCGCTTTTGACGGCAAAAGCGGTTCCCCCGGCACCCCCTCCGAAAACCGGCTTGGGATGAATGGAAACTTCTTTTGCAATCAGCATCCCCATGCAGCAAAAAATGATTGATTTTCGCAGGGAAAGAAGCCATTCGGGACGCATTATACAATCACCCGAACGGCTTTCTTGGGGAGGGTGCGGGAGGGGGATCAGGAGCAAACCCGGAGGGTTTGTGACGTGGCAAGCACCAATATTGCAAGTGCAGAGAGTATCCCCGAGCGCAGCGAAGGGTATGCGATGCTACTACAAAGAATCCCCCTCCCGCAATAAATCTCCAAATTACTTATCGTTCAGGGCAGCAACACCGGGAAGTTCCTTGCCTTCCAGGAATTCCAGGGAAGCGCCGCCGCCGGTGGACACATGGGTTACCTTGTCGGCATAGCCCAGCTTCTGGATAGCAGCCGCGCTGTCGCCGCCGCCGATGATGGTGATGCCGGGGTTATTGGCAACGGCTTCCGCCACAGCCTTGGTACCAACGGCGAAGGTGGGGAATTCGGAAACGCCCATGGGGCCGTTCCAGATGATGGTGCGGGCACGGTTGACTTCGTTGACGAACATTTCGCGGGTCACCGGGCCGATATCCAGGCCTTCGAAGCCTTCGGGAATTTCCTGAGAATGCACGGTGATATGCAGGCAATCATTGCTGAAATCATCGCCGGCTTCGTTATCCACGGGCAGCACGATGCGCTTGCCCTTGTAAGCGGCCTTGGCCAGCAGTTCCTTCGCCAGTTCCAGCTTGTCATCTTCGCAAAGGCTGTTACCGATCTTACCGCCCATGGCCTTCTGGAAGGTGTAGGACATACCGCCGCCGATCACCAGAACGTCAACCTTTTCCAGCAGGTTGTTGATCACGCCGATCTTATCGGAAACCTTGGCGCCGCCCAGGATGGCCAGGAAAGGACGCTGGGGAGCTTCCAGAGCGCCGCCCATGATGCGCAGTTCCTTTTCAATCAGGTAACCGCAAACGGCGGGCAGATAATGGGTCACGCCTTCGGTGGAGGCATGAGCGCGGTGAGCGGTACCGAACGCATCGTTCACATACAGTTCAGCGAAAGAGGCCAGCTTTTCAGCGAAAGCGGGATCATTCTTTTCTTCTTCGCCATGGAAGCGCAGGTTTTCAAGCACAACCACTTCGCCGTCCTTCAGAGCGGCAACCTTTTCCTGCGCATCGGGGCCGATGACATCCTTGGCCATCTTCACTTCCTGGCCCAGATGTTCGGACAGGCGGGCAGCCACGGGCGCCAGAGAGAACTTATCCACATCGCCCTTGGCCTTTTCCAGGGCAGCGGCGGTAGCGGCTTCCTGTTCTTCTTCAGGCAGCGCTTCGATCTTGGCCTTTTCCTTCTTGTTCAGCTTCAGGGTTTCGTTAAATACGTTGTGGGGCTTGCCCATATGGCTGCACAGGATGACCTTGGCTTCGTTCTTGATCAGATACTTAATGGTGGGCAGGGCGCCAACGATGCGGTTTTCATCGGTGATGGTCTTGCCATCCATGGGAACGTTGAAATCCACGCGAACCAATACGCGCTTGCCTTTTACGATGACGTCTTCAATGGTCTTCTTGTTCATGATGGGCTCTCCTTTTTATCATTATTCTTTTGGGTTTCATATATGCCAAGGCCATACGGCCGTGGTATCCGTTCAATAGGCGGCGTCCAATCCGCTCAGCAGCGCCACGATTTTCCGGGCCGCCGCTTCATCGGTAATCAGGGAATCATGCTTTTCATGGCGGGTGGAGGCAATAATGGCTTCCGCCTTTTTATCCCCGGCGGCAACCGCCACCATCAGGCTGTCCTTATGATGCTTTCCCAGCCCCACGCTGACCGTATTGGCCTGCAGCACCGTGCGCCCCTCGAAATCGAAGAAATCGCCGAATGCCTCGCCCACGGCCCGCTTCTTTTTCAGCAGATCCATGTTTTCCACCGTCAGATGACGGCGCTGGGCCATCACATCCGCCCGGCCAATGCCGTGCACCACCAGATCGGTGCGCTGCAAAAGCTCCAGCGTTTCCCGAACTTCGGCCAGCTTCATCATTTCCTGCAGGGCAGATGCATCCAGAGAATCGGGCAGATGCATCACCCGGTGATGCCCGCCGACCCGCCTGGCGATTTCTGCCGCCACCGTATTGGCCTGGGTTTCCACATTGGATCCCATGCCGCCGCGGGCAGGCACAACCATCACATTCATGGGCGTGGTGGATTGCATGCCATGGGCCATTTCGCTCATGGTTTTGCCCCCGGCCACTGCCAGCGTCATGCCGCTTTGCATCAGCTTGTGTACCCGATGGGCCGCCGCCCGGCCCACATCCCTGAGCACCTGGGCGTCTGCATCCGCATTGCCGGCCACAACCACCACATGGGGCACATTCAGCAGCCGGGACAGGGCATGCTCCAGCTTGGTCAGGCCAAACATGGCGCGGCTCAGATCCCGGGCGCCGGGAAGCACCTCAAATGCCTGGGGAGTCAATTGCATGCCGGCAGCATCCATGGAAATGAGCCCCTGCTCTTTCAGGGCGGCAGCCGCAGCCCGCACTTCCCTTTCGGGCAGATTCAGCCGCGCCGCCAGGGCGCGCCGCCCCACCGGCTGCATGCTTTCGATGCTGGAAAGCACCTGGGCACGCCGGCCGATATCCGACATCAGATCAGGCGCAATCCGGCTTAACACCTTCAGATCCTCCTGCATGCGCCCGCCTCCCTTTCTCGGTCGAACATTGCCCCAGTGGGCAAATTTTGACCCGCTAAATAGTATACCATATTGGCAGCGAATTGTAAAGCCAATCCTCGTTTATTTTTGATATTCTTTATAATTTTGAAACAGCCCGGCCGAAAAAATACACGTTTTTCCAGCCAGGCTGCCCTTTCTATTCTTTTTTCGGTTCAGATTGCATCAAATACCCGCACATAATCCACCACAAAGGTATCGCCCACGGCAGCCTTTGCTTCTTCCGTAGGGGCATGGGCTTCCGTGCGATAGCCATTGACCTCACTGGAAACAAGGATGAACTGGGGAATCTGGGAGGCGCGGCCTTCCCAGTGCCCATCCTCCACGCCGTCAATATAGAAGGTATAGCCATTTTCGGTCCAGAGCATGGCAAAGGTATGCCAGGCGTCCAGATCCAGATTTTCAGCGCCCTTGCCGCAGATAAAGTGCTCATGATCGGCGCCATAGCCGCCATGATGATTATAATGGGGGATGATTTTGCCCGGCTCAAAGGATTCCATAATATCATTTTCAATGCCTGCCACGGCGGTATCCTTACAGCAGCCGATCACCGGGGATTGCACCCAGAAGGCGGTCCACCAGCCCGGCTTTTTCTGCAATTTGCAGCGGCATTCATAGTAGCCGTAGCGATGAAGGAATTTATGCTCCTTCAGCTTGCCGATGGGCCAGAAAAGGCCGTCCTCCGCCTTATCGGGCACGGCGTCCATATAATTATAGCCCGTCTGCAGATGGGGGGAGCAGATTTCACCGTCCTTTTCAAATACGGTCAGCACCGCATGGGAATCGCCATCCAGGGTTACGCCGCCCTCCTGCCAGGTGGGATGATATTTGCCCATCATGGAAAGGCGGAAATCCCATTTGCTGCGATCCAGCTCCGTTCCGTCAAATTCATCGCTCCAGGCCAGTTTCCAATGGTAGCCCTCGGGCAAAAAGCTGGGTTCATGGCCCTTGACTTCATATTTCTGCATTTTTTTATTCCTCCTCTTGTTTTTCCCGTTTTTCCCTGCTATATTAGAATAGCATAGTAAAAATGCCGGAATATTTCGATTTTTCAAGCATTTTTTTAGAAATCCAACGCTTTTGCAGAAAGGGGGCGTGCCATGCTGAAGCTATGCCAGTGCGGCTATTTCCGTTCCAAGAATGTATTCAGCGAAAATGTGACGCCCCTGCGGGAAGTGGAGCTTTTCGAAATGGAAATCATCCAGGTGGGCACGGGCTTTTCCTATATTGACGGCATCAGCTATCCCCATATTCCCAACCGGCTGATTCTGGCCCGGCCCGGCAATCAGCGCTTCACCATCGGCACCTTTGAAGCCCGGTTTGTGAAATTTTCCTGCGCCGATCCCCATGTGCTGCAGCTTTTGCAGGCCCTGCCGCCTACCACCATTTTATCTGATGGGCGCTTGAAAGCCCTGATGGCGGATATTGCCCACGGGGAGGAAACCCCCGGCGCCGCCCGCTATTTCGCCCAGCAAAGCGCCCTTTGCGCCCTGATTGCCGAGGCTGCCGCCCAATTGCAGCAGGAGCCCCTGACGGCGCCGGCACAGGAAATCTTATCTCCCGATATCCTGGGGGTCAAGGAATACATCGATCAGCACTTTGATGAAAAGCTGGATCTGGAAAAGCTGGCCGCCATCGCCCATCTGAGCCGGAATTTCTTCCGCTTGAAATTTCAGACTGTGCTGGGCATTTCGCCCCATGAATATCTGGCGCAGGTGCGCCTTACCTATGCGAAAAAGCTGCTGGCGTCCACCCAGTGCCCCCTGAGCGAAATCGCCATTTCCTGCGGCTATGAAAGCCAGGCGTATATGAATTACGTTTTCAAGCGGCAGACCGGCCAAACGCCTCTTTCCTACCGCAAGAAAAAACAAAGCAGGTAAGCAGGGGCCTGCGCGGCCCCCGTACCCCCGCGCCAGAGGAGTTCCTCCTCTGGACTCCGGTTTGCGAATAAACAATACTATTAAATATTGATGTTTCCGCACGAAAAGTGAGGAAACGAAAAAACATCGCCACGGGCGCAATGAAAACGAAAAACGCCGCGAGAGAAAGCAAGCTTTCTCCTCCGGCGTTTTTTTCGTTTTCCCGGATGCAATGCATCCGGCGGGCGGCATTCTGCCGCCCAGCCCGTGGCTATCCACATGTTCCCGACGCTTCAGCGGGAAACTGTTGTCAGAAAAGTTTGTTTGTTCCGCTACCGGGTCCAGGGTCAATGATCCTGGTTCGGGGTTTGGGGCTGAATAAGCCCCATAACGTCCCCATTGCCTCACTGGCACTCAAGGCGATTCAATGGCGACTGGTAAAATCCAGTACAGCTTTTCGGAAGGGGTGCGGGGGAACCACTTTTGGCTTCAAAAGTGGTTCCCCCGCATAACTTCTTCTATTCTCTTTAGCCCAGCAGCTGACGGATGGCGTCATCCAGCCAATCGCCTTCGAAAAGCTCGATCAGGCCGGCGTCGCAGGCGGCAGCCAGCTTATGATTGATGGGCAGACGGCCGAGCACCTTGGTATCAAAGCGCTGGGCGGTTTCTTCCACATGGCTTTCGCCGAATACTTCCACATGCTTGCCGCAATCGGGGCAGAGGGCATAGCTCATATTTTCCACCAGGCCCGCCACGGAAATATTCATCATATTGGCCATGTTCATGGCCTTTTCCACGATCATGCCCACCAGCGCCTGGGGAGTGGCCACCATGATGGCGGCATCAACCGGCAGGGACTGGAACACGGTCAGGGGCACATCGCCCGTTCCGGGAGGCATATCGATAAACATCACATCGATATCGCCCCAGAGCACATCGGTCCAGAATTGCTTGACGGTGCCGGCGATAACGGGGCCGCGCCAAACAACAGGGGTGTTTTCTTCTTCCAGGAGCAGATTGACGCTCATCATTTTGATGCCGGTCTTGCTCGTAACAGGAATAATCCCCTGATCATTGCCCATGGCCTTATCCTTGATACCGAAAGCCTTGGGGATGGAGGGGCCGGTAACATCGGCGTCCAGGATCGCGGTCTTATAGCCCGCGCGCTGGGCCAGCACGGCCAACATGGCGGTCACCATGGATTTGCCCACGCCGCCCTTGCCGCTCATAACGGCAATCACTTTTTTGATATTCGCGCTTGCATGGGGCTTTTCCAGCAGGCTCTTGGGATCCCGGCTGGAGCAATTGGCGCTGCAGGAAGAGCAATCATGGGTGCATTCGCTCATTATAGATTCCCTTCTTTCCTTCTTTTCGCATAAAAAACCGGAAGCCGAAACCGGCATCCCGGTATTTTATCGGATTTAAAATTCGCCGTAAAAAAGTCATTTCCTGCCGTCAGAAAAAATTCTTTTATTTTATATAACGGCAATCACAATCCCGGCCAGAATAATTCCGGCGCAGATCAGCTTATAGAGCGTATTCTTTTCATGGAAGAAAATACGCCCGCCAATAATGGTCACGATGCAGCCCGATTGCTTGATCAGGGTCATCACCGTAATGCGGCTGCCCTCCATGCTGTTGGCAATGAAAAGCGCCCGATCCCCGATCACAAATAAAATGCTCAAAAGCCAGATCCAGGGATTTTTCAAGGATTCCTTCCAATGGAAGGGGATTTTCTTTACCAGCATGAAAAGCCCATACCAGAGCACCAGGAAAAGCATATACCAGAATTGCAGCTGGGAGGAAAGCATATCCCGCATCAGGATTTTATCCATGGTGCCTGAAACCGAATTGAGCAGGCAGCAGGCCAGGGCCATGATCAGCAATTTTCCGCTGACGTTTTCCTCCTGCAAAGGGCTCTTTTTCTTTTTCGCCTTCAAAAGCACCAGCCCGCTGCTGACCAGAATCAGCCCGATGATCTGAGGCAGGGCCATGGTCTCCCCAACAAAAATCACGCCCAGCAGGGTGGAAAACAGCATCCGGGATAAATCCAATACCCCATACAGGCTTACCGGCATTCTCTCCAGCGCATAAAAGCCGCACATCCAGGCAATGAAAATCACAAATGCCTTCAGCGCCGTCAGGGATAATTGCACCGGCGTTAAGCCCATGGCATTTTTCGCGTCCGGTACTACCAGCAAAAAGGAAATCAGCGTATAGAAAAACAATACGTCCATCACGCTGCTTTTCTCAATCGCCTTTTTCTTCATCAGCTCCCGCACGCCGCGCAGCACGCCAAATACCAGCACCAGCCATACCCAGGCCACGTTCATCCCCCCGCTTTCTTTCCAACGAATGGCATTATATCATAACAGCCGGGAAAATGTAAACACGGCAGAAAGATGTAAACACGGCGGGAGGGTAATTCTTTGTAAAGGCATCGCATGCCCTGCGCTTTGCTTGCGCATGCTCTCTGCATTTGCAAAAGGGGCTTTTACCGCGTCACAAACCCACAAGGGGTTTGTTCCTGAGAATGTTTTTCCCCACAATAACCCTTATATTTTATTCCCCCGTCAGGCCTTCCGGGCCAGCAGGGCAATCAATTCGTTGCTGCGGCTGATAAAGGCCTTGAGATCCTCGGCTTCCAGGGGCCGGGAGGACATGCGGGCCAGATCATACATCTGTTTGCACAGCAGGGCAGAAACCTCGCCCTCTTCCATGGCCGCCAGATCGCGGATAGCGGGACAGGCGCGATTGAGCACCAGGGTATATTTATCGGGGAAGGCAAAATCCTGGCCATACATGGCGCTCATTTCCTTGTAGCGGCGGATCTGCTCATCCTCTACCAGCATCAGGGGCAATTCCTTATCGGAAAGGGCCTCCATTTTCACTTCCAGTTCCGCATTTTCCAGGGCGTCCCGGAACAGCTTTTCCATTTGTGCCTGATCAATATCCTTGCCTTCTTCGCTGTCTTCGGTAAGGCCGGAAACATCGGCGTCCACCCGCACAAACTGCAGCCCTTCATTGCCGCCGCCAAATTCCATGAAGCTCATGAAATTCATATCGATCAGGGTATCCATAACAATGACGTCGATTCCCCGGTTCACATACAGGGAAACCGCCGCGGCCTGTCGATTCTGTTCGGTGGTATAATAGACCTTCTTTTCCGCCTTGCCTTCGTTGCGGGCCTTGTATTCCTCCAGGGTGAAATATTCCCCGGCGGTGGATTTGAGCAGCAGGCTGCCCTTCACCAGATCATAGAATTTGGCGTCCCGGACGCAGCCGTATTTCACGAAGGGATGAATATCATCCCAGTAGGTTTCATATTGCTTACGCTCGGTATTGAACAGGCCGTTGAGCTTGTCCGCCACCTTCTTGGTAATATGGGCAGAAAGCTTTTTCACATAGCCGTCATTCTGCAGGAAGGAACGGGATACATTCAGGGGCAGATCGGGGCAATCAATGGCGCCCTTGAGCAGCATCAGGAATTCAGGAATGACTTCCTTAATATTATCCGCCACAAACACCTGCCGGTTGAAAAGCTTGATCTGCCCTTCCTGGCCGCCGAAATCCTTCTTCAGCCGGGGGAAATACAAAATGCCCTTGAGATTGAAGGGATAATCCACATTCAGATGCACCCAGAACAGCGGATCCTCAAAGGTATGGAAAAGCTTGCGGTAGGTTTCCTTATATTCTTCCTCGGTGCAATCCTTGGGATTTTTCAGCCACAGGGGATGGGTATCATTGATGGGCTTTTTCGCTTCTTCGGCTTCTTCCTCATCGGTGCCGTGCACATGAGGTTCCTTGCAATCCTCGCAATCGCAGTGCTCCTCATGATGGGGCTTTTCTTCCTTGGGGGAAAGATCCTCCAGATAGATGGGGGTAGCCATATAGCCGCAGTAGCGATCCAGCACCCCGCGCACCCGGAAGGCATCCAGGAATTCCTTTTCCTCTTCCATGATATGCAGAATAATGGTGGTGCCCCGTTCCTTACGGCCGCCATCCTGCATGGTGAAGGCCATGCCATCCTCGCTTTCCCAAAGCACGGGGGCGGCATTTTCCTGCCAGGACAGGGTATCGATGGTCACCTTATCGGCAGTCATGAAGGCAGAATAAAAGCCCAGGCCGAAATGGCCGATGATGCCGCTCTGATCATCGCTGGTATAATTCTTCAAAAATTCTTCCGCGCCGGAAAAAGCCACCTGATTGATGTATTTTTCCACTTCTTCACGGGTCATGCCGATGCCGTTATCGGTGAAGCGGATTTCCCCGGCTTCCGGATCCACGGTGACGGTAACCCGGAAATCTTCCCCGGTTTCGCCTTTGATCATCTTATACTTGGTAATGGCGTCGCAGCCGTTGGATACCAGCTCGCGGATAAAAATATCTTTGTCGGAATAGAGCCAGCGCTTGATCACCGGCATAATATTTTGCGCATGAATCGAAATATTGCCTTTCATTTCCATAAAAAATACCTCCATTTCAGGGTTTTGCCAAGCAATTATTGGGCATGTTCGCATTATAGCACGCGCCATAAAAAAATGCAACAGAAAATTAGCACTCTCGTGAAGAGAGTGCTAATTTTGAATAAAAACTATTTTCCGGATTATTTCTTTTCCATCCACGCCTTCACGCCGTTGGCGATATTCAGGTAATCATTGGTCAGGATGGTATCAATGCCCATTTCCAGATAGCGAATGGCTTCCTCCACTTCATCGGCGTAAAATACATTGCAGCGGATGCCATTGGCGTGGGCCTTATCCACCATTTCCTGATTGAAATAGGGCTTGAAGAGCTGCACCTTGCAGCAATCATATTGGATGGCCCGCTCTACAATATTCCATGCCGGGGCCAGATTATCTTTGCTATGCCCGGCACCGCAGCAGCGGCGGATATCGGGATACAATTTCTGGGCCAGCGCCAGGAAATGATCATTCCCGCACATGAAATAGACATGCTTGCGGCAATCATAGCGATCAATCAGGGAAACAATCTTATGCAGGGTTTCTTCTTTATAATCCACATCGTTATCGACGGTTTTGATATGGATATTCATGATGGCCTGCCCGGCGAATTTCTGCAGAATTTCTTCAAATTTTACGATCTTAAGTCCCCGATACTTTTCGGAGAATTTCACGCCGAAATCGCATTGCAGCAATTCATCATAGGTTTTTTCATAAATCCGGCCCGTGCCGTCGCTGACCCGGTCCAGCTTCGCATCATGGCAGGAAACAATTTCCCCGTCTGCGGTTTCCCACAGGTCAAATTCGATTTCCTGCGCACCCAGGGCGATGGCCGCGCCAAAGGCCGGCATGGTATTTTCCGGGGCCACGGTGTTATACCCACGATGGGCGCAGATGCGGGGATAAGCCATCACATCATCAAAGGGAACGATGGCGGCGCCGCCATTGCGATAGAGCCAGGGACGGCGGCCATCCTCGATGTATTCATAATGGGCCTTCATGGCGCCATTGAAGCCGGCGGGCTTGAAATATTTATCCTTAGGATCAAATTCCGCGATACCCAGGCCAATCCGGCTTTCCATATCCACCAGCACGGTGCCATCGGGCTTTACGATGGTACTGCCGCCGCAAATGGGGGAATCCTCGCCCAGAGAAACGCTGGCGCGCACCAGATAGGCATTGGTATGATAGGAAAGGAAGCGATTGATGATAGAAAGGGCCTGATGGGTATCCGTCCGCTGATGGGAGCAGCCGATCACCACATCCACATTTTTCCGGGCCAGGGGCGCAAAGGCTTCATAAAAATAAAAATCATAGCAGGTCATAAAACCATAGCGGATGCCTTCGATTTCCACCACATAGGGTTCATTGAAGCGATAGCTGTAATCCACCTGCAAGCCATTGCCATGCTGCGCTTCGGTTCTCACTTCGCTGGGAGCGGGATGCGCCTTGAAATACTGACCGACGATTTCGCCCTGGCGATTGATGGCATGGGTGGTATTGATAAAGCCCTTGTCCCCCTTGGAAGCCGCATTGACAAAAACCACCGCATTGCAGCGGATGGCGGCCGCCTTGGCCCGGGCAAGAATATCTTCATTATAAAGAGCAATCGACGCCTCAAAATCCTTTTTGCATGTCTGATAGGCAGGCACATCGCAATATTCCGGCAGCACGATCAGATCCATGCTTTCATCGCATTGATCCAGCAGGGCGATCATTTCTTCATAGCAGCGCTTGGTATCTTTGGCTTGTTTGGAATAATAGGGCTGAATTACGCAGGCTTTCATGGCGATCAATCCTTTCCCATATATAATAACTACATTATACTGTATATTTTCTTCTCAAGCAAGTAGCAAGCCGCCCGGATTCATCATATTTCATTTTTCCAATCGCTTGTTTTTTCTCCTGTTGAAAGGCGGGGAATTCTTTCTTTTCGCCCCAATCATGTACTTTCTGTTACCAATTCGCCCAAAATGCAAAAATTGTTTGCCCAAAATCATTTTTTGTTCGTTGACGCAGCGATTTTACTGATGCTATGATTTCCTCAACAGAAGTTGCTCCAAGGGGCAACAAAATCATCTGAAGGAGGAACCCAGCATGAAAAAGGTATCCTTGTTTCTTGCCCTGATCCTGGCGCTGACCATGGCGCTGCCCGTATCCCTGGCAGAAGATTACACCCTGCCGCTGACCACCACCGGCGAAACCCTGAGCCTTTCCATTCAGGAAAATTTCTATGCTGCTGCCAGCTATGCCGATAACCTGATCGTCTATCAGGAATTGGAAAAGCGCACCGGCGTCCCCATTGAATGGGATGTTGTGCAGAATTATGACGAAGTCATGAATATCCGCTTTGCTTCCGGCGAAAAGCTGGCCGACATCGTGCAGCTGCCCGGCTGGAGCACCAACGACCCCGTGAAATTCGCGGAAGCCGGCAAGATCATCGCGCTGGATGAACTGATCGAGCAGTATGCCCCCAACATCAAGAAGCTGATGGAAGATCTGCCCGAACTGGCCGCTGAAATGACCAGCTATGACGGTCACATCTACTTCATCCCCCAGAATCTCTACGGCCTGAACTATCACGCCCCCTATTCCCTGGTCATCCGTCAGGACTGGCTGGATAAGCTGGAACTGGAAACCCCCAAGACCCTGGATGACTGGTACAATGTGCTCAAGGCCTTCAAAGAAAAGGATCCCAACGGCAATGGCGAAGCGGATGAAATCCCCTTCACCTCTGTTACCGCCGGCCTTTCCTGGACCAATGCCTACGGCTATTTTGCCTCCGGCTTCGGCCTGACCGCCCCCGTTACCGGCACTCGTTACTGGTATGATGAAAACGGCAAGCTGTATGATCAGTACCAGACGGAAGAATTCAAAGAATGGATTTCCTGGATCAGCAAGCTCTATGACGAAGGCCTGATTGATCCTGCCTTCTCCCGTTCCAGCGGCGATCTGCAGGCCATGCATCTGGAAGACCGCATCGGCGCCACCGCTTTCTATGCGGATGATATCGCCTCCTGGCAGAGCGTATGTCATGCCAATGGTCACGATTATGTGCAGTTCACCATTCTGGAAACTCCCCCCACGCCCGAAGGAAAGCCTGCAACGCACGTCATGCGTCAGCTGGCCGGCGGCCGTTATTCCATCTCCACCTGGTGCGAAAATCCCGTGCTGGCCATTCAGTGGATCGATTATCATTACGCCCATCCCGAAGGACAGGTTCTGATGATGTTCGGTATGGAAGGCACTCACTGGTACTGGGATGAAAACGGCGTTCGTCAGTGGACCGAATACGTCAGCAACAACGCCGAAGGCCTGAGCCAGTTCAACGTGCTGCGCAAGGACGGCGCCAATCCCGCCCAGTTCACCAACCGCACCGAAGAATTCGGCCGGATGTGCGTGCCGGATTGGATTTATGCCCAGTGCGCCCCCATCCAGGCCAACCTGGTCAATCCCATCCCCACCCTGCCCGCTACCCCTGATGAAATCGATGATATGAGCATCATCGATACCGACCTTGCCACCTACACCTCCGAAACCGTGCTGGCATTCCTCCAGGGCAACAGCGACGTGGAAGAGGAATGGGACAGCTATATTGCCACGATGAAGGGCATCGGCGCGGATGAACTGCTGGCTATGAAGCAGGTGCAGTATGACCGCATGAACGGCGTGGAAGCCGAATAAACCTGCCACTTACCGGAGCGGAGAGCATTCGCTCTCCGCTCCCTCTCTTTTCTTCAAAGAATATCATTGATTGCGAGGGATGGCCATGACCACAATGATTCAAAAAAACACCCGGAAGAAAAAAACATTTCTCCAAAGGTTATGGCAGGATAAGGCCTTTGTCCTCCTTGCACTGCCGGGCATTGCATTTTATATCATTTTCCATTATGTGCCCATGTATGGCGTTTGGATGGCATTTACGAATTACAATATGTCCAAGCCCATTATTCTCAGCGATTTTGTGGGGATCAAATGGTTTGAGCAATTCTTCAATTCTTACTTCTGCGGCCGCCTGATCCGAAATACCCTGACCATCAGCCTCAAGGGACTGTTTTTCAGCTTCCCCATTCCCATTCTTTTCGCCATCATCCTCAATGAAGTCCGCCACACGAAATTCAAGCGGACCGTGCAGACAGTCTCCTATCTTCCGCATTTCATTTCCACGGTGGTTGCCGTGGGGATTCTCAAGGATATTTTCTCCGCCCCCGACGGCATCATCAATCAATTGATCGTCATGCTGGGCGGCAAAGAAATCCATTTCTTTAATAAGCCTCAGTATTTCCATGGCTTGTATATCGGTTCCGGCATCTGGAGCAGCTTTGGCTGGGGCTCCATCCTCTATATCGCCGCCATTGCCGGGATTGATCCTCAGCTCTACGAAGCTGCCACCATTGATGGCGCCAATCGTCCGCAGCAGATCTGGCATGTTACTATTCCGGGCATTCTGCCCACGGTCGTCATGATGCTGATTATGAACGTAGGCAGTATCATGAGCGTTGGTTACGAAAAAATTATCCTGATGTACGGCCCCTCCACCTATGAAACGGCAGACGTCATCAGCACCTATGTTTACCGTCGCGGTCTGGTCAGCGGCGATTACAGCTTCGGTGCCGCCATAGGCCTTTTCAATAATGTGATCAACCTGATTCTGCTTCTGCTCGTAAATAAAATCAGCCGCAAAGTGGCGGATATCGCATTGTGGTAAAGGAGGGATGCAGGAATGAATAAAGATAAATTCTGGAAACTTCTGGGCGATCTTTTGGTATATGGTATCTGTATTATCGCTGCCCTCATTACGCTCGTTCCCCTGCTGCATATTCTGGCCCTGTCTCTGGCAGATCAAAAACTGGTCATCGCCAAAGATGTATTCCTGATTCCCTGGGGGCTGAATTTTGAATCCTATAAGCTGGTCGTGAATAATCCCAGCTTTCTCACGGCCTACGGCAATACCATCTGGGTAACCGTGATTGGCACGCTGCTCAATCTGCTGACCACATTCACCCTGGCCTATCCCCTTTCCCAGAAAAATTTCTGCCTGCGCCGGCCCATCATGCTGGCCATCACCTTCACTATGTTCTTTTCCGGCGGCCTGATTCCCAGCTATATTGTGGTATCCAAAATGGGGCTGATCGGCTCCCGCTGGGCGATGATCATTCCCTCCGCCATCAGCACCTGGAATCTGATCATCACACGTACCTTCTTTGAAAATATCCCCGATTCGCTTTTCGAATCTGCCCGCCTGGATGGCGCCAGCGAAATGACCATCCTTTTCAAAATTGTGCTGCCCGTATCCACCACCATCATCGCGGTTATGACCCTGTATTACGCAGTCGCCCAATGGAATACCTATATGTCTGCCATTCTGTATGTCACCGATTCCAAGATGCATCCTTTGCAGGTATTCCTGCGCCGGGTATTGCTGCAGGGCTCGGAAGAAATGGCGGTGGGCATGCAGGTAGGCAGCGCCCGGGATATGGCCGTTCACCAGCTGAAGTATTCCGCCATTATCATGACCATCCTGCCGATCGTATGCATTTATCCTTTCCTGCAGAAATACTTCGTCAAGGGTGTTATGATCGGCGCCGTCAAGGGATAAGGCACAAGCAAACGGTCAGCCATCAATCGATCTTATTTCGTCACAGATTTTCAAATGCGCTTGCTTTCCCTGTTTTCCCTTCAGGAAAGCAGGCGCATTGTTTTCGCAGAAAGGTACGTTTTCACCATGTGCAACGAAAGCTGTTTTCATCCGATTTCTCCCGTTCCAGGCCCCGGAAACAAAATTGACAGCACTGCTGAAATGTTGTATGATTACATCGAAAAAAATCATGCTTCGCCCATCACCATCGCTTCCATGGCGCAAGCGCTGTGCATCTGCAAAACCAATCTGTATCTGCTGTGCAAAACGAATTTTCATCAGCCGCCCATGCAGATTGTCAATCATTACCGGATTCAGGAAGCCAAAGCGCGCCTGCTTGCCGGGAATGATCCTGTTTGCGTAATCGCCAGAGAAGTGGGAATTACGGACACCAACTATTTTTCCAAGCTTTTCAAGAAACAAACCAGGATGACCCCTTCCGAATTTCGGCGAAACGGAAGAACAAAAGACGGGAAGGCAGGAGGAGGAACGCATGAAGCCCATTGAAGAAATTGACCGCAATTTTGCCCTGAATCAGAAAACAGAAGACGGCCTGATTTATTATGACGTATGGCAGCCGCCTTTTGGCGTTTGGGGGCTGATTCCCAATGCAAAAAACAGCTTCTGCCGTTTTCCTTTGGAAGTGTTGCCCAGGCTTCCCGAAACTGTGCAGTCCCTGGCCTGGCATACAGCAGGGGCATGCGTTCGTTTTTCCACGGACGCCCCGTCCATTGCCGTAAAATGGCGCTTGGCCGCCCAGCAGACCTCCGCGCATTTTACTCCCTGCGCTAAAAGCGGCCTGGAATTATTTGAAGAGAATGATACCGGCGTTTTTGCCGTCAAAAATCTACTGCCCGCCATGGATAACGGAAGAGGCTGCCTTCTGGATCAGCAATTTCCGGTGGATTTGCCTGGTGGGATGCGGCATTATGCGCTGTATCTGCCCCTGTATAATGGGCTGGAATATCTGCATATCGGCTTCCCGGAGGGGGCACAGATCCTGCCCGGCCGCACTCCGAAAATTGAAAAGCCGCTGGTTTTCTACGGTTCTTCCATCACCCAGGGGGGCTGCGCCGCCAAGGTCGGCTCCTGCTATCCCACCATTCTGGCACGGCGGCTGGATGCCGCCCAAATCAATCTGGGCTTTTCCGGCAGCGCCCGGGGCGAAACCTCAGTAGCTGAATATATCGCCGGCCTTTCCATGAGCGTTTTTATTTACGATTACGACGCCAACGCTCCCGGATACCGGCATTTGCAGGAAACCCACGAGCCTTTTTTCAAAATCATCCGGGCCGCCCAGCCCGATCTGCCCATCGTGATGGTTACCCTGCCCTGCTTCCGGGGAACGGATGATCATATCCGCCGCCGGGAAATCATCCGGCAAACCTACAAAAACGCCCGGAAAAGCGGGGATCAAAACGTCTACTTTGTGGATGGAGAAACCCTCTTTGGCCAGACCGACCGGGATATGTGCACCGTGGACGGCGTCCATCCCACCAGTCTGGGTTTCCTTCGCATGGCTGACGGGCTGGAGCCCGTGCTGCGCCAGGCCCTGAAACAATAACAGGATTTAAGGAGAAAAAGCGATGAAGCCCATTGAAGAAATTGACCGCAATTTTGCCCTGAATCAGAAAACAGAGGACGGCCTGATTTATTATGACGTATGGCAGCCCCCTTTCCAGGCCTATGGCATCGTGCCCAATGAGAAAAAAAGCTTCTGCCGTTTTCCCCTGGAAGTGCTGCCCACTCTGCCCGAGGGCGTGCGTTCCCTTGCCTCCCATCTGGCCGGGGCATGCATCCGCTTTTCCACCGACGCCGCTTCCATTGCCGTCAAATGGCGTTTGCCCAACGGGCGGCATATGCCCCATTGCACGCCCTGCGCCAAGAGTGGCCTGGAATTATTCGAGGAAAGCGACCAGGGCATTTTTGCCGTCAAAAACCTGGTTCCTGCCCTGAATGAAGGCGCCGCCTGCCTGACGGAGCAGCAGACCACCGTCTCCCTGCCCCAGGGCCTGCGGCATTATGCCCTGTATCTGCCCTTGTATAACGGCCTGGAGTATCTGTATATCGGCTTCCCGGAGGGGGCGCAGATTCTCCCCGGCCGTACGCCTGCCATTGAAAAGCCCCTGGTTTTCTACGGTTCCTCCATCACCCAGGGGGGCTGCGCCGCCAAGGTGGGCTCCTGCTACACCACCATCCTGGCCCGGCGGCTGGACGCCGCCCAGATCAATCTGGGCTTTTCCGGCAATGCCCGGGGTGAAACGGCGGTGGCCGAATATATTGCCAGCCTTTCCATGAGCGCTTTTATTTACGATTACGATCACAATGCCCCTTCCCCCGAACATTTGGAAAAGACCCACGAGCCTTTCTTCCAGATCATTCGAGCCGCCCAGCCCGATCTGCCCGTTATTATGGTATCCCGGCCCGATTTCAAAGGCGCAGAGCAGGATATCCGCCAGCGGGAAATCATCCGGAAAACCTACGAAAACGCCCGGAAAAACGGCGATGAAAACGTCTATTTCGTGGACGGGGAAACCTTCTTTGGCACCCAGGATCGGGATATGTGCACCGTGGACGGCACCCATCCCACCAGCCTGGGCTTCCTTCGCATGGCCGACGGGCTGGAACCCGTGCTGCGCCAGGTGCTGAAGTTGTAATCTGGAAGATTATGCGGGAGGGGTATTCTTTGTGGCCAAAGAATACCCCTCCCGTGCCCACCCCAAGAAAGCCGTACTGGATTTTACTGGCCGCCATTAAATCAACTGAATGCCAGTGGAGCGCGGGGAACAATATGGGGCTTATTCAGCCCCAAACCCCGAACCAGGGTCATCGACCCTGGACCCAGTAGCGGAATGGGAGTGGATTTTCTACAAACGCTTTCCCGCTGGGACTTGAGGATACGCTTGGTCGTCCCACGGGCCGGGCGGCATTGGCCGCCCAGCGGATGCAAAGCATCCGGGAAAACAAAAAGAACGGCAACGGAGAGAACTTGTTCTCTCCCGTGCCGTTTTTTGTTTTCGGTTGGCCCGTGGATTATTTTAATCGTATTCTGAAGTTCTTATTTTCCCAAGTTTCATGCGGAAATAACCGTATTTTCCCACCCCAGTCGTTTCGCAAACCGGAGTCCAGAGGAGGAACTCCTCTGGCGCAGGGGTACGGGGGCCGCGGAGGCCCCTGCCCCGTTTCTCCCCCGGCAATTTCATGAAATATTCTTTTCCGGGGTTTCATTTTTCAAAAAAGCGTGTATAATAGGAATGTGCAAAGGCCACAAACCTGCGTGCCCATCGGGCATAAGGGGGAGCAGGCGGCGCAACAGAAAGGTTTCCCTTGAAGGCAGGAGTATTCCGGGCCTGAGAGCGAAAGGAGGCAGCAATATGCGTACATCACTGAGTGGGGCATGACAGGGCTGTCGTGCTTATTTTTTTAAGGAGATGCGAAGCATGGATGAAGAACGCATCGGATTTGTGGGAATCGTGATTGAAGATCTGGCCCAGACGGCCCGGGTCAATCAGGTGGTTTCCCAGTTTCAGGAAATGGTGACGGGCCGCATCGGTGTGCCCGATCACGAAAGAGGCATTGCCGTCATCGGATTGCTGATCCGGGGCAGCAGCGCAAGGGTAGGCGCCTTTACCGGCAAGCTGGGCAATATTCCCGGCGTTCAGGTAAAAAGTGCCATGACGAAGAGCGAAAGGAAGGAAATTCAAAATGAAAAAGATGGCTAAAATTTTATTGGTTGCTATGCTGGTATTCTCTCTGCTGATTCCCGCCTCCTTGGCGGAAAGCACCCCCGTTGTCCGGGTAGGCGGCCTGAACGGCCCCACCGGCATGGCCCTGGCCCATATCATGACCGAAAATGACGGCACCTATGAATTCACCATGGCCGGCGCCCCCACCGAACTGACCGCCCAGATTATTGCGGGCAATGTGGATATCGCGGCTGTGCCCATCAATCTGGGTTCCGTGCTGTATAACAAGACCCAGGGCGGCGTGAAGGGCCTGTCCCTGATCACCCGCGGCATGCTGTATGTGCTGGAACGGGGCGACAGCATCAAGACCGTAGCCGATCTGGAAGGCAAGAATATCGTGGCTGCCGGCCAGGGCTCCACCCCTGAATATGTGACCAATTATATCCTGGAGGCCAACAATGTAAAGGCCAATGTGGAATTCAAGAGCGAGCATGCGGAAGTGACCACCCTGGCCCTCAACGGCATGGCGGATATCGTGCTGGTTCCCGAACCCCACGTCACCAACCTGATGATGAAGGATCCCTCCTTCCGGGTAGCCCTGGATATCACCGAAGAATTCGCCGCCGCTGCCAAGAAGAATGGCTATGACAATGCCCAGCTTTCCATGAGCGTGGTGATCGTGCGCACCGAATTCTATAACGATCATCCCGAACTGGTGGCTGAATTCCTGAAGGATCTTTCCGCCTCCATCACCTTCGCCAACGAAAATGTGGCTCAGGCCGCCCAGGAAATTGCCCAGCATGGCATCATCGCCAATGCCAAGGTTGCCGAAAAAGCGCTGCCCTCCTGCGCGCTGGTTTATATCGCCGGGGAAGATATGCAGGCCCAGGCTGCGCCCCTGTATGAAATCCTCCATGCCGCCAACCCCGCCTCCGTGGGCGGCAAGGTGCCCGGCGAAGATTTCTACGCCAAATAAAATATCCGTAAAACAATTCCGGGGCTGCCATGCAATTGCATGGCAGCCTTTTTTTCGCCCTTTTTCTGCCATATCTGTCAGCGCGCGGGGATTGCAATTTTGCCCAATTTGTGGGATAATACCAATGAGGAGGTATTCATATGCTGCGAATTGGTCAATTTACTGATACTTTCCTGCCAGTTGTTGACGGTGTAGGGCGGGTCGCTTTGGCATACGCAGAAACACTTTGCCGCATGGGAAATCAGGTGACGGTGGTCACGCCCATGTACGATACAGGATACCGCGGGGGCTTCCCCTTTGAATTGGTGGATTTCCAGGGAATGAGCCTGCCGGGCATGAAGCAATATAAAACGGGCGAAGCGCCCATGGACGCCCATTATCGCCAGCGGATGCGCATGATTCCCCTGGATATTGTGCACGCGCACAGCCCCTTTATGTCCGGATCGGAAGCGCTGCGGCTGGCCGTGCAGCGGAAATTGCCCCTGGTCGCCACCTTCCATTCCAAATACTATGATGATTTCCTCAAAACCACCAAATCCGAAACCCTGGCCAAGGTGGGCGTAAAATTCGTGGTGGATTTTTACGAGCGCTGCGATGAAGTATGGGCCGTAGGCCAGGCCACGGCAGATGTATTGCATGAATATGGCTTTGAAGGGGAAATCCAGGTGATGCCCAACGGCGTTACCCTGCGTACCGCAGAAAAATCCGCCATTGAAGAAGTGGAGCGCCGCTGGGGATTAAAGCATGATCCCATGGTGCTCTTCGTTGGGCAGATGAACTGGAAAAAGAATATTCTTTCCGTTCTGGAGGCCTGCGCCCAATTGCGCCGGGAAGGGCAGAAATTCCAGCTGGTGCTGGCAGGCCAGGGCCCCGATCTGCGGGAAATTGAAAAGAAAATCTATGATCTGGATATTGCATCCTGCACCCATCTTGCCGGGCATATTACCGATGCCCATCTGCTGGACGCCCTCTACAGCCGGGCATCCGTCTTTGCTTTCCCTTCCCTTTATGATAACGCCCCCATGGTGGTGCGGGAAGCAGCGGTCATGGGCACGCCCTCCATTATGGTGCGGGGCAGCAGCGCGGCGGAAATCATTCAGGATAGGGTAAACGGCTATCTTTGCGAGAATGACGCCGCCGATATCGCCCGGATCATCAAGAATATCCTGGCCGATCCCGCCGCCAACCGGATCATCGGCGAAAAGGCCCGGGAAACCATTCCGGTTCCCTGGGAAAAGATTCTGGAAAAGGCCGTGGAGCGCTATGAGCGCCTGATCATCCTGGGAAGAGAAGGCAAGCTGAACCGGAAATTCCTGCGCATGATTTAATGAAAACGGCAGGCAATATCCTGCCAAATGATAAACGCCAGACTGTATATACAGCCCGGCGTTTTTTGTTCCCCTTTTTATCAATATTGCATATTCAATTGATTTTAAACAGCTTCATGTAGTAATCATACGCCGCTGCGCATTCTTCTATTGGCAGATTTGTTCCTTTCACCAAATAATCAACGGCCGCTTCTTTCGTTCCGCATTGCTTTAAGATTGTTGTCACCTCTGCTATTTTATTCAATGCATGATCAAATTCCGCAAAAGAAATGCTTTTATCACTGAATTGATATAGCTTATACTTCAGCATTTTCATTAAGTTTTCGTCTGCAATTTTTTGATAATCTTCATTCTTAATCTTTTGAGCTGCAAACAATTCGTTGATCGTTATCCCCAATATATCACATAAAGGCTCGTACAGAGATGCGTCAGGCAGGCAGATTCCATTTTCCCATTTTGAAACAGATTTGTTGGTTGTATTCAGCATTTCTGCCAGTTGATTCTGCGTCATATTTTTATTCTTCCGGCATGCTGCAATAAACTTTCCGATTTCTATTTGATTCATCCGATCACGTCCCTTCGGGATATAAGGATAACCCTATATCATGAGGAAATACACCCATCAAAAGTAGAATAGCGCCCTTCTATTTCCCCTGGTTGCTTTGGGCATAGGCCCGAGGGGATACGCCCTGGGCCTGCTTGAAAAAGCGGCTGAAGGCATAAATCGTTTCAAATCCCAGGGACTCGGCAATTTCGCCCACGCTGTTTTCCGTGGAGCGCAGCATATCGCAGGCTGCCTTCACCAGCAATTGATTTTTCATTTCCACCGGGGATTGGCCCATTTCTGCCTGGAAAAGCCGCCGCAGCTGGGATTGGCTCAGATAGCAGATTTCCGCCAGATGCGCGATGGAGATTTTCTCCCGGTAATGGCGGCGGATATAGGATACCGCCGGCTGGATTTTCTTCCGGGCCGTATTGGCCGCAGGCTGTATCTGGTTATCCGCAAAAAAGGAAAGCAGATGAAACAGATGCCCCGTCACCAGAAAGGATGCGCCGCCGTGATGCAGCAGCATTTCCCGCAGGATTTTTTCCATTTGCTCTCCATCACCGTTCGTAATCGCCACGGGGCGATTTCCAAAGGCAACGGGCGTGCCGTCCCGGAAAAAATCCATTTCGCATTGCAGGCATTCTGCATCCGCAGACAGCACCTGATAGGTATACTCCGCATACCGGGGAAGATACACCAGGCTGCCCTCCCCCGCCAGCAGACTTTCATTCCCAAAGCGATAGCAGTATTGGCCCTTGAGAATATACAAAAAGGAGCTGTGCCGCCGATTCGTCACAGATAATTTATGAATTCTGGGCACATAGGCCATGACCGTATGGCATACCGCCGTCAATTCACCGGCCCTGATTTCCTGGAATACGTTTTTTTCCATATTCCTCCGCCTTTCCGAAAAAGGCGGATGCTTTTTCCCAAGCATCCGCCGATATACGCATTTATTTCCGTTTGGCCTCTTCTTCGCAGCTGATATAAACGGTATCGGGCAGCAATTCCACCCCATAATAATCGAATAATTCATCCACGGTGACGCACAGATAGCCTCTCGCCTCCAATTCAGGCAAAATGATCTGGGTATATTCCCAGGCACGGCTATTCAGATCATGCATCAGCACCACGGCCCCATCCTGGGCATTATTGATCACCGCCGCCGCGATGGAATTGACCTTGCTGCTGCCGGCGTCCCCGGAAATCACGCTCCACTGAATCAGGGGCAGGCCCACCTTGCTGTTGATAAAGCGCTGATATTTCCCGCCGGGGGCGCGCATATAGGTGGCCTTCGTGCCAATGATGGCATTCAGATCCCGATCCATCTTCTGCCGCCAGGCGGCTACCTTTTCCACCGTATGCCCTTCATACACATGATCGTAATTATGGCTTTCCACGGCATAGCCCGCATCATGCTCCCGGCAGATTACGTCATGATTCTTGGCGTTATTCTTGCCCACGATGAAGAAGGTGGCATTGGCGCCGTAAAGACGCAATTGCTCCACCACATTCATGGATGCGCCCCGGGCGCCGCCGTCATCATAGGTCAGGGCGATCAGCTTATAATCCCGGCAATCGGTGTTTTCCCGCGCTTCCTCCGTCATGTATTCCCGAATTTTGGAATAATACAGTTTCACATGCATCAGCGTCTGCTTGCCGGGATACAGGCTGGCAGCAGGAAAATGCAGCGCCAGCTTGGCAGGGGTCAGGGTAAAGCCTGCTTTTTCCAGGGCTTCCCGGGTGCAAAGGGCATTCAGGGCCTCTTCGTCCGGGGCGATGCCGTCAAAATAGGCGGTGAGCTGCTCCCGGACGGCATTTTCAATCATTTCCCAGGCCGGGCTGTCCGCGGCAAACAGATCGGTCAGGGAAAGACGCCTGCCCGTTTCCATATCATAGCTGCGGGCGTCCATGGCCACATAAATCTGCTCCCGTTCATAGGCCACCCTGGCGATGGTCAGAAAGCTCATCCATTTTGATCCGGTGCGGAAAACGGTGGCGCCCACGTCCAGATAGGCAGGCATCAGATCAATTTTGCCCGTGGGCAGATGATTTCTTCCCTCCGCCGTCATCTGATCAATCAGGGCGCGCATTTCCTGATTCACCGTTTCATTCCGGGTGGTGGGATAGGTGGATTGCACATACACTTCATCCCGCACATATTCCCGGGAAGTGGGCTTCTGGGAAAATTTCAGCAGCTGGGGAATTTCTGCGGCCTGGGCGGCGGGCATCAGCATCAGAAAAATCAGAAGCAGCGCCAGCATTCTTTTCATCATTATTTTTTCCTCTCCGAATTTTATGAAAAACAGCCGCAAGGAAAGGCAACTGCCCGCCCAACGGCTGTTTTTTGACCGCTGCCTGACGGCAGGGGAGAATTATTGGATTTGCTGCAGGGTATCCCGGAAATGGGAAACCACATTCATATAGCTTTCGTTGAACCAGCCGGGGGCCGCCATATGCACGGTGATAATCTGGTTATTATCCAGCAGCGCCACCATCACCCGGCCGCGCACGATGGTGCCATCGTAATACTGGCCGCGGTAATTGGCATAATAGCCATCCTTCTTAAGCAGCGTTCTTTCCGCCAGATCGGTGGTGGTCCATTCGGTATAATTATACTGGCCGATTTCCGCCAGCACGGCCTTGACCTCGGCCTTCACATCGGAAAGCTTGAAGCCGGAAGCCACGGGGGAAATCTTGATCGTCATGGTGGCATTGAAATTATCATAGGTCTGGGGATCGGTGAGCACCACGGTATCGGCGGCGGAGGTATCCACCACCCAGCCAACCGGCGCTTCAAAGCTGATCTTCAGGTTATCCACCGTGGCCAGGCCATAGCTGAAGGTCAGGCTGGGACGGGGCGTCGCCGTGGGCATATCGATAGGATCCAGAGGAATGGGGGTGGCGCCGGCATAGAGGGTATTGCCGTATTCATCATAGAGCGCGCCCGCCACATAGGTGTTTACATCCTCTTCCGCCATGGGATCATAATCCATTTCTTCCGTCTTGGCGGTAACCGGCACTTCGGTGGGCACCACCGTCAGGGGATCCTTCTGCACATTGGCGGATGCATTGGGGAAATTGGCCTCCTGCGCAGCGCAGCCCGCCAGAAGCATCGCCGCCAGCAGCAGGGATAAAAGCAGCATGGCTTTTTTCATGGAAAGAAACCTCCTTGGCTGAATCGCATTTCCAGCAGGGGAAATGCGGAAAAATTCTCTGGGTGTTTATACTATTGTAACAGTTTCTTCATCTATCGTCAAGTATTTTAACACCGTTCCAGCCATGGAATGTATTTTTTTACAAAAGGCCGGAATACGCGCTGGTATCATCCAATTCCGCAGTGCCGTCGGCAATCTGCTGGGATCGGGTGCGGGGATGATAGAGCCGGCGATCCAGGGTCCAGATCTTTTCGCTGAAGGCGCCCACCGGCGTGCGGCGAAGCACGCCCTCCATTTCATTCATCTTGGCGTCCATATCATCCAGCAGATGCAGCATTTCCGCCTCGGCAAACATGGGGGGCTTGGGGCTGCCATGATCGGCTTCCCCGTGATGGCTGATCACCATATGGCAAAGCAAAAGCACATATTCCCCTTCCACGCCTGCGCGCCTTGCCGCTTCCTTCACCTGGGAAACCCCATGCACCAGATGACCAAGCAGCTGGCCTTCCGCGGAATAATCCGCCACATTGCCCGCCTCATCGGAAAGGAATTCCATGGTTTTGCTCAGGTCATGGGCAATGCAGCCCGCCCGGAGCAAATCCCCATCCAGGAAGGGATACAGGGGCAGCAGCTTTTCCGCTGCGCGAAGCACCCCCAGGGTATGATGCAAAAGGCCGCTGCGCTCCGCATGATGCACCCGCTGGGCCGCCGGATAATAGATCAGGCGATCGCCGCACATTTTGATCATTTCCCGCATAATTCCCTGCAGTTCCGGGGTCTTCATGCGGTCGATGGTGCGATTGATTTCCTGCAGCATGCTTTCCGGGCTTTCGGGGGCGCAGGGCATCAGCTGGGATACATCCACGTCATCCTCCGGGCCGGGATTGCGCAGCCGTTCAATGCGCATCTGCAGCCGGCCATTATATTCCTGCACCGTGCCGCGCACCTTGATCACACTGCCCTGCCGGGGAGGCGGCACCGTGCCATCCCACATTTTGCAGTTGATATCCCCAGTGGTATCGCACAGGGTCATATCCAGATATTTTCCTCCGTTGGAGGAAGTGCGCTGCTCGCCGGAGCGCACCAATAAAAAGCCTTCAAATTTCGTGTCCCGGCTCAGGGACGCAACAGTCGGCTGCTGCATGAATGATCCTCACTTTTATTGCTCTTCATTTTCCATGGTGCTGAATTTGGCGTAATGCTGCTTTTCCTCCAGCACGATGGCGGCAAACGCCTTGGAGGCGTCCCCATCCAGCTGGGCGGCAAAATCACCGTAGCGCTCAATGGCCGTTTTTTCCTCGGCCGCTGCATAGGCATACAGCGCCTTGGGCGATGCAAAAGCGCCCTTGCGCTGGGCCTCCATCAGCCCGCCGGAAAACAGCACCTCAGCCGCCTGGGCGGATAAAAGCTGCGCCTTTTCAAAGCCGGGGGCCTGAGCGCCCAGGGCCTCAAACTGCTGCAGATGATTGCGCTCGTCGTGAAGAATAGCGCGGATGGCCTCCTGGCAGGGGCCATCCGCAAATACGACCAGCGCCCGTTCATACAGACGAATGGCGCGCTTTTCCATTTCGCAGGCAATATACAGGGCTTCCCCTGCATTTTGAACATGCAGCATTATTCCGCAGTAGCCAGGAATTCGTTCAGCTGATGCACCAGTTCATCCACATTGGCGCCATGCACGGCACAGGCGTCCGCCAGGGATTCAGCGGTGGCATGGGGGCAGCCCAGGCAATGCATACCAAATTCCATAAAGATGCGGGCGGTACCCCGATGAATGCGCAGCACTTCGCCGATGCTCATATCCTTGTTGACGGTATTTTCCATGATTCATAATCTCCTTTCAGGCATTCTCTGCCAAATATCATCATACCTTTTTTCCCCCCGCTTGTCAACGAGGAAATGTGGAAAATTCATCCTTCTTTTTCTCGGCTTTAAAAAAGCTCCCCCGGTTTTTATACCGGCGAAGCCTGAAAATCCTGCGTTACACGAACATATTGAAATACCTGGGATCCTCCAGATCCAGATTGGCGGCGGAGGCCAGATCACACATATTGTAATGATATTCCCTGTCTTCCGTTTTCAGGGTGATTTTGCAGGCCGCCAGCAGCCAGTCATGCTTGACCTGAACCGCCGTGCACCGGGCATTCCTGCCCCATACCGTTTCCCCGCTGAACATTTCCTCTTCGCTGCACTGCACCCGCTTGGACCGGGCCAGCATCACCGGACCCCGGCGAATCACGCTCATGGGATGCATGACCATCATTTCCCTCGTGACCATCTTCCCCTGATCATAGCACCAGCGCTGCACATGATATTCATCATCGGGCAGCTGTTTGAATTCCCCGGCAAAATCCATCACTTCGGGGGTCATATCAAACCAGATCACCGCCAGGCAATCCCCTTCCGGCAGCGGATATACGGCATATTCGCCGCGGCTGGCCGGGATTTCCGCGCCATTAACCTTCATCACCGTCTTTTGGCTCCAGGCAGGAACGCGCAGATGCAGCATTTTCCCCGCCCGGGCGCCCCGGATGGTAATGGTTACCCGGCCGGTATTGGTATAGCCCTCGCTGATCCTGAAGCTGGTCTTGCCAAAGCGCGCCCGGAGGGGCAAATACAGATTGATATAGTAGCCGTTTTCATCCTCTGTAATGGCGGATTCGGCGGCATTGACGAAGCCCCTGGGCACATTATTCAGGCAGCAATGCTGATATTTGGTGCCCACCTGGCGCTCCGCCGCATGGCGGCCCGCGCTGCGCACAAAGAAGGCGCAGTTCTTTCCATCCTCGTAAACCCCCGCCAGGAAGGCGTTAAGGAAGGCGCGTTCAAAGGCTTCCATATATCTGGCTTCCCCGGTGAGGCAGAATAATTCATGGGAAAGGCGCATCCAGTGGATCACATCGCAGATTTCGGTGCAGGCGTCGGGATAATAAGCCCCGTTTTCATAGCGCTCGCAGTAGCCCACGCTGCCCAGCACATTGGATTCATGCTTCAGCAGCGTTTCCCAGAAGCGGCGGATGGCGGTGAAATAATGCGCATCCCCGCTGAGACGGTAAAGTTCGCACAGGCCGTCAAAGCAGGAGGTCATTTCATAGGCCTTGGAAATCCAGCCATCCTTTTCGTCATACCATTCCTTCGGCGCGACGCCAGAAAGGGCGTTGGCAATCAGGTTGGGGCGCTCGTTATCCGCCCGTTCCCATTCCCGGGCGATATCCAGGCAGAATTGATAGTATTCTTCCCTGCCGGTAAGCCGGTAGAGCAGCAGCATCGGCTTCATGATGGAGCAGGAGGGCATGCCATCCATGACACCGGAATCCTTGACGCGCACCTGCAGCCGCTCAAACTGGGAAAGGATATGGCTTCCCATCCGGTCTGCAGCGTTAAGAATCAGCTGATCATCCAGCAGCATGGCGCATTCCAGCAGGGCCCAGAGGGTATATTTCTGGCCCCAGATATTCCAGTTATAGTAAAGCCCATTGCCCACCTGCTTTTCCGCTTCCGCAGGATCCACCCGGAAAATGCAATCCTTTTCCCGGTAGGTACTCAGATAGCCGTCCCCATCCTGGTATTGCAGCACCCGATACACGGAAGCGCGGATATCCTTTTGCAGCTGTTCATCCCTTTGCATCCGGCAGACCCGGGCGGCGGAGAGCATCAGCTTTCCCCAGAATTCGCTGCGCCACATGCCATACAAAAATTCATCATCGTATTGATCGGCGAAAAATTCCTCCGCTTCCCGAAGGATCATATCAATGGCGAATTTGCCGGTAACCCGTTCGTAAATAAATCGTTCATAGCGAATGCCGATCAGCCCATCCAGAAATACATCCCCCACGTCGGGCAGCTGCATCACATTCCTGATTTTGTAAGCAATCTGATAATCCATATATGCTCCCTTTCCTTTTCCAGAAATCATCCCTGTTTCCAGGGAATTTGGACGAAACTTTCACTTCTTTCTGAGTTTATCATATTTTGATGCCCATAACAATGCGAAACCGCTCAATAGCCATGCCATACCATACAAATACAAAAAACCGCGTTCTTTCGAAAGCGGTCTCTTTGGATTCATGGACATACGATTCACGTTTGATCGATCCGGATATCTATGGCGTGAATCTGCTTATTTTTTGCGTACTGATAGCCAGATGATCTTCGCGCATAATCAAAGAAATTCTCGGTCGTATCATCGCTCCATAAAGTATCATTCAGCTTACAATTTTCGTTGTCAGGCAGAAATGCCAGGCTAACGCGCAGTTGATAATATTCGCCTTCACCATCGGGATATTGTCTCACCATATCAAAATAAAACAGTTCCTGGCCAGTATAATTATATACTCCGCATTCCAGCAATAAAAGCTCATCCCGGATGGGCGTTTGACACATTTCCTCAAACACAGCCATGATTTCATCCACCGTATTATTGACCGAAATGCGATCATTCAAGAATTTCAACAAATCCATTCCCGTTTCCTCACGCACCACGCTGTATTCCTGGGCGGCATAGCTATTAAGATGAAACGAAAAAAGCCCCGATATTACCATCAGCAAAATAACAGCTGCTATTTTCTTCAAAGCCATACCACCTTTCGCAAATTCATTAAAGCATGAATTACATAATTTGTCAATTGATTCCCATCAAGCGCAAGCGCGTTCATTCGTGGTTTTCTGCGCCATAACGATGGTACGGCGTAAAAACAAAATGAAAAAAGCCAAGTCTTTCGACTTGGCTTTTCTGGTGCGCCATCAGGGACTCGAACCCGGGACACCCTGATTAAGAGTCAGGTGCTCTACCAACTGAGCTAATGGCGCATAAGGGGCTTAGCCTGTGGCATACTCCCCTTTTAAGCTGGAGCGGGTGATGGGAATCGAACCCACGTAGCCAGCTTGGAAGGCTGGAGCTCTGCCATTGAGCTACACCCGCAAATGGAGCGGTAGACGAGGCTCGGACTCGCGACCTCCACCTTGGCAAGGTGGCGCTCTACCAACTGAGCTACTACCGCATATGAATGGGGTGTTTCTGGTGCGGACGAAGAGACTTGAACTCTTACGCCTCTCGGCACCAGATCCTAAGTCTGGCGCGTCTGCCATTCCGCCACGCCCGCGGATACCCATAAAGGGTGGTGACCCATCGGGGACTCGAACCCCGGACACCTTGATTAAAAGTCAAGTGCTCTACCACCTGAGCTAATGGGTCAAGGTTGGCTGGGGTGGCAGGGATCGAACCTACGAATGAGGGAGTCAAAGTCCCTTGCCTTACCGCTTGGCTACACCCCATTGGTGTCCGCCATCCGGATGAAGAAAGTGGGGTGGGTAGTGGGACTCGAACCCACGGCCTCCAGAGCCACAATCTGGCGCTCTAACCAACTGAACTATACCCACCACGAGCGGATTGGCGCGCCTGAAGGGATTCGAACCCCCGACCCACGGCTTAGAAGGCCGTTGCTCTATCCAGCTGAGCTACAGGCGCATTTCGCCGCGAAGCAGTGTCGAGGCGGCTGCGAGCAGCCATCCCTGCTGACAAGGACAGATTTTAGCACAGATTGATCCGTCTGTCAAGCCCTTTTGGCAGGATTTTTTTCTTTTTTTGAAATTTTTTTCTTCTCATGAAACAAAGCCCTAGCCTCCATTGTCATTTATGATGAAAACCATTATAATCAATCCATAGCAAGGAGGAAAATATCATGAAGAATCGCCGCCTGATATCGCTGCTTATACTTATTATAATATGCTTATCCTTTCTTCCGCCCGCCCAGGCCGGCTATAATCCCCTGCAGGTTTCCACCTACGGCCGGGGCATCCCCGTATACACCGGCAGCCGGAAAGGCAGCCAGGCAGGGCTTCTCTACAACGGCTATCACGCCAGCCTTTCCCTCTCCCCCACCAACGGATTGCATTCCCTGAATCTTGCCGCCGGCTATGAGGTGTGGGTAGATCAGGCGGCGGCGCAAAGCAGACCGCAGCAGAGCTGCAATGCCTTTCTGGCCGAAGTAACCCGGGAAAACGCACCCCTTTATACCACGCCGGATAAAGGCCGTCTCACCGCCAAACACGCCATGGGCACCCTGGTCACCGTCTGGGGCGAATTCGGAGATTACTATTACGTACAGGATTACAGCTATTTCATTCAGGGCTTTTTCCCCAAATCCAGCCTGCGAAAAATCAAAGATCTGAGCTATGATCAGGCCCATTCTATGAATATGGGCGTGGAAGACGTGCACAAAGCCATCGTCTATACCGATGGCCTGCCCCTTTTCCGCAGTCCTTCGGCCACGGGATATGCCGATGACGCCCTGCAGCAGCATCAGCTTACCGCCCTTCAGGACGGGCAGGAAATCAGCATTCTGGCCCGCCTGGGCAACTGGGTGCAGCTGGCGGACGGAGGCTTTATCGAAGCCCGCTTTCTGGATCCCAGCGGCGATCACGGCCATCGCTATGCCCGGGTCAAAAGCGATCGGATTCTGGATCGGCTGAATGTGCGCTCCTACCCCAGCACGGAAGCCTGGGTGGAGGCCAAATTATGCGCCGGCACCCGGGTGGAGGTCATTTCCCAGAGCGATGAATGGGCCTGCATTCATGTGACCGGGGAGGGGGGCGGCGCATCCTATTCCGGCAGCGTGAAGCTGGAATTCCTTGCTTTAAATGAAAGCGAAAGCGTGCTGGACGGCAGCATTCCCGTCCGCCTGAAGCGCGCCATTTATCACGGCAATTACGGCGATCGTTACAGCCCCAACTGGGATGGCACAGCCCTGCCCGCCGGAACGAAGCTGACCATCATCGGCGTGGAAGGCAATTACAGCAGCGCATCGGATGATACGGATTGTTTTCTGGCGCTGACGGAAGCGGGAAAACTGATCACCATCTACGATGAAGGCGGCATTTTTGAACCTCTGGAATCCAGCGGACAATTTGCCAAAACCAATTCTTCCTTAAAAATGCGCCAGGCCCCAGGCAAGGATGCCAAAGTATTGCGCACCCTCTCCAAAGGAACCAAAGTGGAAGTGCTCCTTCGGGGCGAAGGATGGACCATGATCCGCTGCAAGGATCAGACGGGCTATGTGATGAGCCGGTACCTGAATTTCCCTTAATTTTCCTTTATCCCGGTTGGGCGGCAGAAAAATTCCTCTGCCGCCCGTTTTTTATAAAAAAAGTCATCTTTCCCGCCGTTTCTGCCCTTGCCAAGAAAGGAAAAACGTAGTATAATCAATCGGATGTGCGGGGTCAACGCGCATCTACCCACAAATATGTTAATCCAATTCCGAAAGGAGAACATAGGTAATGGCAAAGAAGTATGTGTACCTGTTCAAAGAAGGCGACGCCTCCATGCGTGAACTGCTGGGCGGCAAGGGCGCTAACCTGGCTGAAATGACCAAGATCGGCCTGCCCGTTCCCCAGGGCTTCACCATCTCCACCGAAGCCTGCACCCAGTATTATGAAGACGGCCGCAAGATCAATGATGAAATCCAGGCCGAAATCATGGAAAACATCGCCAAGATGGAAGAAATCACCGGCAAGAAGTTCGGCGATCTCGAAAATCCCCTGCTGGTTTCCGTGCGCTCCGGCGCTCGTGCCTCCATGCCCGGTATGATGGATACCATCCTGAACCTGGGTCTGAATGAAGAAGTTGTTGAAGTTATGGCCAAGAAGAGCGGCAACCCCCGCTGGGCTTATGACTGCTATCGTCGTTTCATCCAGATGTTCTCCGACGTGGTTATGGAAGTGGGCAAGAAGTACTTCGAAAAGCTCATCGACGCCATGAAGGAAGAAAAGGGCGTTACTCAGGACGTGGAACTGACCGCCGAAGACCTGAAGGAACTGGCCAACCAGTTCAAGGCCGAATACAAGGCTCAGCTGGGTACCGATTTCCCCTCCGATCCCAAGGTTCAGCTGTTCGAAGCCATCAAGGCCGTGTTCCGTTCCTGGGACAACCCCCGCGCCAACATCTATCGTATGGACCATGACATCCCCTATTCCTGGGGTACTGCCGTTAACGTGCAGATGATGGCCTTCGGTAACATGGGCGACAACTGCGGCACCGGCGTTGCCTTCACCCGCAACCCCGCCACCGGCGAAAAGGGCCTGATGGGCGAATTCCTGACCAATGCCCAGGGCGAAGACGTTGTTGCCGGCGTGCGCACTCCCATGCCCATCGCCAAGATGGCCGAAGTGTTCCCCGATGTGTACAAGCAGTTCCTGAACGTTTGCGATATTCTGGAAAACCACTATCGCGATATGCAGGATATGGAATTCACCGTTGAAAACGAAAAGCTCTACATGCTGCAGACCCGTAACGGCAAGCGCACCGCCGCCGCCGCCATCAAGATCGCCTGCGATCTGATCGACGAAGGCATGATCACCGAAGAAGAAGCGCTCATGCAGATCGACGCCAAGTCCCTCGACATGCTGCTGCATCCCACCTTCGACGCCAAGGCCCTCAAGGCTGCTCAGCCCATCGGCAAGGGTATCGCTGCTTCCCCCGGCGCTGCTGCCGGCACCATCGTTTTCACCGCTGAAGACGCCGCTGAAAAGGGCAAGGCCGGTGAAAAGGTTGTTCTGGTTCGTCTGGAAACCAGCCCCGAAGATATCGAAGGCATGAAGTATGCCCAGGGTATCCTCACCGTGCGCGGCGGCCAGACTTCTCACGCTGCCGTTGTGGCCCGCGGCATGGGTACCTGCTGCGTTTCCGGTTGCGGCGACATCAAGATGAATGAAGAAGAAAAGTATTTCACCCTGGCCGGCAAGACCTATCGCGAAGGCGATGAGCTGTCCCTGGATGGCTCCACCGGCAATATCTACGGTGAACTGATCCCCACCGTGCCCGCCGATCCCAACAGCGGTTACTTCGGCCGCATCATGGAACTGGCTGACAAGTATAAGACCATGGGCGTTCGCACCAATGCCGACTCCCCCGCCGACGCCAAGCAGGCTGTGGCCTTTGGCGCTCAGGGCATCGGCCTGTGCCGCACCGAGCATATGTTCTTCGATCCTTCCCGTATCGGCGCTTTCCGCGAAATGATCTGCGCTGAAACCGTGGAAGAACGCGAAGCCGCTCTGGCCAAGATCGAGCCCATGCAGCAGGCTGACTTTGAAGGCCTCTTCGAAGCTCTGGAAGGCCATCCCGTGACCATCCGCTTCCTGGATCCCCCGCTGCATGAATTCGTGCCCACCGCTGAAGAAGATATCGAAGCGCTGGCCAAGGCCCAGGGCAAGACCGTTGCTTACATCAAGCAGGTTATCAACGATCTGCATGAATTCAACCCCATGATGGGTCACCGCGGCTGCCGCCTGACCGTCACCTATCCCGAAATTGCCGCCATGCAGACCCGCGCCATCATCAAGGCTGCGCTGGCCGTGAATGCCCGCAATGAATGGAAGGTCGTTCCCGAAATCATGATCCCCCTCGTCGGCGAACTCAAGGAATACAAGTTCGTTAAGAAGATCGTTGTGGAAACCGCTGACGCCCTGATCAAGGAAGCCGGCGCTGAACTGCACTACGAAGTGGGCACCATGATCGAAATCCCCCGCGCTGCCCTGACCGCTGACGAAATCGCCAAGGAAGCTGACTTCTTCTGCTTCGGTACCAACGACCTGACCCAGATGACCTTCGGCTTCTCCCGTGACGACGCCGGCAAGTTCCTGCCCGCCTACTATTCCAACAAGATCTACGAATCCGATCCCTTCGCCCGTCTGGATACCACCGGCGTTGGCAAGCTGATGGATATGGCCGTTACCCTGGGTAAGGGCGCCAATGGCAAGCTGCATTGCGGCATCTGCGGCGAACACGGCGGCGATCCCTCTTCCATCGAATTCTGCAACAAGATCGGCCTGAACTACGTTTCCTGCAGCCCCTTCCGCGTACCGATCGCCCGTCTGTCCGCTGCTCAGGCTGCCATCAAGGCCAAGAAGTAATTTCTAAAGTTTTTGTCGCCAGGCAATCATCTTGATCCCCCTTGGGGCAAACAGGATGATCCCCGGCCATGACAAAAAAATCAGACCTTGGAGAAGAAATTCTCCAGGGTCTTTTTTATCCGCATAGAGTTCAAACCTTGATATTACAAGGCTTTCAGCACTTAAAATTGTAATTTCAAGTGGTAAGTCGCCCTGAAAAATCTCCTGAAAATGAGGCCATTTATCATCCACAGGACGATAACGAAAATCGCCCCAAACGCGATAATGAGCCTTGCACAATGACATAGAGTATTCTTAAAGCCCTGTTTGGCGGGAAAATAATTTGGAAAAGTCTCTGGCTATAGTGTCTTTTCCCCTCTAAATTTCTAGTTTCTCCCCAATTTCAAACAAATCTGGGGCAATAGCTTTGTTTTTGGGGATTTTGGGATGGAATCTTTCAGGAGTAGTAGAAAGCCAGAAAGAAGGTTTTAAATGAGAAAAAAAGATTTCAAAGGACGATGCGAAAAACGGAGGATCAGCAAATGTGACGGGAATGCGTACAGCGAAAACTACTCATGAAGCCTATGACAGTGAGGTTGCTGGATGCATCAAAAACATATTGGCATCAGCGTGGCGTGAAGGATTTGGGGGCTAGTGATCGATGAAGAAGAATAAACTACTGAAATGCGAAAATAGCATCGTCAAGGTTCTTGAAATCAAAGAGGATGACGTTTTGATCATCAATTGCTTTCATAAATCCATGCAAAAATGGATAAAGCTATTAAAAATTACATCCTTATAGATTGTACAGAGCAAAAGCTTGCTTCCACCTCCGACAGAATCATTTGTAATTATGCTTCGCTGAACAATAAGGGCAAATGCTTTGCCCATGAGCATTTCATCATGATTGCCGGGATTCTCCTCTTCGTTGGAATTGAAAAGCAGCGTTGCTCCATAATCGCCAGCATTGTAGCGGTAAAGGGAGTAAGTAAACAAACCATCAGGAATTATTTATGGTTGTATCTTGTACATCAAGAAATATTCGTCCTTGCTCTGAGGAAGAGACAGCAAAACAGACCTTTGGCCCAGGGCGGAAAAATATGCGATGGGCACTCAATAAGTTCTTCTATACCCGACACAAGAATAGCTTGTCCACCTCATATGCGCTGATGCTAAAGAAAAAAATACTGTGATGTTGCGGATCATTTAGAGAACAATCATCCTTCCATACATCAATTCAGATATCTATCGCAAGTACAACAAACTACAAACCCATTACATAACCGGGGAAGGTATTTTCCTTTACGGACTAATACAGGAACGGATCCACGCGCGCCAAATCTTTCACTTCTATTAGATATATTCTATCATAAGGTAGCGCGTCTCTTGATTGAAGGCAAATAATATGATATAATAATGTGGAATGGTTGAACCGCGGAAGTCTATTACACTTGACACGTTGTCTTGTACATAGATCTATATCGTGGGCACAAAGCAACGCTTTGGTCTATTTCTGCAGATGCCATTCTACCCTTATTGTTAAAGGTACAAACGAAAGTACAAATTTATTACGTAAAACACATTTGCCCAAAAAAGCTCTTGCTTTTCGATAATTGAACTGACGCTTGGTAATTAATTTATCGGCATCCAGTCATCCGTTCAAATGACTATCCACACAATACAAAAAGTGCATCTTTATTCCGAAGCACGTTTTTCTCTTTACAACATAAAACACACTACGAATTATGAAACAAAAGCATTTGAACGGTCTACGAAAAATGCGAAATCAATATATCATCGAATTGGGTAATAAATAAAAGTTTTGTACCATAGAAGGACATTTTGTAAAAGTTTCCCCACTAAAACTATTGAAGCAAACAGTGGTATACTTAAGCATTTTGAAAGTTTCGCTTGGAAACATTACTTGTATTTGTTACTACAACTATTGTTTGCGTAAAAAATCTTTTTATTCTCCTGTTCTCGCCGAAGAAACTTTTGATCTATAATTTTTCTTTGTGTATTGATGAAAACCACCCCCCCAGTTATACCCACATGTATGTGTCCTAGATATTCTGCAATAATCCGTCGCGTACTATCCTGAAGCTCTCATTTCATGACTATAGAATACTGCGCAAAAAAAGTCCTCAAAGCTTTCGGTTATACATTATCAAGTTAGGAGGTTTCCCATCTATGAAGCGTTTCATACCATTTCTCACTTGTCTGCTGCTGATCACGTTCGCCCCCTTGGCTTCTCTCAGCGAAAATCTTGATTGGTCTTCCCCCGCCGTTTGGGTAAAATCCGCAGGAAATCGTGACTTTAAGCGCGCCACCCGAATTGATTCATCATTATTAGGAACGGTCCTTCACGTTGAAGAAAGCGTTGGAGGATGGTTTTCGTTTGTAATTCCGAAGGATGGTGATTACCATTTTTCCATCAAAGCGCCAAATCTTTCTCAAATGTATTTCACTATGGAGTTTTTTATCGGTGATGATAAGACATATCTGGATTCTCTTCTTTTTATCAAATCCAATACTATTCAAACGCGCGTTCTCAAAGATTTGAAAGCCGGATCAACAATTTATTGGTATGACAGTGATGCTTCCGGTAATGGTTATACGCAATTAGATCCTTATGAATTGCGAATTACCATCGAATCTTCTGATTACAGTTCCCAGTACACTATTCCTGCCCAGCAAATGCCCCAGGCATCATCTGTAACTACGCAGAATAGCAATACTATAACTGATTCGAAACTTTCCGCCTCTCTTACTCAGCAGCTGATCACTCGTTCTGGTCCCGGAACAATGTATACTCAAGAATTGGGAACACAGCCTGCCGATACAGAAATCTTTGTTATTAGCCAAGTTGAAGCCAACGGCGCCGTCTGGTACCAAGTGGAATACACACTTGATCAAAAGATGTATCGCTGCTACACCGGTAAAAAACGCGTCAATGTGTATGGTGACATTCCTTTGGAGCGTAATAATTATGTTGAAGATACACTGATCAGTAATGCTGACGCTTACTACGGACCTGGTACCAACTACGCCAAACACAAAAACGGTGTCACCAAAGGAATGGTAGTTCGTGTTTTCACAGTAGAGGGATTATGGGCACAATGCGAATACAAAGTTGGAAACCAACTATGTCGTTGCTACATTTCTGTAGATAAGCTTGCCAACACAATTCCCAGTGCCACTCCCACTCCTACAGTAGTACCCACAACGCCAATGCCTGCCAATCATATTCCTTACAACGTCCTCGATCCCGTTGCCAAACTGTGTATTGATTATTATGGTAATCTTTTCAACTATACAGGTCATAGTGAGGAATTTGCCGAAATAGCAGGCGTATTACCAGTAATGAATTACGTTGATGGTGTTCCGTGTATTTACAGCCAAATCCCAGTATTTAGTGGTCCAGGTGAACACTATTGGTGCCTCCATGATAGCAGTTCCAACTATGCATATATCGAAAAAAACGATACCACCTTACGCATTTACGGACGTGAAAACGATTGGATCATGATCCGTTGTTTTGATGATGCAAACGGAGGGTATCGTTACGGCTGGATCACACTTAACGCAATCCCCAACATGTATCAAACCCATGTTCAAAATGTCGATTTTGCTGACATTACTCTATTGACAACAAGCAACGTTAATATCACTGATGCCCCCGATCGCGCTCTCCAGAAAAATTCTCCCATCATTGCCGAACACATTTCCGCAAAAGTAAAAGGCTTGGCTTTCCTGGATGAAAAGCGTAACTGGGTTTACTGCGAATTCACGCTTTATCGTGACGGGAAAAATTATGTAGCTCGCGGTTTTATTCCTTCTGATAACCTTCGTTTAGAATAACCCTTGTCTGAAAAATTATTGCAAGAAATAATGTCCGTCAAAACATTAAACTCCTGCTGTAGTAATCTACAGCAGGAGTTTTTTAATCAGGGAATAAGTATGGGAATGACATATCAGTCCAATGTAACAACACCAGACGAGATCCATCCTGTTATGCCATTGCCGTTAATGAGATACCATACCTTGCCGTCCGAAGCCTTTTTGCTGTCAAGGATCGGAAAACGTTCGCCAGGCGAAACGAATGTAACAACAGAGTATTCAATGCCAGCTCCGGAACGAACATTCTTTCCCGATCCAGTCTTAACCGTGCAGTAACGTTTCTCCGTCCTCTTTTCCTGGGGTACATCGGTCTCTGTCTTCCTCGATGCCGCATTCTCCTGTAAAGAATTACCATAAAGAATATACATGTATTCCTGGTTTGCAATACGGCTGTTTATACAACTGTTAATTGTATTGAGATACTGATTCAAATTGCCAATTCCGAAGTCAGAGACGGAAAGACCATTCCCATTTTCATAATCCTTCAGGAATTCTTTGGCTTGATTCAGTCCCTCGATCTGAAGCACATTATACAGTTCAGCAAAGTAGTACGCGGTATTAGGATCCAAGGCCATTGCCCGCTCAACCTTATCGCCAAGCAAGTTATCCATATCGCGGAGCAGCATCATTGTCTTGGCACTTTCGTAAGAATCCCCCCACTGTAGCGCAAAATCAACACCTTGACCAATCAGGCTAATGCCATTGAGAACAGGGGCGTAGTTACATAATTCTTCCAAAAGCATAGTTGTACCCGCTTTAAGCATTTGATCTCCTGCTGCTAGTACTCGCTCCCCTTCCAATTCCTCCGCCGTCTTTCGCATTTGTGTATTCAAATTCATTTTAACACGCTGTGCAGCCACAACAATGTCACTGGCCCCCACAGTTTCAGCGGCAGCAATGATACTGTTAAGTTTTTCAATACTGGCATTATAATAGGTCCCCATCTGCCGATAAACATTCTGTGTATCAGCAGCATTATTGTAAGCATTAATACCATCAAAGACAAATATAGCAGCATCTAACAACTCACCAGCGCCTTCACCTACCGCATTAAGATCACCGACGTTTCTGCGCTTATTAGTCATTTCCATGAATTGCTTGTCTAGGCTATTAAACATCTGAATTTGCACGTCAGTCGCTGTACCATTCTTAATCGCCGCTTCCAAAATCGCCTTCTCATTGCGCATACTTTCCAATGCGCTATCGAAAATTTTCATCACATCTTCAGTTGAATGGATAAATCCGCTGTCAACAAGCCACTGATATTGAGAACGAACTTCGTCAACGTCAGAAAGAAAATTGCTGGCCCTAGCATCCAGACGAAGCTGATTTTGTTCATTTCCATAGCCATAATCAGGGTTGCGAACTAACATTTGCGTAATCAGGTATTCCCAGTTCTTGAGCATTTGTTCGTCATAATCTTCTTGGTTGATAAGTTTTTCCCCTGCATCAACCATGGTGCCAGCCATATCAGAAGTTGCATTGACCGTCTCATTTAAGTAAACATATGCACCATCTGTTAGTTTGTTAATGGCAGCAGCGCCAACTTTTGAGAATGGATCGACATCGTGATAAGTATTTTCATAGGAAACAAATGTATCAGCGAGCTTTTGCTCGGCACTTACTTCAACTTGTTTACGCGTTGAACATCTGCTGCAATATACATAGTATACGCTACTGGATGCTACAGGGCTGCCCCAGCTATGATTTCCACACTTACAGCAATCAATGAAAGAACCATTTCTCGCCGAGACATTATAGGAAACTGCGCCACATTTGCATTTGGCACTAACCGGAGCATGCGGATGTTCCTTGGAATAAGAAATTTGTGTATAGGTATGTATACCAGTTACGGTACAATCTTTATTCGGCGTTACAGTAGGACGTAGCGTTTCATTCTTGTTATCTGTATTGCCAATCACAATCGTTTCCGAACAGTTATTGCATTTTCGTTTCAGCAAGTTGCCATCTGCATAGCTAGGACCAAACTGATGATTTCCGCAATAACAACAGACGCTCTTGTCCAAAGAGGTCATTGTTCCGCCTGTATACTCGGCATAGCCGCACTTACAGCGGCGGAAGATTTTATGTGCCTTTGAAGCATATTCGGTTTCGTGTTTTGCTTCATATCCTTGATAATCCAAAACATGCGCATTGCCATAGACAGGACATACTTGTGCTTGTGTCTTTTTATAACCGCAATGCTTACACATATTATTTTCGAAAGTATGAGAAAAATATGCTTCTTCTTCATAATTTGCATCAAGCAAAATGCCACAATCAGTACATGTTACTCTATATTGACTAATCACCAGATGTTTTGTCGCATCTACGATTTCTGTTGTATTCCCCAAATATTCTTTCTGCCTATCTGCATGATCGCAACCATCACGGCGGACAAAGCCGCAAACTGTGCAGGTTTGACCACTATATCTGTGTGCTTCAGAAACAGTCGTTTCTCGTGTCAGATTCAGAGTCATACCACATTTTGTGCAAACATCTTTCCAAAGCGTAACAAGAAGATGAGAAGAATCAGAGTCAATATTGCGAACAGTTTGATTCTGTTCAATGCTTCTATATTCAGGATGAGAACAAGGAGAGGCATCTGCTGAGCCACAGTAGATACAATTACCATTTGCGTATGTATGATTTTCCGTTGCGTCTTTGTAGATGGTTGTTTGAATTTCTTGACAGCTTGTACATACAACATTATAGTAAGATCGAATCGTATGCTTGGAATCTGATAACTTGATATATTCGTCCCGATTTTCCAATTTTACATTGGTAGTTCCAGGATGCATACATGCCGCTTGCGTTACTGTAATTGCACCCGAAGAGGCCGATGCTGTTTCGCCAGTAATACGATCTTCAATTCTAACACCAAAAGAATAGCTGCCAAAGCGGCTATCTTTCACATGATAAATCCCAAGTTGTTCATTGCAGCATCCTAAGAGATAGCTGCCGCTGGGAGAG
>SVHD01000065.1:0-10681 GCA_015056015.1 Clostridiales bacterium
CATGGGTAAGGCGATCTACGAAAATGATGCTGCCTCTATTAGCGGCGGTGACCGTGATTTTGCCCGTCAGATCGTGGCCCGTGGTCAGGCGGCTCTGGTTCTGGAACAGCGTGCCTTTGGTGAGCGGGGTGGCTCGGCAGAAGGCCCCGGCTGCTATCAGGTGGTGATGCAGGCGCTGCTGCTGGGACGTACCCTGATTGGCGAACGCTGCTGGGATATTTCCCGCAGCATTGATATGATTGCCGATCATTTCCCGCAAATTGACGCAGGCAAGGTGGCGGTCATGGGCAATTCCGGCGGCGGTACCGCGGTCATTTATGCGGCGGCCATGGATCAGCGCATTGCGGCGGCCATGCCTTCCTGCGCTTTCTGCGGGTTTCAGGCCTCCATCGGCGAATTGCATCATTGCTCCTGCAATTATGTGCCGGGCATCATGAAGGAATTTGATATGGGCGATCTGGCCGGGCTGATTGCGCCCAGGCCTCTGGTGATTGTCAATGGCGAAAAGGACATGATTTTCCCTCTTGCCTCTGCCAAGGATCAGGAAAAAATCGCCAGGAGGGTGTATGAAGCGGCCGGCGCGGGAGATATGCTGCGCCATGTGATCGGCCCGGAAGGCCATCGTTTCTATGCCGCGCTTGCCTGGCCGGTGTTTGATGAATTGACAAACTGGTGAAACCGAACCGAAAAGACTAACGCAAAAATCGGGAGTTTGCTTTGAAAAAAGCAAGCTCCCGATTCCTGTTTGCTCATTATTTGGATGATTTAAGCACAATAGGCTGGGACCAGGAAATGGCGCCGTTAAAATCAACCAGCACGCATTTGATCATTTCCGCATCCGGGGGCAAATCCCACTGATGCTGGGTGATAAAGGGCTCGGTCTTGTGATGCCGGGCGCGGTAGCGGGTACGGCTGGCGATGAGATAGATATTCCGGCAGGGAGAGGAACGGACGTAAGCCACGCCGTCTTCTACATAGAATTCCTGAATCTCCGGCGCTTTGCAACCATCCGGGGTATAGGAAGCATAAAAATTTCCCTGATCAATGGCGGAAAGAATGGCGTCGGCGGTTAGCGCGGGCGCCTTTACGGTAATGGAGCCGCCGAAATAATCCGGGGAATGGCCATGGGCGTCATCGGAACCAAAGGCCCACATGCGGGAAGATTGCTGCCGCCACACGTAATCGAAATAAATTTCAGAAATGCCGCTTTTCCAGGTCTGCTCGCAGCTGTAATTGATGATTTCCATGCCGGTAAGGCCGCGCAGGGAGGCAAGCAGCGCCATATCGCAATAGGACCAGAAGGGATGGGCGTAAATGGCCATGCAATTCTTTTCCTGAAGATAATCAATCATCCGCTGGGGATGCACATTTTTTCGATATGATTCGGGTATGGCATCGCCGTTTTTCAGGGCGCAATCCCGGCCGATGCCCACGATATGATGGACGGCGCCTTCATACACCGTATCCATTTCCACGCCGGGCAGCACCAGGAAATCTTCATCTCCCAGATGCCTGTAATCCCCCCATTTGTTGTGGTCTGTGATGGCGGTAAAATCATAGCCGTGATGGCGGTAGGCCTCCACGGTTTCTTCCGGCGTTAATTCGCCGTCGGAACAGGTGGTATGGGCATGCAGATTGCCCCGATAAAAATGCCCTTCGTCAGGGAAAAAAGATTTTTTCATGGGGATTCCTCCGGTAAAAATCAGTTCACGCTCATTTCCCCGCAAAGAGATTGGCGCAGGTATTTCAGCCGATTCTTTTCATCGCCCAGTACCCACATCAGCTTGGTGACGGCGGCTTCGGTGGTCATATCCAGGGCGGAGAAAATGCGGCTGGAGAGCAGATGGCGGCCGACTTCGTAAAGAGAAAAATCTGCCTTTTCATACATGCACTGGGTAGTAACCAGGGTAATAACCCCCTGGCCGGAAATTTCGTGGAGCTTATCCACCAGATTCCGGCGGATATAATGCACGCCGCCAAGGCCGAACGCCTCGATCACCAGGCCCTTATAGCCGGACATGGCCACCCAATCCAGAATTTCGGTGGAGGTGCCGGGCACCAGCTTCAGCAAAAATACCCGGGAATTGAGGGCGTCGGGCCGCTCGATACCGGAAATAGCGGGAAGGGCAGGGGAGAGATGGGCGCCTTCGGCGTCGATGTGGCCAAAGAGCGGGGCATTGACGCTGTGGAAAGCATCAAAGGCTGTAGTGCGCATTTTTACGGCGCGGGTACCCAGAATGACTTTATGATGGAAAGCAATATAAACGCCCCGCTCCGCTTTTTTCAGCACGGCCAGCGCTTCCAGAAAATTGGTGGGCGCATCGGAAAGGGGATGCCCAAGGGGCAATTGGGAGCCGGTGAGCACCACGGGCTTTGTTTCTCCCAGCAGCATAAAGGAAAGGGCGGCGGCGGTATAGGCCAGGGTATCGGTGCCATGGGTAATGAGCACCCCGTCCGCTTCCTTAAGGGCTTCCCGGACGGCGGTGGCCAGGGTATGCCATTCTTCGGGCTGAATATTGCTGGAATCCAGGGCGAATACATCCCGGCCTTTCAATTCAATATCCGCAGGGATCCCGATTCTTTCAATCAACTCCGCTGCGGTAATGCCGGGGGCCAGGCCGTTTTCACCGGTTACGCTGGCGATGGTGCCGCCGGTGGCCAGCAGAATAAAACGCTTTTGCATCGTATGCCTCCAATGAATCGAGTCTGATAATCAGTATAGCATATTTCAGGAAAAATGAAAATGCGAAAATTTGTGTGCCGACAACGGGAAAATACAAAAATTTCTGTTTTCGGTCACAATATCGCCACAAAATGTGCCGCCTCGGCGGTTGCAATTATGCCGCATCTGCGGTATAATAACTCCATGCCGTTATCAGGCCTTCTTTGGCGTGAGAAAGCGGCCGGAATCAAAGCGGAAAGGGCAATCGGAATGGATTTTCTGCTGATTCTTCTCATGCTTTTTCTGGGGATTACGGGGGGCTATCTTTTTTTGATCGCACCCAGTATCCGCAGGAAAAAGAAAAGCATTCCTCCTGATTTTTTCAGGCCCTATGCCCATCGGGGGCTGCATGATGAAAAATGCGGCGTGATGGAAAATTCCCTGCCGGCATTCCGCAGGGCTGCAGAAAAAGGATATGGCATTGAATTGGATGTGCATTTGACCATGGATGGCCATCTGATCGTGCATCATGATCATTCTCTGCTTCGGCTTTGCGGCCGGGACAGGCAGATTTCCCGGATGACGCTTGCCCAAATCCAGTCGTATCGCCTGGGGAATACGGATGAAAAAATTCCCACCCTGGATGAAGTGCTTTCTCTGGTTGACGGGCGCGTGCCTTTGATTCTGGAATTGAAAAGCACGCGCTTTGGGGATACGGCGCTGGCCGAAACAACCTTTCGGCGGATGCAGGCATATCGGGGGCAGTGGTGCGTGGAATCCTTTGATCCTGTGCTGGTGCGCTGGTATAAAAGGCATGCGCCCGGGATCATTCGCGGGCAATTGGCCTATGATCCGGGAAAGCTGAAGGATGAAAGAAAGAAAAAAAGCCTGATTCATTTTCTTTCCGCCCATCTGCTTTGCAATTTCCTCTCCCGTCCGGATTTTGTGGCTTACGGCCATGAAACGGACAAAAATCTTTCCTTTCGTGTGATGCGCAGTTTGTTCCGCCCCTGTCTTGCGGCGTGGACGGTGCGTTCCCTCGAAGATTTCAAAATCCTGCAAAGTCAATATGACTGGCAGATTTTTGAAGCCTTCGAGCCATAAATGAAATTCATTCCCAATCAGAAAAGGAGCAATCAACATGAGCGAAATGCATGAACACAGCAATAAGACCGTCGTATCCGCCGAGGGTATGCGCAAAATGGAGGAAAAACTCCAGTACCTGATCACCGTGCGCCGTGCTGAAGTAGCCGAACAGATTTCCATCGCCCGCGGCTTTGGCGACTTGAGTGAAAATGCCGAATACGACGAAGCCAAGAATGAGCAGTCCCGTCTGGAAGGCGAAATCGTGGAACTGGAAAACGCCATCCGCACCGCCATTGTCATTGACGACGAAAACGTATCCACCGATTCCGTAAACGTGGGCACCACGGTTCGCGTTTTGTATGTGGAAGACGATGAAGAAGAAGAATATTCCATCGTGGGCGCCCGTGAGAGCGATCCCATGAACAACCGCATTTCCAATGAATGCCCCATCGGCGCCGCGCTGCTGGGCCATAAGGAAGGCGAAATCATCAATGTGGAATCTCCCGATGGCATGATTCAGCTTAAAATTCTGGAAATCCGCCTGTAAGAAAAAATTCTACCAATGAAATGAGGTTATTCTCCATGGCTCAGGAACAAAATATGCCCTCCTATTCCGAACAGGAACAGATTCGCCGGGATAAGCTGGCCGCCCTTCAGGAAAACGGTCGGGATCCCTATATTCTGACCAAGGTGGACGTCACCGCCAAGAGCAGCGAAATCATTGCCGATTATGAAGCTTACGAAGGCAAGGAAGTCACCCTGGCCGGCCGTATGATCACCCGCCGCGTGATGGGCAAGGCCGCCTTTGCTCATATGCAGGATAATGTGGGCGAAATTCAGTTCTATGTGCGTCGGGATGACGTGGGCGAAGAAAGCTATGCCTTCTTTAAGGAAATGGATATCGGCGATCTGATCAGCGTGCGCGGCCTGGTTTTCAAGACCAAAACCGGCGAAATTTCCGTGCATGTATCTGAACTTACCCTGCTGGCCAAGTGCCTGCATCCCCTTCCTGAAAAATTCCACGGCCTGGTGGATACCGATCTGCGCTTCCGTCAGCGGTATCTGGATATGGTGGTGAATCCCGAAGTCAAGCGGAATTTCATCATCCGTTCCCAGTTCATTAAATTCATGCGGAATTATCTGGATAACATGGATTATATTGAAGTGGAAACCCCCGTGCTCAATACCATCGTCGGCGGTGCTGCTGCCCGTCCCTTCGTGACCCATCATAATACCCTGGATATCAATATGTATATGCGTATCGCCACCGAGCTGCCCCTCAAGCGGCTCATCGTCGGCGGCATGGATCGCGTATACGAAATCGGCCGTATCTTCCGCAACGAAGGCATGGACCCCAAGCATAATCCTGAATTCACCACCGTGGAGCTTTATCAGGCCTATGCCGATTTCCATGATATGATGGATATCGCCGAAGGTATCATTTCCGGTGCTGCCAAGGAAATCCACGGTACCTACGAAGTGGAATGGATGGGCGAAAAGATCGATCTGGCCCCCGGCTGGCGGCGGCTGACCATGGTGGAAGCGGTCAAGGAATACCTGGGTATTGACTTTGGCGCCATTTCCGATGATGCGGAAGCGGTGGCCGCTGCCAAGGCCAAGGGCGTGGAACTGGCCGAAACCGCCGATAAGACCTGGGGCAATGCCCTGTATGCCTGCTTCGATCAGAAGGTGGAAGAGCATTTGATCCAGCCCACTTTCATCACCATGTATCCTGTGGAAGTATCTCCGCTGACCAAGCGCAGCCCCGAAGATCCCCGGCTTACCGAGCGGTTTGAGCTCTTCATCTGCCACAGCGAATTGGCCAATGCCTATTCCGAACTCAACGATCCCATCGATCAGCGCGCTCGTTTTGAGAAGCAGCTGGAACTGCGCGAACGGGGTGATGACGAAGCGGAAATGCTGGATGAAGATTTCCTCAATGCTCTGGAATACGGCATGCCCCCCACCGGCGGCATGGGCATGGGGATTGACCGCTGCGTGATGCTGCTCACCGGCAGCGATACCATCCGCGAAGTAATTCTTTTCCCCACCATGAAGCCCAGGGATTAAGGAGTATATTATTTATGTTGATTAAAACTCCGCTGACCAAAGAGCGCATCCAGAATCATTTTCATTACAGCAGCTGGAAATATCTGCTGCTGGCGATTTTCGGCATCTTTGGATGGAGCCTTATTTTCACCGTCACCGCCCCCAGAATCCCGGAAGATAAGCGGATCGATCTGTATGCCATGACCTATACCGCGACCCAGGAAAGCATGGATGCATTCCTTCAGCCGATCTGGGAAGAGGTAACCCCGGAAATGGAATCCGTTTCTTCTGTGGTGCTGGTTCAGGGGGATGAATATTCCAGCTATATGCAGCTGACCGCCTATCTGGCTGCCAGCGATGGGGATATTTATTTCCTGACAGAGCAGTTTTTCAAAGCCTTTGCGGCCCAGGGCGCTTTCCTGCCGCTGGAACAATTGGTGGAAGACGGCGCTATCAACGTGGGTGATCTGGATTTGACCAAGGGCTATGTGACCATGGTTTCTGAATATGACGAGAATGATCAGCCCATCAAATCCGAAATGCATTTGTATGGCATTCCCATGGATTCCTTCTATGGCTTCATGGATGGCATGCAATTTGATAATCGCGGTATGTATGCCGTGATCCTGTTCAACAATCAGAATGATGAAAACGTGATTCCCTTCTTCGACGCCCTGCTGGAGGCCGGACGCGGAGAAAAGGAAGAATGGATTCAGGAATAAGCCTGGGAATAAAACCAGGCCTGGAAATGAGGGGCCTTCGCCCCTCGTTTTCATTTGAATTGAAAGTGGAAGGAGTGTTGCTGCAATGAAGATTCGCATTGCGGGCACTGTGAACGACAGCATCGTGGATGGCCCCGGCCTGCGCTTTACTATTTTTACCCAGGGCTGCCCCCATCATTGCCCCGGCTGCCATAATCCTGAAACCCATGATCCCAATGGAGGCAAAGAAGGGGATACGGAGAATATCATTGCCAAAATGAAAAAAAATCCCCTGCTTTCGGGGATTACCCTTTCCGGCGGCGAACCGCTGATGCAGAGCGCCGCCTGCCTGGAACTGGCAGCGGCCGCCCATCAGATGGGATTGAATGTATGGGCCTATACGGGATATACCTGGGAAAAGCTGATGCAGGAAAATGATCCGGATCGACTGGCGCTTCTGAAAGAAGTGGATGTGCTGGTGGATGGGCCGTTCCTGGAAAACCAGCGGTCGTTGGAACTGGATTACTGCGGAAGCAGGAATCAGCGGCTGATTGATGTGAAAAAGACCCTGGAACAGGGGAAAATCGTCTGCTGGACGCCGCCGGTGTGGTGAGCGGAAAAATGGAAATTTGGAATGCGGAATTGGGAATGTGAATTAGGAATTCGGAATTGCAAAGCGGATTCTGTGAACTGGAGACCGCCTTAAGCAACACTGGTATTCAGTTGGTCTGAGAAAATAAAGCAACATCCAGAATAACTTTCTTGGATGGGGTATGGGGAAACCGTTCTTTGGTTACAAAGAATGGTTTCCCCATGATTTTTGCGTTTTCTTTGGGAGAGCGCGAGAGGGGATTTCTTTTTCAAAAGAAATCCCCTCTCGCAATATTATTAAAATTATTTTTCTTCCCAGTGCTTGGCCAGCATGGGCATGAACATGCCGCCCTGCACGGTACGGTTGATGAAGCTGTGGTAGAGGCCGGATTTGGTATCATACCAATCGGAGAAGGGCACGCGGCTGCCGCTTTCCTTGAGGTATTTTACGATGGGAGCCAGCAGGGCATCCTGGATCTTTGCATCCGGCGCCATGGCGGCAACCCAGGCGATCCAGTCGGATTTGGTATAGGTTTCCCGGGAATCCAGGGGCAGGCCGTATTCATTGATCCGGGGCAGATAGGATTCAAGTTCCTGCCTATAGAATTCCTTGGGCAAAAGATCCAGCTTGAAGAGCAGATCCCACACCAGATTGTATTTCATGCTCCAGCCATTTCCGTCAAAGGTGAGCGCGGTATAATCGCCCACCTTGGCGCGCTCCAGCCAATTCTGGGCCATCTTCCGGGCCTTATCCATATAGATTTCATAGGCATTTTCATCGCCCAGGCCCTTCTTGAGCAGGGCGTAGCTTGCGATGCCATTGACAGCCTTGGCGGAAAGATTGATATTGCGGGCCAGATGACCGGCAAAGTCATCGGTGCAGAGCTGATCGCCGGGATCTTCGCCGAAGCGTTCCAGATAGTTGACCCAGGTATCCAAAAGATCCATGTTTTCTTTGGCCAGGGAAAGATCGCCGTCGGCGCGGTAAATGGCGGCCAGCATGATCAGCATATTGCCGCATTCTTCCACGGGCATCTGCTTGGTGAAATCATACAGATCGCTGCCGGCGGGATAGCGATAGAGGGGCGGATAGGTTTCCCCATTGGTGGTGCCCCGGCGATTCTTGTAAGCGTATACCTGGCCGGTGGCATAGGGATAGCGGCCCACATCATGGGGCGCAAAATCATAATCCCAGCAGGGCATATGGGCAAATTTCAGCACGGGCCGGCACATGCCGCGCACCAATTCGGGATTGTAAATCAGATAAAGGGGAATGGAAGGATAGCTGACGTCCACGGTGCCGATGCAGCCGTTGGAATCGTTTTCCTTGGAAAGGAAGATGGCGTTGCCATCCCGATCGGCAATCAGCTTATGGGCGGCGATGGTCTGCCGATAGGAGGCGGCGGCGATGTAGGCCATGTTTTCCCCGCCCGCCTTCCGGGCAGCGGCGAGGACCTTTTCATCCATTTCTGCGCAGGCCTTCATGATTTCTTCCCGGCGGGCGGCGAAATCGCAGAGGGCCTCGGTGAATTGCTTGCCGTTGCGGGCATACCAGGCAGGGGCAAGATAGCCAAAATAATTGATGGAAGCCACATCGTCATAACCGGCCAGCACATGATAGGAAACGGGGGTTTCGGTGACGGTGAATTCCTTTTTGGCAGTCAGGAAGCAATGATCGCTCACATTAAAATCAATACCCGTATCGGCGGCCAGATAGGCGTAGCCCCAGTCAATGGTGATATGATCGCCGGTATGGCAGAGAATGGACTGCTTCTTCTGGCCCATATAGCCTACCTGCAGATTGCCCAGGGGATACACATCGCCGTGCATGTGCGGGGGAATTTCCCCTTCGTAGCAGATATCGTCATGCAGGGTGAAGCGCAGGCCGGCGGCATGCGCCTTACCATCCAGGGATTTCATTTCGAAATCGATGAAGGTGATGGGGGTGGACAGGGTATCCAGATCATGCAGAAGCAGGGGAGAAGTAAAGCACAGGGCAAGAGAAATGCCGGCGGCGCTGAAAAGATAGCGGGTGGAGGTGGGAGTAACGGTAAGGTCTTCCATCTTCATGGAGATGCCGTCATTGGGGCCCAGGAAACGATAGGAAACGCCATCAATGGTCACGGCGCCGTTGAGACGCTTGCGCTGGCCTGCCCAATGGCGGGTTACGCTGTCGCTGGGATGATCGGAGCAGCTCCAAATAGAAAAATAGGGATCATTGGTAATCAGGGGAAATGCGGGAAGACGGGTAATATTCGCCATACGAATCCTCCTTCAATACAATCAAGGTATGATAAAAAATATTGCACTTTTATCACGTCTATTGTACGGAAAAATCACGAAAAATGCAAGCAAGAATTGTATTTAATACTTGACTGATTCTATCAAAAAAGCCGCCTTTTCAGGCGGCTTTCAGGAAACGAAAGAAATTAACCGGCGATTTCCTTTTGCTGCTTCTCTTCCTTCTTCTTCCGGCGGAAGCGGCTCTTTTTTACGGCAGGCAGGGAATATTCATTGCCCTCTTCAAACCGCACGCTTTCAGGGGGCAATTCCAGCTGCTGGGGATCATTGAGCAATTTCATCATCCGATCCACAAAACGGGCATACATGGCGCCGGCGCAGATGCGTTCATCCGCAGTGATGCCGATGGGCAGATAGCGCTTGCGCACGGGCTGGCCATTGCTGCCCATAACCACGGTGCGCTCTACCGCACCAATGGAGAAAAAGACGGAAGTGGTGCCGAAATTATAGATATGATGCTTGACCGCAGGCATACCGATGGAGGCCATATTGGTTAAAAACAGGCTGGTATGGAAGGGAGAAGCATTCAGGATATACTTGGGCATGATGCCGTATCGATCCAGGAAACGGGCGGCGGAAACGATGGTATTGGCCAGAATGGGATTGAGCAGCAATTTGGCCAGCTTCAGCGTGGAATTATCCGCTTCTTCCCGACGATTCTCCGCAATGGCCTGACTGACGCGGGCAGATACATCATAGATGGTATCCCGAGGATCAAAGAGGCATTTGACGGTATTTTCTTCAATGGCGTTGGGATCGGCGCTATCCTTGAGCAGCGCGAAGGAAACTGCCAGCTGGGTACGGGCATAGAGGCGCTTATTGGCGATGAAGCGATTGGCCTCCGGGAATTCGCTGACAGTGCGCACATAGGCGGCGATCAGCAATTCCATGAAGGTGAATTTATAGCCCTCATTCCCCTTGGCGACGATATAGCGGGTCAGTTTTTCGAAATCCAACTTATAATCCAGAAATACCTGCGCATCGCAGCGCATGGGCATCAGATAGGGCGTAAGGGCAATGATGGGATCAACTTCTTTTAACAGCCGGCCGTCGGCTCTGCGTCCAAACACAAGGAATTCCCCCTCGATATAGATTGAATCAAATTCCCCTCGTCTGAAATTATATCCTTTTTTGCCGTATCCGTCAATCCTGAATCGAAAAACGGAATGAATTGGCGGAATACGGGCTGTATTTATGGTGTATTTGGAGGCAGAGCTTTTTGACAAGCAGCATGCATTTTGCTATAATAAACTGTCAGGCTATGCCGGTACCCAAGGGGGCCGGACTCGGA
>SVHD01000065.1:10691-13088 GCA_015056015.1 Clostridiales bacterium
TCGGAAAAGCTGACAATTCATATTTTTGCGTAGGGCATCCTGAAAAACGGAGCCTGAACGGAGGGAAAAAGATGAAAAATAAGAATCTGATGCGCTTTACCACCACCGCCCTGTTATTTGCCCTGATCGTGGTATTCGGGCTGACGCCTCTTGGGTTTATCAATGTTGGCGTGGTATATATCACTTTCCTGTGTATTCCGGTTATTATCGGCACATTGGCCATGGGCCTGCGCCAGGGGATATTTCTTTGCCTGGGGATGGCAGGGGTGAGTCTGTATAAAGCGATTACCGCCACCTCCGCCCTGGTGGCACCCCTGATGCAGGATAGCCTCGGTTGGGTGATTGCCCTTTGCCTGTTCCCCCGAATCATGGTGCCCGTGGTAACCAATGGGGTACATCGGCTGCTGAAAATGAAGAACGAAAAGCTCAGCTTCGCGGTATCCGCGGCTGCGGGTTCCCTGACCAATACGATTCTGTATCTGGGGCTGATGCTGGTTTTCTATGTGCTGGTTGGGCTGGAGAATCCCACGCTGCTTGGCACGGTGGGTACCATTGCCCTGACGGCGGGCCTGCCCGAGGCCGCTGCCGCGGCAATTATCACCGCCCCTGTTCTCATGGCATTAAAAAAGGCAGGGCTGCTCAAGCGCCTGTAATCGGAAGATAGGAGAAGATCAAAATGCTTCTTACCATGGATATCGGCAATACCAACATCAAAACCGCCCTTTTTGATGGGCCGGAAATGGTGCATTACTGGCGCCTTTCTACCACCCGCCGCTATACCAGCGATGAAATGGGGGTTATGATCACCCAGCTTTTCAGCCATGAGGGGATCAAAAAAGAGGATGTGACGGGGATTATGCTTTCCTCCGTCGTGCCCACCATCAATTTTACGGTGGAGCATATGTGCCGGGATTATTTCGGCATTGATCCGCTGACCGTGGCCCCGGGCATCAAAACGGGGATCGATATCAAATATGAAAATCCCCGGGAACTGGGCAGCGACCGCATCTGCAATGCGGTGGCGGCCTATACGCTCTATGGCGGTCCCTGCGTATATATTGATTTTGGCACCGCAACCACCTTTGGCGCATTGGATGAAAACGGCGCTTTCCTGGGCGGCGCCATTTGCCCCGGTATCAAACTGACCAGTGAAGCGTTGGTATCGGGCACGGCCAAGCTGCCCCATTTTGAATTGGTGATGCCGGAAAAGGTCATCGGAAAGAGCACCATCGCCAATCTGCAGTCGGGCGTAATCAATGGCTATGTGGGCCAGGTGATTTATCTGGTGAATGAAATTCGCCGGGAAATGGGGCATCCTGACGCCAAGGTGATTGCCACCGGCGGCATGGCGCGTCTGATTGCCTCCAAATCCGGGGTGATTGATCATATTGACGGGCTGCTGACCCTGAAGGGACTGCGGTTGATCTACGAAAAAAATCAGGCGAAGGCCTGAGTGGGAGGAGCGCAATGCGCACGATTACGGTTGGTTTTTTGGGCTGCGGCAATATTGGCTGCGGCGTATGGAAGCTGCTGCATGAATTTGAAGGGGATTTGCAGCATCGCAGCAATGTGGCGTTTCAAATCAAAAGGATCCTTGTTCGGGATATTCATAAAAAACGGGATGAAATCGTGCCCGTGGAATATCTGACCACCAACCCGGCGGAAGTGACCGATGACCCGGAAATTGAAATGGTGGTTGAATTCATGGGCGGGGAAGAGCCTGCTACCCAGTATATGCTCCGCGCTTTGGAAATGGGCAAAACGGTGGTCACTGCCAATAAGATGGCCTTGGCCCTGAACTGGCATATTTTGCAGGCTGCAGCGGAAAAGAATCATGCAGGGCTTTATTATGAAGCGGCTGTTTGCGGCGCCATCCCCGTGATTCGCACCACCATTGATTCTTTGCAGGCCAATCGCATCGAAACCATGATGGGCATTATCAACGGCACCACCAATTATATTCTTACCCGCATGAGCCAGGAAGGCAGCGCCTATCAGGATGTGCTTTCCGACGCCCAGCGCCTGGGCCTGGCGGAGCCTGATCCCACCAGCGATGTGGAGGGCTTTGACGCCGCCTACAAGCTTTCCATTCTTTCTTCCCTTGCCTTCCATGCCCGGGTGCCCTTTGACGTGATTTATCGCCAGGGCATTTCCCAGATTGAGGCGGCGGATATCGCCTATGGCAAGGAACTGGGATATACGCTGAAGCTGCTGGCCATTGCCAAGCGGGATGGCTGCGTGATTGACGCCCGCGTGCATCCTACCTTTATTCCCAACAGCCATCCGCTGGCCTCTGTGAATGGCTCTTTCAATGCTGTTTTCCTGCATGGCCATGCCTGCCAGGATATGATGCTCTTTGGCTGCGGCGCCGGCAGTGCGCCCACCGCCAGCGCGGTG
>SVHD01000010.1 GCA_015056015.1 Clostridiales bacterium
CGCTTTTGATGGCAAAAGCGGTTCCCCCGCACCCCCTCCGAAAACCAATTGGGAAAATATCGTGTTTATATAAAAAGGCAGTGTGTCCCAGTTGGTTTGAGGAATCGTCCCTATTCCGAATTTACTTAAAGGAGTTGATTTGCCTATGAAAATCAATACTTCCCTGGCCCAGATGCCTGCGGGCTATCTGTTTGCCGAAATTGCCAAGCGAGTGAAGGAATTTTCCGCGGCCAATCCCGACGCCAATATTCTGCGCCTGGGCATTGGCGACGTCACCCGGCCTCTGGCCCCTGCGGTGGTGCAGGCCTTTTCCGACGCCGCCCTGGAAATGGGCACGGCGGCGGGCTTCAAGGGCTACGGCCCGGATTTCGGCTATGATTTTCTGATTGACGCCATTATCGCCGGGGATTATACCGCCCGGGGCGTTGAAATCGGCAAGGATGAAGTATTCATTTCCGACGGCGCCAAATCCGACGTAGGCAATCTGCAGGAATTATTTGCGGCGGATGCGAAAATTGCCGTGACCGATCCCGTGTATCCCGTCTATGTGGATTCCAATGCCATGGCGGGCCGGCTTGGCCAGCATGTGGATGGCAAATGGAGCAATCTTTGCTATCTGCCCTGCAATGCGGAAAACGGCTTTGTGCCGCCGCTGCCGGAAGAAAAGGTGGACGTAATTTATCTTTGCTATCCCAATAACCCCACCGGCACGGTGCTTACCAAGGCGCAGCTGAAGAAATTCGTGGATTGGGCGTTGGAAAATGAGGCGCTGATCGTTTACGACGCCGCTTACAAGGCCTTTATCACTGAGGATGACGTGCCCCGGAGCATTTATGAAATCGAAGGCGCCAAGAAATGCGCCATGGAATGCTGCTCCTTCTCCAAGACTGCGGGCTTTACCGGCACGCGCTGTGCCTACACCGTCGTGCCCAAGGAACTGGTATTTGACGGGGTATCCCTGAATAAGATGTGGGGCCGCCGCCAGGCTACCAAATTCAACGGCGTTTCCTATCCCGTGCAGAAGGCCGCCGCCGCGGTTTACACCGAAGCGGGCCAGCAGCAGATTATGGAAAGCATCAGCTATTATCTGGAAAATGCCCGGATCATCCGGGAAGGATTGCAGAAGGCGGGCATCCAGGTATTTGGCGGCGTGAACGCCCCCTACATCTGGATGAAGACCCCCAATAATATGAAGAGCTGGGATTTCTTTGATCTTCTGCTCAAGAAGGCCCATGTGGTGGGTACCCCGGGCGAGGGCTTTGGCCCCAGCGGCGAAGGCTATTTCCGCCTGACGGCCTTCAACACCAAGGAAAACACCATTGCGGCCGTGGAAAGAATTCTTTCCGTGCTGTAAAAGAATGAACAAGCCACCGGAAACGGTGGCTTTTTTGATGAAAAAATTCTTGCGCAGCAGAATAAAATATGGTATATTTTTTCTGCAAGTAAAGAAAGGGGATGGATGGACGGGATGATGGCCCATAGGATCAGGCAAAGCGAAAATCTGCCCCTTTGGAAAAACAGGCGCAATCCGCTCGCGGTATTTTCGTGAGCGGGCTGCGCTTATTTGTTTTTCCGCCCAATTTATGATGAAGGAAGGTGCCCCCATGAAGAAAAAGCTATTTGTTTTCGGTCTGCTCCTTATTTCCCTGCTCTGCGTTTGCAGCGCTGCGTTGGCTGAGATGCACTGTACTATATGTGCGCCGGGGATATTAGAAGTCACCAGCTCCAGCGTGTACGGCTGCAATTTCAAGTGTAATTATTGCGGAGCGAGCGGCGGCACATCCCACGGCGCGCACGAGGACCCGTGTGAATGCTGCGGAAGGATCCTCCCCTGCCAGCCTGCGTATATTCCCAATGGCGACGGCACCCATGCCCTTGTCTGCACATTCGTAAAAGACGGCGTGTATCCGGAAAATTGTACCCTCAAGCCCGGCGCCGTGGCGGATGAGGAGTGCGATGCCGGATGGGCCACCTGCACCGAGCCTGCCCGTTGCCTGGACTGCAAGGCAACCGTTGGCGAGATTGACCCTGACAACCATTCCTGGGGAAACTGGAAGGATGATGGCAATGGCAACCATGTCCGCGTCTGCTGGCGCAATTCCGCCCATGTGGAAAGCCGGCCCCATACCGGCGGCACGGCCAACTGCGTGGAACAGGCCGTCTGCGACGAATGTCATTTGGAATACGGCAGCGTGGATCTTACTGCCCACGATTGGGGCGAATGGACGACGGAGGATGAAACAAACCATAGCCGTTCCTGCACGCGGGAAAATTGCGATGCAAAGGAAGAAACGGAAAAGCACGATTTTGATTTCAATTGCACCGCCAGCGGCGCCTGTTCGGCGTGCGGATATGTAAAGCAGGCCCAGGAGCATATTCCCGGCCCGGCGGCGACATGCACGACGGAGCAGGTATGCACCCGCGCTGGCTGCGGCGCGGTGATCCGCGGCCGTTCGGGCCATGATTATAAAGCCGTGGTGACGGCGCCTTCCTGCTTAACGGATGGCTATACCACCCACACCTGTGAAAACTGCGGCGACGCCTATACCGACGCTTTTGTTCCTGCCAAGGGGCATGTCTACGGCCAGTGGACGGCCCAGGGCGACGGCACCCACAGTGCCCTCTGCAAGCGCTGCCCGGAAATGCTGACGGTGGAATGCACGCTGTATCCGCTGGAGGATAAGACCGTATGCCCCGTTTGTGGCGAATATGGAGAGGGAATGTTCCCGGCGGTGAATGCGGCTGCTCAGGCGGTGGAGCCCCAGGCCCTGCCCCGGCATGGCGAATTGATCGTGCGGCTGCTGGAAAAGCCTGTGGAGAGCGCGGCCTACGGGATCACGGTGGCCTGGGAAGCGGCGGGCAAGGTGCTGCCCTTTGAGGGAACGGTTTCTGTTTCCCTGCCGCTGCAGGCAGAAGGCACGTTCAAGCTGATGCAAAACGGGGCGGAAATCCCCTTCACGCTGGAAAATGGCATGCTGATTTTCCAGACGGCAGAGGCGGGGCTTTTCCTGCTGGTTGCCGGCGAATAAAAGCAAAGAAATGAGGGCGCAGGAAACCCCTGCGCCTTTTTGCGTGGAATTCTTTTTCGGGAAAGGAAAAAAATCCCTGAAATGCCGGCTGCAGGCAGGATTTTCATTGAAATGGGCCATAAAATATGATATACTGAAACGTGGAAAAGCCGGTTTTTGGCAGGCATAATGTATCTTTGAAGCAAATTCCCTTGAGTGGATTTTTGCCTTATGCTATGCTGATCATGCGGTATTTCGAAAGGGGGAAATTCCTTTGCAGAAGAACAACAAAAAGAAAACGCAGAAAAAGGGCCTGACCGCGGCGCTGATTGCGGCGGGGATTGTGGTGGTGCTCTTTTCCCTGATTTTCAAGCTCTATCGCTGGCAGCATTATCTGATCTGCGGCGGCCTGGCGCTGCTGATCGGGCGCATTGTATTTATCATGGCCCAGGGCGTGGATACCAGCAAAAAGGCCCCTGCCCAGCAGCCCATCCCCAAGACCGGGGATCAGGCGGTGGATTCCCTGGTGGAAAAGGGCCAGGAAATGCTGCAGCTGATTCAGGATGAAAATGATCTCATCCCCGATCCCGAGCTTTCTGCCCAGATGGAAAAGCTGGATGATATTGCCAACCGCATTTTCCGCACCGTGGCCGAGCAGCCGGGCAAGGCGCCCCAGATCCGCCGGTTTATGGATTATTATCTGCCCACCACCCTGAAAATGCTCACCAGCTATCGCAAGATGGATGAGCGCAAGGTGGAAGGCAGGAATGCCGAAGCCACCAGAAAGCAGATCCGCGACGCCATGGACGTGGTCATCAAGGCCTTTGAAAAGCAATTGGATACCATGTATCAGGATGATCTGCTGGATATCTCCACCGATATTGACGTATTGGAAGCAATGCTCAAGCAGGATGGTCTGATTGATTCTGGCATCAGGAATCAGGAATGATTCTTGCTGCCGGTTCATGATAACGATTTTATTTTGAAAGGGGATCCTCTCCATGACTGAAGCCAATACCGCCACCCAGGCCGCGTCGGCCGCCCAGACCGCTCCCGAAACTGCCGTCCATTCCGCCCCCGTCCTCACCCTGAATCCCGAACTGGGGGATAAGATGGTGCTGGAAAAGGCCGTGGATATGCTCAATGAACTCAAGGCCCCCGCCGCTCCCGACGCCAAGGAAGCCGTGGAAGCCCTGGATTCCACCCTCACCGAAGCGGAAAAGATTCAGGTTTCCGAATTCGCCAAGACCATCGATCTGACCAATCCCGATCATGTGATGCTCTACGGCGCGGACGCCCAGAAGAAGATTTCCACCTTCGCCGATACCGTGCTGGGCGGCGTGCAGACCACCGACAGCGGCGATGTGGGCGATATGCTTACCAATCTGATTGCCGAATTGCAGGAATTCAATACCGCCGGTGAACGCCCCAAGGGGCTGCGCGGCCTGTTCTTCAGCGCCAAGAAGCAGATTGCCACCATCCAGGCCAAGTATGAAGATGTTTCCACCAATGTGGGCGTTATCGCCGGCAATCTGGAACAGCATCAGGTGCAGCTGCTCAAGGACGTGGCCATGTTCAATCATCTCTATGATATGAACCTGGAATACTTCCATGAACTGACCCTCTATATCGTGGCCGGCGAACAGCGGCTCAAGGAAGTGCGGGAAACCGATCTGGTGCAGCTTCGTGAAATCGCCGAAAAGAGCGGCGACGCCATGGACGCCCAGAAGGCCAACGACCTGGCCTCCTATTGCGATCGCTTCGAAAAGAAGCTCCACGACCTGAAGCTCACCCGCCAGGTCTCCATGCAGATGGCGCCCCAGATCCGCCTGCTGCAGAATAATAATTCCCTGCTGGTGGAACGCATCCAGTCCACCCTGGTCAATACCCTGCCCCTGTGGAAGAATCAGATGGTGCTGGCCCTGGGTCTGCATCATTCCCAGCAGGCCATGAAGGCCCAGCGCGCCGTGACCGATATGACCAACGAACTGCTCAAGAAGAATGCCGAAACCCTCAAGATGGGCACCATCGAAACCGCCAAGGAATCCGAACGCGGCATCATCGATATGGAAACCCTGGTTTCTACCAACCAGTCCCTCATCGATACCATTAACGAGGTTTCCCGCATCCAGCAGGAAGGCCGCCAGAAGCGCCTCGAAGCCGAAAAGACCCTCATGACCATGGAAAAGGATCTCAAGCAGAAGCTGCTGACCATGTAAGGGGAGACGGGGTTTTTTCTGGGGGAACCGTTCTTTGTGGCCAAAGAACGGTTTCCCCAGGCCCCTTCCAAGAAAGCCGTTCGGGAATGTAGCGGTCGGGATGATTCGGCCATGTGCCCGTGCGGCGTGAAATGACGATTTATTCCAAGGGTATCCAATTTTTATATTGCTTCGTGGGGAAATTGTTTCTTTGAAATAAGCCAAGGAATAATCCATACCGCTTTCTTGGAGGGGGGCGGGGGGAACCATTCTTTGGCGACAAAGAATGGTTCCCCCCGAATACATCCTCATCCCCAATTCCCTCCGGAGGAAGAAAGATGAAGTTGCGTGCAGGTGCCGCATTTTTTTTAATGATTTTGATGGTGCTCTTCGGCGTCGTATTTGGCGCGTATCGCGGCTGGAATGAAGAGCGGGCCATGGTAGAGGAAACCTGGGCCGGGCTGGAAAGCATGCTTCAGGCGCGGGTGGAATCGGCGTATAATGTGCTGACGGTGGCCGGGCGGCATTTGCCCCAGGATCACGAGGCCGTAGTGCGCCTGCGCAATGCCCGGGATACGCTGGAGGGGGAAAATTCCCTTTCCGAAAAGGCGGCGGCCAATGAAGAATTGACCCGGGCGGCGAAGGACGTGCTTGCGCTGCTGGTGGAAACGCCAAGCGTGCAGCAGGACAGCCGGGACAGGATGTATGCGGAAAGCTATCTGCCCCAGATGCTGGCCCAGAGCGAGGAAAAAACGGCGGGCGCCCAATACAATATTGCGGCGGCCCAATTTAACGAGCGATTAAGCGCCAGCCTCAGCGGGAAGATTGCATCCCTGCTGGGCATTGAAATGGCGGAAGAATTTATTGCGCCGTAAAGGGGGAAAAATCGATGCTGAAAACGCGAATCCTGTTGATTGCGCTTGCCTGCTGTCTGTTTTTCCTGCCGGCCGCGGCGGAAAGTCAATATCCCCAGGCCCAGGGCGCGGTGACCGATCTGGCCGGGGTGCTGGGCGTGGCCACGGCGGATGATACGGCGCTGCTTTCCCAGCGGCTGAAGGATGCTGTGGACGGGGAAATTTATGTGGTCACCCGGCATTTTCTGGGCGGCGCGGAGCCCCTGGAATACGGGCAATATTTATTTGACGCCTGGGAACTGGGCGAAATGGATTGCCTTCTGCTGATGGTGATCGGGGAAGAGGATTATGCGCTGATCCTGGGCAATGAAGCGGGCAAGCGATTGCCCCTGGAAAGCCAGATGACCCTGCTGGCCAATTCCTTCCGGGTGGAATATTTGAACCGGGAATACGATGAGGCGGTGGGAAAATTCCTGCCGGCGCTGAGCGGGCAATTGGCCCGGGCCGCCGGGGAAAAGATCGATGTATCCGGGCTCTTTGGAAAAACGGCTGCGGAAATCACGCCCCGGCCCTCAGCATGGAATGATTTATGGAATGGCATGTTTGCCCAGGTAGAGGAAGAGGAAGAAAGCAACTGGGAAGAAGAAATGGCCCAGGAGGAAACGGAAACCAACTGGCGCACGGTGATTATCTGGGGGCTGGTGATTTATTTCCTCTTTATCCGAAAGAAAAAGAAGCGGCGGTATAACTTTGGTCATCCGCCCAAAGGCAGGCGATAAGCAATGCGGCTTTGCATGATTTCCCTGGATGCGGTATCCCAGCCGGATGGGGAGCGGCTGTTTTCCCTGCCCCATCTTGCCCGGCTGAAAAAGACGGGGGTATTCTGCCAGCATGTGCAGACGGTATACCCCACCATCACCTACCCCATCCATTCCTCGCTGCTTACCGGCTGCTATCCGGAAAGCCATGGCATCGGCCATAATCAGCCCTTCCAGCCCGATACGGAAAAGAAAATGCGGGCCTGGTTCTGGGAAATTGGGCAGATTCAGAAAAAAACGCTGCATCAGGCCGCCCATGAAAAGGGGCTGGATGTGGCCTCCATTCTTTGGCCGGTAACGGGGAAAAATCCCTATGCCCGGCGGAATTTCCCGGAGGTGCTTCCCCTGCCCGGGGAAAGCGCAGTGAAAAAAATGCTTTCCTACGCATCGCCTCTGTGGATTTTGCGGATGGAGCTTTTATACGGCAGGCAGCGCAAGAGCATCCGCCAGCCCGATCTGGATGAATATGCCGCCCTGCTTTGCGAAAAGCTGTATGCCTCCCATCGGCCGCCGGATGTGCTGACCGTGCATCTGGTGGATTGCGACGCCATGCGCCATGAGCATGGGGCGGAAAGCGCCGAGGCCCACGCCGCCATGGAACGGCTGGATCGGCATGTGGGCCAGATCATGACTGCGGTGGAAAAGGCCGGGCTTTGGGATGAAATGCTTTTTTGCATCGTCAGCGATCATGGGCAGCAGGATGCCCGCTGCGGCGTGATGCTGGATCGGGAATTGAAAAATGTCTGCGGCGCAAGGGCGCAGACCTTGGGCATGGGCGCCTATATTTTTGCAGATGATCTCAAAAAAGCCAGGGAAGCCCTGGAAAATCACCGGGCGGAATGGAAAATCCGCCGGATTCTGGATGCGGATGAAATCCGGGCCATGCATGGGCCAAGGGATGTGCAGCTGGCGGTGGAAGCGGAAGAAAACTGCTGCTTCATCGATGAAAGCGAGGAAACCTTTGGGGAGCATGGCTTTTCCATCAAGGAAAAGCAGGCCCAGACCTTTTTCCTGCTTTCGGGCCCCGGGGTGCAGGCGGGCATGGAAATTCCCGGGATGCAATTGGTGGATATTGCGCCCACCCTGGCCGGGGCCATGGGCCTTTCCCTGCCCGATGCGGAGGGGAAAGCGATTCCGGATATTTTCCGGGGATGATTCCGCTTTTCAAGCCCCGGGCTTGACATATGGAAAGAACATGGTATCCTAAAAGAAGGAAGGGAAATTTTCCTTTCCATCCAAAGGAGTGATCGCATGGCCGGCACGGCAACGGTGACCTATTATCATCATTCGGGATTCACTGTGGCAGTAGGGAAAACGCTGCTGATTTTCGATTACTGGCGGGGGGAAAAGCTGGAATTGCCCCAGCGCACCTGGATCAAAAATGAGGATCTGGCGGCATATGATAAAATCCTGGTGTTTGTAACCCACGATCACGAGGATCATTTTGACGAAGCCATTTATGACTGGGATTATGAAAAGCTGCCCATTACCTATATCGTTTCCGATGATCTGCCCATCGGCAAACGGGGCAAGCGGGTAAAGCCCGGGGATGAAATGACGGTGGATGGCGTTGAAATCCGCGCCTATGATTCCACAGATAAGGGCGTTTCCTTCTATGTAACGGTAGATGGGCTGCATATTTTCCACGCCGGGGATCTGAATCTGTGGCACTGGCGGGAGGAAAGCAGCCTGCGGGAAATTGCCATGGCGGAAAGGGCCTATTATGAGGCCGTGGCCCCCATTGAGCGGCTGCCCATTGATATTGCCATGTTCCCGGTGGATCCCCGGATGGGCGGGCTCTTTGACGCAGGGGCCAATCATTTCATCATGGCGGTGAAGCCCCGGCTCTTTATCCCCATGCATTGGCAGGGCCGGCCCGAAGTGGCGGTGGATTTCGCCCGCCGGGGCCGCACCAAATATACCGAAGTATTGGCCCTGACCAAGCCCCGGGAGCGAGTGGAATTATCCTTCGGGGAGCATGAATTGCGCATCCATGTATTCGCCCTAGCCAAGGACGCCTATGAGGAAGCCCCGGTGGCGGAAGTGAAGCTGGACGCCTATGCCCCCGGCGATCCCTTCTCGGATACGGATTTGCCGGTAAAAATGTAACGAAAAGAAAGGGAGGAAAAGAAAATGAAGCGGATGCTGATTTGCCTGCTGGTGATGCTGCTTTTGCCCTTTTCCGCCCTCGGAGAAAAGCAGGATTCCCTGCCCGATTGCTTCCGGATTCAATATAAAACGGATGAACGAACCCAGGGCAAGGATAAAAGCTTCGTTTCCAAAGAGCATATAAAAACCTGCCAGCCTGGGGTGGATGCATTCATCAACGGCCTGGTGGATCAATATGACGCGGAAATGAGCCCCCATCTCAAGGACGCCGGGGGCAGCCCCCGCCGGAACAGCCGATTGGATATTCATGTGGTGCATTCCCTCTCCGGGCAATCGCTGATGAGCTTCCAGGTGCTGGCCCGGGAAACCTATCGCCGCAAGCAGATTCAATCCCCCTTTGTATGCCATACCTTCGATATGGAAACGGGCAGGGAAATTTTCCTTTCCGATCTTTTCCCGGAGGACAGCGAGGCCTGGGATCTGATGGGCGAAGCGGTATTCGAATGCCTGAACACCTATTTCCCCCATCTGGAGGCGGATGAAAAAACGCTGCTTTCCCTCTGCAGCAAGGAAGCATTGCAAAATACCCCCTTTATGGCGGGCCCGGTATGCCTGAGCCTGCATTATGAGGCGAGAATCCTCTATCCGGATCAGCCGTCGCTGATGCGGGTGCCCATTTCCTATCGGGCGCTGCGGGACATGATGACGGAATACGGCCGGAAGCAAACGGATAATTCCCGGTATAAAATGACGGCCGTTACCTATGACGATGGGCCGACCTACGGCACCACGGCCTCCCTGCTTAATGAACTGCGCTATCATGGCGCCCAGGCCACCTTTTTCCTGGTGGGAGACCGGATCGCCGAATATGCCGATATCGTGCTGCGGGAGAATGACGAAAATCATTCCCTGCAAAGCCACCATTTCAAGCATACCGATACCACCAAATCCAATCCGGGCCGGATTCAAAGCTATACCAAGCAATTCTATCAGGCCCTGACCGAAACCGCCGGCCTGCCGCCCCGGATGCTCCGCCCGCCCTATGGCAAGGATGAGCCCTTCGCCCAGGCCAAGGTGAATCTACCCATTATCCAGTGGGATGTGGATACCAAGGATTGGGCCGGGAGAACATCCCAGGCGGTTTTGAGCGTGGTGAAAAATGAAACCAAGGATGGCTCCATTATCCTGATGCACGATATTGTGGATGAAACCCCAAAGACATCCAAGCAGGTGCTGGATTGGCTGCGGGATCACGGATTTCTGTGCGTGACGGTGGAGGATCTGTTCATCCATTTCGGCCAGGAAATGAAGCCCAACCGGGTGTACTATTCGGTGACGCCGAATGAGGAAGCGGGATTATAACAAAACTTCCGATGCGATGGCATCGGAAGTTTTTTATCGGAAGTTTTTTTGTAATTCGGAATGGTAGAATACGGATAAGATTATTCTTTTGTTCCACTGGCATTCAAGCCGATTAGAATAGGTCAATAAAATCCAGGATAGCTTTTCGGAGGGGGCGCGGGGGAACCACTTTTGGCATCAAAAGTGGTTCCCCCGCAATATTCTCCCGTCCAAATCCGTTTACGCGTAGAAGATGTTATCATCCATGATGCATTCCACGTTTTCCTTGAGGGAATCCAATTTGACCTCGGGGCAGAACTGGGGCGTGGGCCACTGGCCATCGGAGTAGAGTTCAAACACTTCGATGGTATTTTCTTCTTTCATGATATCCCCGGGGATATAGAGGGTATCCTGGGGCCCGATGCACCAGTAGCGGCCCAGATTAAATCCGTTCACCCGGATAAAGCCCTTTTGCAGATTGCTCTTGCCATCCACGCGATAGTCAATCACCGCGTCCTGGCCGGGGGTGCCCTTGAAGGAACCGGTAAAGAAGCGGGGGCCAACGCCGGGGGCGCAATCGGCGGGGGTATTTTGCATCAGCTGATTCAGGACAGGATCCCGCATGGGCAGGGAACGGATTTCCCAATTGGTGACAAAGGCCACGCCCCGCTTGATGCGCACGGGATTGAGAATGCCCTTGTAATCCTGCTCCAATTGATAGCCAAAGCAGATGCGGCCCATATTTTCCACCAGGATATCCAGGCGCATGGTTTCCTTGGTGATCTTGAAGGGGATGGGCTCGTAGGCGCGATCCCGGTAATAGGTGCCCTTGTAAACGCCGTCCATGTAAATATCCGCCCGGTCATGCAGCCCGTCAATGAGCAGCATGAATTGCTCTTCCGGATCGGTGCGAAGCAGCGTGGTGGAATAGAGAATCCAGCCGTAATCCTGATTCAGGGATTCCATGGGCCGCACATTGCCGGCCTTTACTTTCTTTTCGGTGAGATAATCCAGGGTTTCGGGGGCGAAAAGCCGGCGGCTTTCCTGCCAAACGATTTCCCCGGGGATCTGCACCGGCATATCGGCGGGAACGGGGGGCAGATCCTTCACATCCATGCCCCGGTATTTGGCCAATACTTCCCGGCAGAGGAAATATTTCTTCGTGGGCCGGCCCATTTCATCCACCGGCGCATCCACGTCATAGCTGGTGCCGTAGGGCACATAGCGGGGCTTGGATCCGGGGGGATCGGCGCGGAAGGTGCCGATCATGGAGCCGCTGAAGAAACCGTAATTGGTGCCGCCGCAGAACATATAGAAATTCACATAGGCCCCGGCCTCCAGGGCCTGGCGATAGGTTTCCGCCACCTCTTCCGGGGGCTTGCGCAGGAAATAGCCGCCCCACTGCTGGGCGCGGCCGCCCCAGTATTCGGCCACATAATCCGGGAAGCCCTGCTGGAATTTGCGCATATTCTGAATAGCGCCGGGGATATTGCCGCCCACATCCATGGCGGACCAGATTTCCGGGAAGCCGCCGTATACCTGCATATACATGCAATCGCCGCCGGCGGTATAGAGCGGCACATCAATGCCGTTTTCCCGGTGGATTTTTTCGCAGTAGCGGATATATTCCAGATCCATGGCGAAGCTGCCGTATTCATTTTCCAGGGCCACGGCGATGATGGGGCCGCCGTTGGTGGAAAGCATGGGCACGAATTCCTGGCAGAGACGCTTGAAATATTCGGTGTAATGGCGGATGTAGGGCTCATCCATGGTGCGCAGGCATACATCCTTTTCCAGCAGCCAGTAGGGCAGGCCGCCCAGATCACATTCGGAGCAGATATAGGGCGCGGGCCGCAGCATCACATACAGCCCTTCCTCCTGGCACATCTGCAGGAAGGCCTTTAAATCCAGCCGGCCGGAGAAATTATACTGCCCCTTTTCCGGCTCATGCAGATTCCAGGGCACATAGGTCTGCACCGCAGTGAGGCCAAAGGCCTTCATCAGCTTCAGCCGATGCCGCCAGCCGCCGGGCTGATACCGGAAATAATGCATGGAACCGGAGGCCAGATAGAATTCCTTGCCGTCAATGAATAATTTGTTGCCTTCATAGGTGAGCAAAGACATAAGAAATCCCCCTGTCATTTGTTATTGTCGCTGAAGATAGGATAGCATGGCTTCCTCTTTTCGTCAATGAAAAAATCCCGGCGGGGGCACGGGGGAAAAAGAATGTATAAAATGGTGAAAATGCAGGAATAAATATAGAAATATTCAAATCAAAAATAATTATTGATTGATTAGCAGGAAAAATGAAATTTTCATAGAATGAAATATGCGAATTATTATTTTGCGGATGCTTCCGCGCGAAGGGAAAGAATGCCATGAAAGAAAGAATTTCCCGGGTTTGCCAGGGCATTGCGCCCTCGGCTACATTGCAGTTAAACGCGCAGGTAAATGAAATGCGTGCACAGGGGATGGATGTGATCGGCCTGGGGGCGGGAGAACCGGATTTTGCCACCCCGGCCTTTATCTGCCAAGCGGCGAAAAAGGCCCTGGATCAGGGGGAAACCCGCTATACCGCCGCGGCCGGCACGCCCCGGCTGCGTCAGGCCATCGGAACGGATCTGCAAAAGCGGAAGGGGCTTGCCTATGCCGCCGATCAGGTGATCGTTTCCACCGGCGCCAAGCAGGCGCTGATGAATGCCCTGGCGGCGCTGCTCAATCCCGGGGATGAGGTGCTGCTTCCCGCCCCCTGCTGGATCAGCTATCCGGAAATGATTGCCATGGCAGGGGGCAGGGCGGTAATGATTCCGGCCACGGAAGCGGAGGGCTTTATCCCTGCCTTCCCCAAAATCTGCGCTGCGGTGACGGCGCGCACCCGGGCCATCATCATCAATTCTCCCTCCAATCCCACCGGCGCCGTCTGGAGCCGGGAGCAGCTATTGGCCGTGGGGCGATTGGCGGTGGAAAAGGATTTTTTCATCATCAGCGATGAAATTTACGATCAGCTGGTGTATGATGGGGCCCAGGCCCTGTCCATCGCTTCCCTTGCCCCGGAAATTTATGATCGCACCATTGTGATCAATGGCTGGAGCAAAACCTACGCCATGACGGGATGGCGGCTGGGCTATGCCGCCGCGCCCCGGGATCTGGCTGCGGCCATGGGCGCGTATCAGAGCCATTTTACCGGCAATGCCAATGCCATGGCCCAGGCGGCGGGGCTGGCAGCGCTGGAGGGGGATCAGGGCTGCGTCCGGGAAATGGCGGCGGCCTTTGCCCATCGGCGGGATCTGATGGCGGATTTGATCGGGGAATTGCCTTATGTTTCCTGCTTTGTGCCCCGGGGCGCATTTTATATTCTGATGAATGTGCAATCTTTGCTTGGGCGCAGCTTTCAGGGGGAAATCATTGGCGACAGCGGGGATCTGTGCCGGATGCTGCTGCGCCATGCCCTCATCGCGCCCGTGCCCGGGGATCCTTTCGGTGCGCCGGGCTATGTCCGCATTTCTTTTGCCATCAGCGAGGGCCGGATCATGGAGGCCATGCATCGCCTGGGGGCGTTCCTGGCACAGGTGAAATGAGAAGGCGTATTTTGCAGGGAAGGATCCCCTGTTAAATCATCGCAATTTCCTGCGGCAGAGAAAAAAGACCAGCAGGGAAAGGAGGGTCAGGGCATGGCCCGCCATCTGGGCATAGCCTGCGCCCAGGATATGCAGGCGGGGCACGGCGGTCCATTGCCAGGTGCAAAGCAGGGTTGCGGCGGCGCCCAGCAGCGATGCGGCCAGGGTTTTTTTCTGCAGGCCCAGGCCGGTCATCAGCCCGGTGAGCACCTGCTGCAGGGGCAGCATCACGGCCATGGGGCAAAGGACGCGGATCATTTCCCCCACCTCGGGCTGCCGATACAGGCGCAGGGCGATGATGGGCGCCAGGGCATAGAGCACGCCGGCGCAGCCCAGGCCGCAAGCCAGGGAAAGGGCGGCCAGGCGCAGGGAAAGCCGGCCCTCCTGGCGCGGATTCCGGCATCGGGCAATGGCCGGGCCGCCCACGGTGGCCAGCGCGCCGGAGAGCAGCCCGGGCAGAAACATCAGCGGCATGGCCATGCCATTGAGCATCCCCAGGCGGCTCATGGCCTCGCCCTGGGGCAGGCCGCAGGCCATCAGGCGGGCGGGAATGATGGCCCCGCAAAGGGCCTTCAATCCGGTATGGGAAAGCCGGGACAGCATCAGCGGCAGGGCAAGCCGCCGGATTTTTTTCCGCAGTGCGGGCAATGCCTGCGTGTTCCGGGATCGGTAAGCAGGCCTGCAGAGCAGCATCACCATGATCAGCCCGGCCCCCTCCCCGATCATTCCGGCCAGGGCGGGCGCCGCAGCGCGCCAGGGAATGGTCAGCCGGGGCAGGGCGCACAGCAGCAGGCAGGTGATTGCCATACGGAAAAGCTGCTCGGTCAATTCGCTGACGGCGGGAGGCCATGCATTGCCCCGGCCGTAGCAGGCCCCGTCATACACGCTGGAAAGGCCGATAAAAAACACGCAGGGCGTGAAAAAAAGCAGGGAGGGCAGGGTGCGCATATCCCCCAGCATACGGGCAATCGCGGGCGCAAGCAGCAAAAACACCGGGCAGATGATCAGGGAAAGGCCCAGCGCCAGCTGACGCCCTGCCCGGAAAACCAGCTGGCGCTCTTCCTCGCTGCTGCTCTTTGCGGTCAGCCGGCTTACTGCCCCGGGCAGCCCGGCAGACGCCGGCGTCAGGGCCAGCATATGCGCGCCGGACGCCAATTCCATAACGCCTAACGCCTCTGCGCCCAATTGCCGGGATACCCACAGCCGCATCGCAAACCCCAGCCCACGCACCAGGGCGTCATTCAGGCCCGTAATCAGCGCCTGCTTCCTCAGGTTCTGCCTCTTCATGCCATCCCCTCCGCTTGATGATATGCAGAGAAGAGGGATATATGCGGGAGGGGGATGTAAATGATGCGGGGGAAACCATTCTTTGAAGTGGCATCGCATGCCCTGCGCGCTGCTTGCGCATGCTTTCTTCGTTTGCGTTGATGACCGTTGCCGCGTCACAAACCCCTCTGGGTTTGTTCCTGAGAACGGTTTCCCCCGCGCCCCTTTCCAAGAAAGTCGTACTGGATATTTCTGATGTTTTCTAATCGGCTTGGATGCCAGTGGAGCTTGGGGAACGTATGGGGCTTATTCAGCCCCAAACCCCGAACCAGGGTCATTGACACTGAAGAAATTTACGGGAGGGATATTCTTTGTGGCCAAAGAATACCCCTCCCGTGCCCACCCCAAGAAAGCCGTACTGGATATTTCTGATAGATTCTAATCCACTTGATTGCCAGTGAAGCATGGGGATAACGTCAGCAGCCACGGGCTGGGCGGCATAAATGCCGCCCGCCGGATGCATTGCATCCGGGAAAACAAAAAATAACGGCGCGGGAGAAAATAAATTTTCTCCGCCGCCGTTTTTTGTTTTCATCTCGCCCGTGGCGATGTTTGATTCGTTACTTCAAGTTTCGTGCGGAAAGCGTTTGTATTTTCCCACCCAAGTCATTTCGCAAACCGGAGTCCAGAGGAGGGACTCCTCTGGCGCAGGGGTACGGGGGCCGCGGAGGCCCCTGCTCCGTTTCTGTGACAAAAGAAAAAGGATGCGGTGAAACACCACATCCCGGAAAGCTTGGGTTAATCCAGCCAGATACGCTGGCGGGCATACATCAATTCGGTCTTGTATCCGCTGCGGATGGTGAATTGATAGGCGGGATCCTTTTGCCCGTTGGGGCGGATCACGAAATAGCGGCGGAGGCGATAGTGGCGGTTTTCCTGCAGGATGGGGATATCCTCAGCCAGCACCTGGGCCAGGGCGCGGGTACGCAGGGCGTTGAGGGGGCGATAGCCATGCTCTGAAAGAACGAATTCGCCCAGGCTGCCGGGGGGGCAGACGCTGTAAAAGACGATCCGGTTTCTTTCGATGAGCACGCGATCGATTTCATGCTTGCGGGCGAAGACCACCAGGGGGTATAAATCGAAATAGAGCATGCTGCTGCGCATACGCTCCATATACAGCAATTCATGCTGACGGCGGCGTTCGTCTACCAGCAGCGCAACGGCCACCGCGAGCCCGACGGCACAAAAAAACAGCGTCCATCCGCTCATCCGCATGAACCCCCTTCTACAATATATGGTATATTCTACCATGCCTTCCCCCATGATTCAAGGGCCTTACAGGAATGTGAGGAATTTGTAATAATTCGCAATGTTCTTGACAAATTAAGACGCTATGATATGATGAAAAGGAATTTTTTCGGCAAAAAAGGGCCTGTAAGGAGGATATGCAGCGTGTATTTACTGGAAACCCATGTGCATACGGCGGGGGTAAGCGCCTGCGCCCATTCCACACCGGAAATGGTGATGGAGGCCTATGTGAAGGCGGGCTATCATGGCATGGTAGTCACCAATCATATCAATAATCAAACCTATAAAACCATGGAAGAAAAAAGCTGGGAAGAAAAGGTGGCCCATTTTATGGGCGGCTATCGGGCGCTTTGCCAGGCGGCAAAGGGGCGGATGGATGTGCTGCTGGGCTGCGAAATCAATCTGAACGGCGAGGGCAATGATTACCTGATTTACGGCGTGACGGAAAAATGGCTGCTGGAATTGGGCGATCCCAGGAATATGCGCCTGAAGGAACTGAGCGGACGGGTGCGCCAGGATGGATTGATGATCTTCCAGGCCCATCCCTTCCGCTATGGCATGACCCTCAAACGGGAAGAATGGCTGGATGGGGTGGAGGTATTCAACGGCAACCCCAACCACGATTCCCATAACTATCTGACGGAAATGTGGGCCAGGGAAAAAAAGCTGCGCCGCATTTCCGGCTCGGATTACCATAACCCCGACAGCCTTCTGGGCGCGGGCATCCGGACGGAGGAAAGAATCCGGAATAATGAAGAATTGCTGGAAATCCTGCGCGCAGAAAAATATCAGCCCGTCTGCGAGGCCCATCTGCCGGAGTAAGAACGGGAAGGCGATTGATTTTCTGGGGGAACCATTCCGATTTTCTGGGGGAACCATTCTTTGTAGGGGCATCGCATGCCCTGCGCGTTGCTTGCGCATGCTCTCTTCGTTTGCGTTGATGGCCGGTACCGCGTCACAAACCCTCCGGCTTTGCTCCTGAGAATGGTTCCCCCAGCCCCCCCTCCAAGAAAGTCACTCTGGATTTTTATTGACTTTTCCGATCAACTTGCGTGCCAGTGGAAAAAATGTGGGAAAGCCGTACGTGGCCAAAGAAATCAAAGCCAATCATCCGCTTCCGGAAGAAGCAAATGAAAAGTAAAAAATTTCCGCATGGTTTAAAAAACTCCCAGTCAAAAATGACTGGGAGTTTTTCGATTCAATATAGATTTGATTTTCACTGGGAATCAAGTTATTAGAAAAAATTAGCAATGCCCAGTACAGCTTTCTTGGAGGGGTGCGGGGAGGGAACGTTTTTGGTTTGTATTGCCCCACTGGCACACAAGCTGATTCAGCGAGATTCAGCAATAACCAGTACAGCTTTCTTGGAGGGTGCGGGGAGGGAACGTTTTTGGTTTGTATTGCCCCACTGGCACACAAGCTGATTCAGCGAAATTCCCTAATACCCAGTATAGCTTTCTTGGAGGGGGTGCGGGGGAACCATTCTTTGGCTTCAAAGAATGGTTCCCCCGCAAATACCAATATTAAATCCCTTTATTCCCCCAGATCGGGCAGGCTGGCGGCGGCCACGCTCTGGCCCACGCGGCGGGAATTTTCATCGGGGATATGGAGCGTGATCTTTTCAGCCAGCTCGGGGAATTCCTTGTCCAATACTTCCTGGGCCTTGGCAAGCAGCAGCGCGCCGCCCTCGCCGGAGGTGACGCGGCCCATGATCAAAACATGATCGATATCATAGAAGCGGGCATACCAGGCGATGGAATAGCCAAAGTATACGCCGATGGATTCGTAAATCTTGGCGGCCTCGGGATTGCCGGCGATCATTTCCTTCTGCACCACCTTCAGCTTTTCGGCGGGAGAAAGGGATTCATCCAGCTGGATGCCGGCGGCAGGCGCCAATTTGATCACGCCATCCTGAGAGAAATATTTTACGCCGCAGCCCCAATCGCCGCTCCATTCATCCACCATGGCGTCGCGATTGAAATCCACGGGGGCGAAGGCCAGTTCATTGAGCCAGCCGGTGATATTCATATCCTTGTCCACATAGCCGCCGGCCTCGCTGGTGCCCATGGCGATGCCCAGCACATTGCCAACGCCCAATTCCATGGCCCCGGCCAGGGCGGTGACGTCGCCGTCGTTGGCCACTTCCAGGGGCGCGCCGATTTCCTTGGCCACGTCAATATACATGGATTTGACCTTCTTGGCGAAATCTTCTTTGCTCACCTTCAGGAAGAGAGAAGCCACCATGATCTTGTTATCAATATATACGCCGGCAGAAGAAACGCCGATGGCGTCCACCCGGGGCATATGGCTGGCGGCGCTCTTCATGGCGGAGAGGATGCCGTCGTAATGATACTGGGGATCGGAATTGATCTTGGGGAACCAGACCACTTCTTCGGAATAAACCGCTTCGCCATCGATGACCGCGGATACCTTCCGATCGCTTCCGCCGGCGTCAAAGCCGATGCGGCAGCCCTTCAGATGCCGGCCTACGCTGCTGGCGGAGGAACGGGAAATCTTGACTTCATCCAGGGTTTCCGCATATTCCACTTCAAAGGGGCGTTCGTATACGGTGGCCATGAAATCGGCGTCAAAGGCGCGCTCGCCGCCTTCCTGATAGGCAGCCTTGAGATGCTCATAAACGGATTTGGAACCGTGCACCACGATCTTGTAGCCGCCACGGGCCCAGAGCATAGTCTTTACCAATCGATCCATCAGCGGCACAGTGCGCGCATCTTCGCCATCGGCAAATACCTTGCCCACATAATGATCGCAATAGCCCTGATTGCGCAGAATCAATACGCCGAAATCCACCGCATTGGCGCTGGCAGCCGCGGCCTTTTCATAGGCGCGCATTTCAATTTCCAGGGGACGGAAGCCGGGATCCAGGGGGGCGAGAACCTTCAAACTCATGATGGAGCCTCCTTATGTGGATGTAATTGCGAGGGAGGGAATTTTGCGGCAAAAGAAACTCTCAATTCGGCATTGTCGCCCAGCGTCGCTTCCGCTTGCTGCGCTCTGTGCCTCATTGGGCCTTCTCCTGCCTGCATCCGCCACTGGCGGCGGCAGGATACGGCCCTCGCGCTCCCTCCCAAAATCGTATGGGATGGGGGAATATGCCTTTTGTCTTCGTCTTTCCCCATGCAGCACGGGGAGATTGTTGGCTGAATAAAGTAAGAAAATATCCGAATAGGTTTTCGGGAGGGTGCGGGAGGGTGCTTTTGTCTCAAAAGCATCCTCCCGCCATATCCTCCGTCACTTGCTAAACTTGCATACGCCGCGGACGATGGTCTTGTAAATTTCGCAAGCTTCGTCCATCAGGATGATATCGGCGTCCTTGCCGGGGGTAAGGGAGCCCTTGGTATCGGCCAGGCCTGCGGATTCGGCAGGATTGAGGGAAGCGGCGCGCACGGCCTGATACAGGGGGATGGAGGCATAATCCCGCAGATTGCGCACGCCATGATTGAAGCGCAGCACGCTGCCGGCGATGGTGCCATCCTGCAGGCGGCATTCAATGCCCTTGAGGATGAAAATCTGGCCGCCGTTTTCATATTCGCCGTCGGGCATGCCGGCGGAGCGCAAAGCATCGGTAATCAGCACCAGCTTATTGCCCTTTACCTTCACCATCAGGGGGAAGAGGCCCTTGTTTACATGGAAGGTATCGGGGATCAATTCGCAATAGACGTCGCTGGTCAGGGCGGCGCCCACCACGCCGGGATCCCGGTGCATCATGGGGGTCATGGCATTGAAGGTGTGGGTGGAGCGACTCACGCCCCAGCCGAAGGCGGCCATGGCCTGATCATAATTGGCGCCGGTATGGCCGATGGAAAGCCGGATATCCGTCTTTTCCTTGAGCACCTGCACGAAGCGATCGCCGTTTGGCATTTCGGGGGCGCAGGTGAGCACCTTGATGACATCCGCATAGGGCAGCACCTTTTCCGGCTCCATGGCCAGGATATACAATTCATTCTGCGCGCCCTTCTTGGAAGGATTGATAAAGGGCCCTTCCAGATGGCAGCCCATGATCTGGGCACCCTCAAATTCGGGGGAGAGGCTTTCTTCCTTCAATTGGCGGATCTGGCCCAGCACGGTTTCCAGCAGCGACCATTTTTCGGTCAGCGTGGTGGGCAGGAAGGCAGTGACGCCGTTTTCCAGCAGGCCCTTGGCCATATGGCGGATACCGTCGATATTGCCGTCGGTGGCGTCGGCGTCCTGATAGCCGTGGATATGGGTATCCACCAGGCCGGGGGATACATACAGGCCCTGGGCGTCAATGATTTCATCCGCCATTTCCCGGGCGTTGGCCTCATCGGTAATGCCGATAATGCGCTCATTATACAGCAGCGCTTTTCCCTTTACTTCCGATTCGGGCAGCAAAATCCGCCCGTTTACGATTGCTTTGATCATGTGAAATGCACGCTCCTTTTTGCGCGAATTTGCTTGATGATGTCATTATAAAATATTTTTCCTTCAATTACAATAGAAAAACAGCAAAAAGGAGCATTTTACCGTTGGTTTTATGGGGCCTTTCCCGGGCATTTTCATCTGCGGGAAGAATTGACAAATGCCCCGGTCAGCGATACAATGATGGCGAAAAGAAATTCGATGCGGGCAAGGGAGCGCCCCATCCATATACGGAGGTAACATATGATTCCTATCAGCGTACAGACCGGCGGCGCGGAAGAAATCTACGGGATTGACGGCGCGTATAAGGTAATCAAGGAAGCGGGCTTTGATGCGGTGGATGTGAATCTGGATCATCTGCTGAGCCCCACGGAAATTTCCGATGGCAAGCATGCCCGGGTATTCGACTGCGAAAGCGAAGAGGAAATGCTTTCCTATTTCAAGCCCTGGAAAGACGCCGCGGAAAAATACGGCATTGATAATTATCAGGCCCATGCGCCCTTCCGTTCCTATGTGCATGGCGCGGGCGAATACAATGATTATCTGATCGAGGTGCTCAAGCGCACCATTATCGGCTGCGATTATATCGGCTGCCATTGCCTGATCGTGCATCCCTTCTTCAATCGCTATGATGAAATGATGACCCCCGAAGAAGAATGGGAACTGAATATCAATAATTATGCCAAGCTGATTCCCCTGGCGAAAAAGCATCATGTGACCATCTGCCTGGAAAATATGTTCACCGGCCACCGGGGCAAGATTTATGCCGCCTGCTGCTCGGATTTTGCCACCGCCTGCAAATATGTGGATACCCTGAATGAAATGGCGGGGGAAGAAATTTTCGGCTTCTGCCTGGATACCGGCCATGCGCTGCTGCTGGGCAAGGATATCAAGCATGCCATCATCCAGCTGGGCCATCGCATCAAGGCCTTCCACGTGCATGATAATGACGGCCGCAATGACCAGCATCTGGCCCCCTATATGGGCTTCCTGGATTGGATGCGCTTTGTGGAGGGGCTGAAGGAAATCGGCTATAACCGCACGCTGAGCTTTGAAACCTTCAATGCCCTGCGGGTCTTTGATCAGGAACTGGCGCCCGACGTGCTGAAACTGATCGCCAAGACCGGCAAAATGTTTGCCCGGCGGTTGGAAGAATAAGGGGAAAGATATGTATAGCAAAGCGCAATTGAAGGATCAGCTGCGGGAAATGGGCATTGATCCCAAGGGAACGCTGCTGGTGCATTCCTCCATGAAGGCCATCGGCCAGGTGGAGGACGGCCCGGAGGGCGTGATCGATGTGCTGATGGATTATATGAAGGATGGGCTGCTGGTGTTCCCCACCCATACCTGGAAGCAGATCAGAGAAAAGACCTATCCGATCTTTGACGTGGTCAATGAGCCTTCCTGCGTGGGGCTGCTCACCAATATATTCCGGGTCCGGCCCGGGGTGGTCCGTTCCCTGCACCCCACCCATTCCGTGGCGGCCTATGGAAAAGATGCGGCGGAATATGTATCCGGGGAGGAAAATCATATCACTCCCTGCGGCAAGGGCAGCTGCTGGTATAAATTATACGAGCGGAAGGCGCAGATCCTCTTTATTGGCTGCGGCACCCATCGCAATACCTTCCTGCACGGCGTGGAGGAATGGAATAATGTGCCCAATCGGCTGACCGAGCGGCTGCAGCTGCTCTATACCCGGGCGGCCGACGGCAAAACCTATCCCATTCCCCAGTATCGGCATTATTCCCGCCCGCCGGTGACCGAGGTGTCCCAGCGCTATAACAAGATGGAAGAAACCTTTGTGAAAAAGGGCGCCATGCACTATGGCCGCTTCGGCGACGCCCATTGCGCCCTGGGCGATGCGCAGATGATGTATGATATCACATCCGCCTGCCTCAAAATTGATATCCACCTCTTTGACGATCACCGGGAAGTTCCGGAAATCTGATGGAGGACGAGAATCTTGCGGGGGAAACCATTCTTTGTGCCCAAAGAATGGTTTCCCCCGCACCCCTTTCCAAGAAAGTCATTCTGGCTATTACTGGATGCCATGGAATCAAGCTGTGTGCCAGTGCGGCAAGGGTATTTTTTTTCAACAATTTACAATGTAAATTCTATGCCGGAATGATTGACAAAGAATGACAGGTATGCTAGCTTTGAGATAATAAAAATGGTATAGGAGGACAAAAAATGAGAAAAATCTGCGTTTTTATGATAGTGGCCGCCTTGCTGTTTTCCATTGCGTCCGTGAGCCTGGCGGAAGAAAACTGGGATGAATTTTTCCGCTGCGTGGAAGGGCAGATTTCGTTTACGCTGCCTAATGTCCCTACGGTTTATCACGAGCCGGATTTGCCTGCTCAAGAGGTGCGGGAAAATACGGACGTCTACAACGGCTGGACGGATAAAATCCAGCTGACGGGCTATACGAAGGAAGAAACGGAATTTCAGGTGCATATCGCCAATCTGGGTGAAATGATGGAATGGATGAAAGAGGACCATCCGGAGAGTGATGAAACAGAACTGCGACTCAATGCCATGTCCCATCTGGCCTGGTTTTACATGCAGCTCTACGATGGGATCTATGACGGCAACCCGGTTGCGGAAGAAATAGAAATGGATGGAAAGATTTTTCCGGCGATGACCTTTTCTTATTCCTATCCCGACGCGCCCGGAGTCGCCTATCTGGGCAAAGGAATCATGGATGGGGAACGGGCGGTCATCCTGATGGGCCAGCAGGGCGGCGACTGGGAGCGGATGCTGGCGCAGATGACGGTGATTCCCGCAGCGGATGCGGAAGCATTCCGGGCAAAAAAGAATACCCCGGAAACCGTGACCCTGGGCCGCATGCGGATTACCTTCCCCTGCGCGCCGGATCTCTATTCTGAGGAAGGCGCCGCCTTTGCCGATGTGTTTTCTGCGGATTATGTGTATCTCAGTGCTGAATATATGGCGGCGGATATGAGCCGGATGCAAGGCAATATGGATATGGATACCGCCCTGCGGCATATGGCCGTATCGGCAGCCCGGGGCTATGAGGAAGATGGCGTGCTGACCGACAGCAAGATCGAAAAAATAGCCGATGGCATTTATGGCATTTCCGCTTATGGCGTGCAGGATGAAATGGCGGCCAGCGCCAATTGCGCCAGGGATTATGTGCGGATGTTTGTGACCGTGAACGGCGTCTATGTCATTGAGAGCATGGATACGGAAAATGGCCGGGCATTCATTGATTCCATCGTATTTAACGCGGCGGAATAAAAAATATTATAGTTACACTGGTACGCAAGCCGATTAGATGGCAACCCGAAACATCCAGAGCCAGTTTTCTTGGGGTGGGTGCGGGAGGGGATTTCTTTTTCAAAAGAAGTCCCCTCCCGCAATTTTCTCCGTTCTTCCCTTCTCCCCCCATTGACAAAAAGCGCGAAATGGAGTATAATGATTCGAAATGTGCGTAAAGGGGGAGAGGCCTTATGCGGTGCTTGCTTAAAGGCGGGCAGGTGTATCAGGGCGGCTCCTTTTTTTCTGCCGATGTGGCAGTGGAAAAGGGCATGGTTATCGATATTGCTTCTGCGATTTCGCCCCGTCCCGGCGATCGTGTTTTTGATTTTTCCAATTGTTATCTTGTTCCCGGTTTCGTTGATGTCCACGTTCATCTCCGAGAGCCGGGATTTTTTTATAAAGAAACCATCAAGACCGGCACCCAGGCGGCGGCCCGGGGGGGATACACGGCGGTATGCTCCATGCCCAATCTGAATCCCGCGCCGGATACGCTGCCCAATCTGAAGGTGCAGCTGGACGCCATCAAAAAGGGCGCGGTGGTGCCCGTGCATCCCTACGGCTGCATTACCATCGGGCAAAAGGGCGCCGGGCTGCTGGCGGATTTTTCCGCCCTGGCCCCCCATGTCATCGGCTTTTCCGATGACGGCAAGGGCGTGCAGGAGGAAGAATTGATGCGTTTGGCCATGATGGCCATTGCGAAAACGGGCAAGATACTGGCGGCCCACTGCGAAGTGGATTCCCTGCTCCGGGGCGGCTATATCCATGACGGCCCCTACGCCCGGCTGCATGGGCATAAGGGCATTTGTTCCGAAAGCGAAACGGCCCAGGTGGTCAGGGATTTGAAGCTGGTGAAGGAAACGGGCTGCAAATACCATGTCTGCCATGTATCGGCCAAGGAAACGGTGGCGGCCATCCGGGAAGCGAAAAAGCAGGGCGTTGACGTCACCTGCGAAACCGCGCCCCATTACCTGACCATGACGGATATGGATCTTATGGAAGAAGGCCGCTTCAAGATGAATCCGCCCATCCGGGAGGCGGCGGACAGGGCCGCCCTGCTGGAGGGCATTATGGACGGCACCATCGATATGATCGCCACCGATCACGCCCCCCATTCCGATGCGGAAAAGGATCGGGGCCTGGCCGGCAGTTTGATGGGCGTGGTGGGCCTGGAATGCGCCTTCAAGATTCTCTATACCAAGCTGGTGCTGGAAAAGAAATATCTTACCCTGGAAGAGCTGGTGCATCTGATGAGCATCGCGCCCCGCAAACGCTTCGGCATCGAAGGCGGCCTGGAAAAGGGCATGCGGGCGGATATCGCGGTAATCGATCCCAGCGTGCAGGGGAAAATCAACCCGGATGAATTTCTTTCCATGGGCCGGGCCACCCCCTTTGAGGATTGGGAAACCACGGGGGATATTATCATGACCATGGCAGGCGGCAAGATCGTCTGGGAAAAGAAACGCTGAGCAGCAGAAATATCTGCTTTATCCATACACAGCCGAATTTGAAGGAGGAAAAAAAGTTATGCCCAAGCGCAAGGATTTGAAAAAGATTCTGATTATCGGTTCCGGTCCCATCGTAATCGGCCAGGCGGCGGAATTTGACTATGCCGGCACCCAGGCCTGCCTTGCCCTGAAGGAAGAGGGCTATGAAGTGGTGCTTTGCAATTCCAACCCCGCCACCATCATGACCGATACCACCATCGCCGACAAGGTCTATATGGAGCCTTTGACCCTGGAATATGTGGCGAAAATTCTGCGCTATGAACGGCCCGACGCCATCGTGCCCGGCATTGGCGGCCAGACCGGATTGAACCTGGCCATGCAGCTGGAAAAGAAGGGCGTATTGAAGGAATGCCGGGTGGAACTGCTGGGCACCTCCTCCGAATCCATCGAACGGGCGGAAGACCGCGAACTGTTCAAGGAGCTTTGCCAATCCATCGGCGAACCCACCATCCCCTCTGAAATCACCTATTCCCTGGAAGAAGCCAAGGAAGCGGCCAAGCGCATCGGCTATCCCGTGGTGCTGCGCCCCGCCTTTACCTTGGGCGGCACCGGCGGCGGCTTTGCCGATAATGAAGAAGAATTGATTGATATCGGCCTCAACGCCTTCAAGCTTTCCCCTGTGCATCAGGTGCTGATTGAAAAGAGCGTCAAGGGCTGCAAGGAAATCGAATTCGAGGTCATGCGCGATTCCTCCGATCATGCCATCACCATCTGCGGCATGGAAAATATCGATCCCGTGGGCGTGCATACCGGCGACTCCATCGTGGTGGCCCCCATCATGACCCTGAATGATCATGACCTGAAAATGCTCAATGACAGCGCCATTAAGATCATCAAGGAACTGAAGATCGAAGGCGGCTGCAATGTGCAGTTTGCCCTCAATCCCCACACCAGCGAATATTATCTGATCGAGGTCAATCCCCGGGTATCCCGTTCCTCCGCTCTGGCGTCCAAGGCCAGCGGCTATCCCATCGCCCGGGTGACCGCCAAGATCGCGGTGGGCATGACCCTGGAGGAAATCTCCATCGCCAATACCAACGCCGCTTTCGAGCCTCAGCTGGATTACATGATCGCCAAACTGCCCCGCTTCCCCTTTGATAAGTTCTCTTCCGCATCCAATACCCTGGGCACCCAGATGAAGGCCACCGGCGAAGTGATGGGCATCGGCTCCACTTTGGAAGAATGCCTGCTCAAGGGCATCCGTTCCCTGGAAATCGGCGCCAATCATATCTACCTGAGCAAATTTGATAATATGAGCAAGGAAGATTTGAAGGAATATATCTCCACCTTCCGCTCCGATAATATTTTCGCCATCGCTGAATTGATCTATCACGGCGTATCCATCGAAGAAATCCACGAAATCACCAAGATCACCCCCTTCTTCCTGGAGGCCATCAAGCGCATCGTGGATATGGAAGAAACCCTGAAAAAGAATGTGCGGGATATTGAAACCCTCACCGCGGCCAAGAAGATGGGCTTCTCCGATAAATATGTGGCCCGGATGTGGAAATGCACGGAAATGGATGTGTATAACATCCGCAAGGAGCATAATCTCTTCCCCGTATTCCGCATGGTGGATACCTGCCATACCGGCGCCTACATCCCCTATTTTTACTCCAGCTATACCGGGGAAAACGCCTCCGTCCTCACCGACAAGAAAAAGATCGTGGTGCTGGGCGCCGGCCCCATCCGCATCGGCCAGGGCGTGGAATTTGACTATTCCACCGTGCATGCCGTTATGACCATCAAGAATGCGGGCTATGAAGCCATCATCATCAACAATAACCCCGAAACCGTATCCACCGACTATACCACCGCGGACAAGCTGTATTTCGAGCCCCTGACCCCCGAAGATGTGATGAACATCATCGAATTTGAAAAGCCCGAGGGCGTGGTGGCCTCCCTGGGCGGCCAGACCGCCATCAACCTGGCCCAGCCCCTGACCGACCGGGGCGTCAAGATCATCGGCACCGATTGCGCCGCCATCGATAAGGCGGAAGACCGCAATGCCTTTGAACATCTGCTCAACGAGCTGAATATTCCCCGGGCCAAGGGGCAGGCCGTTACCAAGATTGAAGACGGCATCGCCGCCGCCGCGGAAATCGGCTATCCCGTGCTGGTGCGCCCCTCCTTCGTGCTGGGCGGCCGGGCCATGCAGATCGTGGCCAATGAAGCGCAGCTGCGCCATTATCTGAAGACCGCCGTTGAAATCGATGAGGATAAGCCCGTGCTGGTGGATAAATACATCGAAGGCCGGGAAGTGGAAGTGGACGCCATCTGCGACGGGCACGACGTATTCGTTCCCGGCATCATGGAACTGGTGGAACGCACCGGCGTGCATTCCGGCGACTCCATCTCCGTCTATCCCTCCTTCTCCATTTCCGATAAGGTGAAGGGAGTCATCCTGCAGTACGCCAAGAAGCTGGGCCTGGGCATCGGCATTGTGGGCCTGTATAATATCCAGTTCATTGTGGACAAGGATGATAACGTATTCATCATCGAGGTGAACCCCCGCTCTTCCCGTACGGTTCCCTTCCTGTCCAAATCCACGGGCTATTCCCTGGCGGATATCGCCACCGAAGTGATCCTGGGCAAGACCCTCAAGGAACTGGGCATTTTCGGCATCTATCCCGATGAAAAGGAACGCTGGTATGCCAAGGCCCCCGTATTTTCCTTCAATAAGATCCGCGGCCTGGACGCCTATCTGAGCCCCGAAATGAAATCCACCGGCGAAGCCATCGGCTATGACAAGACCCTGAACCGCGCCCTGTATAAGGCGCTGCAGGCCGCCGGCATGCATCTGCAGAATTACGGCACCGTCTTTGCCACCATCGCCGATAAGGATAAGCAGGAGGCCCTGCCCCTGATCCGCCGCTTCTACAACCTGGGCTTCAATATCGAGGCCACCTACGGCACCGCCATGTTCCTTAAGGAAAACGGCATCCGCACCCATGTGCTGAAAAAGCTGAATGAAGGCAGCGATGAAATTGCGGAAGCCCTGCGCCAGGGCCATATCGCCTATGTGCTCAATACCAAGGATATCGATTCCGTGAATCAGGAAAGCGACGGCTTTGAAATCCGCCGCCTGGCCACCGAAAATAATGTGACCATGTTCACCTCCATGGATACGGTGCGGGTGCTGCTGGATGTGCTGGAGGAAACCACCCTGGCGGTTTCCACCATCGATGCCTGATCGCATGCCCCGCCCGTAAAGGGCGGCGCACGCTCTCGCCATCTGCCGGATTGGCTGTTTAGCTCTTATGCGTCCTTTCAGGCCGCAACGAGCAGCTTCGGGAATGATTGGCCAATGCTGGACGATTGGACCAAAAATATGGGAGAGATACCAATGAAACAATCCCTTTTCACCATCCTGGAAAATACGCCCTTGACTAAAGACGTATTCAAGATGATTCTTTCCGGTGATACCTCTGCCATCACCGCCACCGGTCAGTTCGTGAATATTCAGCTCGCCGGGAAATTCCTGCGCCGGCCCATTTCGGTCTGCGATTGGGATGAAAAGACCCTCACCCTGCTTTACAAAGTGGTGGGCGAAGGCACCGAACAGATGAAGCAGATGCAGCCCGGGGAAAAGCTGGATATCCTGACCGGCCTGGGCAATGGCTATAATCTTGAAAAAAGCGGGGATAAGCCCGTGCTGCTGGGCGGCGGGGTTGGCGTGCCGCCCCTGTATGCCCTGTGCAAGGCGCTGCTGAAGAAGGGCGCAGAGCCCACCGTCATCCTGGGCTTCAATAAAAAAGAAGAAATCTTCTATGAAGAAGAATTCAAGGCCCTGGGCGTAAAGACCATCGTTACCACCGTGGATGGCAGCCATGGGGTCAAAGGCTTTGTCACCGATGCGCTCAAGGACGTTGATTATTCCTTCTTCTATACCTGCGGCCCCGAACCCATGCTCAGGGCCATCGGCAAGGCCGCCGGAACCCCCGGTCAGTACAGCTTTGAAGAGCGCATGGGCTGCGGCTTTGGCGCCTGCATGGGCTGCAGCTGCAAAACCCTCACCGGCAACAAGCGGATCTGCAAGGAAGGCCCGGTTATGGAAAGCGAGGAGATCATCTGGTGAATACGAAAGTAAATCTTTGCGGAATTGAGCTGGATAATCCCGTCATTCCCGCCAGCGGCACCTTTGGCTTCGGCTATGAATTTGCCGAAATTTATGATATCAATGTGCTGGGTACCTTTTCCTTTAAAGGCACCACCCTGCAGCCCCGCTTTGGCAATCCCACCCCCCGCATCGCGGAATGCACCGCCGGCATGATCAACGCCGTGGGCCTGCAGAATCCCGGCGTGGAAAAGGTGATCGGCGAAGAATTGCCCAAGCTGAAAAAATGCTTCCATAAGCCCGTGATGGCCAATGTCAGCGGCTTTTCCGTGGAGGAATATGTGGAAACCTGCCGCCTGCTGGATAAAGAAGAGCAGGTGGGCTGGCTGGAAGTGAACGTCAGCTGCCCCAATGTGCACGGCGGCGGCATGAGCTTTGGCACCAATCCCCAGGCGGCGGCGGAAGTCACGGCTGCGGTGAAGAAGGTGACGAAAAAGCCCGTCATCATCAAGCTTTCCCCCAACGTCACCGATATCGTATCCATCGCCAAGGCCTGCGAGGATGCGGGGGCGGACGGCATTTCCCTGATCAACACCCTGCTTGGCATGCGCATTGATTTAAAGCGCAGAAAGCCCGTCATCGCCAATACCATGGGCGGCTTTTCCGGCCCGGCCATTTTCCCGGTGGCGGTGCGGATGGTGTATCAGGTATCCGGCGCGGTAAAGATTCCCGTTATCGGCATGGGCGGCGTGCAATCTGCGAAGGACGTCATCGAAATGATGATGGCCGGCGCTACCGCCGTGCAGGTGGGCGCGGCCAATCTGGTGAACCCCATGGCCTGCAAGGATATCATTGAAAATCTGCCCCTGGAAATGGAAAAGCTGGGCATTGAAAGCCTCAGCGAAATTCAGCGGGTGTAAATGCGATGAAGAAAGATTTTTTGAAAAAACCGCTGGCGGTGAAATTGATTCTCGGCCTGGCGGCGTTCACCGTTTGCCTGATTCCGCTGCAGATTCTGCTGCTGTTTGTGCCCCTGAATCGGTGGGTTTCTCTGGCGCTGAAGCTGATTTGCGGGCATGTGGGCGTGATCGTGCTTTTCAAGTGGCTGCGGAAGCATCCGGCGGAAAGCCGGCCTGCCTTTTTCCCCGGCCTGGTAAAGGGCGCTTTGATCGGCGGGATTGCGTATCTGGCGATTACGGTCTGCAAATTTATTCTGCCCCTGTTTACGGATATTTCTTCCGTGAAGGGAATTCTGGATCTGGTGCGCGTTCTGTGCCCGGTGGGCGACAGTCTGCTTGGCGCATGGCTCAATAAATAAATAATTACCAATTTTGAAGGAGGAGAACAACAATGGCTAAGGACGTCATCATTGCCCTCGACTTTGAGAATAAGGAAAAAACCCTGGCTTTCCTGGATCAGTTCACCGGCCGCAAGCCCTTTGTGAAGATCGGCATGGAGCTCTATTATGCGGAAGGCCCCCAAATCGTCAAGGAAATCAAGGCCCGGGGCCACAAGATATTCCTGGATCTGAAGCTGCATGATATTCCCAACACCGTGAAAAAGGCCATGGCCGTGCTGCGGCATCTGGATGTGGATATGACCAACCTGCATGCCAGTGGCACCATCGCCATGATGGAAGCTGCTAAGGAAGGCCTGACCAAGGAAGACGGAACCTGCGCCGTGCTGCTGGCCGTTACCCAGCTCACCTCCACCTCCGAAGAGCGGATGCAGCAGGAACTGCTCATCAACGAAACCATGGAAAACACCGTGAAAAAGTATGCCCAGAATGCGAAAGCGGCGGGCCTGCCCGGCGTGGTTTGCTCTCCCCTGGAAGCCAAGCTGGTCAAGGAAGCCTGCGGCCCCGATTTCCTCACCATTACCCCCGGCATCCGCTTTGCTGACGGCGATGCGGGCGATCAGGTGCGCATCATGACCCCCGAAAAGGCCAAGGCTGCCAGCGATTATATCGTGGTGGGCCGTCCCATCACCGCTGCCGCCGATCCCGTGGCCGCTTACGAACGCTGCGTGAAGGAATTCCTGGGCTAATAGGGAATCGGGGAAATATCGCGGGAGAACTTTTCTTTTGAAAAAGAAAAGCCCTCCCGCACCCACCCAAAGAAAACTGATTCTGGATTTTACTGTTGGCATTTATCAAACTGCGTGCCAGTGTAAGTTGAGGAAATGACAAGGGAGGATTATCAAAATGGAAGCTTACAAGAGAGAGTTTATTCAGTTTCTGGAAGGCGCCGGCGTTCTGAAGTTTGGCGATTTCACCGCCAAGTCCGGCCGCAAGATTCCCTATTTCATCAATGCCGGCGATATCAAGACCGGTGATCAGATTGCCAAGCTGGGTGAATTCTATGCCAAGGCCTATCTGGAAAAAGTGGGCAAGAAGCGCACCGTGCTCTACGGCCCCGCCTACAAGGGCATTTCCATCGCCGTTTCTTCCTCCATCGCCCTGTCCAAGGAAAATCTGGATGTGCCCTTCTTCTTCAACCGCAAGGAAGCCAAGGATCATGGCGAAGGCGGCGTATTTGTAGGTTATGTGCCCAAGGCCGGTGAAGAAGTGGTCATCGTGGAAGACGTCATCACTGCCGGCACCGCCATCCGCGAAAGCATGAGCATCCTGTCCAATCTGGAAGACGTGAAGGTTGTGGCCACCTTCGTCATGGTGGACCGCAAGGAAAAGGGCAAGACCGAAAAGAGCGCCATGAGCGAAGTGGAAGCGGAATTCGGCTTCCCCGTCTATTCCGTGGTGGATGTATATGACATCATTGAATACCTGGAAGAAGATGAAAAGAACGCGGAAAATGTGCAGCGCATCAAGAATTATCTGGCTGTGAACGGAGCGAAGGCATGAGACATTTGCTGAGTATTACGGATCTTTCCGTAGAAGAAATCAATGAATTGCTGGCTCTGGGCACGGATATTCTGAATCATCCTGCCAAGTACGCCCAGCGCCTGGCGGGCAAGAAGCTGGCCACGCTGTTCTTTGAGCCCTCCACCCGCACCCGCCTTTCCTTTGAAGCCGCCATGTATGAATTGGGCGGCCACGTCATCGGCTTTGCGGGGGCCAATTCCTCCTCCGCGGCCAAGGGCGAAAGCGTGAAGGATACCATCCGCACGGTTTCCTGCTATGCGGATATTATCGCCATGCGCCATCCCCTGGAGGGCGCGCCCGTTGCCGCCGCCCAGGTGGCCACCGTGCCCATCGTCAACGCCGGCGATGGCGGGCATCATCATCCTACCCAGACCCTGGCGGATCTGATGACCCTGCATCTGGAAAAGGGCCGGCTTTCCCATCTCACCATGGGCCTTTGCGGCGATCTCAAATTCGGCCGCACGGTGCATTCCCTCATCGGCGCCCTGAGCCGGTATGAAGGCGTGGAATTCGTGCTGATTTCCCCGGCGGAACTGAAGGTGCCCGCCCCCATCACCCGGGCCCTGGCGGAAGCCGGCATTCCCTTCCGGGAAGCGGAATCCCTGGAAAATGAAATCGGCAATCTGGATGCGCTGTATATGACCCGCGTGCAGCGGGAACGTTTCTTCAACGAAGCGGATTATGTGCGCCTCAAGGATACCTATATCCTGGATGAAGCCAAGATGACCCTGGCGAAAAAGGATATGATCGTGATGCATCCCCTGCCCCGCGTCAATGAAATTTCCACCCAGGTGGATGATGATCCCCGGGCCTGCTATTTCAAGCAGGTGAATTATGGCAAGATCATGCGCAAGGCGCTGATGCTGAAATTGCTGGAGGAATGAATTGATGAATATTGATGGCATCGTTTCCGGCGTGGTCATTGATCATATTACCCCCGGCATGGCCATGCGGGTGTATCGCTATTTGCATCTGGATCAGCTGGATTGCCCCGTGGCGATTATCAAGAATGTGAAATCCTCCCATATGGGGAAAAAGGATATCATCAAGATCGATGACGCCAATTTCGATATTGACCTCAACGCCCTGGGATATCTGGATCCCGGCAGCACGGTGAATATCATCCGCGATGGGAAAATCGTGGAAAAGCATCACCCCGATCTGCCCGAAAAACTGGTGAACGTTATCCATTGCAAAAATCCCCGCTGCATCACTTCCGTGGAGCCCGGCCTGGATCAGATCTTCCTGCTGACCAAGGCGGAAGAACGCCTCTACCGCTGCGCCTACTGCGAAACCGAACGGAAGTAATTGGGGAACGGGGGAACGGGAGATTTTGCGGGAGGAGGCTTTTGAAAAGCATCGCATACCCTGCGCTGCGCTTGCGTATGCTCCTTGCTTCAGCAATGATGGCGCTTGCCGCGTCACAAACCCTCCGGGTTTGTTCCTGAGAAAGGCTTCCCCCGCGCCCCTTTCCAAGAAAGTCGCTCTGGATTTTTATGGACGATTCTAATCTGCTTGCGTGCCAGTGATACTTGGGGAACGATGGGGCTTATTCAGCCCCAAACCCCGAACCAGGGTCATTGACCCTGGACCCAGTAGCGGAACGAACAAACTTTTCTGACAAACAATTTCCCGCTGAAAAGTCGGGAACGTGTGGATAGCCACGGGCTGGGCGGCATAAATGCCGCCCAGCGGATGCAAAGCATCCGAGAAAACAAAAAGAACGGCAACGGAGAGAATGAATTCTCTCCCGTGCCGTTTTTTTGTTTTCGGTTGGCCCGTGGCTCATTTCAATCGTTTTTTAAAATGATCGTTTCTTCAAGTTTCGTGCGGAAAGCGTTTGTATTTTTCGCCAATCCATTCGCAAACCGGAGTCCAGAGGAGGGACTCCTCTGGCGCGGGGGTACGGGGGCCGCGGAGGCCCCTGCTCGGTTATACTTCCAGACGGAGATTGGCGGTGAGGACGCGCTTGTCCCCGGGGGCGATGGCGTCAAAGCCGGTAATTTCCGGGCCGAAGGGGCGGTTGGGGGCGTCCACCATCCAGGACTGGGGTTCGGGGCAGATATAGCCCTTTTCGCCGCCCTCATTAAAGAGCATCCAGAAGCGATAGCCCTCGCTCACCGCATAAACGATTTTCGCGCCGGATTTTCTATCGGAAAGGATGGCCGTGCCGCCGCTTTTGCCCATATCCATATGGGCGCTGATCACATTATGGGCCGCCGGCACCCCCTGGCGGAAGCATTCTGCGCTCTGCACTTCGCCGGTGGGGATGATCCGGTCATTATACATCCATTGCTTTCCCGCAGTGACGGAAAGGACGCAATCGCCTGCATCGCCGCCCGGCATGAAGGGAACGGGCAGGGCGGTATGGAAGCCCGCCCCGAAGGGCATGGAGGAATCGCTGCAGTTGGTAACGATCAGCTTCTGATGCAGCCCGTTTTCATCCACGCTGTATTCCAGCGTCACGGAAAAGGCATGGGGGAATTGCAGATAGGGCTGATCCTGGGTGGCATGATAGGAAAGGCGGGCGTAATTTTCTTTGTGCTCTTCCACGGCAAAGGGCGTTGCGTGCAGGCAGCCATGGATATGATGATGCCGGGCGGGTTCATTGATGGGGAATTCATAGGTGCGGCCGTTGAATTGATAATGCCCATCCAGAATCCGGTTGGGGGGAAAGAGCAGGGGCATGCCGTATACATTGGAGCGTTGATAAAATTCCTCATCCGTAAGCGGCGTGCGCAGCAGCTCCGCCCCGGATTTTTCGTGGGTCAGGCGGAGGCAATTGGCGCCCTTTTCCGGGCAGATATGAGCCGTATAGCCGCCGCCCCGGATAGTGATTAAATGCATAAATGATTCCTCCCTTGGGAATGATTGGCTGATTTTATTATTGCAGGCCCGATCAAGCTGTCAATCGGCCAGGCGTTCTTCCAGAAATTCGCCCCGGAAGCAGATCCGGAATTTTCGGGGAGGCAGCCCGGGCTGCATGGAAAGCTGCAGATGGATCAGCCGCCCGTTTTCGATCCGGGCCTCCACGATTGCGCCGCCCTTGGCAGATAGCTTGAAGGCGGCATGCTGCATTTCTTCCGGCCAGGCGGGAAGAATTTCGATGTTTTCCCCGTCGCTTTGCAGCAGCATTTCATTCACCGTGGACAGGAATACCCCGGCTGCCGTGGTGAACCAGGGGCGATAGCGCTTTTCCGGCTCATTGATTTCAAACATTTCCCCGAAAACGCCGATGGATTCGTAGGATTGGCGCAGGGCTTCATAGGCCCGCTGGCCCATTCCGGCGCGGGCAAATCCCGCCGCCTTCCAGCAGGCATACCACGGGGATACATGGCCGCCCACGGCATACATATTGCCGTATTGCTGCTCCTGTTCAATATAATCATCCCAGGCGCGAAGCAGCGCTTCCTCCCGGCCGGGGATCACATGGAAGGGAAATTTGGGGGTAAAGACCGCAATGCTCTTTTGCCGGCACCCCAGATGGGGCACATAGCGCCCTTCCTCCATGGGCAGGCTTTGGCGAAGCCCGGCGGCAAGACGCAGGCACTCCCGGCGGTAATCCGCATCCACATTCAGGATTCCGGCGGCGCCGGCCAGGCATTCCAGGGTGCGGATGATCCCGCAGGAAGTAAACAGCGGATTTTCTACCGAGCCGCCCAGCCGCTCCAGATCGGTGCATCGGCCTGCAAAGATCCGGCCGCTTTCATCGGTATAAATCATATGCCGGGTATAAAATTCCGCGCAGCCCCTGATCATGGGATAGCAGGCCGCAAGAAAATCCCGATCCTGGGTATGCTCAAAATATTCATAGGCGCCCTGGGCGATGACCGCCATATGGAATACATGCTTTTTCCAGAATCCATCCCGCGCGCCCTCCAGGCCGTATTCCGTGGTTTCCCAGGGATAATGGGCCTGATTCTGTCCCCGGCTGCTGGCACGGCGCAGGGCGATGGGCAGGCCCTGCAGCCGGAAAGCGGGCACGCGCCGGGCCAGATCCAGGCGATTGGCCCCCAGCAGGGCCAGGAAGCTGTAATATTCATCAAAGGCAAAGAATCGGCCGTGCCAGGAGGCGTCATTGAGCCCCACGGGAATGGACCATTTTGTGGTCCAGCATTTCAAATGATATAATCCCACCCGGTATATCCAATCGGCGGTTTCATCCCCGGTACGGACATAACCCTGGGCAAAATAGGCCTGCCAGGCGGCGCAGGTTTCCCGGAGCAGTCCGGAAAAGCCGGCGCGACGAACCAGCGCTTTGATTTTCTGATTTTCTTTGTGGGGATCGTCGGTATCCAGATCATCCTGCAGGGCCAGATAGCAATGCACGCAATCCCCCTGCCTGACCGGGCAGGAGAGAAGGACGCCGTCTTTTTCGCGGGTGATTTGGCAGGGGGCGTCCAGAAAGAGAATGACTTCCCCCTGATAACGATCCTGGCCGCGAAGATCAAAGGAAAGCTGGCCGCCGCCGGCAAAACGGCGGAAATGAGTGGCGAAAATGGCTGCCTGGCTTTCTGCATCATAGCCCTTGAGGGTATAGCGGAAGGAAAGCACCCCTTCCCCCTGCAGGATTTTCTTTTCCATTGCATAGAGGGGAAAATGCGGATGAATGAAGCAGCGGCTTTGGATTTCCGCGCCGCCGGGATATTGGCAGCGGCTTTCGATCATTCCTTCTTCTTCCTTTAATTCCTGCTGCCAGGAAAGGGGCTTTTCCATCCAGCTGCATTCAATGGCGCCAAAGGATATCAGATTGATGGGGATTTCGCTGGGCCGACGGGAAATGAGCCGCCGCCCGGGACGAAAAATCCTGCCCGAGGGCACCGAAAAAAGATCGGGAAAATCAGCGGGGAGAAAATCCACGCTGCCTTCGCAATTGGGGGTCAGGCTCATTTGCCCATTTCCCAGAATGGGCGGAAAATAATCCGGACGATGCTGGTCGCTGTGATAAAGCATAGGCCACCTCCTGGTATGGGGATGAATTTGATTCTATGAACAGTATATAGCAATTTGACAAAAAAGAACAGCAGGCAGGCGAAAAAAGTCAAAATAACTTTTTTTTATAAAAATATGCATCTTATCCATGTTCAATTCCGAAAAATGATTGTATAATGAAGAAAAGCAAGCTATACAGGAGGGCCAAAAAATGGAAAAGGTCAGAATCGGTGTGCTGGGGGCCTATCGGGGCAGCAGCATGATCAAATATTGCGCCCAGGCGGAAAATGCGAAAATCGTGGCCATTTGCGATAAATACGCCCCGGCCCTGGAAAAGCAAAAGGCACTTTATCCCCGGGAAGATATCGCCTATTATTCGGATTTTGAGGATTTTATCCGGCATGATATGGACGCCGTGGTATTGGCCAATTATGCCAATGAGCATGCCCCCTTTGCCATCCGGTGCCTGAAACGGGGATTGCATGTTTTCAGCGAGGTGCTGCCGGTGCAGACCATGCAGGAGGCAGTGCAATTGATTGAAGCGGTGGAGGAAACGGGAAAAATTTACGCTTACGGGGAAAATTATTGCTATATGCCCGCGCCCTATGAAATGCGGCGGCTCTACCGGGAAGGAAAAATCGGGGAATTTGAATATGGGGAAGGGGAATACATCCATAATTGCGAGCCCATCTGGCCCCAGATCACCTATGGCGATCCCGATCACTGGCGGAATCATATGTATGCCAATTTCTATTGCACCCATTCCATTGGCCCCCTGATTCATATTACGGGGCTCCGGCCGGTGAAGGTGACGGGCTTTGAAAGCCCCCTGGTGGAAAGGAAAATCCGTGCCGGATCCAAATCCGGGCTCTTTGGCATGGAATTGATCACCCTGGAAAACGGGGGCATCATCAAGAGCATTCACGGCGATCTGTATCAGAATTCCATCTGGTATACGGTTTACGGCGGCAAGGGCCGTATGGAATCTGCCCGGGAGGATGCGGAAAAGGATGATGTGCAGACCATTTATGTAAAAGCGGATGAATATTCCGGCCAGTACGGGGAAAGCAAGGTGGATTGCTATCGCCCGGATTTTGGCCTGGGGGATAAGAGCAAAGAATTCGGCCACGGCGGATCGGATTTTTATACCATGTATCATTTTGTGGAAAAAATCCTGGGCAATCCCAAGGCCGATACCATTGACGTTTATGAAGCGCTGGATATGTTCCTGCCCGGCATGTTTGCCTATCGCAGTGTATTGCAGGGCGGGATTCCCGTGGATATTCCCAATCTGCGCAAAAAAGAGGAAAGAGAAAAATACCGGAATGATACCGCCTGCACCGATCCCAAAGTGGCGGGGGATCAATTGCTGCCGGTATTTTCCAAGGGAAATCCCGAAATTCCGGATGAGATTTATGATACGATCCGGGAAAAATGGCTGGAAAAGGAAAAGAAGGGCTGAAAGGAGCAGAAAATGGATCATTTTTTTCAGGACGCCTTTGAGCGAATGGATGAAGACAGCCGGGAAAGCTTTTATCGCACCGTATTCATGCAGGATTCTTCGGAATATGCCCTGCATCTGCGCACGGCCTATTATAAAAGGAAACTCAGGCACATGGGAGAAAACGTGCAGATCGGCGCGGGGGTGAAGATCGTCAATCCCCAGTGGATTTCTCTGGGGGATCATGTGCAGATCTGCGATCATTGCACCCTCATCGCCCGGGGGCCCGGGGGCATTACCCTGGGAAACGGGGTAAGATTGCAGGATCGGGTCTATCTGGATACGGAACGGGCGGACGTTGGGTATATCAGGATTGAAAACGACGTCTATATCGGCACCGGCACCACCCTCTTTGGCCATATGGGCCTGGAAATCGGGGATCATTGCCTGCTGGCACAGAATATCACCTTGACGCCCTATTCCCATGTATTCAGCGATCCGGACGCCCATATCATTACCCAGGGAGGCCACAGCAGGAAGGTAACGATCGGCCGGGATTCCTATATCGGCATGCGCTGCGCCATCATGTATTCCGGGGATATCGGGGAAGGATCGGTGATCGGCGCGGGTTCCGTGGTGGTAAAGCCCATCCCGCCCTATTCCGTGGCGGTGGGGAGCCCGGCAAAGGTGATCAAAAAGCGGGAAAAATAAATTGCTGCGATGATGCATTTGCCCGGCGTTTGCCGGGCGTTTTTTTGTTTGCGGTTTTTCTGGATTTCCGCAAAAAAACGTTGTTTTTCCGATGGGCAAAATCCGCACGCGATAATTGATGCAATGATGAAACGAAATCATGCAATATTGGAAAGAAATGGGAGGAAAAAGAAAAAGGGATTGACAGGAACACGAAACAGAGGGTATACTGAATGCGCAAACGAGAACAAACGTTCTTAAATCAAGGAGGGAATGAACAATGAGCGAGCGGAGCGTTTATCTGCGGCTGATGGCCGAAATGTATTTACGGGGCTTTGACAGCCGGCTGATGGCGGAAAAGATCGGCGTGCATTATGGCACGCTGCGGCGCAAATTGCGGGGGCAATCCCCCCTGCAGCTGGAGGAGGCCATGCGGATGAAGGAGGCGCTGCAATGCAAGCTGCCCCTGGAAAAGCTCTTTGAAAAGCAGGGAGTCACCATATGACGGCAAAGGAAATCTTCCTGTTTTCCCAATCCAGCGCAGGGATGGCCATGGCCCGGGATTTCCTTTCCGGCGCGCTGCATCTGGATAATATCATTGCCATGCGCCTGGCCCGGCTGGATGTGGTGCGCAATCGGGCCACGAAGGTCAATCGGGTGCTCACCGGAATCCCCGGCAGCGGCCAATACAGCGATCTGCTGGGGGAAACGGCGGCGGAGCTGGCCGATCTGGAGGCGGAATTGCTGCAGGATTATCATCAGCTTTTGCAGCGGCAGAGGGAAATTGACGCCGCCATCCGCCGGATTCCCGATGAACGGCAGCGGGCCGTATTGGAAATGCGCTATTTGCAGCAGAAATCCTTTGCCCATATTGCCATCCGCCTTTCCTATGATGAGCGCCAGATTTACCGGCTGCATGCCAAGGGCCTGCGCCATATTGCGGCCCAGATGGCGGCCGGGGAAATTGAATGGAAAAATTTCAGCGATCTGCTTCAAACGCTGAAAATGGGTGTATAATCTGAATGACTGAAAGGAGGGATGCCCCATGGAATGTCGCATTCGTGTGACCGGCGGCGAATTGCCCCAGGCGGAAATTGATACCTATATCGCCCGCGCCAAGGAAAAATTCGGCGCCACGCCCCAGGGGATTGATATGAAGGTGGATGGGGATTATGTGGAATTGAGCTATGATTTCGGCAATGTTCCCTTCCAGCGCATCCGCCGCATCACCGGTTATCTGGTGGGCACCCTGGATCGCTTCAACAACGCCAAGCGCGCCGAGGAAAAGGCGCGGGTGAAGCACACCCTGGCCGACGGCAGCCTGACGGAAGACTGATCGCCGCGGATAAAAAAATCGCCCTTCCATATGGAAGAGCGATTTTTTGTTTGTTGATAAGGGGAATCAGCCCTTGACGGAGCCGATGAGGGCGCCCTTGACGAAATGCTTCTGCACGAAGGGATACACGGCCAGCAGGGGCGCAGAGGCGATGAAGATCAGGGCGTATTTCATGGTGGAGGCCAGGTACGCACGGCGGGCCAGGGCAACGACCATGGATTCGTCCAGGGTATTGGGGTCGATGGCTTCCAGCGCCTGTTCATTCATCAGCAGGATACTGCGCAGCACGATCTGCAGGGGCTGGTAGGTCTGCTTATTGACATAGACCAGAGCGGTGAAATAGCCATTCCAGTGACCCACGGCGTAATACAGGGCGATAACGGCGATGATGGGCTTGGCCAGGGGCAGGGCGATGGAGAAGAAGGTTCTCATATCGCCGGCGCCATCGATGAAGGCCGATTCATAAAGCTCGTTGGGAATGGAGGTCTGGAAGAATACGCGGGTGATGATCATGTTGTAAATGGAAATACCATTGAGCACGATCAGCGTAATAGGCGTATCGATCAGCCCCAGTTCCTTGACGATCAGATAGGTGGGAATCAGACCGCCGCCGAAATACATGGGAATCAGGAAGAACATATTGATCAGATTCCGGCCGGGCAATTCCTTTTTGCTGATGAAGTAACCGGCGGGGATGGTCAGCAGCAGATTGAAGAGGGTACCCAGCAGGGTATAGATGAAGGAATTGCGATAGCCCATCCAGATGCGGCTTTCATTGAAGGCCATCTGATAGGATTCCCAGGTGAAGCCCACGGGCCAGAGCACCACGTTGCCGGCGGCCACATCCTTGGGCTCGGAAACGGAGGCGATGACGGTGAAATACAGGGGATAGATCAAAATCAGCAGAATGATAACCAGCAGGGTGATATTGACGATATCGAAAACCAGGCCGTCATTCTTGATGCGGTTTTTCTTGGGGATAATATCCTTGGCTTTGGTAGACATCTCTTTTTCCTCCTTTCCTTACCACAGGCTGATTTCGGTCAGCTTCTTGGAGATGGTGTTCACGCAGAAGAGCATCAGCACGTTGACCACGGTATTGAAAAGACCGATGGCCGCAGAGAAGCTGAACTGCCCGCCCAGCAGACCCAGTTCGTAAGTGTAGGTGGAAATGATGCGGGATGCTTCCATATTCAGGGAATTCTGCAGCAGGAAGATCTTTTCAAAGCCCAGGCTCAGCACGTTGCCGCACTTCATAATCAGCATGATCACCACGGTGGGCAGAATGGTGGGCACGTTTACGTGGGTGATGATCTGCATGCGGGAAGCGCCGTCGATGCGGGCCGCTTCAATCAATTCGGGGGATACGCCGGCCAGGGCCGCCAGGAAGATAATGGAGCTCCAGCCCAGTTCCTGCCATACGCCGGACCATACCACGATGGTGGGGAAGTAAGCGGGAATGGCCAGCCAATCCTGGGCCTTGACGCCGAATAGACCAACGATGGTATTGAATGCGCCGCCGTTTTTGCTCAGCAGCAACGTGATCATGGAGCAGAGAACAACGGTGGAAATGAAGTGGGGCGCATAGGAAACCATCTGGATGGTTTTCTTGAATTTGGTGGAGCGCACTTCATTGAGCATCAGGGCGAAAATGATGGGCAGGGGATAGGTGCACAAAGAATAAAGCGTAATGGACAGGGTATTGCGGATCAATTCCCAGCAGATGGGCAGGGTAACAAATTTTTCGAAAAATTTCAGGCCCACCCAGTCGCTGCCGGTGATGCCCTTGCTGGTGCGGAAATTGCGGAAGGCAATCTGCAGGCCATACATGGGCATATAATTGAAGATGATCAGATAGACGATGGCGGGCAGCACCAGCAGATACATCTGCCAGCGATTGCGCAGCACATGCAGGGTCTTAAACCGTTTCTTTTGCTTGAGAACCGATTTCACTTCGGCGGTCATGGACATTCCCTCCTTTATCAATAAAAATAGTATACTAAATTTGTGGGCTTTGCGCCATAGGAAAAAACGGACAAAATTTGGTGAATTTGGGCATTTTCATCCATTCGAGGGGCAAAACGGCCCAAAAACACCAAAAAATGTCCGAAAAATCCTATTGATTTCAGATTCGAACTTGCATATAATGAATGTACCAAAATATTTAAAAGGAGGACCCCTCAATGACCAAGCGGATTATGTCCCTGGCTCTGGCGCTGATCATGATCATGGCCTGCGCCTGCGGTGCTTTCGCGGAAACCGTTGAAATTCCGGTATGCGAATACACCAGCGAAATGAACACCTATACCTATTGGGAACCCGAATGGCCCATCGTTAAGGAAGGCGAAAAGCTGACCGTGACCGTGGCTTCTGCCGTTCGTTCCGACTCCTATCAGGTTCCTGAAAAGACCTGGTTCTGGGTATGGTCTGAACTGGCCACCGGCATCGATTTCGATGTTCGCCAGATCACCTACGAAGCCCGCGAAGAACAGAAGAACCTGATGTTCGCTTCCGACAACCTGCCTGACGTGCTGCTGGCCATGAGCCTGAGCACCGGCGATATCATGCGCTACGGCGTCGCCGAAGGCCAGCTGCTGGACCTGGCTCCCTACATCACCGAAGAAACCATGCCCTATCTGTATCAGTGGTTTGAAAAGTATCCTGTTATGAAGGCTACTGCCACCACTCCCGATGGCGCGATCTACTCCCTGCCCTTCACCAACCTGAATTCCGACTACATCGGCTCTCAGGAAACCAACAGCTACAACCAGGATTGGCTGCGTGAAGTGTATCCCGAGCTGCCCGCTCAGCACACCACCCGCGAAGAATTCTATGCCTGGAGCGAAGCTGCCGGCAAGGTTCTGCCCAAGACCGTGGATGAATTCGTTGAACTGCTCCGCGCCTTCAAAAAGAATCATCCCGAATCCACTCCTCTGGCCGGCGTTGCCGAAGAAAACAACCCCCTGTCCTACATCCTGAATGCCTATGGCTTCCTGACCGAATCCGACAATGATTACGGCGCTCAGGTTGCCATCAAGAACGGCGAAGTGGTTCTGCCCGCTCTGCATGAAGACTTCTTCCCCTTCCTCCAGACCGTGAAGACCCTGTATGACGAAGGCCTCATCGCCAACGACTTCTTCACCGCTGACAAGCTGCTGGTTGACTCCCAGATCATGGATAACAAGTCCGGCGTCATCGCTGCCGGTTCTATCTATGGCCGTCTGCCCCTCCCCGAAGATTATCATAAGTGGGATGCTCTGTGGCCCCTGACCAGCGAATACAGCGACACCATGCAGGTGAAGGAATCCTCCCGCTACAACGTGGGCGGCGCTTGCCTGTCTGCCAAGCTGGAAGGCCAGGATGAAAAGATCAAGGCCATCCTGAACTACCTCGACTTCTTCTACAGCGAACTGGGTGTGTACTATCTCTGGTGCGGCCCCATCAACGGCTCTCCCGATACCCTGGGCATGGTCCGCGGCTTCTTCTATGACCTGGAAAAGGGCGCCAAGGTGTTCCCCGACGTTATCAGCGGCGAATATGAAAACTCCATCAAGTTCGTTTGCGGCATCGGCTTCGGCAACTCCTCCGCTTTCGGCAACCGCTCTCACTCCATCACCGATGAAAAGTACAGCACCATGATGATCCTGCTGCAGCATCTGCAGGGCGTGCCGGATGAAGATATCAACTTCGTTGCTCTGGCCTATGACCATGGCGATAACTACGGCCGTATGTGCTCCGAAGTGCGCGTGCTGCCCAGCGTTGTTGAAGGCTATCCCAAGATCGTGTACTATTCTGAAGACGATCAGGAAACCATCGACGAAGTCGTCCTGATGCTGGAACCCTACATCGAATCTGAAGTTGCCAAGTTCATCACCGGCGCTACCGAACTGACCGAAGAAAACTTCAAGAAGTTCGTTGACGGTGCTGAAGCCTATGGCGCCTCCGATCTGGTCGAAATCTATCAGGCTGCTTGGGACGCCTACAAGGCTGCTCTGTAAGAAAAGATTTTAGGAAAGAAGCAATTCTTGCCTGAATCCCTGAATAGGTAAAATATTCCCACATGGCCCGGCGAAAGCCGGGCTGTGTGGGAATTTATGGCCCTTATGGCGCAGAAAAATCATGCGCTTTTATTTTTCTTTTTTGGGAGGCATACACTGCATGCAGAAAAAACGGAAGCAAAGTGTATTAAAAAGCTATCTGATCACCTATGTGGGCCTGGCCGTGGCGGTTTGCGCGGTGCTGGGCGTGGTGCTGATGATGGTTTCCTCCAATAATCTCAAAAAGCAGGAGGAAAAATCCATCCTGGATCGCCTGAGCAGCGCGGGCGAGGATTTTTCCTATCAGATGGAGATCATGAATGATCTGAAAATCCAGGTCTACACTTCGCCTTTGTATCAGCCCTTCAATCTGAAGAAAAATGAAATTCCCCGCTTGGAAATGCTGGAGCATTTCAAAACCCTGGCCAGCCCCAGCACCATTACCAGCAATTGCTATCTGGTATATGAAGAAAGCGAAACCATTTATTCTGCCACCGGCGCCATGAGCCCGAATATTTTTTGCCGTTTTCTGGCGCCCGGAATTAGTGAAAATGAATTTTGGAGCCAAGTGCTCTCTGAAAATACAGTGATCGTGCTCAACAGCACGCAGGGAACGCAGATTTATCGCAAGCTGCCCATTACCTTTAACCGCTATTCCCAAAATACCCGGGCATTTATTCTCTTCCAGATCGATCAGGAGGAATTGGCCCGGCGATATGAAAACCTTTTCCGTTTTAACGATAATCTGATCTTGCAGGTGGATGATCTGTATCTGCTGGGCAATGAGCGTATGATTCCCACCATTCTGCATCAGGCCAAATACCATGATGAAACGATCATGATCGGCGTGCAGACGACAGAGGATGATGCATCCGCCGTTTACAGCATGCTCTATATTCTCATTGGCTGCACGCTGATTTTCTCCGTGATTTCGGCCTATCTGGCCTATCGCAATTACAGCCCCATCCGCGGCCTGGCCAGCAAGATGGAAAATCATGCCCCCGTGGCCGGGGATGAAATCGAAAGAATCGCCCATGCAGTGGATCATGTGATTCAGCTCAATACCGCCACCATGGCCCAGCTTTCCGAAAGCCTGGAAAATGCATCCCGGATGAAGGAATCCTTAAAGCAGCAGCTGCTGCTTCTGGTGCTCAGCGGCGAATACGACGCCACCATGAATCAGCGCATGGCGGAACTGGGCATGGATGCGACGGGGAAATTGCTCTGCGTGGCCCATATCACCTATGATCCCGCCGTTTCCACGGAAGTGCTGCAGAAAAAAATGGATGGCCTTTCCGACAGCGATACCAAATTGCATCTGGCCCGGCTGGGCGGCGAAAGAGGCTGGGCGCTGCTTTTCATCGCCCGGGATGAAGAAAACCTGATGGCCGCCTTCGATACCGTCAGTGAAGATCTGACCCGGGATTTCCCGGATCTGCATCTGACCCAGGGCGAAAACTGCACCCAGCTGCAGAAGCTGGCCTATTCCCTGGCCGTGGCGGAATCCAATCAGAACCGGGATCCCGATTCGCCCCTGGAAAATGCCCAGCTGTATGATTTGCTGGGCGAATTGAAAAAGCATCTCAATGACGGCAGCGAAATTCAGGCCCTGAGCACCCTGGATCATCTGATGGATTGCATGGACAGGGATTATCCCTCCCTGATGTTCCGCCGCTATCGGCTGGTGGACGTGACCTATCAGATCATGGAATGCGGCAGAAATGCGGGCTGCCAGCTGGAAGAAGAGCAGATGCGAAACGCCATTACCGTGCAGGATGGCATGGAAATCCGCAATACGCTGGAAGATGCGGTGAAGAAAATCTGCGCGGCTTCCCCCAAGGCGGCCATCCAGATTCCCCAGATTTCCCAGCAGGTGATGGATTATATCGAGGCCCACGCCACCGATTATAATATCTGCCTGGATTCTGTGGCCACTGCCTGCGATATTTCTACCAAGCAGGTCAGCCGGATTGCCCGCAATGTGGTGGGCATGAGCTTTAAGGAATATGTATCCCATCTGCGGATGCGCAAGGCCATGGCGCTGCTGAAGGCCGGCCTTTCCGCCACCGATACCTCCCGCCAGGTGGGCTATTCCGATATTTCCCATTTTACCAAGGTTTTCCGCGGCCATACCGGCGTTACCCCCGGCCAATACCGCAGCCAGTACAACGGCGATGCGGACGAAGAGGCGTGAGAAAGGGATACGGGTTGACGGAAAAATGCGAGAGGGGCTTTCTTTTGAAAAAGAAAGCCCCTCTCGCGCTCTCCCCAAGAAAACTGCCTCTGGATTTTTCAGGTGTGTTCTGATCGACTTGAATGCCAGAGGGGCAATGAGAAACTTGGATGCCAAAGGGGCAATGTGAAATTTGGATGCCAGAGGGACAATATAGGAGCAGAAGAAAACAGGAAACGGCATGAACTGTTTCCTGTTTTTTTGCTATACTGGGATGCAAGTTGATAAGACGACGTTTTGTAATATCCAGAATGATTTTCTTGGGGAGGATACGGGAGGGATTTCAGGAGCAAACCCGGAGGGTTTGTGACGCGGCAACGGCCAAACGTGCAAGTGCAGAGAGCATACGCAAGCGCAGCACAGGGTATGCGATCAGGAGCAAACCCGGAGGGTTTGTGACGCGGCAACGGCCAAACGTGCAAGTGCAGAGAGCATACGCAAGCGCAGCACAGGGTATGCGATGCTATTCAAAAGAATACCCCTCCCGCAATATTTATTCCAAGTTACACCGCCTCCAGGCCGGTGGAGCCTTCCACCAGCTTGAGCAGGTCTGCTTCCTCGCCGGTCTGCGCATCGATATAGAGCAGGTAAATATCATCCTGGAATGTGCCCCGGAATTCGTAGCAGAGCCTTTCCCCAGCCTCGGTGGGGATGAGGCAGAGCTGCATTTTTTCGATCTGCAATGGATCGCTGACCAGGGCCCGGGCCTCATCTGGGGTAAGATCGGGCTGCAAAAGCCCCCGGGGCACATGATTCTGCCAGTAATTCCTGGCTTCCATGCCCACCACCTGGGCATTATCCATCCGCAATTGCAGCTTGATCAAATCGGGATAGAGGATGGTTTCCCCCTGGGTGGCGGCAAAGGAAATGACGCCAATTCCCTGATAAACCTGGAAATAGGTGGGCTGCATATGCTCGTAGCCCCGGGCGCTCAAAAATTCCAGGGCGGCGGCACGGCAATCCTCCATGGTTTTTTTCAGGGGGAAATCCGCATGATCCGGGGTGAGCCAGAGAATCTTTCCCCCCTGGCAGGTAACGGCGGCCTCCAGGGTGATATCATTCAATTCCAGCGTAACTCCGTAGCAGGGAATGGGCCCGCCCATATCCGCGCCCCGGGCAGTGCGCACGACCCGCTCCGCGCCCACAAATTCCCGGGCGATGCGCTCCGCATCCTCCCGGGTGATGGCGGGCAGCCCTGCCAGGGCCTGGGCCGCCCCGGGCTTTCTGCCATCGGAAAAGGGGCCGTCGTAAATCAGGCTGGGATAGGAAACGGCGCTGTCATAGCTTTCTTCCATTTCCCCTTCCGGATAAAAGGGCGCGCCGGACAGGGCGGCGGCGGAAAGCCGATCCAGCCCGCCGGATAAGGCCTGGGTATATTCCCGGCAGATCGTAATCAGATTTTTCAGCTGCTCATAATCCCGGGATGAAATATTCCCCTTCGCGATGAGGGAATCGGCATAATCGGATAATTGATTGGCAAATTTCACGGCGGGCTGATTGGCGGGATGGGAAAGGGGCAGAAGGGACAGACTGCGCTGCACCTGGGCCCCGCCGCTGCTGACCTGGCTCAGATAGGCGGCGCAATGGGCGCTGCTGCCCGTAAGCAGGGCCTTTTCCAGGGATAGCTGCATATCCTCCATCTGCCGCAGGGCGGAAAGCAGCGCCCCCTGATATATTTCATGCAGCCGGGCCTTTTGCCCCTGGGCCTGATTCCAGCCCGCCAGGGCCAATGCGCCGGTAACGGTGAGGGCCAATACCAGAACCATGGAAAGCAGCAGATATTTTTTTCGCATGCTCATGCTTTTTCCTCCCTTATACGGCAAAGGCGTGATCGCCGATGGTGAGGCGCACCTCCCGGCTCCAGATCCAGGCGTTGGTGGCGGTGGATGGATTGTAATAATACAGACAGCCGCCGGTGGGATCCCAGCCGTTCATGGCATCCCGGGCGGCGCGGATGGAATCGCTGTCCGGGGTCAGATTGATCTGCCCGTCCGCCACGCAGTCAAAGGCCCCGGCCTGATAAATTACGCCGCTGATGGTATTGGGAAAGGAGGCGCTGCGCACCCGATTGAGCACCACCGCCGCCACCGCCACCTTCCCCAGATACGGCTCGCCCCGGGCCTCCCCATGCACCAGCCGGGCCAGGGTGTAAATTTCGCTTTCCGTGGCGGAGGCCGCCGTTCTGCTGCCGCCGGACAGGGAAATGCCCAGGGCAGCCGCCGTGGCCGGGCCCACCACACCATCCGCCCTGAGCCCGTTTTTCCGCTGGAAATAGACCACGGCGTTATAGGTTTCCTGGCCGAAAACGCCGTCCGCTGCGCCGGTCATATACCCGTATTGCCGCAGCCGCTGCTGAATTTTGATCACGTCATCCCCCTGATCCCCCCAGGATACCGCGCCCTGGGCGAATGGCGTCAGGCAAAGCAGCCAGATCAGCGCAAAAAGCGCCGCCCATGCCTTTTTCATTTCCTCCACTTCCTTTCTTTTGTATCCTGCCCGGAAGAATCTCCTTTCTTTCTGGAAAATGTTACAACTTTATGAAAAAACTATCTTGACATTGTTACGAAAATGAAATAGAATAAATTGATAATGTGTATTCTTATGCCCGTTTGGGTCTGGATGGAGGTTTTGCCCGATGCGTTTTCCGATTTATCGCCGGTTGATTGCCCTGGCGCTGGCGCTATGCTGTGCGCTGCCTGTTTTGGGTGCTGCTGCGGCCAATTATCCTTTTGTGGGCTTTACCACGGATAGCCTGCGCCTCAGGAAGAGCCCCAGCGATACCGCCGCCGTGGTCTGCACCATCCCCCAGGGAGACGCCGTGCTGATCAACGGCGAAAGCGGCAGTTATTATATTGTGATTTATGAAGGAAATCAGGGCTATGCGCTCAAGCGCTATATTTCCGCCAATGTGGATTCCTATGTGCAGCCCACGGATGCGCCCGCCGTTCAGATGCCGGTTGGCACGGCCTATACCCTGCTGGCCTCCGGCGAAAGCGGGGACGCCGTGATCGTTTTGCAGGAGGCCCTGGATGAACTGGGCTTTTATTCCGGCGCCGTGGACGGAAAATTCGGCGCCGGCACGCAAAAGGCATTGATCGCCTTCCAGAAGAAAAATAATCTTCCCCAATCCGGCGTGGCCGATGGGGCTACCCAGGAATTGCTCTTTGAAGGCAAGCCGAAAAACAGCCGTGGCAAGGCCGTCACGGTGAAAACCGTTTCCTATCTGGAAAGCGCGGTGATTGCTTCCGGCAGCATGGGCAGCGAAGTGGAAAAGCTGCAGAGCCGGCTGAAGCTGCTGGGCTATTATCAGAGCGGCATCGACGGCCAGTGCGGCAATGGCACGGTGAAGGCCATCAAGGCATTCCAGAAAAAGGCGGGCCTTTCCCAGACCGGCAAGGCCGACGCCCAGACCAAGGCGCTGCTGTATTCCGCCGCCGCCCCCTATGCCAATGCCACCGCCACCCCCAAACCCACCGCAACCCCCAAGCCCTACGCCACCTATGCGCCTTCCGCCACGGAAAAGGCCGCTTATCCCTTTGAAAGCTATACCCTTTCTTCCGTCAATCTGCGGAAAAAAGCCTCCACCACCAGTACCCGGCTGATGACCATTGCCAAGGGCGAGGGCATCACGGTGCTTGCCATGGAAGGGGATTATCTGAAAATTTCCTGCAAGGGGCTGACCGGCTATATCGTGGCGGAATATGCCTATATTCCCGCCCAGTATCTGCCCGGCAAGGATCTGGTCACCGATAGCGAGGCCCAGGCCAATTATCCCTATCTGCGCAGCGGCTCTGTGGGCAAGAATGTGACTGCCCTGCAGGAAGCGCTGAAGGAACTGGGCTTTTATACCGGCGCCGTCAGCGGCGCATATGACGCCGCCACCCTGTCTGCGGTGAAGGCCTTCCAGAAGAAAAACGGCCTGAAGCAGGATGGGGTGACCACCCCGGAAATGCAGCAATTGATCTTTGAAGAAAAGCCCCTGAACAGCCGGGGGAAAAAGACCAATGTGAAGACCCTGCCCCCCATTGACGGCTATGAAATGCGGCTCAATGATAAGGGTGCGGCGGTATCCCAGCTGCAGCAGCAATTAAAGAATCTGGGCTATTACAAGAAGGAAATCACCGGCACCTTTGACAGTGCCACCCAGAAGGCGGTGCGCGCCTTCCAGACGGAGCATAATCTGTATGTGGACGGCGTAGCGGGCAAAAAGACCCAGACCCTGCTTTCCGCCCTGGCGGCCCCCATGCCCACCCCCAATGTTTATCAGCCCGGCGTTGTTGTGCCCACCAATACCCCCCTGACGGCGGATAACGTGATTATCATGCAGAACGGCACCCGGGGCACTGCGGTGGAACGGCTGCAGAAGCGGCTGATGGAGCTGGGGTATTATACCTGCACGGCCGACGCCATTTATGACAGCGATGATATTGCCGCGGTGAAGGCGTTCCAGAAAAAGAACGGCCTGAAGATCGACGGCATTGCGGGGCTGGATACCCAGCTGCGGCTCTATTCCGCCACCGCCATTCCCGCCACCACCGTGGCCCTGCCCCTGCCCACCATGGCCCCTGCCACCGCCACCCCCGCCCCCATTCTGGAAACCCTGCGGGTAGGCAGCAGCGGCCAGGCAGTCATCGCCCTGCAGACCCAGCTGACCACCTATGGCTATTACAGCGGCAAAATTGACGGCATTTTCGGCACCGGCACCGCCGCCGCCGTTACCCGTTTCCAGCGGGCCAATGGCCTGAAGGCCGACGGCGTGGTAGGCGAGGGCACCCGCAATAAGCTCAACGGTATCGACGGCGTGGTTATGATGGCCACCCCGGCCCCCGCTGCCACCGCCACCCCGGCGCCCCTGGAAACTGTGCGCGAATTGGAAGTGGGCGATAAGGGCGAAGCCGTTACCGCCATGCAGAAGCGGCTGGTGGAGCTGGGCTATCTCAATGCTGCCGACGGCATGTATGGCCCCCGCACCTATAATGCGGTGGTGGCCTTCCAGAAGCGAAACGGCCTGACCGCCGACGGCATTGCGGGCAAAATGACGCTGACCCGCCTGAAATCCGCCGCTGCCATTCCGGCCAACAACAGCATTGTGGTAAATCCCGGCAATTCCAACACCAATACCGGCAATGGCGTATTTACCCCGCCGGACGCCGCCGAAGTGCGCTATGCCAACTGGTTCACCGAAATCCGCGCCCGGGCCAAGCTGATGCCCGATGTGGTGATCTATGATCCCGATTCCGGGCTGCATTTCAATCTGCATATGTTCTCCTTCGGCAAGCATGCCGATTCCGAGCCGCCCACGGAAGCGGATACCGAAATCCTGTATCAGATCAACGGCAAGGATAACTGGGATCCCAAGTATGTATGGGTCATTTTCTCCGATGGCCGGGTGTATATCGCCTCCATCCACAGCAATGGCCATACCGTGGATCATACCAACTCCAATGGCATGACCGGCCATATCTGTCTCCACTTCCCCCGGATTATGTCCGAAGCGGAGGCCACCGGCCCCTATGCCGTGCGCCATCAGAAGGAAATCCTCTATGGCTGGGAACTGACCCAGGCCATGGCGCGGTGAGGTTGGAAATATAATATTTGCGGGAGGGGTATTCTTTGTAGCCAAAGAATACCCCTCCCGCGCCCTCCCCAAGAAAGCTGTACTGGATTTTTAGGGACTATTCTAATCCGCCTCCGTGCCAGTGCTGCTCGGGGAACGATGGGGCTTATTCAGCCCCAAACCCCGAACCAGGGTCATTGACCCTGGACCCAGTAGCGGAATGGGAGTGGATTTTC
>SVHD01000011.1 GCA_015056015.1 Clostridiales bacterium
GCTTTCCATCGCCCGGGGACAGGCATCCTCCAACGGCTATGAAAATATCCGCCTGGGCCAGATGGAGCGGCGATTCTCCCTTTCCGTAACGCTTTCCTGCGCCATGGTCTGCGCTGCCTGCTCTCTGCCGGCGCTTCGGTTTTTGCTGGGCAATCCGGTGATGAAGTTTTTATCGTCCATTTCCTTTCAGTTCTATATTTATCATCAGCTTTTCGCGGTGCAATTGAAAAAATGGGGCTTCCCTCCCAGCAGCGTGGAAAATCCCTGGCAGGCAGGAGATTATCGCTGGCAGGTGAATTATACCATCTGCTGCTTTGCGGGGGCCATCCTGCTGGCGGCGCTGATAACCTATCTGTTTGAATTGCCCATTGCCCGGCGTTTGCGCCGGAAGCAGTAATCCGTGATCCATGAAATTGTATATAAAATTTGGAGGTAGAAAAAATGAAAGATCCCCGTATGCTGAAACTGGCCCATAATCTGATCAATTATTCCTGCAGGCTGCAGAAGGGCGAACGGGTGCTGATTGAAGCCACCGGTATTCCGGAAGAATTCGTCTGCGCCCTGATTGACGAAGCCTATGCCGCCGGCGGCATTCCCCTGGTGCAGATCAATCAGCCCAAGGTGCAGCGGGCGCTGCTGATGGGCTGCAATGAAGAGCAGCTGGATCTGATGGCCAAATATGATTCCCTGCGCATGAAGGATTGCCAGGCCTATATCGGCGTTCGCGGCGGCGAAAATGCCTTTGAGCAGAGCGATGTGCCCGGCGAAAAGAAGATGCTTTACGGCCTGAATTATGCCGAAAAGGTGCATTCCAAGATCCGCGTGCCCGAAACCAAGTGGGTGGTGCTGCGCTATCCGCTGCCCGCCATGGCCCAGCAGGCCAATATGAGCACCGAGGCCTTTGAAGATTTCTATTTCGACGTCTGCACCATGGATTATGCCAAGATGAGCCGGGCCATGGACGCCCTGGTTAAGCGCATGGAAAGCACCGATCAGGTGCATATTGTGGGCCCCGGCACCGATCTTACCTTCTCCATCAAGGGCATGCCCGCCATCAAATGCGCCGGCGAACTGAATATCCCCGACGGCGAAGTTTTCTCCGCCCCCATCAAGGATTCCGTCAACGGCGTGCTTACCTATACCGCGCCCTCCCTCTATCAGGGCGTGCGGCATGAAAATGTGAAGCTCACCTTCAAGGATGGCAAGATTATCGATCAGGATGGCAGCGCCCCCGAGGCCCTCAAGGCGGTCTTTGATACCGATCCCGGCGCCCGCTATGTGGGCGAATTTGCCATCGGCGTCAATCCCTTCATCACCAAGGCCATGCTGGATACCCTCTTTGATGAAAAGATCGCCGGTTCCTTCCATTTCACCCCCGGCAATTGCTATGATGAATGCCCCAATGGCAACAAGAGCGCCATTCACTGGGATCTGGTCTGCATTCAGACCCCCGAATTCGGCGGCGGCGAAATGTATTTCGACGGCGAACTGATCCGCAAGGATGGTCTGTTTGTGCCCGCTGATCTGCAGTGCCTCAATCCCGAGCAGCTGAAATAATGTTTCTTTTGCGGACCCGCTTTGAAAAAAAGCGGGTCTTCCTTGTATTTTTATATGAATGTCGGGGGATTTCCCCGGCTGAAAGGACGCTCATGATGAAAAAATGGCTGGTTCTTCTTCTGGTTCTTGCGCTGCTTCCCTTGAGCGGGCTGGCGGAAAGCGGGGAATATTCGGATCATCTGGTATTTCAGAGCGTAAATCTTGGCTCCTGCCGGGAACTGACGGGGGATGTGGCCATCCAGGTGGTTTTTGTGGATGGGGATGAAGGCGCGTGGGATGAAAAATCCATGGCTGAATATCAGAAGGCCATGGACCAGGCCTATGATCAGCTGACCCGCTGGGGCCGGGATTATGGCCAGGAAGTGCGCATTTCCCTGCGCTATGCCCATACGGCGGAAAGCATGGATCTGGATTTTCTGGATTCGGATGCCTGGGCGGATCATGTGCTGAATAATGCAGATTTGCCTGCCAGAGGGGATGATTCCGTCTATATGCAGGAATGTATGCCCATCATTTTTCTTTTGAATGAAGGGGGAAGGGCCTATGCCTGCGCCAATGCCAGCGAAACCTATAATGATTATCTGATTTGCTTCAATAATTCTACCGTTTCTTCCTTCTCCCATGAATTGCTGCATCTCTACGGCGCGGTGGATTATTATTATCCGTTGGCCTATCAGGAGGCGGCGCAGAAATATTTTCCCCAGAGCATTATGTTCACCACAGAGGAGCACAAGGAATTTGACGGCCTGACCGCCTATATCATCGGCTGGACGGATACGCTGGATGAAAACGCCCGGGCTTTCCTGGAAGATACCCGGCATATCCGGCAGGAGGATCTGGAAAACGCTCAGGAGGAGACGCTTTTTACCGGCTATGCCACCCAGGTAAAGGAGCATTATACCTACACCGGGGAATGGGTGATGGGGGCCTGGGAAGGAAAGGGAATTCTGGAATGGACAAACGGGGCCCGCTATGAAGGGGAATTTTCCGGCGGCCTTCGCCATGGCCGGGGCTTGATGACCCTGAGCAACGGCGAAACCTATATAGGCGAATACAGAGAGGATCGAAAACACGGCCAGGGAGTGGAAACATGGGCGGATTTGAGCGTCTATACCGGCGCCTATGAACAGGATATGCGCCATGGCTACGGCACCCAGGTCTGGGCCGATGGCACTGTCTACCGGGGCGATTGGCTGAACGGGCAAATGACGGGCCAGGGCACTTATCTCTGGCCCGACGGCAGCTATTATCACGGCGGAATGGTCAACGGCGGCCTGAATGGCTACGGCATTTTTGTGGATGCGGCGGGCAATCTGTATCGCGGAAACTGGGTGAACGGCAATCTGGCGGCAGAGTAAATTGCAATGAAATTACATATTTATTGATAAAAATGACTCTTTGCAGACAGGCGGTTTGCTGGTATAATAAAAAACACGAGTGTATACAAGGAGGGATATCTTTTGAATATTCAGGGCCTGATTGAAAAAATCCATGCAGTGGTGGATTCCCATAAACTCAGCGAAGGCGTATATTGCCGCTGGCGCTGGCAGGATGAAAAAAACAGCCGACAGCTGGGCGTGAATGAATATGGCTGCGCCGACGCCGCCAATATTCTCTATACCATTGGCGATTTCCCCAGAGAACCCGAAAAGCGGGTAAAATGGGTGGAGACCCTGCAGAAAATGCAGAATCCCGAAACCGGCCTGTTCACCGAGGCTACCCATCATACCATCCATACCACCGCCCATTGCCTGGCGGCCCTGGAATTATTTGACGCCCAGCCCCTTTATCCCCTGACGGCGCTGGAAAAATATCTGGATCCGGAAGCCCTGAAGGAATTTTTGAATGGCCTGGATTGGGATTATACCCCCTGGCCCACCTCTCATCAGGGGGCGGGGCTCTATGCCGCCATGGCCATTACCCGCAGCTGCAATGCGGATTGGCAGAAAACCTATTTCTCCTGGCTGCGGGAGCATGCCGATCCTTCCACCGCCCTGGGGCTCAAGGATCGCCGGGGGGATGCGCCCCTCTATTGCCAGCTCAATGGCTGGTTCCATTATCTGTTCAATCATGAATATGCACGTCAGCCCATTCCCTATCCGGAACGGGTGATCGACAGCTGTATTGATCTGTATCGCAAAAAGCAGCTCAGCGATAATTTCAATGCGGAAATCGGGTTTAAGGAAATTGACTGGATTTTCGCCATGAATCGCGCCTCCCGCCAGACGCCGCATCGCTTCCGGGAAGTGAAAAATTATCTGAAGGATTGCTCCGATCACTTCATTCCTTATATGGAAGGCCTGGATCCGGATACGGATGAGGGCATGAATGATCTGCATATGCTCTTTGGCGCGGTCTGCGCGCTGGCAGAATTGCAATTGGCCCTGCCCGGCTATATCGAAACCGATGTGCCCATGAAGATCGTTCTGGATCGCCGCCCCTTTATCTGATCTGGAATGGATGCGCAGATGGAACGGAAGATATTGCGGGGGAAACCATTCTCTAAAGCCAAAGAATGGTTTCTTCCGCCCCCCTTCCAAGAAAGCTATTCTGGATTTGGCTTTTTTCAATTTACCAACTTGATTCCCGGTGAATTTGAAAGAAACATCGCTGCGGGAACAATGAAAAAAACGGCACGGGGGAGAATAAATCCTCTCCCGTGCCGTTTTTCAGTACCAGCAGGAAATCGCCGCATTAACCCCGCTGCTTATCCAGCCGGAGATTGCGGAAATAGAGGGCGATATCCGTGCCAACCATCAGCAGATTGAGCACATAGAAAATAAATACATAGGTGATATTGCCGGATACCAGCTTGCTGATAATGCCGCAGACATAGCCGAATTCGATCAGCAGAAGAAACATCAGGCTCTTGCCCTTGGTGGTTTTTGCACGCAGGGATTTAATAATATTCATGGGCCAGGAGCAGCCAAAGCTGATAACCATCAGGGCTTCCAGAATTTCTGCCATTTGAGTTTCTCTCCTTTTTTGGATGGGATTATTCCAATTCCCGATCCTCGTTTTCATTGGTTTCTTCTTCCGGCTTCTGGGCGCGGGTGACGGTGATATGCGCCCATTCCACCCGGCGATCCTCAATCTTTTCCACCTGAATCAGAATTTCATCCGCTTCGCCCTCCTCGGGCTTTTCGCCGTCGGGGGTGCAGATCAGATGCAGTTTGGGGGTGGCCCCGTCCTCGGGGATTTCGGTAAAGCGGCTGAAAATCAGGCCGCCCAGGGTATCGCAATCCTCATCCTTGGGCAGAGCGATATCCAGTTCCTCCTCCAGGGTTTCCAGATCGGCAGTGCCGCTGATGCGCCAGCAATCATTCCCCAGGGGCTGAATTTCGCTTTCGGCGGTGGGATCGAATTCATCGTAGATATTGCCCACGATTTCTTCCAGCAGATCTTCCATGGTGATCAGGCCGCTCATGCCGCCGTATTCATCCACCACGATGGCCAGATGGGTTTTGGCCCGCTGCATATTGCGCAGCAGCACATCGGTATGAACGGTTTCGGGCACGAAATAGGCTTCGCGCAGCAATTCGGGCAGGGGCCTGGGATGCTTTGCCCCCATATTCAGGAAATAATCCCGGGCGGCCAGAATACCGATCACATCGTCAATATCTTCCCGATAGACGGGGAAGCGGGAAAGGCCCGTTTCGCGGATGGTATTGAGGATGGTTTCCTGATCATCCTCCACCCACAGGGCGGTCACATCAGTGCGGTGGGTCATGCAATCGGCGGCGGTCATATCCCCGAACTCGAATACATTCTGGATCATTTCGCTTTCATTGCTTTCAATGGCGCCGGATTCCTCGCCAATTTCCACCATGGCCTTGATATCCTCTTCCGTCACTTCTTCCTCCCGGGCGTGGGGATCAATGCCGAAAAGACGGACGATCACGCGGGTGAGCATCCTTTCCACCCAGGTGAAGGGGAACATCAGGAAGGCCACTGCCTGAATCAGGGGGCGCATCAGGGGCAAAAGCTGATCCGCGCGCTTTTTGCCCAGCTTGCCGGGCACCATCTGGCACAGGATCATGACCACCGGCAGGGCGCACAGGCAAAAGAGAACGCCAACCCATTCAAAGGCCATTTTGCTTTCCATGAAAATGCCCGCGCCCAGCACGGCAAAGAGCATCACAATAAACGTCCTCAATCCCCGCAAAGAAACCAGGGCGGGGTTGGGCCGTTCCAGTAAGGGCAGCAATTTCTTCGCGCGGGGATCCTCCAGGGCCTCGGCACGGAATTTGCTTTCATTTGCATTTGTCAGCGCAGCTTGCGCACAGGAGAGCAGGGAACAGAAAACGAGCAATACAATTTCAAGAATCCATCGGCCAACCGGGTCTTCCAAGGAAATTCCCTCCCATTTACTAAAAGTTCCTCCATTATAGCATGAAAAAAAAGGAAAAGCAATCGCCCCCGCAGGGCAGGGGCGATATTTTTTGCTTTCCCGGGGGGCTTAATCGGCCTTGCGATTGCGGAATTCGGTGGGGGTCATATGCTCCACCCGCTTGAAAGCATTGTAGAAGGAAATATAATTGCCATAGCCCACGGCCCGGGCCACCTCTTCCACCAGAATCCGGGGGTCCGCCAGCATGGAACGGGCAACGGCCATTTTGGCCTCCAATACATGCTCGTGGAAGGTGATGCCCGTTTCCTTGCGCATGAGGGCGGAAAGATAATTGGCGCTGACGCATAATTTTTCCGCTACGTCATTCAATTGCAGGCCTTCAATGGCATGCAGATTGATATATTGGATGGCGTTGCGCACCAGCAGGGAATATTTGGGGGTTTCATGGAATTCCCGCAGGGCGGCGCTGAGCTGCAAAAGGCAATTCCGGGCGTCCGATTCGCTGCTGACAAACCAGGTGTTGAACAGGGCGGCGTCGGTTTTCCGATCGGAAGCGGCGGCGAATTTTTTCTGCAGGGAGAGGGTGTATAAAGAAATCATGGCCCGCAGATTGCTGTATTGATGGCCGCTTAATTCCACCAGCACCGAGGCAGCCTGAATGGCAAATTCATCGCTGAGATCGGCCTTTTCAATCAATTCATCAATTCTCCGGTGGGTTTCGGCCACGCGCTCGCTGGGCGTGCGGGCAGAATTATTTTCCTGATAGAAGGCCAGGCTCTGCTCCTGCTTGCTCAGGGCAATTTCCCAAAGGGCCTGCCGGGCCTGATAATAGGCCTGGCGGATGGCATGGCGGGAGGTATGCAGCTGGCTGGAGGAAATATGCACCGGCACCTGCATTTCTTCCATAACGGCCTGGGCCAGATTCACCGCTTCCTTGCGCCAGGAATTATCCGCCCGATCCCGCATGACAAATACCACCACGGAATCGTAAAGCAGGATGGATACGGCCCGGGTATGCCGCTGGGAAAAAACGGCGTCCAGGCGATTGAGGGTTTCCTGAGAATAGAGGCGTTCCCCGGGCAATTGCACCACCATGATATAATAGGCCTCAAAGCCAAGCCGGGCGTCGGTGAGCATATCGTTTACGCCCTGACCCCGCTGGGAATCATTGGTGAGCAGGGCCAGCAGCTGGGCCTGGCGCTTCAGGGTATCTACCTGCTCCTGGCGCACTTCGGCCGCCAGGGTATTCTGGGTCTGGGCCACGGCGCGGCGGAGGGTCTTGGTGATTTCATCGGGGTTGGCGGGCTTGAGCAGATAATCAAATACCCCCAGCTTGATGGCCTTGCAGGCATACTGGAACTGGGCATATTTGGTAAGCAGAATGATTTTGCAGTCGGGCAGGGCGGGGCGGATACGCTCCATCAGTTCCAGCCCGTTTTTTCCCGGCATGCGGATATTGGTGATCAGGATATCCGGCCGTTTTTCCAGGGCCAGGGCAAGGCCGCTGTCCCCGTCGGCGGCGGTGGCTGCGATTTCGCAATCCAGGGCAGCCCAATCCACATTTTCCGTCAGAATCTGCATGCTTTCGGGATCATGCTCCACCAGCATCACTTTTAATCGCATTTTTTGCCCTCCTTCCCATTCTTTTAGGGTAAAATCTTAATTTTTATAATATCACAAAGTTACGATTTTCTCAATCCCTCCCTGGAGAAAACCCATCGGGAAAAAAACGGAAGAAAAAAACCGCCGCCGTTTACAAGCCCTGAAAAATAGGGTATAATCCAAATGGAACGAAGCATGAAAGGAGCACACGCCATGGCCTTTACCCATTTGCATCTGCATACGGAATACAGCCTGCTGGATGGGGCCTGCCGGATCAAGCGGCTGGTCAAGCGCATCCAGGAACTGGGCATGGATTCCTGCGCCATTACCGATCATGGCGTGCTCTACGGCGCTGTCGAATTTTATATGGCCTGCAAGGAGGCGGGGATTCATCCCGTCATCGGGTGCGAGGCCTATCTTTGCCCGGATATGGATGATAAGCGGGCCTTTTCCCGGGAATACAGCCATCTGATTCTGCTGTGCGAAAATGAAACGGGCTATAAAAATCTGATGTATCTGGTAAGCCAGGCCTTCACCCGGGGCTTTTATTATCGTCCCCGGATGGATTACAATCTGCTGCGCCGGCATCATGAAGGCCTGATTGCCCTTTCCGCCTGCATTTCCGGCGATCTGCCCAAGATGATTCTGGAAGGCCGGGAAAAGGATGCGGAAAATTATGTGTATATGATGCAGGAAATTTTCGGGAAGGAAAATTTCTTCATCGAAATGATGGATCACGGCATCGAGGAAGAAAAAATGGTGCTGCCCGGGCTGATTGCCATGAGCAAAAAGACCGGCGCGCCCCTGGTTGCCACCAATGACTGCCATTATATCCGCAAAGAGGACGCCGACGCCCAGGAAGTGCTCATGTGCATCCAGACCGGGAAAACCCTGGAGGATGACGGCCGCATGCGCATGACCACCCAGGAATTATATGTAAAATCCGAGGAGGAAATGCTTTCCCTTTTCCCGGATCAGCAGGCGGCCATTGCCCGTACCCACGAAATTGCCCATCGCTGTCATGTGGAGTTTGATTTTTCCACCGTGCATCTGCCCCGGTATGATGTGCCCCAGGGGGAAACGGCGGAATCCATGCTGCGCCGCCTTTGCGAAGAAGGCCTTGCGGCGCGCTATGCGCCCGATGATGAAACGGCCCGGGAACGATTGGAATATGAGCTTTCCGTCATCAGCAAAATGGGCTATGTGGATTATTTCCTCATCGTATGGGATTTTATCAAATATGCCAAGGATCACGGCATTATGGTGGGCCCGGGCCGCGGCAGCGGCGCAGGCAGCATCGTGGCCTATTGCCTGAATATCACCATGCTGGATCCCCTGAAATATAATCTGCTCTTTGAGCGCTTCCTCAATCCCGAACGGGTATCCATGCCCGATATCGACGTGGATTTCTGTTATGAACGGCGGCAGGAAGTGATCGATTATGTGGCCCGGAAATACGGGGCCGATCATGTCTGCCAGATTATCACCTTCGGCACCATGGCCGCCCGGGGCGTGCTTCGGGACGTAGGCAGGGTGCTGGGCTATCCCTATGCCGAAGTGGATCAGGTGGCAAAGGCTGTGCCCATGGCCCTGGATATGACCCTGGAAAAGGCCATGGAGCAGAGCAAGGATTTAAAGGGCATGTATGATACCGATCCCCGGGTAAAAAGGCTGATTGATACCGCCATGACCCTGGAAGGCATGCCCCGCCATGCATCCACCCATGCAGCCGGCGTGCTCATCACCCGGGAAGTGGCCACCCATTATGTGCCCTTGCAAACCAATGATGAAGTGATCACCACCCAGTATCCCATGGGCATCATTGAAAAGCTGGGCCTGCTGAAAATGGATTTCCTGGGCCTTCGCAATCTGACCGTCATCCGGGATACCCTGGATATGCTCAAAAAGCGGGGGATTCATCTGACCCCCGAACAGATTCCCATGGATGATCCCGCTGTTTTTGATATGATCTGCCAGGGGGATACGGATGGGGTATTCCAGCTGGAAGGGGGCGGGATGCGCAATTTCCTCACCAATATGCGCCCCCGTACCTTTGAAGATATTATTGCCGCCATTTCTCTTTATCGCCCCGGCCCCATGGAATCCATCCCCCGGTATATCAGGGGCAAGCAGCATCCGGAAACGGTGCAGTATAAAACGCCGCTGCTGGGCCCCATTCTGGATGTTACCTACGGCTGCATGGTATATCAGGAGCAGGTGATGCAGATCGTTCGCGATCTGGCGGGCTATTCCTACGGGCGAAGCGATCTGGTGCGGCGGGCCATGGCGAAAAAGAAAAAGGACGTCATGGCCAAGGAACGGAAGAATTTCGTTTACGGCTCTCAGGAAGAGCATATCCCCGGCGCGGTATCCCGCGGGGTGCCGCCCCAGGTGGCGGAGGAAATCTTCGATGAAATGACCGCCTTTGCCTCCTATGCCTTCAATAAGCCCCATGCCGCCTGCTATGCGGTGGTATCGCTCCAGACCGGATATCTGAAATGCCATTATCCGGCTGAGTTTATGGCATCGCAAATGAATTCCTTTACCGGGAACGCAGGAAAAATTGCCGGATACATCTATTACTGCCGGCAGAAGGGGATTCCCATTCTGCCCCCGCGCATCAATTCCTCCATCCGCAAATTTACCGTGGATCGCACCCCGGACGGCAAATGGGGCATCCGCTTTGGTATGGGCGGGGTGAAAAACGTGGGGGATAAGGCGGTGGAGGCCATCGTCCGGGAGCGGGCAAACCATGGCCCCTACAAAGATATTTTTGATTTCTGCCGCAGGGTTGGCGGCGAGGACGTCAATAAGCGGGCGGTGGAAAGCCTGATCAAGGCGGGCTGCTTTGATGATCTGGGGGCCAAGCGGGTGCAATGCATGGCGGTTTATGAAAGCGTCATGGACGCCCAGACCAATCAGCGCAGGCAGAATGTGGAAGGGCAATTATCCTTCTTCGATTTCGGCCAGCCTGCTCAAAGCCTGCAGACGGCGGAAACCTATCCCAACCTGAAGGAATATCCCCTGAAGGAATTGCTGGCCCAGGAAAAGGAAATGACGGGGGTTTACTGCTCCGCCCATCCCCTGGATGAATACGCCGATGCACTGAAAAAATTATCGGTCAATACCGCCTATCTGGCCGAACTGGCAGAGCAGGTGGATCATGGCCTGGATCAGGATGGAAGGCAGGTGTCCATGGGCGGCCTGATCGTGGAAACCCACAGCAAGGCCACGAAAAAGGGCGCCATGATGGGCTTTATCACCCTGGAAGATCAGACCGGCCAGATCGAATGTCTGCTTTTCCCCCGGATATACGAGCGTTACAGCAGGGAAATTCAGGCCGATCAGGCAGTGATGATTACGGGCCGCCTTTCCATCCGGGAGGATGAGGAGCCCAAGCTCATTGCCGATGTGATTGAGCCTCTGGTGCAGCCGGAAAAAATCGATACCCGCACCGACGCCCAGCGGGCCAAGGATTCCCCGGTGAAATTATATCTGCGCCTGAAACGGGAAAAGATGCCCAGGATTCAGGAAATGCTGCTCAGGATGCGGGGAAATATTCCCGTTTATATGAATCTGCCGGATGAGGGGATTACCCTCCTGGCGCCCCGGGAAATGTGGGTGGATGACGCCCAGGACGCCTGGGCTACCCTGATGAGTGAATTGCCCCAGGAAGATATGAAAGTGGTGAAAAAATGAAACAACCGATGATGTTAACTGTGCCTGCCGGGAAGGAATGGGTATTGGTGCTGCGCATGGCGGCGGCAGGGGTAGGCGCCCTGTATAATCTGCCCGTGGATGTATTGGATGATCTGGCCACCGCCATTGAAGAAAGCTGCGATCTTTTGCTGCATCAGGATTATGTGGCGGCGTCGCTGACCATGAAATGCTGCCTGAATTGCGAGGGGCTTTCCATGTGCATTTCCGCCAGCGAGCGGGTATGCCAGCCCTGCGATGAAGCGGCGGATGCGGATATTGCCAAATTGATTCTGCAGCCCCTGGTAAAAGAAGTGCAGCTGGATCAGGATGAAAACGGGGTGCATTGCGTACATCTGACCTTGCCAGCCAAGGGGTGATAAAATGATGGATGCAGCAAAAATGCACGATCTTGCGTGCGAATATGCCCTTTCGCCTACGGAAGAAAATCTGCAGGCAGCGCTGGAAGCGGCGCTGCCCCTTTGCGCATTGATTGCGCGGCGATTCTCCGGGCGGGGCATTGAATATGAGGATCTGTATCAGGTGGCGTCCATGGCCTGCGTTTCTGCACTGAAGAATTTTGACGTGGAAAGGGGCCTTAAATTCACTACCTTTGTTACTCCTACCGTCACCGGCACCGTCCGCAATTATCTGCGGGATAAGGCCGGCCTTTTGCGTACGCCCCGGGCTATCCGGGAGCAAAGCGCCCAATTGGCTGCCGAACGGGAAAAATATCTGCGGGAATTCCATGAAGAGCCCTCGCCCCGGGAACTGGCGGATCGATTGGGCTGGGATATGGAAAAAGTGCTGATGATCCTTTCCGCCCGGGAAGCTAATCAGATATCTTCCCTGGATCAGAAGGATGACGAGGGCCTCTCTGCCGGGGATCGGGTGCCCTTTGAAGAATCGGGCTTTGAAAAAATGGAGCAGCGGGAGGATCTTCTGCGCGCCATGAAAACCCTGACCCCGCTCGAAACCCAATTGCTGGTTTTGCGTTTTCAGCACCGGCTCAGCCAGCGGGAGGCCGCACAAAAAATGCAGATGACCCAGATGCAGGTATCCCGTATGGAGAGAAGGGTGCTGGCCGCCCTGCGGAAAGAGATGGAAGGCGATTCATGAAAATGAAGCCGCAATTCAATGTGCGCAAGGCCGCCGTATATGCGGTGGTCATCAATGTATTGCAGATTTTGTCCATGGGCGCCCTGGCGGGCTATATCCTGATTGACGGCGTGAATCAGGCGCTGCATGGGCTGCTGGGCGATGTGATTGTGCTCGCCCTTTTTGGCGTGGTGGCCTGGGGCGCGGTGGTGGATATCAAAGAGGCCGTGCATGCCATGAAGATGCATGTGAAATTGCATGGACTGGATGAAACCGTATCCCAGATGAGCGATTTAAACCGTGCCCTGCGTGCCCAGCGCCATGATTTTCTCAATCATCTGCAGGTGGTTTATTCTCTCATCGAAATGGGAGAGCATGAAGAGGCCAATCGGTATATTGAGCAGGTATACGGGGATATTCAGTCGGTGAGCCAATCCCTCAAAACCGCCTGTGCCCCGGTCAATGCCTTGCTGCGGGCCAAGATGGCGGAAGCGGAGCAGCGGAAAATTACGCTGGAGGTTTCCGTTCATGCCTCCTGGAAGGATTTATCTCTGCCTGCCTGGGAAATGTGCCGGGTGCTTTCCAATTTGATTGATAATGCCATGGACGCCCTGGAAGGCAAGGCGGAGGCCCGGATTGAGGTCATCCTTTCCGAGGACGTAAAAAATTGCGCTTTTGTAGTGCGCAACAACGGGCCCATGATCCCTGAGGATACCCAGGCCTCCATTTTTGAGCCGGGCTTTTCCGGCAAGGGCGAGGGAAGAGGCATGGGCCTTTTCATCGCCAGGGAAACCATGCGCAATGCCGGCGGCGATTTGACTGTGGAAAGCAATCCCGATTTTACGGCCTTTTCCGGCTTTGTGCCCCATTCCCGCATCCCAAAGGCGGAGTGATCCGGATTTGCATAAAAAAAGAGCCTGCCGATGCAGGCTCTTATTTGTTTCAGATTTTTTCCACAAATTCTTCGTTATTTTCGGTGGCCTCCAGGGTGGAGAGCAATTGCTGCAGGGCGTCTTTGGCATTTTCCCCTGCCAGGGCGTCCCGGATTTGCTTCATGGCTTCCATGCCCTTTTCGGTGAGCAGCAGATCCGCCCGGCGGCTGAAGCCTTTGAGCACATTTTCTGCCGTCATGCGGCTTTCCAGATACCATTCCATATTGCTTACGCCCTGAATTTCTTCGGCAATGCCTTCCTCCATTTTACCGCCGTCCGCGTTGAAAAGGGCGATGACGGTAAGGGATCCGCCCTCCCGGGTATTGCGGGCGGCGCCCAGGAAACGCTTGGGCTTATTCATGGCGCTGGCGGCCAGGCCGCAGGGCAGCACCCGGGCGGTATGGGGGGCCAGATGATTATAAACCCGGGCCATGGCGGTGAGGCTGTTGAGCAGGATCACCACGTCTTTTTTCTCTTCCACCAGCCGCTGGGCGCGATCCAGGGCCAATTCCATCACCCGTGCCTGATTTTCCGGCGCTTCGTCAAAGGTGGTGGAGACCACTTCACCCTTGAAATTTTCCTTGATTTGGGTCACTTCCTCGGGCAATTCATCCACCAGCACCAGCATCTGCTGGGCCTTATGATGATTCTGGGCGATGGCGGCGGATAATTTGCCAATCAGCGCCGCTTTATCGGCCTTGGCCGGGCAGTGAATCAGCGCACGCTGGCCAAAGCCTACGGGAGCAATCAGATCCATCAGGCGCAGGGCGGTATCGTTTTCGCCCTTGCAAAGCAGATTCATTTTCCGCTTGGGATAAATGGGGGTCAGTTCCTCAAAGACGGGGCGATTGGCCACTTCCTCTGCGGGATGGCCGTTGATTTCCGTCACATACAAAAGGGCGTTATAGCGATCGTTTTCCCGCTGGGGCTTGGTTTTGCCCGCCAGATAATCCCCGGAACGCAGGGAGAAGCGCCGCACCTGGGCATTGCCTACATATACGTCATTTTTGCCGGGCAGATAATTGCCGCCCCGCAAAAAGCCGTATCCATCAGGCATCACTTCCAGCACGCCTGCGCCATCGCCGCATTCGCCCATGGCCATCATTTCGGGAATCACGCCGCTGCCGGCGGCATTTTCCTTCTGATAATAGGGCGTGGCGGAAGCGGGCTGCGCGGGACGGGAATAATTCATATTGGGAGCGCTTTCCCGGGTGGGAGCGGTATATTCGGCCCGGGGGGCATAATCATTCCGGGGGGCCTGATATTCCATCTGTCCATAGGCCGGCGCCTGGCGATAATCCATGCTGCGATCGGTTTCCGCAGGGGTCTGATCCGCCGGACCAAAGCGATTGGGATAGGCGGCAGGACGGGGCTGCTGGGAAAGCCGCGGATCCACCCGCTGCTGGGGCGTGCGATTATAGGCACGGGAATCGGCAGATGCGCCCTGCTGAGCGGCAGGCCGGGGCGCGCCCCATGCCTGGGGGACACGATTATAGGAAGGATTGGGATTCTGATACGCCCGGGGATTATGCCAGGCGCGGGAGCCTTCCATGGTAAAGGCAGGGGCCTTGGAGGAAATGCCGCTGACCGGCGCAGCCGGGCTGGCCGGGGTGCCCTGGACTGGCCGGGAAATGGCCCGGGCGATGGGCGGCACGGAAGAATTGGGGGTCAGCACGGGAATATCATCTTCGTCTTCCGGCTCATCATCCGTAATGATAGCGGCGCTGCGAACAGGATGGGCAGGGGCAGGCGGATAGGAAGCGGGCGTTTCTTCCGTCTTGGCGGCGGCAGCTTCGGTCAATTTATCAATAATGCCCTGCTTGCTGATGCCCGCGCCAAGCTTCACGCCCATTTCTTTGGCCGTGCGGCGAAGCTCCAATACTGTCATTTTTTCAAACTGTTCGCTCATGGAATAATTCCTCCTTGGATTCTATGGGGTTTCGGAAGGATTACGCGAAAAAAGAGACGGCTGCGGCCGTTCCCTCTGGTTTCATCATCCATTCAAATTTTTCGGGATTTCAATGGCGTCATCCGAAATCGCGGGCCCCCATCTTGGTGAAAATCAAACCGGCAGATGCTTTTATTCAAGGCACTGTCTTTTGTCATTATAGCAGATTCATGATACCATTTCAATATTTTTTTTCGTCAGCGGGCCGATTCGATGAAAATTTACAATGGATTCAAATTTTCATGGAATTTGTATACAAGAAATGTCGAAAAGAAATTTAATGAAAATTGTATACAAGAATTATTCGTAAATGGGCATGCCCGATTCATGCTGGGCCCGGAATTGCCGGGGGGTGAAGCCCGATTCACGGTGGAAAAGCCGGGTGAATTCGCTGGCGCTGGCAAAGCCCAGGGAAGAGGCAATCTGGGTGACGGTTTTTTCCCCGTTGAGCAGCATCACTTTGGCCTTGCGCAATTTCAGCGCCCGGTAATAGGCGTGGGGCGTTCTGCCGGTGAGGGATTTAAAAAGCGTATTGAAATGCGAGGGACTGTAGCCCGTCTGACGGGCAATTTCCTCCACCGGGCAATTTTCGGAAAGATGCTGCTGCATAAACCGGATGGCGGCGAACAAGGATTGCTGATGCCGGGAGGGCAGGGGGCAAACGGGCATTTCCCAGGGATTTTCCGCTGCGGAAAATAAAAATTCCATCAGCAGGGCTGCGGCGCGGATATTCCCTTCGCCGGGATCCCTTTTCTGATATTGGGCCCGGATCCGCTGCCAGAGGGAAAGCAAATCATCATCCCCGGGAAAAACGGCGGGGATTTTTTCCAGGGCCTGCTTTAAAATGTTTCCGTCATCTGCGCCGGTCTGGAAATACAGGAATTCGGAAGAAAGCAAATTCGTGCTGGGCAGGGCGGAGCGGATATCCCCCACCCGGTTGAAGGTGAATACCCGGGCAGGCACAGGAAAGGCTTGCCCGTTGACCAGGGAATGCCCCCAGGGCACGGGATGATATTCCAATTCATATTTCAAAATGAACCGGGAGGGCGTGGGGCCATCCACCTGCTTTTGCCAGGTGCCCGACAGCAGAATTTCAATTTCCGGAAGCAGCGTAAAAATCACACCTTCGTTGTTTTCACATGGAAAAGATGAAAAAATCGGCTTTTTCAGCCTTGTTTCAGCATTCTTTGCCTATTATAATAGAAAAAGAATAGCCGGTCAAGCACCGGATTGGAGGAATGAATATGGCCTTTCAGCCTACCCAATTAAAGGAATGCAATATCCGCAGGGAAAATCCCGTTCCCGATCATGCGGAAAGCCTGCTGCCCGCCGATAAAAAATGGAAGCTCGTCTGGCATGATGAATTTGACGGCAATGCCCTGGACGAAAGCAAATGGAATTTCCGCACCTATTTCTGGGGCAAAAAATCCCCCACCTGGATTGAACATGAGGGCGTTTCTGTCAGCGATGGCACCATCAAATTGCATCTGGTGCGCAAGGGGGATGATTTCTTTTCCTCCCATCTGCAGACCGGCGGCATGGTATTTGATAAGCCCAAGGATCCCGACGCCCGCTTCTGGCCCTTCGGGAAAAAGGAGCCTGCCAAATTCATGCATAGCTTTGGCTATTATGAATGCCGCTGCAAATTGCCGAAAAATTCCGGCTGGCATGCCGCCTTCTGGCTGCAGGCGCCGGGCATCGGTTCCCATCCCGATGCTGCGGTGGCCGGCGTGGAATGCGATATTATGGAAAATTATCGCCAGCATACCGAGGGCGAAATGATCTGCGGCAATGGCTGGGGCGGCTATGGCGCCGAAAGCCAGTGGGCGGGGCATTTCTCCTATCCCTATGAGGAAACCGAGGATGGCTGGCATTATTATGGCGTGGATTGGAGCGAGGATGGCTATACCTTCTATGCCGATGGCAAATTGGTGGGCCGCCAGGCGCCGCCCCAGTGCCCCGTGTCCAGGATTGAGCAATTCCTGCTGATTTCCACCGAATGCCATGGCTATAACCGGGTGTTCGGCAAGCGTGGCGAAGCCGGGGAAAACAGCGCCAAAACCACCGCCGTGCCCGAATTGCTGGCGGCGAAGCTCCCTGATTGCTTTGAGGTGGATTTCGTCCGGGTGTATGACGAAGTGAAATAAATAACGAAAGAGTTCAAAAAAAGAAGGCACAGCGACAGGCTGTGCCTTTTCTTGTGTGCGTATGGATTGTGTGCTATAATTTGGATGGATACATCGAAAGAGGGCTGTGATGATATGAAGAAATTCGCAATATGGGGCGCGGCAATTTCATTGATTGTTTTTGTAATCGACTGGGGCGTTATTGGCTTAAAATTGCTGGAAGGCGATTATGATATTACATTGGGCGCCTATCTTGCCGTTGCCTGCCTTGTGATTTTTTTCGTATGCCTGATGTACATCAGATTCGGTCAAAAATGCCTGCACTGTGGGAAGATCATGCAGTCGAATTGGAAATATTGTCCGCATTGCGGTGAAGAAATATTTTGCAGCAACACTGGTATACAGGCTGAAAAGGGCACAGAATAAAAATCCAGTATGACTTTCTTGGAGGGGCAGGGAGGAACGTTCTCGGTCACAAACCCCTTGTGGGTTTGTGACGCGGTGCGCGCCAATTTAGCAGATACAAGGAGCATACGCAAGCGCAGCGCAGGGTATGCGAATCAATTACAAAGAACGGTCCCCCCAGAATTATATTTCTCTGAAGTTTATTTCCCCACGCAGAAGCGGGAGAAGATATCGTCCATCAGCCGCTCGTCCACCTGCTCGCCGGTAATGCGGCCCAGGGTGGAAAGGGCGTCATGCAGATCCACCACCGCCAGATCCACCGGTGCGCCCATCTGGCAGGCCTCCGCCGCGGTGCGGATGGAGGCTGCGGCCTGACGGGCCAAACGCATATGCCGGGCCTGGGTCAGTGCGCTTTCCCCGGCGCCTGCGCCGAAGGAAGCCACCTTTTCTTCCAATTCCTTTAATCCTTCGCCGGATGCAGCCGATACGCAGATGGCCCCGGGGAAGTCATCAGGATTGAGCTTTCTATCCAGATCGCATTTGTTGAGCACGATAATCCGGGGCGCATTTTCCGTATCCCGGAGCAATTCCTGATCCTCTTCCGTCAATTCCCGGGATGCATCCAGCACCACCAGCACCACATCCGCCCCGGCCACTGCCTGCCGGGCCCGGGCCACGCCGATGCGCTCAATTTCATCCGCATTTTCGCGAATGCCCGCCGTATCGGAAAAATGCACCCGCAGACCGGAAAGCAATACATCCGCCCGGATAATATCCCTTGTGGTGCCGGGAATATTGGTGACGATGGCCCGCTCCTGCCGGGAAAGAGCATTGAGCAGGGAAGATTTGCCTACGTTGGGCCTGCCGCAGAGCACGGCCTCCAGGCCTTCCTCCGCAATGCGCGCGCCCCGCTCGTCGCAGGCCTTTTCCAATTTATCCGCCAGGGCCAGGGCCCCCTCTTCCAGGGCGCCCGCCGCTTCCTCCCAGGTGATTTCCTCGGGATAATCAATGGCCGCCGCCGCGCCGGATAAAAGGGCGATCAATTCCTGCTGGGCCTGCTGAATGAAGGCGCTCACGCCGCCCTTGAGCTGCCGCAGGGCCGCCCGGGCCGCCCGGCCGCCTTCTGCGGAAATCAGGGCCATGACGGCCTCCGCCCGGCTTAAATCAATGCGCCCGTTCAAAAAGGCACGCTTGGTAAATTCCCCGGGCTCCGCCGCCCGCACGCCCCGGGCATACAGGGCGTTGAGCACGCTTTTTGCCGCCCAGGCGCCGCCGTGGAGATGGAATTCCACCACGTCCTCCCGGGTATAGCTGCGGGGGGCGCGCATGATTACCGCCATGCATTCATCCAGGATTTCGCCCTGATCGATGATATGGCCGTAATAGAGATGATGGCTATCAAATTCCCGGGCGGGGGAAAAGAGCGATTGAAGCGCCTTTTCCGCATCCGCGCCGCTGACGCGCACAATGGCAATGCCGCCTTCGCCAGGAGCAGTGGCCAGAGCGGCGATGGTATCTTTATCCTGAAAATTCATGGGTTTTCCCTCATTCTGTCAATTTCAAATAAACAGGAAACACCAGCTATCTTATCATCTTTTTCGCGGCTTGGCAAGGCCGGGAAAGAGGGCGGGAAGGTTCGTCTTGCATATTTCCTTTTCCTGTGCTATCATGCAGACACACGCATTTCATTCCTGTATTAAGGAGGAAAAAATATGTTCAAGATTGGGTTCATTGATTATTATCTGGATGAATGGCATGCCAACAATTATCCGGAATGGATCAAAAAGGCCACCGGCGGCGAAATGCAGGTGACCCATGCCTGGGCGCAGATCGACAGCCCCAAGGGCGGATTGACCACCGACGCCTGGTGTGAACAATACGGCATTCAAAAATGCGATACCATGGAGGAATTGATCGCCGCCTGTGATGGGCTGGTGGTGCTTTCCCCCGATAATGCAGAAATGCATCTTTCCCTTTGCGAAAAGCCTCTGCAGAGCAAAAAGCCCGTCTATGTGGATAAAACCTTCGCCCCCGATGAAGAAACGGCGAAAAAGATATTTGCCTTTGCGGAAAGCAGCGGCACCCCCTGCTATTCCACCAGCGCCCTGCGCTATGCCAAGGAATATACCGATCTGGAGCCTGAAAAAATTAAGGGCCTTACCACCTGGGGCCCTGCCAGCATGGAAATTTACGCCATTCATCAGCTGGAACCCATCACCATGCTGATGCAGGCGCGAGGCAAACGGGTCATGTATGTGCCCGGGGATGGCTTTGGCACGCTTACCATGGAATTTGAGGATGGCCGCACCGCCGCCATGACCCATTTTGAAGCGGGCGCCCCCTTTATGGCCCATGTGTGCATGGAAGGCGGCAATCAGGCCCTGAATGTGCAGAGCGATTTCTGGGCTGTATTTATCAAGGTACTGGTCGATTTCTTCCGCACCGGCAAGGAACCCGTGCCCCATCAGGAAACGCTGAATGTGATCGCCCTGCGGGAAGCGGGCATGAAGGCCGTGGAAAAGCCCTTTGAATGGGTGGCACTGTCCTGATAAAAAAGCAATTTCTTCACCCTCCCGGCATAAACTGCCACGGGAGGGTGAAATTTTATGGAGAAAGGGAAAAAAGAAAAAAAGAAGCCGGGAAAATTGCGGAAAATTCTGCGGATGACTGCCATTATTTTTCTGATTCTTTCAGCCATTTTTCTGCTGCTGGAAAAAAATCTGGAGGCGGTGATTCTGGATCTGGCCCATGCCCGGGCGGAAGCCATGGCGGTGGAATATATCCATCAGGCCATCCAGGATGTGATGGGGCAGGGCGTCGTATACGGGGATATGATGCAGGTGCAGACGGATGCGGGGGGCAGGGTGACCATGCTGCAGGCCAATGCGGTGCGCATGAATGAATTGGCCACCGCTACCGCTTTGCGGGCCCAGGAAAAGCTGGAAAGCGCCGAAAGCCAGAGCGTGGAAATTCCCCTGGGCGCGGCGCTGGGAATTCCCTTTTTATCGGCCCTCGGGCCCAAGGTGCCGGTGAAGATTATTCCGGTCAGCGCGGTCAATGCCAATTTTTCCACCGAATTTGAATCGGCCGGCATCAATCAGACAAGGCATAAGATTTTTCTTTCCCTGCTGGTATCCGTGCGCCTGGTGATTCCGTCCGGGGCCAGGCAGGTATCCATCGCCGGGCAGGCCCTGATTGCCGAGGCCATTATCGTGGGCCAGGTGCCCCAATCCTATGTGCAGGTGCCTGAATATGATGACGCCCTGAATTTTGCGATTCCATAAGGATTGGGGACTGCGAAAAACCAGAAAAACTGTAAAAATTACGCTTCTTGGATAGGAAAACGCGCCGTTTGCTTGACAGCGGCGCGTTCTTGTTCTAAAATGCTATAGAGTGGATATTTTTCTCCCCGCATGGGTTTTCCTGTGCGTTTGGAAGGAGGGAGGGCAATGATGTTTGCCCAGAAACATGGGCGCCTGTTGGGTATGGCGCTGATCCTTTTGGTTCTTGTTTTCTCTTTGGGAATTCCTGCGGCCATGGCTGTGGAGGATCCTATTGATTTTACCATTCAGGTGGAGCCCCAGAGCCTGACGGAGCCGGGCGCTGTGAAGGTATCCCTGCGGGTGGCCAACACCGGAAGCGAAGATATGAAATATCCGGTGGAATTGTATGATCCCGCGGGCAATCTGGTTTCCTCCTTTGGGGATGGGGGCACCTATCTCCTTAAGGCGGGCGCCTTCCGCACCTGGGAAGGCAATTGGGATGTGACCCAGGCGGAACTGGACGCCGGGGAATTTTCCTATACCCTGAAATATCATCTGGAAGATGAAAACGGGGAATTGGTGGAATTCAGCCGCCAGGCCGTGGCCCGGGTGGAATTTACCGGCGAAAGGGTGAAGCTCACCATCAGCCGCTCCATTACCCCCGAAGTGGTGCGCAGCGGCAGCCAGGCCACCGTGGTTTATGAATTGTATAACAGCGGCAATGTGGATTTGAAGGATATCCGGGTGAAAGAAAAGATTTCCAGAAACGCCCAGACGGTGAAAACCCTGGCCGTTGGCGAAAAGACCACCCTGACCTTCACCTCCCGGATCGGCAATGCGGATCTGGTCAGCAGCGCCGAAATCACCTATAAAGCGGCCAATGCCGCCAAGACCTATACCGAAAAGGTGGAGGAGGCCGCCATCCTGCTGGCCAAGCCCAATCTGAAGATTGAGCTTTCCACCACCGGCACCGGCGGCGTGAATATCGGCGAAGCGGCCACCCTGGTGGTTACCTTCACCAACGCCGGCAACGTTTCCTATTCCAATGTGACGGTGACCGACGCCAGCAAGGGCGAAATCTTTACGAATCTTGCCATTCCTGCCGGTGCCACCGTGGTGGAGGAAAAGGAATTCATCCTGATGGAGCCCACTACCTTCAAAGTGACCGCCAGCCTGCCGGATAACACCGGGGAAACCCGATCCCTCAATGCCGTGAATGAATTGACCATCGGCGTTTTCGATCCGGAAAAGACCCTGCTGCTCACCCTGAATCTGACCTGCGATCAGGAAGCCATCCATCAGACCCCTGCGGATGTGCGCTTTAACCTGACGGTGACCAACAACAGCAATATCAAGGCGGAAAAGATTGCGATCTATCATGGCAGCACCTATGTTACCACCATTTCCGCCCTGGAGCCCGGCGCCAGCACCGTGATCACCCGGGATTTCACCGTTTCCCAGGCGGGCAAATTCCGCTTTACCGCCTCCCTGAAGGATTCCTTGCAGAATACCGTTACCTTTGATTCCAATACGCTGCAGATCATCTACGCGCAGGCGACCCCCGTGCCCACTCAGGTGCCGGTGGTAACCATTGCGCCTCCCGAACTGATGACGGCGGCCCCCGCCGATCCCATCATGACCCAGGCCCGCAGCGCGCTCAAGACCCTGGGCGCTATTCTGGGCGTGATCTTCCTGGCCGTATTTGCGCTCTTTGCCGTCAGCACCATCGTGCGGCTGTATAAGAAGGGCAAATCCAAGGCTGCCTACGATCATCTGGAATTGGCGGAACGCCGGGATTATACCGAGCCCGCCGATGAAGAACTGGAAGAAGTGGAGGCCCGGGTGGAAGAAACCTACCGCGCTGAGGAAGAAGCGGAATTGCTGCCCCACGAAAAGCTGGTCAAGCCCATCGTGGAATCTGCCGCCCCCGCCGACGCCCCTGCGGTGGAAGAAATGCCCGCTAGTGATGGCGAAGGCGGATACCGGGTATCCCGCGCCGTAGAGGATGACGACGCCCCCGTCCTGGATGTGACGGAAGAGGATGTGGCCGCGGAAGCCGCCGCCCCGGTGGAAGAACGCCTGGCCGCCGCCCATGAGGCCGCCAAGGAAAGCGATGTGCCCCGTCGCCGCCGCAGCCGCCGTGCCCAGCGGACGGAAGACGGAGAATAAACCATAAAATATTCGGGCTGGAGCATGATCTCCGGCCCGTTTTTGATGAATAAGGAGATAAGCATGCTGAAATTGCTGATTGTGGATGGCCAGGGCGGCGGCATCGGCCGCCAGCTGGTGGAGGCCATCCGGAATGCAAAAATTCCCTGCCAGATTACCGCCGTGGGTACCAATACCACCGCCACCGCCGCCATGCTCAAGGCCGGCGCGGATCAGGCGGCCACGGGGGAAAATTCCGTGGTGGTCTGCTGCCGGGATGCGGATGTGATTGCCGGGCCGGTGGGCATTGCCATTGCGGATTCTTTGCTTGGGGAAATCACCCCGAAAATGGCCCTGGCCATCGGGCAGAGCCGGGCAAAAAAGCTGCTGCTGCCGGTGAATCATTGCAATAATATCATCGTGGGGGTGGGCGATCTGGCCCTGCGCACGCTCACCGGCGAGGCGGTTTCCTATCTTTCTGCCTTGACAAATGAATAAGTACGCTTTATAATCATGCTATTCCAGCAGCGTGATGCAGGAAGCATCGCGGCCGGGCCGAAGCCCGGGATGCAGACTGGAACGGAAAAAGCACACGAATTGAATGTCATGAAGGCATGGCCGCTTGGGCGGTTCATGCCTTTTTTCATGAGGAGGATGATAGCGTGAAGAAATTGCAGGTAAAGAAACTGGTATTGGCCGGGGTATGCCTGGCGCTTTGCATGGTATTGCCCTTTCTGACCGGACAGATTCCCGAAATCGGCAGTAAATTATCGCCCATGCATATCCCGGTGTTTCTTTGCGGCTTTTTATGCGGCTGGCCCCTGGCCGCGCTGGTGGGGCTGATTGCGCCTGCTCTTCGTTTTTTGCTCTTTGGTATGCCGCCGCTTTTCCCCACCGGCGTTTCCATGATGGTGGAATTGGCGGTGTATGGTCTGGCGTCCGGGCTGCTGTATGTAAAATTGCCCCGGAAAATGCTTTCCATCTATATCGCGCTGATTGCATCCATGCTGCTGGGCCGCGCTGCCTGGGGCGCCATGCGCTATCTGCTGATGGCCTTTGGCTCTTCCTTTACCTTTCAGGCCTTCCTGGCCGGCGCCTTCCTGGATGCCTGGCCGGGTATCCTGTGCCATTTGCTGATCATCCCGCCGGTGGTCAGGGCGCTGGAGAAAGCGGGTGCCGTGAAATGACGGATGTTTTTGCCGCAGCGAAAAAAAGAATCGAAGAGGAACTGAAAAAGGGAACGCCTGTGATTCTGGCCCTGGAGGGCGGCGCGGCTACCGGAAAAAGCACCCTGGGCAAGCAGCTGGCGGATGAATTTCAGGCCCCGTTGATTTCCATGGATGATTTTTTTCTGCCCCCTGCCCTTCGCACGGAGGCCCGGTTTTCCCAGCCCGGGGGCAATATCCATTATGAGCGGTTTCACGATCAGGTGGCACAGGCCATCCGGAAGAATGAAGGCATCCGCTATCAGGTGTTCGATTGCGGTATCGGCGATTATGCCGGGATCCGGGAAATTGCCCCCTGTCCGCTTCTGATTGTGGAGGGGGTATACAGCCTGCATCCGGCCTACCGGGATATCTATTCCCTGCGCTTCTTTTTAAAGACGACCCCGGAAACCCAGGATGCACGGCTTCACGCCCGGGGGGAATGGCTCTATGATCGCTTTCAATCCCTCTGGCTGCCCCTGGAAAGTGCCTATTTCGGGGCGGAAGACCTGGAAAAAGGTTGCGATCTGGTATTGGAAACATAAAAAATAAAAAAATTTGTATTTTTTCCAATTCGGAGGAAACAAAATCCCTGTTTCCTCCGTCTTTTCATTGTAAGAGTACTCAATACACTGTTTTTTGAAGGGAGGCCACCTAATTGGCCGATCGCCAGGAATACGAGCGCGTCGCAGAGGAATCCCTGTCTGCGCTGTATAAAATCGCCATGGGCATGCTCCGCCAGGAGGCGGACGCCCGGGATGCGGTGCAGCAGGCCCTGCTCAAAGGATGGGAAAAGAAGGAATCCGCCCGGGAGGGCATGTTCCGCTGGTATTTAACCCGCATTCTGATCAATGAATGCCATAATATCCAGCGGCAGCGGATGCGGGTATTTCCCGTGGAAACGCCCCCGGATGCGGAAATTGAAAATCCCGATTATACAGATTTATACGCCGCCATTCACGCCCTTCCGGAGGATCTTCGCCTGCCGGTATTGGTGAAATATCTGCAGGGGGCATCCGAAAAGGAAGGCGCCATGGCCCTTGGCATACCGGTGACCACATTCAAAAACAGGCTCCATCGTGCACGGAAAGCCTTACGGAAAATGCTGGATCAGGAGGTGATGTTTGAATGAAGCGGGTTGTGAAAATCAATCAGGAAACCATTAACGCCGCGCTTCCTTCCATCCCTCAGGATTTTGAACGGGATATGCGCGATATGATTGCGCGTCTTCCCCAACAGAGAAAGGAAACGCCCGTCATGAAAAGAAAGATTTCAGTGGGTTTGGTTTTTGCGCTGGTGCTGATGCTGATGGCGGTCAGCGCCCTGGCTGCCGTTTTGCTGGGGGGCAAGGATTTTGTGGATCAGATCATGGCCCCCATGGCCCAGGAAAATATGGACGAAAATAAATACACCAATGCGCAGATTGAAGAAATCCTGCGCATCGCGGAGGAAAATGATATCCATCTGCCCGATCATCTCCTGGAAACCCTGGCCCGATCGGATGATGGCTATTACAAGGAAGAATTGATGCGCCAGTTCGTGAAAACGGAATATGGCTTCTATCCCTCCGCATGGCCCCTGGAAGTGCAGCACTGGTATGAAGAAATGCTGGAGGCCTGCGGCCAGGGGGATGGGCATATTGCCAATGTGCTTCCCGAAGGGGAAAATGAGCTGACCAAGGAACAGGCCCTGCAGGCCGCCCTTGATTTTATCAAAGCCACCTATCATGAAGCGGCCGATCTGACCGATCCTGCCCATTACCGGGTGCATATGCAGTATACCGAAACCATCGTCAATCCTTATCTGAAGGAAAGAAACTGGTGGTTCGAATTTGAAGCGTTGGATGTTGTTTCCAATATCTATTATCTTACCATGAAGCAGGATGGCACGGTGGACAGCCACAGCATCTGCGGCGGCATTTACGCCCCCTCCTGGCAGATGCCCGGGCAATTCATTTCCGACCGTTTCGCCTGGACTTACGGCGATGGCTACGGCCAGACCATGTGGACCACTGAAAGACTGCAGGAATTCCAGAAGGCCCTGCAGCACCGGGTGGATACCGAAGGGGAAGAGGGCATCATCGCCAGGGAAAAGCATGCCCTGCATCAGACCTATCTGACCTACGATGAAAATACCATGATTCCTGCGGAACAGGCCAAGCAGATCGCCCAGGATTTTATGAAGGATTATACCCTGGCCCCGGCCTATAATGCCAATACCCCCATCATCCTCATGCAGGGGGAAAAGGGCCCCATCTGGAAAACCATGGTTACCGTGGAAAAGGATGGCACCCGCCTGGGCCGCGCCTTCATCGAAATGGACGCCCGTACCGGGGAAATCACCGCCAGCGATACCACCTTTGAAAGCTATCGGGAATGGCGCATTTACGTTACCGAAGCCTACTGGGAAAAGAATAAGCCCGCTGAGACTTCTGCCTGGGTCAATCCCAATCCCACGCCCCGGCCGGACGGAAAGCCCTGGATGTGGGATAACGAAATGTTCCCTGCTTGGTATTGGGAAAAGCTGGATGCAGTGAATTATAACGGCGATACCGCCAGCGATCTCATGAATGGCTGGTATCAGGATTATGGATTGGATTCCCTCTTCTGGCCCCTGGAGGCCCAGGCCATCGATTATTACTGGCATCAGATTTATTCCGAAGGGGATATCGTTTTCCCCGGCCTGCCCTCCGATACCGATATCACCCAGGAGCAGGCCGTGGAAAAGGCCCGGACGGAATGGGAAAAGCTCCATGGCGATGTGCTGGGCGAACTGGGCATTGAGGAAATCACCATGGATGATGTGATCTGCGGCGTTTCCTTCTGGTTCAATAAGCCTGCAGAGGGCAAGAATTGCTGGCAGATTACCCTGATGAATCAAAGCGGCGGCGTTTTAGGCACGGTTTATCTGGATGCCGCCACCGGCAGGGTGCTGGCCAATGGCCTTTGGAAGGATGATATGGAGGCCCTGCTCTCCGGCAAGCCCGCAAGCTGGTATAATGCCAGCTTCCCGGATTGGTTCTGGGAAAAGCTGGATGCGGTGAATTATAATGCCGATACCGCCGGGGATCTGTATGGCAGCTGGCAGGCGGAATATGGGGAATTGATCGATTTCTGGCCCTTTGAATATCAGGCCATCGATTATCTGTGGCATGAGGCTGCTTCCCTTCACGGGGATTCCCCCGCCATCAAGGGCCTGCCCGCCGATACGGATATCACCAAAGAACAGGCCTTGGAAATTGCCGCTGCGGCGTTTAAGGAAACCTACGGGGAAGGGATGAAGAAAGAAAAGAATATCAGCGCCGATGAGCTGGTTTACAGTGTTTCCTATTGGTTCAATGAGCCCCAGGCCGGCACGAATGCCTATGAGATCAAGCCGGTGAAGGATGGGAAATTATACGGCATCATCTGGGTGAATGCGGAGAATGGCGAATTGGAGGGCATGGGCTGCTGGGATGAAAAAGTGGTGCTCTTTAACCAGGCCACTCCGGCGCCCTCACCCACGCCCGGGCCCGACGGCTTCCCCTGGTTCTGGGGTGATCCTTCCATTCCCGCCGCCCATTGGGATGCCCTGGAAAAGGCCATGCAGGAAATGGGCATTACCCCGGATACCCTGGACGCTTATGTGGAAACCTGGAAAACGGGCAATCCCCCTGCCATGCGGGATGGGGATCTGAATCAATTCTGGCCCCAGACCCCCAAGGCCATTCATCATACCTTCTATAATTGGTCGCCGAAACAGGACAGCGGCCATTATATGATGGTGGAGGGCGAGGACGGTACCATCAGCCAGGCATTGGCCGCGAAAATCGGGGATGAAGCATTCAAGGCCTATTGCCAGGGCAAGGTGGATATGGAATGGGTGGATTCCCTGGCGGTTTCCTATTGCCTCTGGAATGAGGAGGAAACCACGGGGCAGCCCTACTGGCTGATCCAGTATCATGACCTCAGTGATGTTTTCAATACCCGGGGCTGGGTGAAGGTGGACGCCAAAACCGGCGAAATTCTTCTCCTGGAGCTGGATCTGTTCTCCAACGGATGATAATTTGGATTCGGAAAAGGGAGCGGTAAAACGCTCCTTTTTGCTTGTGTATTCTGCATTTTTTCGTTATAATATAGCAGAAAGATGTGTGTGTTCATGATGGAGGAAAAATATGTATCAGAAGGATAAATTTCAAAGCCCGGAAAATGCTTATGGTCCCATTCAAATTGTGCATGATTTTCAATTTGTGGCGCTGAATCTGGATAGCGAAATGTATACATTCCCGCCGGAAATGGGCGCGGATAAGCACCGGGAGCATATCGCCCGGCGCATTGAGCGGCTGAAGGAACGGGGCTATGCCGGGCTTGTGCTTTCCGTGGATAACAAAAATTATCTGGAGGATGAAACTGCCCTAGAACAAATGGCCTGGGCGATTGATTATGCCCATGAAAAGGGCCTGCGTATCTGGATTTATGATGAACAGTATTATCCTACCGGCGGGGCGGGGGGCCTGGTGCTGCGGGATCATCCCGAATTGGAAAGCATGGCGCTGGCCTGCGTTCAAAAGGATGTGGAGGCCCGGGGGAGCGCCGTTCGCATCATGAGCCCCCACGGCCATTCCGCCCTGCAATTCGCCTTTGCCCGGAATAAAGCGGGAGAGCAGATGGATATCAGCCGCTGGCAGGATCCGGCCGGCAATCTTTGCTGGGACGCCCCCAAAGGGAAATGGCGCATCTGGTGCTATTTCCTGCGTCCTTTGTATGAGGCAACCTATCTGACCTACGCGCTGCGTGCGCCCCGGCGTTATCCCAATGTGGCGGATCAGAAATCCATGGCCCGCTTTCTGGATGTGACCTGGGGCGCCTATGAGCAGGCTTTCGGCGATCGGCTGAAAAAGAAGGTGGAGGCCGTTTTTACGGATGAACCTTCCTTCCTCTGGTATACCGATTATCCCGAAAATTGGAATCCCAAGAAGATCGCCCCGCGCTTTGCCTCGGTTTCCATCTGCGATTGCCCGGATATGGATATGCCCATTTATCCCTATATTCATTGGCCCACCGGCGTGGAAGAAATCTTTGAAAAGCGCTGCGGCTATGCCCTGGCCCCCAGACTGCCGGATTTATTCAGCACGGATTTTGAAAATACCCAGGCGCTGCGCCGGGATTTTTATGAAACATTGCATGCTATGTTTGATCGCGCATACAATGATCAGTTTATCCATCGCCTGCACGGGAACGAAATGAAATTCAGCGGCCATTATATCGCGGAAGAGGGCTTTGCCGGCCATCCCGGCAAATATGGCGATATCCTGCATCATTTGGGCTGTATGGATATTCCGGGCTGCGATTTGCTCTATTCCGCGCCCCATAAGACCCGCCATTCCCTGGCCTGTAAGGTAGCCTCTTCCGCTGCCCATCAGTATGGCAAGCCCTTTGCCATGATTGAGGCATCCAATATGAAGGATGAGGATCAGACCTTCTCCGTGGAACGCCTTGAATTGGCCATGGCTTCCCTGCATGCCCTGGGGGTAAATACCATTACCTCCTATTATGGGGAAGAATTATTTGATGAAGCGGAGTATCGCCGTTTCACCGCCTATACCGCCCGGCTGGGGGCGCTGCTTTCCGGCGGGGTGCATCAATCCCAGTTGCTGCTTTATTATCCCTATGAGCAATTTGCGGCGCTCACCGCACCGGAATGTCTGCCCAAATCGGAGACCGCCGGAATGATGGAAGCCCAGCTGCAGGAATTTTCCGAAATCCTGCTTTCCCGCCAGGCGGATTATGATTTCATCAATCGGGAGGTGCTGCTGCAATGCAGCTTTGATCAGGGGGAAATTCTTACGCCCTGCGGGGAACGTCCCAAGGCCCTGCTGTTCCCCTGGGTTCCCTTTGTGGATGAACAGGTGGCTGACGCCGTTGAAAAGGCCGTGCAGGCTGGCGTGCGGGTGATCTTTGGCGGAAAACGCAGGGAAATTCCCGGGCTGAAATCCTTGGAAGGCGTGGAATTCACCGAGGAATGCGGCTTGCCGGTATCCTGTGATGTGCAGGTGGAAAAGGAAGAATTGCTGGTGGCGTATCATTATCGGGCGGGTGAGCAGCAAATCTATCTGCTGGTGAATACAGGCGAAAACGAAATCCGCCGGACGGCCAGCCTTCCCCTGCAGGGAGAAAAACTGACGCTGCTGGATCTGGATCGGGGAACGGATGCAAATCTTCCCTGCCGACAGGTAAACGACCGTATTGCCTTTGATCTGGCGCTTCCCCCCATGTCTGCGGTCGTGGTGATTCAGGAAAAACGGTAAAGCATTTTTGTACATGCTGAAACATAGAAACAGCCCCCAGCCATTTGGCTTTGGGGGCTGATTTTTTGCCTTTGACCAGGGCGTAATGCGCAGCGGTCTTCGTTATTTGTTCAAAAACGCGAAGGAGAATTTGTCCTCTTCCTGCAAACCAAGAAGATCAACAATCCGTTCAAATCGCTTCTTGGATCCTTCTGTTTCGGCGGGATGATGGGCGTCGCTGCCAAAGTAGAATTTGCAGCCGCACTTTTTGGCCAGCCGGTATGGCCGCAGCAGCCGTTCCAGATCCTGTTCTGTATATGCTTCCGGCGGGAAATTCAATTCAATGCCCATCTTTTTCTGTGCCGCGCGGGTGAAGAGCCGCTCCAATTCTGCATCGCTGATCATATCCAGCAGATCCAGATGCCGCCATTTGCCGGGCTCCAGGGGCTTGGCCATCAGGCTGCAGGTGATGTGGGCAAGGCCAATCTTTTCAAAGGGCAAATCCATATCCAGGAGCTTGTCGAATCTTTCAACAAAAAGCCGCGCGCGGCAGGGAAGTGCATCATCCTTTTCATCCAGGGTGAAGCCCATCATATGCAGGTGGGTGGTGGGAATGATGATGAAATCCATTTCGTCCATGCGCTCAGGCGAAATGCCGACGGTAAAGAATTGATCCATATCCGTTTCGCAGCCGAAATAGAAGCGTACCTTGTCGCTCTGGGGCAGGGGCTTTGCCTGGCAGATATGGGCATAATTTTGCGGGGCATACCATTTGGACGCGCCGGGGATGGTTTCATCCCAGAAATGATCGGTCAGGCAGATTTTATCAAAGCCATGCTTTTCGGCCATGGACAGCAGATATTCTGTTGTCTGCGCAGGATCGCCGGAGCAGCTGGAAAGCTGGGAATGAATATGAAAATCGTGATCAGTGCGATAGCGCATGAAGAAACCTCCGATCTTTCATTTTGTTTATTGTATTCTTCTTTCGATCGCTTGTCAATGATATGAAAAACAAAAGGATCACCCGATCACAGGCGATCCTTTTTGATTTTTATGGGGCTCCGTTTGGGCTGTCTGTCTTCTGACAGGGGAGGAAGAAGGTAACGCATAGGCCGCCCAGCTGGCTTCTGGAAAGCAGCATGCCGCCCTGATTGCCGTAAAGCAGCTTCAGCCGCTGGGCCAGATTGATCAGCCCCACATGCTGATTCCGGAAGATTACATCCTGGTTGGTCAACTGATTGAAATCCTGCATTTGCTCATCGCTCATGCCGGGGCCGTTATCGTTAAGAGAGATGATCAGGCGATCATTTTCCACATTTCCGCTGATGACAGCCCTGCATACCCCGTGCTCCGGCATCCCGTGAAGGATCACATTTTCCAGCAGCGGCTGCAGGCAAAGCTTGGGTACATTCCAATGCATTAGGGAATCCGGCACATGGATTTCCACCTGCAGCCGATCGGGATAACTGAGCTTTTTTAAGTAGATATATTTTTCCAGATAACGGATTTCCTCCTGCAGATTCACCGTATCCACGCCCTTTTGCAAAATGGAGCGGGTGATGCCCGAAAGGGCCAGTACGGCCTCCGCCGCCGGGCTTTTGGGATTGCCGGTTTCCATCAGCACCATCATCTGAATGGATTGCAGGGCGTTATAGAGAAAATGAGGGGTGATCTGGGCCTGCAGCACATTGGCCTGGGCATGACGCAAATCCTCAAACTGCTGCAGATTTTTCTTTTCCAATTGGATATTCTGATCGTTGGCCAGAAGCAGCTTCATCAGAATATACCGGGTTTCTTCGTCCGCCTGAATGCTGCCATGCTCCGGCGATGGATTATCCACCGCCTGGGTGATCAGACGGATAGGACGGTAAGCATACCGCGCCAGAATATAGGATACTATCAGAACCACGGCAGAGCCGGCAAACAGGGTTATCAGGGTTGTATATACCAGATGCGTGAGCAGCGTGGCATAATGGGAATAGGGGATCAGGCGCAGATACCGCATTTCATCGAAGGAGGATTTCATCCAGGAAAGGCGCATGATATCCCCGTCAATTTCCGTATTGAATGTTCCGGTTCCGATGGTCATAATGCTTTCGATTTGCTGCGGATTCAGATTCAAATCGGCAAAATGGCCGTCGTCATATTGCTTTCCGCTGTCAATCAGAATATGCCCGCTGCCATCCGCAAGCATCAGATCGCTCAGGGGATCCAGATTCCACTGCTGAATGATTTCCAGCAAGCTATCCAGCTTGATATTGATGAAGCAATAGCCGTATTGCCCGACGCCGATATTCTTCCGGCAAATCAGGGTAAGGCACAGAATGGGCTCTTGCTGTGTGGCGGTCAGCCCCTTTTTTTCCCGCAATACATAGGCAACCTTTCCGTTGGGCAGATCCAGATCCTGAATCAATCCCATCAGATTGCTTTCGGGATGGTGTATCCGGAGCGAGCTGCCATAATCGCTGGAAAGTATGCGATCGGTTGCTTCGGTATAAATGACGATGGAATCTAGCGGCATATCCCAGATCCATTTGGCCATATTTTCATGGATGACTTTCCGCGTATTTACATCCTGAAAGGAATTGACGTTGGCGGAGGGATAGCTGAAAAAGGAATTTACATCAGCATCCACCATGATCCGGAGCATCAGATTTTCCGCATCCCTGCGAACGGTATCCATGGCTTCCTGAATCTGAGAAAGCAATTGCTGATTATTTTTATCCAGTTCGTTATCCAGCAGATACCGGGTCTGAACAAAGAGAACGACCTGCAGGCAGCCCACGATCAGCACCATGGTAATGAAGGCGATCAAAAAGATGCGCTTGAAAAGCTGGCTGAACCGCGCCCTGCCCAAACGGGCAATTTGCTGCACCTGCGGCTTTTCAATCATTTGAATCTTCCTTCCACGTTCCGGTCTGTCGCCATTTTCCCGGCGACATGCCCACATAGCGCTTGAATTGCTTATGGAAATATTTGCTGTCGGTATAGCCGCAGCTGCGCGCGATTTCAGAGATGGCGGCATTGCTTTCCTTCAGCAGCCGCTGGGCCGCCTCCAGGCGAATGCGGCTCAGTGCTTCGGTAAAGGTGCGCCCTGTTTTCTGATGAAATACCCGTGAAAGATAGGCGGGATTGACAAATATTCTGGCCGCCACATCATTCAGGGTAATATCCTCGGCATAATGCTCCCGGAGATAATCCTCGGCCTGAATGGCCGGGCCGCCATTTTCATAGCTTTCCGGGCTTCTGAAAAGCGTGAACTGGCGCAGATTTTCAAAGGAAGATATCTGATCGCATTTTACGGGAAGGCCGCTGAGGGAAAACAGCCTGTCTTCCACGGTATTGGTGGTCAATTGCTGCAGATTTCCAGGCCTGTTTTCCAGCAGCAGCCCTTCCAGCGTATCATCCTGCTGTTTGAGCGCATAGAAACTGCATCCGTCAACAATCAGATTCATTCCGCTGATGACGACATTTTCCTTGCCCGGCGGACAGACCAATTCATATAATATGGATTTCCTTTCCAGGTCAGCCAGGCTGTATCCATTGATTTTCAGGCGATGCAGGAATGCACCTTCCTGCATCAGCTTTCCCGAATAGGCATCCAGGAGGAACAGGCGATCCAGCCGCTCCTGCAGGTTGGTTACGTCCCCCTCCAGTTGTGCCTTTTGCCCCTCTTTTCTGCGCTCCTGATCCAGCATATCCCGGATCCGGGAAAAGGTTTCCCGCAGATCATCGATGGCAATGGGCTTGAGAAGATATTCTGTCACATTGTATCGAATGGCGCGCTGGGCATATTCGAATTCCTGATAGCCGCTTAAAATAACCACACGGGTGAAAAGCGATTGCTCAAATACATATTGGGCGATATCCAGACCGCTGATTTCATGCATACGAATATCCGTCAGAATCACATCGACAGCATGATTCTGCAAATAATCCATAACCTGGTTTCCATCTTCAAAAATTTCCACCAGTTGAAAGCCTAATTCCTGCCAGGGAATCAGGCAACGAAGACCCTTACGGATCATGGCGTCATCATCCGCAATAATTAATGTATATGTCAAAGGTTTTTCACCTCCTTCTTATTTATAATGTAACGGAAAGTTTCCGGTTTTTCAAGTGGAATTGTTTGCATGGTAAATAAAAAACACCGCAGGTAAAAAACAGACACCTTTTTGGAGAAAAATCAACCGGATCTTCCTCGTTTTAGTAAAACCAGGCGGATTGCCACAAATAGTACAAAACGGATATAATTATAGTAATTAATTATACCATTTACGCTATGCAATTCGCAAAGGAGTGACAGTATGCGTTTTGAAGAGAAGCAGGTATATGCCGATCTGGTTGTGGTAGGCGCAGGGATGCCCGGCATGTGCGCGGCTATTCAGGCGGCTCGTGAAGGCCTTGATGTGGTTCTGATCAATGATCGCGGCTGTGTAGGCGGCAACTGCAGCCAGGAAATCTTCGTTACCTGTGCCGGCGCACCCGACTGCAGCCCCCTGAATATCAATTCCCGTGAAGGCGGCATCGTGGAAGCCATCCGCGAGGAAACTGTGTATCGCACTCCGGAACGCAATCGGTTTATCCAGGATACCGTATTTATGGATGCGCTGCTGAATGAAAAAGAGCATTTGAAACTGTATCTGAATACCTGCATTGACAGCGCGGAACTGGATGAAAACGGCCGGATCAAATCCGTTTCCGGTACGCAGAATACCACCGAAACCCGCTACACCTTCATCGCGCCTTTCTTTGTGGATGATACCGGCGACGGTACGCTGGCGGCCATGGCCGGCGCCGATTTCATGATCGGCCGGGAAGCGAAATCCACCTTCAATGAAAAGGTCGCGCCGGATAAAGCGGATTCCTTCGTCATTCCCAGCACGCTGACCTTCTTCTCCAAGGATACCGGCAAGCCCGTGGAATTTGTTCCCCCTGCCTTTGCCTTTGATATCGCCGCCAGCGGCGCCCTGAAATACCGCAAAATTCCCCATAATAATTTCAATTTCCAGTGGTTCTATGAGGGCGACGGCGCCAAGGATCAGGTGAAGGACCGGGAAGAAATCATCCAGTATCACCGCAGTCTGGTATACGGCATCTGGAATCATATCAAAAACAGCGGGGAATATCCCGAATCCAAGAATTATGATCTGGAATTCGTGGGCCTGATCCCCGGCATGCGGGAATATCGCCGGGTTTGCGGCGATGTGATCCTGACTGAAAACGATCTGGTCAATCAGAATGAATTTGAGGATACCGTGGCCCATGGCGGCTGGAATATTGACCTTCATGCCATCCGCGGCTTCTTTGATGATGATCTGATCAACCGCCATATCAATTTCCGGGGCATTTATTCCATCCCCTATCGCTGCAGCTACAGCCGCAATGTGGAAAATCTGTTCATGTGCGGCCGCTGCATGTCCACCAGCCATGTGGCCTTTGGCTCCACCCGCGTGGCGGCCACGCTTTCCACTTTGGGCCAGGCCGTGGGTATGGCTGCTGCCATCTGCAAGGAAAAGCAGACCACGCCCCGGGGCGTATATGAAAAATATACCCGGGAATTGCAGCAGCGCCTGCTGCGCGAAGACCAGCTGATCCCCGGCCTCAAGAATGAAGATCCCCGGGATCTGGCCCTGAGCGCCCAGGTGGAGGTTTCCTCTGAAGCGATGCTGGAATTGACCAAGCAGGAGGGCGAAATCGAAATCGGCGCTGGGCTGATGCTGGCGCTGCCCTTTACCAATGCGGCCCGGCAGCTGATCCTCACCTGCAGGAGCGACGCCGATACCCAATTGGAATACATCATTTTCAAGCCCTTCCGCGGCTACAACTTCGGGCCGGATGAAGAGGTGGCTTCCGGCAGCATCCCGGTTTCCGGCAATGGCAGCATGCAGGATGTGATTATTCCTGTGGATATGCTGGCCCCCGGCAGCTATTACATGATCGCGCTGAAGGAAAATGAACATATTGCTTTCGCCCGCGCGGAAGAGGCCCTGCCCACCACCATTCTTTATAATCGCTACAGGAACAAGCAGGAAACCATCTGGAATTATTACACCATGTCCATGGCGGAATATTTCTACAGCCGTCATGAGGATTGCATCTGCTATCGCTTTGATACGCCCCAGCGTGCCTATAAGCCGGAAAACGTGGTTAACGGCTATAACCGTGCCTATTTCGGAACGAATATGTGGTTCTCGGCAGAAGGGGATGAAAAGCCCTGCCTGACCCTGAAATTCAATGAGCCCAAGGAAGTTTCCCAGGTACAGATTACCTTTGGTATCAATAATACCACCAAGATTTATTTCTACACCAAGCGGCTCTTCAAGCATCTATCCCGGAAATACAAGGTATACGGCCTGCTGAACGGCAAGGAAACGCTGCTGGTGGACGTAAAGGAAAACCACCTGAAGTTCAACCGGCATCAGTTTACTCCCGGCGTCTATGACAGCCTTCGCTTTGAATTCGAAGAAAATCATGGCGGCCAGGTAGCCATTCAGGAAATTCGCGCAGAAGCGTAAAGGAGGATATGAGGATATGACCCCCAGCGTCATCAAACCCCGTCAGCAAAGCTGGAAGAAATACTGGAAGGCCAATTGGATTCTGCATGTATTTCTGATTCCCGGCATGCTCTATTTCATCATTTTCAAGTATATCCCCATGTACGGGATCACCATCGCCTTCAAGGATTTCAATATCGTGAAAGGCGTCATGAACAGCCCCTGGGTGGGTCTGAAGCATTTCAATTATCTCTGGCAGAGCCGGGATTTCTGGCGCGTTCTGCGCAATTCCCTGGAAATCAGTATGCTGCGTATGGTGTGCAGCTTCCCTGCGCCCCTGCTGCTGGCATTGATGCTCAATGAAATGCGCTCCATCCGCTATAAGCGCACCATGCAGACCATTCTGTATCTGCCTCACTTCATTTCCTGGGTTATCATCGTGGGTATTCTGAATAACCTGCTTTCTCCCTCCACCGGTATTTTCAATTTCTTCCGCCGGGAAATGGGCCTGAACCCCATCTACTTCCTCACCGATTCCACCAAGATCCGCGCCGTGCTGGTAATCGCCGAAATCTGGAAAGGCGCCGGCTGGGGCACCATCGTGTATATGGCGGCCATGACCAGTATCGATCCTTCCCTGTATGAAGCGGCCATGATTGACGGCGCTTCCCGCCTGCAGCGTATCCGGTATATCACGCTGCCCTGCATTTCCAGTACCATCGTGGTGCTTTTGATCATGCGCGTGGGCAGCCTGATGAGCAACGGCTTTGAAGAAATTTACCTGCTGCAAAACGCCATGACCATCGAAGTGGTAGAAGTATTCGAAGTATACTCCTATACGGTAGGTCTGAAGGAAGGCCGTTACAGCTTCTCCACGGCCGTTGGCCTTTTCACCTCTGTCATCGGCTGCATCCTGCTCTTCATCACGAACTATTTCTCCAGAAAAGTCAGGGGGTATGGATTATGGTAACGAAAACGGAAATGCCGGTAAAGCCGGCCAAGAAAAAAATCCGTTCCTCCATGGAGGACAAGATCATCTCCTTCGTCTGCTATTCCGTTGTCACTATCTTCGCCATCGCGGTCATCTATCCCATGCTGAATCTGATCAGCGTATCCATTTCTTCCTATCGTGCCTATCTGCTTCGTCCCTGGATGTTTTTCCCCACGGAGCTGGATTTCACCGCCTTTGCCACGGTATTCAAAAGCCCCCAGCTGATGAAAAGCTACGGCAACACGATCTTTATCACCGTTGTCGGCACCATCCTCACCCTGGGCATTACCGCGCTGACCGCCTATCCCATTTCCCGGCCGCAGCTTCGGGGCAAGGCCATTTACATGACGATCATCATCATTACCATGATGATCGGCGCGGGCACCATCCCCAATTTCCTTTTGATCCGCGATTTGGGTATGTATAATACCATCTGGGCGCTGTTCATCCCCAGCACCGTGGGTGCCTATAACGTCATCCTGATGATCAATTTCTTCCGCGGCATGCCCGATAGCCTGCTGGAGGCCGCCAAGGTGGACGGCGCGAGCGAAGGGCTGATCCTGGCCCGCATCGTGCTTCCGCTTTCCCTGCCCATCATGGCCACCATCGGCCTGTTCCGTGCCGTGGGCCTTTGGAACAGCTATTTCGCCGGTATCGTTTATATCCGTGACCGTGATCTTTGGCCGGTACAGCTGGTACTGCGCGAAGTCATCCTGGCCGCCAATACCGCCATGGCGGAATCCGGCGGCAACGCGGCTGAAATGGATACCGCCAATATTCCTACCATCTCCATCCAGTATGCTTCCCTTCTGGTTGTTATGGTGCCCATCATGTGCGTATATCCCTTCCTGCAGAAATATTTTGCCAAGGGGATTATGCTGGGCGCAGTGAAGGGCTGATCCTGATCCTTAAGCCGAAATGGCTTAAAATATTAAAGGAGGTAACCCCATGAAGAAAATCCTGTCCCTGGTCCTGGTACTGGCTATGCTGGCTTCTCTGCCCGTGGCCCTGGCAGCCGATGAAGAACCCTATGAGTTCTCTCTCATGATCAACTTCGGCGCCGATCTGGATGATGCTGGCAAGGCTTACATTGCTATGCTGGAAGAAGCCTGCAACGTCAAGCTGGATTTGAGAACCCCCGCTGGTTCCGCCTACGCTGAATCCCTGCAGATGATGATCGCCAGCGGCGATTACGCCGATCTGGTGCTCTTCCCCGATGCCAAGCAGGTCACTCTCCGTGACGGCGCTGCCAATGGCCTCTATCTGGCCCTGAACGATCTGCTGCCCAACTATCCCAACATCATGAAGTACACCCATGCCGCGGCTATCGAAGAAGCCAAGATCCTCAAGGATGGCAACATCTACGCCGTGCCCCGGTGCACCGTTACCCGTGCCGACGGTTTCGCCATCCGTCAGGACTGGCTGGATGCCCTGAACATCACCATTCCCGAAAATGGCCGCATCACCACTGATGAACTCTACAACATCCTCTATGCGATCGTGAACAGCGACCCCGATGGCAATGGCAAGAAGGATACCTATGGTTATTCTGCCTACACCAATGGCGGCGACATCACTCCTCAGTTCCAGTGGGCCTTCGGTCTGCTCGGCTGGCAGGAATATGATGGCGAATACATGGATCTGATGTACAGCAAGGATCATGACAACTTCAAGCGCTGCCTGGCCTTCAACGCCAAGCTGTGGGCTGATGGCCTCTTCGATCCTGACTGGCCCACCATCCAGACCTCCTCTGTCATGCTGGACCGCTTCCGGTCTGGTGTTGTCGGCATGGTTGGCCGTTTCGCCGGCCACATGATCCAGGACCTGCCCCTGGGCCAGGCCATTGATCCCGATTTCGATCTGGGCTACATCACCGGTATCGTTGAAAAGGAAGAAGACAAGGATTCCTACAAGGGTGCCAACTGGGCTACCGGTTCCTGGGGCTTCTGGGGCATCAGCAGCTTCGCCGAACATCCTGAAAAGATCCTGGCCTTCCTGGATTACCTCCTCAGCGACGAAGGCTGGAATTCCACCAAGTGGGGCCCCGAAGGCGTGACCTGGAAGATGGTTGACGGCGTGCCCACCCCCACCGAACTGTACAACACCAACTTCGTTTCCCGTAACTTCGCTCGCCGCAGCACCGACGCCAGCTTCTTCGTACACATCAACATGGAACCCGATTTCTACGAAGCTACCCTGAATCGTCTGCAGATCTGCGTCGACCAGAACAGCCTCACCCTGGATATGGGTTATCAGCCTGACGTGCTGCAGGATCCCATCTATCTGGACTATGTGAAGTACATGAAGGTCGAAATTGCCAAGATCATCACCGGCGCTCGTCCCGTGGATGATTGGGATGAAATCCTGGATGGCTGGTACGAAGCCGGCGGCGACGAATATGTTGCCGAAATGCAGGAATACATCGCTTCCCAGCAGGGCAAGTAATCGAAACATCGATTTTTCTGCTCAATAAAAAGAGCCCGCTTTCTTCGGAAGGCGGGCTTTTTTTGCTATTTTTCATTTGGATTTATGCGCCGGTTTGCTCTTTTTGTAAAAACTCCCGAACGAAAGCATCGTCGTTCAGATCCGGATACATCTGATACACCCGTTCAATTTCTTCCATCTGGCCGGGGGAGAGGGTTTCATCCGGGTTCAGGCACCAGATGCCCTTCATCAGTCCCTGGCGACGCAGCACCTCATGAATCCCTGCGATACAGCCGGCAAAATTCCCCCGGATATCGAAGAAGGCGCCGTTGGCGTCCGTGATCCGGGCTGCCAGGGTCATATCCTCCGCGCTGAGCACGCCCTTTTCCGCCGCGCTCCGCAAATGATGGAAATAGGCAACCGCCCGATGGGTCCATACCGCCCAGTGGCCCAGCAGGCCGCCCACGCAGCGGATTTCTTTGACGCCATCCGGGGAAGCAAAAGAAAACTTTGTCATCAGATCGGCGGCAATGCTGTCGTCATTGCCGGTATACAGGGCGATTTCCCGGCCAGAAAAGGCGATGGCCCGGGCCACGTCGATGGTCAGATAGCGGTTGAAAGCCGCGCATTTGATGGCCACCACATTTTCGATGGCGCAGATACCGGCCCAGTATTCATAGGAGAAAAGACGGCCGCCCACCGCAGGCTGCAGATAGAAACCCACCACCGGCATGATGGCCGCTACGGTCTGGGTGCGGTGAATCAATTCTTCCTCCGTTTTATGGGAAAGCCCGCCGGGGCTGAGCAGCACTGCATCATACCCCAGGGATTTGGCCAATTCCGCTTCAGCGGCGGCCTGGGCTTCATCGCCGCATACGCCGGCAATGCGCAAAATGGTACGGCCGCTTTCCTGCTCATAGCGAATCATTTCGTCGGCCGCCGTGCGCAATACCTTTTCCAGCAGGTTATGCTGGGGAAGCCGGATTTCAAATTGGGTGGTATGCACCGCTGCCGCAATGCCGTCCACCCCGGCCGCCAGATAATAGCGGATCAAGCGCCGCTGGCCGGCCTCATCAAATTGCCGGTTTTCATCCAGCACCAGGGGCATGGCGGGGATAAAGCCGCCCCGCTGCATCAGATCATACGCATTTTTTCTCATCAGAATTTTCCTTTTCTTTCTTCAAAATGGGTGGGCTTATTCAGCAGACGGCCGCCGTTTTTCAGCCATTCCGCCTGCCAGATCATCAGCTGCTCTGCGCCGTAGGCGGGATAGCCAAAGTGGCGGATGCATTTGCTGGCATTGCTCAAAAGCGCCTGATTTGTTTCTTCGCCGTCAAAGATGGGCTCTTCCCCAAGCATGCTGCCCATTGCTTCTGCGGCAGCCCGCACGGAAATCGTTTCCGGCCCCGTCACATTCAGGTATTCCACATTTTCGCTGGCAAGCAGCAGGGAGCGCAGCGCCACTTCATTCACATATCCCTGCCAGACGCAGTTAAAGCAGGGCGTACGCACGCTGATAGGCTTCTTTTCCAGGATATTGGCGGCGATATCGCATAATACGCCGTAGCGCAGATCGATGGCATAATTCAATCGGAACATGAGCACCTTAGCCCCCAGATGGCGCGCCGCATATTCGAAAATCCGTTCCCGCCCCAGGGAGGACATGGCATATTCCCCTACCGGGCCTACGGGATCGCATTCCCGGCTGCCGCCATTTGCCAGATCGGAAAGCGGGTATACATTGCCGGTGGAAAATACCACATACCGGGCAGCGCCGAAATGACTGGTCACCAGGGTGGGAACGCCGGCATTCATCATCCAGGTATCGCCTGCCTGGGCGGAGGTGCCGAATTTTCTGCCCACCATGTAAATGATATTTTTCACTTTCGGCAATGCCTTTACCTGCGCAGGATCGGTCAGATCAGCACTGATCATTTCCACCTGATTTTCCTTCAGCAATTCCACCACGTAAGGATCGGAAAAGCGGGAAACCGCGATGATCCGCTTTCCGCTTCCGGCCGCATCCGCCGCCCGCTTGGCCATCAGGGCCAATTGGGGGCCCACCTTGCCGCCGGCGCCCAGGATCATGATATCCCCGTCCAGACGCTTGAAATCCTCAATCAGGGCCGTCCCCGGGGTGGAAAGAAGATCATCCAGATATTTTTCATCAAACATTTTCAATCTTCTCCTTAATTTCGTCCGATGCGGAACATAATATCTTCCGTAATTTCATGAATGGCGGGCTTGCCGGCCTCAAATAATTCCAATTCCTTGATGACGTGGCGGCCCAGGCGCAGCAGACCATTATTGACCACCCCGGCAATATGGGGCAGAAAGATCACATTGCTCAGCTTCCGCAGGGGATTATCAAACAGCGGCGGTTCGGGATCGGTCACATCCAGGCAGGCAAAGCGCAAATTCCCCGCCGTCATATGTTCATACAGCGCCTTTTCATCAATCAGCATCCCCCGGGCTGTATTGATCAGGCCGGCGTCCTTTTTCATCAGCTTCAGGGTTTGGGCATTGATCATATGATAGGTTTCCGGAATGGCAGAGGCATGCAGGCTGACGATATCCGAAATGCGCAGCAATTCTTCCAGCTCCACCTTCCGGACGCCCATTTCCTGGCAGGCTTCTTCGGTTATGTAGGGATCGTATACCACGATATCCACTTCATACATTTTCAGCAGCTGAATTACCTGTTTGCCGATCATGCCGCCGCCGATAATGCCGATGGTGATATCATATAGATCAACCACCGTCCGTTCCACGCCGTTTTGCCATCCGCCGGCATGAATCTGATCGTTGAGCCGGAAAAAATCCTTGCTGGCGGAAATCATCAGCCCCAGGGTCACTTCGGCCACGCCCCGGGCCATGGCAATGCCGGCGCAGACCACCCGAATGCCCCGCCGCCAGATTTCTTCATCCACAATGGGCGCTACCGTGCCCGCTGCATGCAGAATCAATTTCAGGTTGGGCGCTGCATCCAGATATTCTTTGGTCAAATGCGGCGATCCCCAGCAGGTGATGACCACATCGGCATCCTTCATCACCGGCAGGATATCCTCCGGGGTATTTCCGCCTTCATTGATGGCCAATTCGCCGTGCTGGGCCAGCTGATCCAGCAGATGGGGAGGAAAGATCTGATCTCTTTTTCTGTTGGAAGCAATCAACGCGATTTTCATCGAGAACATCCCCCTATAATCTATTTTGCGGCAAAAGTAACCAACTGGTTACTTTTTAGTTGATTATATCATATTCCGGTGATGAATGCAATAAAAATGAAACGCCGGGAAGGAATATTTGCATTGACGCGCCGTGTCTTTTTGCGCTACAATAGAAGGGAATCTTGAGAAGAAGGAATCGGAAAAGATGGCGGAATCGTCCTCCCGGCGCCAGGCGCGCGCAGAACAGACCCGGCAAAAAATCCTGATTGCTGCTGAAAATCATTTTTCCCGTTTGGGCTTTTATGGTGCCCGGATTGATGAAATCGCCGCCGAAGCGGGCGTGAACAAGCGCATGATTTATGAATATTTCGGCAATAAGAAGGAATTGTATCAGATCGTGCTGCGGCAGGTCTATCTTTTGCTGGGCGATTATGAAGAGCAGCTCTTTTCCGGAACGGCCGACGCCGATCCGGCCCAGGCCATTCATCAGTTGATCCGTTTGTATTTTTCCTTCCTCCATCAGAATCCGCATTATGTGCGCATGTTGATGTGGGAAAATTTGAATGAAGGCCAGTATTTTTCGGAAATGAATATGGGCGATAGCCGCAATCCAATCAAAAATGCGCTGCATGATATTGTGAAGCGCGGGCAGGAAGCGGGCATTTTCCGAAGCGAACTGGATGAAAGACATGTGCTGATGACGCTGTTTGCCTGCCCCTTCAATTATTTTTCCAATCGCTATACCATGCAGCGCATTATGGAAACGGATTTTACCGCCCCGGAAGAAATTGAAAGCAGAATTGCTTTTACCACAGAATTGCTGCTGACCTACCTGACAAAATGTTGATCGCTTCGATCAATGTAAAAGCCTTCTGTGAAGATAAAAACAGACCTTGGAGAGCATCTTCTCCAGGGTCTGTTTTTTCATAACTTATTGCCATTGCTTCCGGTATTGGTGCGGCGTGGTGATCTCATATTTGGAAAATGTCTGGATATAGTTGCTGACGCTGAAAAACCCCACCTGCTCTGCAATATCCGATACGGAAAGATTGGTGTTTTGCAGCAGCAATTTGCTTTGGCTGATTCTCAGCAGCGTTAAGCATTCGTGGATGGAGATGCCCAGATCCCGCTTGAATTGATGGGCCAGATAATATTTGCTGCAGCGGCTTTTTCGGGCGATATCATCCAGCGTCAGCTTTTGCGCATAATCTTCTTCCAAAACCTGCAATACCCTGGCGGTATATTCGCTGATTTTTTGGGATTTATGGGCTGCTTCTGCAGATACATACAGCATACTCAGGATTTCCGCCAGCAGGCCAAAGGCCAGATGATGGGCGGAAGGATGAAAATTGCGAAACAGCAGATTCACATCCCGCATGCGATTTTCCATGGCGGCGGGATCCTGCATGGTAAAGACCGCGCCATAGCCTTGATGCAGGGAATCCACATATTCCCGCAGCGCCTCGGCACGAAAATGAACAAAGGAAAATTCCCAATGCTTATTGGCGGTATGATAAATATGATCCTTCCGGCAATCAATCAGAAAGGTCATGCCCGGCAAAAGCCGATATTCCCGCCCTTCATAGGATAGAAAGCCTTCGCCGCCGATGGTGTAGAGCAGCAGATATTGATTCAGATTTCTCCGTTTCAGGTAATAGGTTTCATCCTTGCAGAGAAAGCCGCCGCTGCAGAAATGCAGGGGCAAATCCTTTTCCGATATGAAATTATTCCGAAAGGTTGTATTTTCCATGGATGGCTCCATCCCCTTCTCTTGATCGGCTGAAATACAGGCCGATTTCCAGAAAAACAAATCTGTATACAGTATTCTATCAAAGAAGTATATAAAAAGCAAGATTTTGATATTTTTTCGCAAGAAAGCGGGTTGAAGCATGAAAATTCTGATATTATAATGAAAACAAATCACGGATAAGGGGATAGCGTTATGATCGAAAGAATGCGAGAAAAATGGGAAGGCACCATGACTGACCGGGAACGATTCAACCGCCAGATGCATTATCAGCAGGTGGATCGCTGCTTCAATATGGAATTTGGCTATTGGCGGGAAAACTATAAGGTATGGCCCATGTTCTATGAAAATGGGATCACTAACATTCCGGAAGCTGACCGTTTCTTTAGCTTTGATCCGATTCACGGCATTGGCGGCAATATCTGGATGCATCCTTGCTTTGAAGAAAAGATTATCGAGGATCGCGGCAATACGGTAATCATGCAGAATGCGGAAGGCTTGCTTGCGGAGGTGCCTAAAGGCTATTCCTCCATTCCGCATTATTTGCAATCCCCCATTGAAACACCGGAGGATTGGGAAAAAATCAAGAGCGAGCGTTTCCGGCTGGATGATCCGGCCCGGATTGTGGATATTGAAGCCCTCAAAAAGCAGCATCCGGCTGACCGGGATTATCCCCTGGGGGTGAATTGCGGATCCATGATCGGCAAAATCCGGGATTTGCTTACGATGGAAGGCTTGGCCTATGCTTGCGTGGATTATCCGGAAATGGTGGAGGATATGGTGGAAACCTGCTGCCAGCTGGTGGAGCATTTTCTGGATCAGGTGCTGCCCCATTTCCAGTTTGATTATGCTTCCGGCTGGGAGGATATCTGCTGCAATAACGGCCCGCTGGTGAGCCTGGATTTTTTCCGGGAAGTGGTGGTGCCCCGGTATAAGCGGATCCATAAGAAGCTGCAGGCGGCAGGAATTGATCTTTGGTATACGGATTGCGATGGGGATGTGCGGCCCATTCTGCCGTATCTGATGGAAGGGGGCATCAATTGCCTGTTCCCCTTTGAGGTCAATGGCTGCGCCCATCCCGGGGAATTGCTGACGGCCTATGAAGGAAAGCTGCGCATCATGGGCGGCGTGGATAAAATGCAGTTGATCAAGGGGAAGGAAGCCATCAAGGCCTATCTGGAATCCCTGATTCCCTTCGTGGAAAAGGGCGGCTTCATTCCTTTCTGCGATCATCGCTGCCCCCCGGATGTGACCCAGGAAAACTATCTGTATTATCTGGATCTGAAAAAAGAATTGTTTGGAATGAAATAATAGCAAATTTTGCTTTTACAGGCAAAAAAGGAGAATCAATATGGAACTTTATCAACAGATTTCTGAAATGCTGCAAAAGGGCAAGGCCCGGGATGTGAAGGCGCTGGTGCAGCAGGCCATTGATGCAGGCATGCCCGCCCAGGAAATTCTGGAAAAGGGCCTGATGCATGGCATGAATATCATCGGCGAAAAATTCACGAAGAATGAAGTATTTGTGCCCGAAGTGCTGGTGGCGGCGCGGGCCATGAATATGGGCTCCGCCCTGCTCAAGCCCCTGCTGGCGGCGGAGGGCGTCAAGGCCAGCGGCCGGGTCTGCATCGGCACGGTGCAGGGAGATCTGCATGATATCGGCAAAAATCTGGTGAAGCTCATGCTGGAAGCCAAGGGCTTGGAAGTGATTGATCTGGGCAATGACGTTTCCCCGGAAACCTTTGCGCAGACGGCTAAGGAACAGAATTGCCAGATCATCTGCTGTTCTGCGCTGCTTACCACCACCATGGGCGTCATGGCCGATGTGGTCAAGGCAGCAGAAAATGCCGGTATTCGCGGTCAGGTGAAAATCATGATCGGCGGCGCCCCCGTTTCTGCCGAATTCTGTAAAAACATCGGCGCGGACGTCTATACCCCGGACGCCGCAACCGCTGCCGATGTGGCGGTAAAGCTGTGCCAGCAGGGCTGAGGATGGAAGATATGAATATTCGTGAAATGCTCTTTGCAGCGGCGCAGGCGGAAAAAAAGCGCGGGCTGCCGATTTTATCCTTCCCTGCGACGCAGAAATTGGGCGTCAGCGTGGAGGAATTGGTGCAGTCGGCCCCCCTTCAGGCAGAAGTCATGGCCCTGATTGCCCGGGAAACGGATACTCTGGCGGCCATCAGCCTGATGGATCTGTCCGTGGAGGCGGAGGCATTTGGGGCGCAGGTGCGTTTTTCGCAGAATGAAGTACCGGCTGTTCTGGGGCAGCTGATCAGCTGTGAGGAAGAGGCGGATGCGATTGAGATTCCTGCTTTGGATGCCGGGCGGATTCCGGTCTTTGTGGACGCCATTCGTCTGGCCAAAGCAAAAATTCCGGATAAACCCCTGCTGGCCGGTATGATCGGGCCCTATTCACTGGCCGGCAGACTGATGGATGTGACCGAAATTATCTATACCTGCTATGATGAGCCGGAGACCGTGCATAAAGTATTGGATAAGGCCACGAAATTCCTGATTGACTACGGCAATGCCCTGAAAGTAGCCGGGGCGGATGGGCTGATGCTGGCAGAACCGCTGGCGGGAATTATCAGCCCGGAATTGGCGGCGGAGTTTTCCATGCCCTATGTGAAGCGATTGATCCAGGCGCTGCAGACGGATCATTTTGCGGTGATCTATCATAACTGCGGCAATGCCGTCAGCAGTATGCTGGAGGGGATTTTTGCCCAGGGGGCGGCCGCTTACCATTTTGGCAATGCCGTGGAGATGGAAGCAATCCTGAAGGCTGCGCCGGAAAATGTGCTATGCATGGGGAATGTTGATCCGGTGGCGCAATTTGTCAAGGGAACGCAGGATAGCATGACCCTTGCCGTGCAGGATCTGATGAGAAAATGCAGCGGCTATTCCAATTTTCTTCCTTCTTCCGGCTGCGATATTCCTGCGCATGCTCCCTGGCAAAATATTGAGGCATTTTTCCGGGCGCTTTCGTAAATGCGGCTGCCGTTTTCGCGGCGGGCCTTTTCTTGATGAGGGAGGAAATCAAAAATGAAGGAACAGTTGCTTCGTTTGGCTATAGAGGCCGGGGCATCCAAAGCAGAAATGATTATCTCGCAGCAAATCGTTTTATCAGCCGAATTCCGGGAGGCTTGTCAAAAGAATATCTGCGGCAGATGGGGAAAATGCTGGATGTGCCCGCCGGATATCGGTGATATTGCGCAGCTGATGGAAAAAATCGGCGCCTATGGGAATGGTATATGGTATCAGAGCATTCATGCATTAGAAGACAGCTTTGATATTGAAGGAATGATTGCGGCCCGGCGCAGCCATTTGCGCCTGTCCCATCAATTGGAGGGCATGATAAAGCCACTGCTTGGCCAGCATCTTCATCTCAGCTGCGGCGGCTGCGGTGTATGCCAGCGCTGTGCCCGGGAGGATCATATGCCCTGCCGCTTTCCGGAACAGGCGATGAGCTCACTGGAAGCTTATGGGATCGATGTATACAGGACGACTGTTTCCACACAGCTTTCCTATATCAACGGCCAGAATACCGTTACATACTTTGGGGTTATTCTGTTCTAAGGAGGCATTATGGCTGTTTTAACCATTCGCCAGGGATACAAAATATCACAGATTTCGTTTGAAGCCCCCAGGCCCTTGGCGGAATTACTGGCTTCTGCCGGCGTTTCTCCGGCGCATCCATGCGGCGGGAGGGGCGTATGCGGAAAATGCGCCGTGCTGCTTTCGGGAAATGCATCCACGCCTAATGCGGCGGAAATGCGGTGGGGAACGCGCCTGAGCTGCCAGGCCCTGATTACAGGGGATGCAGAGGTGATTTTGCCCCGGGAGCAGCCCATAGAGCAAATCGCCGGGGGCGCCGGGGCGGATATGCAGGCAGAAAATTCCATGCCCGGTTCATACGGCGCGGCAATTGATATCGGTACCACCACCCTTGCGCTGCTTTTATATGATCTTTCTTCCGGAAAATGCCTGGGCTCATCCGGGATGCTCAATCCGCAGGCAACTGTGGCGGCGGACGTGATCGGCAGGATTGGGGCTGCCATGAAGGGAGAAAAAGGCCGTTTGCGGCAGCAGGCGGAAAATGCCATCGCTACGCTGCTTGCTGCTGCCTGCGCGCAGGCAGGGATTGATCAGGGCGCGGTGGAAAGCCTGACCGTAACCGGAAATACCACCATGCTGTATTTGCTGAAGGAATATGATCCCTCTGCGCTTTCCCATGCGCCTTTTTTGGCTGACCATCTATTTGACCGGGAGGATTTACTTCTTGGCAGAAGGGCGTATTTCCCCGGCTGCCTTCATGCATTTATTGGGGCGGATACCACATGCGCAGTGTTGGCTTCCGGCATGCTGGAAAAAGAGGAGACAGCGCTTCTGTGTGATGTGGGAACCAACGGAGAAATGGCCCTTTGGCACAAGGGCGAATTGTATATCGCCTCTACCGCTGCGGGCCCGGCCTTTGAAGGGGCGGGGATTCAGTGCGGCTGCGCCAGCATTTCCGGCGCCATTTGCAGCGCAGAGATCGTTGACGGAAAAATTGTTTATCATACCATCGGCAATAAAAGCGCTGTGGGCATATGCGGTTCGGGCCTGGTGGATAGCATTGCCCTGCTGCTGGAAAACGGGGTTATTGACGAAAGCGGGCGAATGGATGAAGCGGAGATCATCTTGCGGGATGGAATCAAGCTCTGTCAGCAGGATATCCGCTCTGTGCAGTTGGCCAAGGCGGCGGTTTATGCCGGCATTCAGGGGCTGCTTTCTGCTGCCGGATGCACCTGTGATGATGTAAAGCGAATGTATTTGGCTGGAGGATTCGGAAGCCGCCTGAATGTCAAAAATGCAGCGCGGATCGGGCTCTTTCCGGGCGCTTTCATCGAAAAAACATGCGTGATCGGTAATGCTGCCCTGGATGGCGCAGCGCTGCTGCTGACCAATATGGCATTGCGGGAAAAGGTTCGCCTGATGCAGGCCTGCGCCCGGCATGTCCGCCTGGACGGCAATCCCATCTTTTCCGATGCGTATATTGAAGCGATGATGTTTGAAGAGGAAGCGTGAGCGCGGCCTGCTGCTTTCGTAACGGCAAGAAAAGCCGTTCCATGGCGGAGCCTTGATTCGAAAAACTGCATGGCAGCGACTGCCATGCATTTTTTTGATGATGGCTGTTTATATTCTGGATCAGGGAAGCATCCCCGGTATTCTGATCAATCTGCGGATAAAAAAGACCCTGGAGAATTTCTTCTCCAAGGTCTGATTATTTTGTCATGGCCGGGGATCATCCTGTTTGCCCCAAGGGGGATAATAGGCTGTTGATGCGTTTGGGGAAAAGAAAAGTTGAATGGCAGTGCTAGAAAGAAAAGGGCATGCGCAAATAATTAATGCCATTTTTACGTTTAACTCAATAGAAAACTACTTACACTTACCATATGTAGTCAGCTGCCATTTGTGATATTTTTCCTGGAATAATAAGTTGATAATTGAATTATACTGTTGTATAATACTAGTAGTTGTTCCTTAATTGCAAACAAAGTGAAATTTTTGGAGGAAAAACCATGGACAAAAAGTTATTTTGTTATTTTGGTGTTGTGCTTACTCTGTGTTTGATGTTTGCGCTTCCTGGTATGGGGGAGGATTTATCGGCGAATGGTTTTAATACACAGGCGTTCTCTGAGGCTTATGATAGTAGTAAGCTCTCTTTGAAGAAACTTGATTTTCCTGGAAACGAAGACATCGAATGGATGTCTGTATCACCACAAGGCAGCTATTTGCTGGGCCGAAAAGATGCGGATATCGGTATTTACCATATAGCTTCTCAAGCGTTTATTCCGTTGAATGTAGACTATTCTGGTGATGAAAACCATTGTCTTAAGAGCATGCTTTCTTCTTTTGCAATGAATGGTGTTCAAGTTTCTTGGGCTCCCAATGAACAGTATTTTGTTCTAACCAACCATTATGAGGTTATGCAACGTAATGGTTATTGGGACCTGATTCTTGGCAATATTCATGCGAATACGCTCTCTGTTGTTAAATCTTGGGAAAGAAGTGTATTCGCGGAAGACTACGGCCGACTCTATCAGGCGTGCTTTGATGCCAATAGCACGAAGATCTATTATAGCCGTCTGGGACAAAAAGAACAAACTACTCTGAATTCTAAATATTTGCTGGAATCTTACGACCTGGCAACTGGTCAGATTGCCACTTTGTCCGCTAATGAATGGACAGACGAAACAGGTGAAAACTATCGTTGTACCTCTTCTGAACTGTACTGCCTCGGTGATGGAAGGTTGGTGCAGTTGGCACAGCCTGAACGTATTAGTTCCACCGATTGGGGCCTGCGCGTTCTCACCCCTGCCCAAGACGAATGGAAAAGCAGTTACATACCCCTCGCCTATGACGATGCTCGTTGCGGTAGTTTCCGTCTGCGTAAAGCGTCTGATGATTTCTTCACTGTGCAGTATACCGCTACGCTGTATGATAAAACATCTTATAGAGAACAAAACGTATATGAAGAACAGTATGTTGTTCTTTCTGAAAGCAATAGAGGAAGTGTTCTTCAAATCGTCAGAAGCAATTCCTATGGCAATGTCATTCCCTCATCGGATGGGAAATACTTCCTTGCGCTTGCAGGGGAAGGCCGTAATTGGGAACTGTGTGTATATAATCGTAAAACAGGAACGACACTTGAAAAACAGTTAAGATTGACAGGACCTGAAGTTGATACGCCTTTTTCTGTTGCTGATAATTGGCGGCCACTTAGTGGTAATACGGTTGAACATCGTAGGTTCGTTGATGGAATTCTATGGGGCGGTAATATTCTGTTGATGCAATTAGAAAACGGCGTAGGTGTCTATCAGTTTAATGGAGTAGAAACTGTTTATGAAACGCCATGGCATAAGGGAATTGACTTAACTGGCACTGCTTGGCATTGTTCCGCTCCGGAGGAAAATATCCTGACTTTCTGTGAAGAAAGAACTTTTGAAATGCGAATCCCCACAGAAAATGCCGTTATTAGAGGACGGTATACGTGGACTGCCAATGATACGATTGTGCTGATCTATCAGTCCGTCCAGATCGATGGCGAATTGTTTGACGTAGAAAGTAAGAATCAATATTTGGAGATGATTTTCCGCGGTTCCACTTTACAGCTTCTGTCAGAAGACGATGAAACGGTGGTTTTTTTCAGCGATGGAAGCACACCCCGACTGTTGCCGCAAACAGATTATATGTCGATATCTGAAATGGATATTCATTACGCATCTCCTATTGCAGAAGCATATGCCAAAAATCACCTTGTGCTGGAAGAAGTTACTTTACCCAATGCCCAGGATATTAAATGGATTTCGATCTCTCCCAGCGGCAGCTATCTCTTAGGATGCTGCAATGAACAACTTGGGATTTATCATGTGAAAGATAGCCGCTTTG
>SVHD01000066.1 GCA_015056015.1 Clostridiales bacterium
GGTCTCCGCTTCGCTATCCGTGAAGGCGGCCGTACCGTGGGCGCCGGCGCTGTGGCTCGCATCGCCGAATAATTTCGTCGAAAACTGATTTCAGGCCCTGCTGAAGGAAACTTCGGCAGGGTTTTTATTTGCGCATAATAAAAGCAGCCGGGACGATTACGGATAATCCCTGGCTGCTTTTTTGTTCGGATGAATATTGGGAAAACGCTATGGATCAGGCTCTCTTTTCATTGGAAAGCCGCTCGATTTCGCTGACTGTTTTCATGAATTCATCCGGCGCATTTTCTTCTGTGAAATAGTGAAATTTAGGCGTCCACATGGCGTGTATCTGTTCGAGTCGGCCGGATGCACCGGCGGCTTTCAGGCATCGGTAGGCAAACAGATTGGCATCCCGCTCACTGGGCGAAGCCAGATAAAGATCGGTAAAATATCCGCGGCTTCCTTCCAGTTTGACAGTGATCACATCATCGCCATCAACCTTGTAGCCAATGCCATCAAACTGGATCATATAGCGGCTGTTGATTTCAATTTCCCTGGGGAATAATTCGGGCCGCGAAGATTGGATGGCATGGCGAAGTTCATGCAAAAAATAATACAGGGGTTCTATAGGATCGCAGGCAGGCCATTTGGCTTCATTTACCCGGATATCGCCGGTTACGGGATCCGCAAGGCCGTAAGCGGCTTCAAATCCAAAGGGCATTGAAAATAAGAGCTGGATATCCAGCTGAAATGCATCTTTCGCCAATTGGAATAATCCCTGCATGATGGATTTTTTCTGATCATGATCGGCAGTCTGCCATTCATCCAGGCGAAGATGACCGATTATTTCCTGTTCCAGTGTATGAAGCATAAAGGCATTTCCTTTCTGTAAGGGGATGCTGCTGCAAAGTAGTAATGGTGCTATCTGTTATCAGCAGATCTATTATAACACGTTTCTATCATATTTGCATATATTTCCTCCCTTCTGCGCATGCTGAAATCAAGGAGGAGAGACAATATGCAAATCAGAACGGATCTGGCAATGGAAAGCCGGCATTTGGCAGAAAATATTCAGGGTGTGAACTGCAAAACGATCCGGCATGGCGCAATCGAGGAAACCCATGTGATCATAGAATCCGATGAAGCGGCAGAGGCGCTTTCTAAAGCAAAAGGAACATATATTACATTATCCTGTGAAGGAATGTGGCAGGCAGATGTGGCAGAACGAAGTGCATTGATGCATGCTCTTTCAAGTGTTTTAAAAGGCCTTCTGCCGCCTTTTGGAGATATCCTGATCATCGGTCTGGGAAATCGTCATATTACAGCAGACGCCTTGGGAAGCCGAGTTCTGGAAGGGATACTGGTTACGCGGCATATGAAGAATGTGATATCAGATAGCATTCAGGGAAGACTGCGCGGCGTTTGCGCGGTGGCCCCCGGGGTATTGGGTATTACGGGAATTGAAACAGCGGAAATGGTGAAAGGCGTGGTGGAGCATACGCGGCCTGCGGCGCTGATTGCCATTGACGCTTTGGCGGCGCGGGAAGCAAATCGTATCTGCACAACCATTCAAGTAACGGATACGGGCATTTTGCCCGGAAGCGGCGTTGGCAATCATCGACTGGGCATCACCAGGGAAACCATGGGCATTCCGGTCATCGCCATTGGCGTACCGATGGTGGTTTATGCATCGGTTATTGCAAGGGATGGGCTTTCCATGCTGCTTGACGATATGGGCATGGATCAGGAAGCGCATGAACCTGCCATAGAGGCCCTGGTAAAGAAAATATCTGCCCGGGAACTGGGGGACATGGTTGTAACGCCACGGGAAGTGGATGTATTGGTGGGCAGGGTTGCATCAATCATTGCCGAGGGGCTTAATATGGCGCTGCAGCCAAGGCTATCGGAAGAAGAAATCTCTCTCCTGACTCATGATAGTATGTGAACATGCATAGACTATAGGGCGGGAGGTGGATCGATGAAACGGAAAGCGATTTTTTGCATAAAATGGGGGAAAGGCGTCCTGGTATGGATACTTCTCTTGCTTTCTGCAACGGCAAGCGCCCTTGAAATCGATCTGGAAACGCCGATTTTTCCGGAAGACGGCTTCAGTCTGGAAGTAATAAGCGTATCAAATCATCAGAAGAAGCAAAAGAAAATATATATTTATCATACGCATACCTATGAAGCCTACAAAATGGATGATGAACACTTCTATACTCCCACGGAAAAATGGCGCACGGCGGATGCCGACTATAATGTGGTGCGGCTTGGCGCGGAATTGGCAAAAATGCTGGAGAATGCTGGGTTTTACGTAAAACATGATACCACTGCTTATGAACCGCCCAAACTGTCTACCGCCTATTCGCGCTCCCTGGAGGGACTAAAAATTGCAGCGCAGGAAGGATACGATCTCTATATCGATCTTCACCGGGATTCATATTCCAAGGGGAATGGACCAAATTCGGTTGAAAGTGGCGGTAAGGCGCTTGGCAGATACTTATTCCTGATTGGTCAGGGAACGGGTACGGGATTTGACGAACGCCCGGACTGGCAGGCGAATCAAAAGGCGGCCAAAGCAATATCGGATGCATTGAACGGGCAGGTTTCTGATCTGAGCCGCGGCGTATCCCTTAAAAGCGGGCGATATAATCAGCAGGCTGCAACGCCCTGTATTCTGATTGAGGCGGGCAATAACGAAAATACGCTGCCGGAAATGCTCAATACCATTCCCTATCTGGCACAAGCGATCTGCATCTATTTTGATGGCCTGGAATAATTTGCACCAGCCCTTCTTTTGTGGTATACTGAAACGGGAAAGGAAGGGAAGAAGCGAATGGATCGTTTAGCGCCTATTGGGATGTTTGACAGCGGCGCGGGTGGCATCAGCGTGCTGAAGGAAGCCATTGCCTATTTGCCGCAGGAACAATTTATCTTCTATGGCGATACTCTGAACGCGCCCTATGGTACGCGCCCCAAAGAAGAGGTATACGCCCTTTCCAAAGTTGTAGTGGAGGAATTGATTGCTCGCGGCGCCAAGGCGGTTGTAATCGCCTGTAATACGGCCACCAGCGCGGCTGCTGCCCGGCTTCGTGCCGAATATGAATTTCCGATTATTGGCATGGAACCGGCGCTGAAACCGGCTTCTCTTTTGCATAAAGATGGCGTGGTGCTTTCCCTGGCGACGCCTGGGACCATCGCAGGCGAAAAATACGCCCAGCTGTTTTCCGCTTATGGAGAAGGGGTTATTTCTCTGCCTTGCCCCGGCCTGATGGAATTCGTGGAAAGAGGGGAAATGGACAGCCAGGCATTAAAGAATTATCTTTCCCGCCTGTTTGCGCCTTATATGGATCAGAAGGTAGAAGCGATTGTGCTGGGATGCACGCACTATGTCTTTTTGAAAAAGGCCATTGGTGCATTCTTTCCGGAAACTCCGCTGATTGACGGAAACCTGGGGACGGTACGGCAGCTGGAGCGTCGCTTAAGGGAAGTGGATTTGCTGGCGCCGGAGGACGCCAAGGGCGGCGTAACGCTGCTGTCTTCCGGGGGAGAGGCGGCGCTTGCAGTCATGCGTGCCTTATTGATGACATAATATTGCTGGAAATAAGTGATGACAAATTGAAAATCCGTGTTATAATGGACATTGTCGCCAATTATGAACAGACCATGAAGGAACGGGAGAAAAACCATGAAGATCAAAATTACTTCTGACAGCACATGCGACCTATCAAAAGAACTGCTGGCACGATATGATATTGACGTAATTCCGTTGGTTGTGATCAAGAACGGCCAGGTATATCAGGATGGCGTGAATATCCAGCCTGCTGATATTTTCCGTCATGTGGAGCAGGGCGGCGCCTTGTGCTCTACTTCCGCGGTGAATGTTGAAGACTACAGGAAATACTTTGCCAAATTCGCCAATGATTACGATGCGGTGATTCACATCAATCTGGGATCCGGCTTTTCTACCTGCTGCCAGAATGCCGCCATTGCCGCCTCGGAGTTTTCCAATGTGCATATCGTAGATTCCATGAGCCTTTCCACCGGGCAGGGCCAATTGGTTATCGAAGCGGCGCTGCTTGCGAAAGATGGGCTGAGCCCTGTTGAAATTTGCAGCCGGCTGAATGAAATCCGCGGGCGGGTGAATATCAGCTTCATCCTGGATCGGTTGGAATATATGCAAAAGGGCGGACGCTGCTCTTCTGTGGTTGCCCTTGGCGGCAAGCTGCTGAAAATCAAGCCCTGCATCGCCGTAAAAGAGGGCTCCCTCAAGATGGTGGATAAATATCGGGGCAATTTTGAAAAGTGTATCGAAAAATATATCAGGGATTTCCTGAAAGAACGCAAAGAAAATCGTGCGGGCCGGATTTTCATCACTTATACCGACGTGCCTCCTGAAGTGCTGCAGGCAGCACGGGATGCTGTGGCCAAATACGGGAATTTTGATGAAGTTCTGGAAACCCAGGCCGGCTGCACCGTATCCTGCCATTGCGGGCCCGGTACCCTGGGCATCATTTTCATTGATTAATAGATGGGATCTGGTGGAAAATGGATTATTTTCGGCCGGATCCTTATTCTTTTGCAATTTAAGAGAAAAAATGAAATAAATTCAAATTTTTTTCAAAAAAGGGCTTGCATTTTTTCGGAATCCATGTTATTATATATAAGCCGCTTGAGTGAGCGGCAAAAAACAGAAGATGCGCCCCTAGCTCAGCTGGATAGAGTGTTTGACTACGAATCAAAAGGTCGTGGGTTCGAATCCCGCGGGGCGCGCCAGAAAGCATCCTGAATCAGGATGCTTTTTCTTTTTACTTTTATGTCTGAAATTTTCAATTTCAGAACAGGTGATTTTACACTTGGAATTGATTTGACGGCCAGTCTGTGGTATAATGCCAGCATACGCCATGAATGGAGGAATTGCTTGATGATTCGTGAATGCATGGAAACCAGGATTGCCAAGAAGTGTGATGTATTGGTCTGCGGCGGCGGCTTTGCCGGTATCGCGGCGGCGCTGGCAGCGGCACGGCAGGGGAAAAAGGTTGTTTTGCTTGAAAAGCTTTATATTCTTGGCGGCCTTGGCACAGCGGGGATTGTAACCATTTATCTGCCGCTTTGTGATGGTTACGGTCATCAGGTTTCCTTCGGCATTGCGGAGGAATTGCTTCGTCTTTCCATTTCCATGGGGCATGAAGATACGCCGGAAAAATATCCTGATAACTGGCTGGACAGCGATGATCCTGCCCGGCGGACGGAAAATGACAAGCGTTTCCGCGTGCAATATAATCCCAGCCTCTTTGCCATTCAGGCAGAGCAGTATCTGATCAATGCTGGCGTTGAAATTATGTACGGCACCTACGCTGTGGCCGCCCATACGAAGGATGGAAAGATTGACGCCGTAATTATTGAAAATAAATCCGGCCGCACCGCCATCGAGGTGCAATCTGTGGTTGACGCAACGGGCGATGCGGATATCGCCTGGTTCGCCGGTGCGCCTACGGCGGAATATCAGCTGGGGAATAACCTGGCTGCCTGGTATTATCACTGCGGCAAGGATGGCTATAAGCTGCAGATGCTGGGCTTTTCTGATGTGCCGGATGAGGAAAAGAAGCCTGATGATAAGGTGCAGGCGCTGGTCAATCGGAAGTTCCTTGGGTTGGATGGGGATGAAATTTCGGAAATGACGATTCAGTCCCACGCCTCCACCATGAATGATATTATCAAGCGCCGGAAAGAAGACCCTTCCCTGATTCCTACCATGCTGGCTACCATGCCCCAGATCCGTATGACCCGGCGCATCGTGGGGGAATACACCCAGGATATTACTGAGGATCATGTAAGTTACGATGATTCTATCGGCATGATTTGTAATTGGCGCAAGCGTGGCCCGATTTATGAGGTGCCTTTCCGTTCTCTCTATTCCAAAGACGTTAAGAATTTGATCTGCGCCGGTCGCTGCACTTCTGTTACCGATGAAATGTGGGATCTGATGCGCGTGATTCCCTGCTGCGCCGTGACGGGCGAAGCGGCTGGCGTGGCAGCAGCCATGACCGATGATTTCGCTTCCTTGGATGTGAGCAAGCTGCAGGAAATCTTGGTAAAGAACGGCGTTGTGCTGCATCTGAAGGATATCGGGCAGGCCTGAGCGCGGACGATATAAGACGCTGGATTGTGATATATAAAAATCAGACACCCGGAAGAAAATCTTCCGGGTGTTTTTTATGTTATGCATTCGGTGATAATATGGATATTTCCTAATTAATTCCAAAGCCTGTTATTTTATGGCTGAATAAGCAGAAGGGATGTTATGATCCACATATCGACAAGCGGCATTGATCAAAACAAAATGGCATTCTTTGGGTTTGTCATTCGAAGGTATAAAATGGGGGAAAGGCCTGGATATATCGAATATTTCATGATTTCGAACGAATAAAATGTAAAAAACGGGCGAAAAACATCCTGTCAAAAATGCGATGTGCAATTTTGATTGGTTAAATAAAGTGTATTTTTTTCAAAAAATGGCCTGAAAACTGGGAATATCGCAAAATGAATCATGAATATTGTTTATTGAAAGCCCATATAATTCATGCATAATAGTATATATCTTATGTTTAAAGGAGAGGTCATGCATGGATATGAATGTTCCTCAGGATCCCGCTTTGAAGTCGAAGAAGAAGCGGAGCCTTAAGCGAGTATTTGCCAATTGGCAGGCATACTTGCTGATTCTGCCTGCCCTGCTGACGACTGGGATTTTCCATTATTATCCCTTCTACGGCATCCAGATTGCTTTCAAGAATTTTAAGAACAGCCGCGGCATCTGGGGCAGCGCATGGGTCGGCTTGAAGCATTTCAAGAATATGATCGACACCATGGATATAAGCGTTATTTGGAATACGCTTTCCATCAGCCTCTATTCCATCGCCGTATTCCCCTGTGCGGTTATTTTCGCGTTGATGCTCAATGAAGTGCGGAATATGAAATTCAAGAAGACGGTACAGATGGTATCCTATGCGCCGCACTTTATTTCTTCCGTGGTTCTGGTTTCCATGATTCAGTGCTTCTTCCAGCGCAGCAATGGTCTGGTCAATAACGTGATTGAGCTTTGCGGGGCTGAGCGCATTGACTTCCTGAATATTCCTCAGTATTTCGCTTCTATGTATGTCTGGTCCGGCGTATGGCAAAATGTTGGCTGGGACGCCATCGTATATATCGCCGCCCTGGCTGGCGTTTCCTCCGATCAGATTGAAGCAGCCAAGATCGACGGCGCCAATCGGCTTCAGGTGGTATGGCATGTGAATGTTCCTCATATTCTGCCCACCGTTGTGACGCTGCTGATCATGCGTACCGGCTCTGTGCTTTCCGTTGGTTTTGAAAAGATCTTCCTGATGCAGACGCCTTTGAACCTGGAGGCATCCCGTGTGCTTTCTACCTATGTATATGAAATGGGTATTCAGAAGGGCCGTCTGGATTATGCCACCGCGGTTGGCCTTTTCAATAACCTGGTCAATGTGGCGATTCTGCTGATCGTTAATACCGTATCCAAGAAGCTCTCCGAAACGAGCCTCTTCTGATGAAGGGAAAGGAGGAAAGAATAATGGCTGAACATGCAATGCTGTCCAAAAAGAAAAATATTGTAAAGGAAAGCAGTTCTGACCGGGTATTCAGCTTCGTTGTGCATGCTTTTCTGGTTCTGGTCATGCTGGTGATGATCTACCCCCTGTACTTCGTTGTTATTGCGTCCGTTTCCGATCCCTTTGACGTGGTCAATGGCCGGGTATTCCTCTGGCCGGTGAATTTCTCCCTGGATTCTTACAAGCATGTAATTGATAGCAGCTCCATCTGGGTTGGCTATAAGAACACCATTATCAATACCGTCATTTACGTGACCTATAGTCTTTGCATCACGATTCCTGCGGCATATGTGGTGGCCAAGCCCAATCTGCCCGGCCGCCGGCTGCTGAATCTGTTCTTTCTGATTACGATGTTCTTTGGCGGCGGCATGGTGCCCACTTACCTGATGTATAAGGAATTCGGGCTGCTCAATACCCGCTGGTCTCTGATTCTGACGGCCACCAGCTGCTACAACATGATCGTGGCCCGCACCTATTTTTCCACTTCCATTCCCGAATCGCTGTATGAAGCGGCGGAAATTGACGGCGCCAATGAATTTACCTGCTTCTTCCGCATCGCGCTGCCGCTGTCCGGCTCCATTATCGCCGTTATTGCGCTGTTTGTTGCTTCCGGTAGCTGGAATAGCTATTACAACGCGCTGCTCTATATCCGCGATCAGAGCCTGTATCCCCTCCAGCTGGTGCTGCGCGATATTCTGATCAACGCTGCCAATGCATTCCAGAATATCGAAACCAGTTCCGCCGACCAGGATGTTTACGAACAGGCCCTGCGGCTGACCTATCTGGCGGAATCTATGAAATATTCCATCATTTTCATCGCCAGCTTCCCCATGCTTGCTCTGTATCCCTTCGTGCAGAAGTACTTCGTCAAGGGCGTCATGATTGGCGCCGTGAAGGGCTGATTTCCCTCGGTATTGAGCGGATGCTGTATGCAAGCGCCGCTTGATAATAAATTTTATAGGAGGTAACCCCATGTCCAAGAAGCTCGTCGCCCTGCTGATGGCTGCGATCATGCTGTGCTCCTTTGCCAGCTTCGCCAGCGCTGAAGCGACCTACCCCGAGTACCTGAACCTGGTAGACACCTACTACCCCATGGTGAAGGAAGGCTATGAAGACAAAGTTGAAATCGACGTCACCATCATCGTTGGCACCGATTTCAGTGCCGATCCTTCCCAGCGCTATTTCTGGCAGCTGATGGAAAAGGTGTTCAACATCCATTTCAACGTGACCCAGGTCACCAACAAGGAAGAATACATCACCCTGACCTTCGCTGCTGACGACCTGCCCGACCTGATCCTGGGCGCCGGCCTGACCCCCGCTCAGATCTACGAATACGGCGTGATCGAAGAACAGCTGCTGGACGTTACTCCCTATCTGACCCCCGAACTGGCTCCCCAGCTGAACAAGCTGTTTGAGCAGTATGCTGATCTGCGCTCCACCATCACTCTGCCCAATGGCGCCATCTATTGCTTCCCCAACATCCGTGACTATGACAATCCCGAGAATTACACCGTTACTTCTATCAACGTCAAAATGATGGAAGAAGTCGGTGTTACTGAAAAGCCCAAGACTCTGGATGAACTGGTTGATCTGCTTTACAAGTTCAAGGCTTTGGGCGATGACGTGATTCCGCTGTGCGGCGCTTGGGAAAACTGCAATCCTTCTGCTATGATCCTGAATGCTCTGGGATTTGAAACCAAGGATCACACTGTGCAGACTGGCTCCAAGGTTACCGTTCGCAATGGTGAAGTTGTGCTTCCCGCTGCTGATCCTGTTTACAAGGATTATCTGGAACTGATGAACAAGTTCTACACCGATGGCATCATTGATAAGGACTTCTTCACCAACGATTCCATCGTGCTGCAGGCCCAGACCGCTGAAAAGCGCATTGGTGTCCTTGGTCAGCGCTGCTACGCTCTGAATTCCAATCCCGACTTCTATCTGGATTTCGAAAGCCTGCCCGTTCTGACTTCCGCGCAAAACAGCGATCCTTTCTGCGCTACTAGCAGCAGTATCTCTTTCGGCGGCTGCCTGATCTCCTCCAAGACCCAGTATCCCGAACTGCTGGTTCGCTGGTGTGACTGGATGGTGACCTACGAAGGCACCAACGCTGCCTGGGTTGGCGCTAACAAATACAACGAAGGCATCATGCTGGAAGGCTGGGGCGGCTGGTACATGAACGAAAACTACAGCCGTTGCGACGTGGACCGCGAAACCTATCCCGAAAAGTGGACCGGCGCTGTGCAGTATCTGCGTGAACAGGTTGCCGGCTTCAACATGGGTTCTCTGGGTCTGGTTGCTGGTGAAGACTGGTACCGTCAGACCATGTCCGGCCTGCCCTATGTGGACAAGACCGAAACCTGGGCCAAGGATCCCATGAATGCTGGTTTCTACTATCGTACCAGCGCGTACGAAGAATACACCCCCTATCTGCGCACCGATATCAGCACGATCAGTTTCTTCTTCGATGAAGACACCACCGATCGCATTATCGAACTGGAAGCCGTGCTGAAGGACAAGATCGAAAACGAAACTGCTAAGTTCATCACTGGCGCTCGTCCTCTGTCTGAATTCGATGCGTTCCAGGAAGAACTGAAGAAGCTGGGCGTGGAAGAATATGTTGGCTACTATGCCGAATCCTACGCCGCTACTCAGGGCAAGTAATTTTACCTGACAAGGTTAACCCTTGTTTGGCAGGGCCATCCGCAAGGATGGCCTTGCCAAGTTTTTGCGTAACGAATGGATTTTGTTTACGCAAGTCCGTTTGCTTTTGGCCGATGAATGCTGTATAATCAATACAGATGATTGAAACAAATAAAGAAAGTATTTGAGGGCGTATGAAGAAAAGAAAGAGGCTGACACTGACCGTTTTTTCCAATTATCTACTGACCTATGTTGGGATAGCAGTCTTTTTCTGTGCCCTGCTGGGAATTTTCCTTTTCAATTTCTTTGTTTCCGGCTACGGCGAAAGCGTGCTGAAAAATGAAAAGCAAAAAGCTGCCGTAATCGTTAACGATCTGGAAAACCAGATTGACGTAATGGCCCAGATTGCCTACAGCGTGGGCAATGAAATGGCCTATTCCTATGAAAAGCTGGAAAATAATAATTACAATGAATTTGTCATGCTCAAGGAATTCGTGCGATATTCCAATGCGGGCATGTTTACAGAACAATATTTTTTGACGTATCATAATCAGCCACGGGTTTATTCCGTCTGGAACCGGGATGCGGCTGCCTATGAATATTCTCTTTATGCAGATCAGGTGCTAAAAATCGGCGAGGAAGCAGCCGATGAATTATATAAGAAGCTCAATTCCATGAATCGGCAGACCATTTTGCCCCTGGGCGAAAACGCCCGGCTTTTCTGCTATCCCATTCAGATCAACAGCCGCTATGTCAACGCCATGCTTTGCTTCTGCGTGACGATTGATGAATTGCTGGAACGGGCGCAAATTGTATCCGGCGGATTGGAAAACGGCACGATTTATTATCATGACCATGTGCTGTATCAATGGGATCAGGAGAATGACCCGGAAGAAAACGGGGAATTATTCGAAATCCTATCCAATGGCGGGCATTTTTCCATTTCTCTCCGCATTGATACCTCCCGCTATATGAGCCGCCTGCTTTCCTATCGCCGGGTGGCGCTGTTTGCCCTGGGGATTTGCGCGGGGATTCTGGTGGTGAGCGTACTGGCGGCCCATCTGCACGCCAAGCCCATCAAAAAAATCAAGCAGCAATTGGCCTTCGGCGGCAACGACGCCAGCTATCATTCCAATGAACTGAATGATATTTCCCAGAAATTGAATGATATTATTTCCAGCGATCAGCAGCAAAAGCAGCAATTCCGTTCACAGATGTATTTCCTGCGAGCGCAGGCCCTGCATCTGCTGCTTTGCGGCGAATATAATGCCGGCATCCGTCAGGTGCTGACCAGGATGAATATCGAAGTGGAAAACGGGCATGTGGGCGTGATCGTGCTGCGCTTCCGTACGGCGCTTTCGGAAGAGCAAAAGCAGGATCTGATGATGCGGATTGAAGATCTGTCCATGGAGACCCTGCGGCTGTATTGCGTCATCGATCAGAAAACGGGGGATATGGATATTATTCAGTATCTGCCGGTGGTGGATGAGGTCAATCAGACGGAAGCGCTGGATATGATTCGGGAATTGCTGGATACCCAGGAAATTGCCGCTGATATCGGCGATGGCTGGATTTACAAGGATCCTCATAAGCTGGCGGCTTCCTATGCAGAGGCCTGCGATGATCTGCTCAATCATAATGAGGGCCAGTTCCATATTCCCACCGATGAAACCCAGCGGTATTTCAGCCGGATTATCGGCGCCATCAGGCTGGGGGAAACGGATGAAGCCAAACGGATTTTTTCGGCCTTTGAATCCGAATATCAGGAATTGCTGCATTCCCTGATGGTGCAGCGCTATATCCTGACGGAACTGCTTAATACCCTGGTCAATACCGCAAGAGAAATGCAGATTACCATTCCGCATCATCAGCTGAGCGTGGTTTTGACTGCCCAGAATTGCAAAATCGCCTGCGATGGCATCCGGGATATTCTGGATTTTATTGGCGGGCATGTGAGGATCAATGATAATAATGATGAAAAGCTGATTCACAAGGTAGTGGATTATGTGCGCAATCATTATACGGAAAATGATCTGAGCCTGGATTTGCTGGCGGAGGAATTCCATGTTTCCGCCGGGTATCTGAGCCGGCTGTTCAGAACCTCTCTGGGCATCAAATACAAGGATTATGTATTACAGCTGAAAATGGATTATGCCCGCCAGTGCCTGCGGCAGGGGATGTCCGTTACGCTGACCAGCAAGGCATGCGGCTATGCCAATATTTCGCATTTCATCAAGGCGTTCAAAATGTTTGTGGGCATCACGCCTTCTGCCTATCAGAAGAGCGGAGAGACGGATAATCTTCCGGAAATGCCCAAAATCATTGATTATCTGGATAATGAGGATGAATAAAAAGGGGCAGACGCCATCAAAAGCGTCTGCCTTTTATTGTTTGCTTTAGCGCAAAAAAACCACCAGCAGAGCTGGTGAGAAAAAAGACTTTAGATATAAGTAACCTCC
>SVHD01000067.1 GCA_015056015.1 Clostridiales bacterium
TTGCAGGGCAGGATGCTGCCGGGAAAAGGGGGCCCACAGAAGGAAAGGGCAGGGCAACTGCAGGCAGGCATGGCTTTTCAGAAAATCCATGGCCGCACCCTGGAAAAAATCCGCTTCCTCCCGGAGAATTCCGGCGGCGCGGGAAACGGCCTCCTCCGCTTTGGGAATACGCCGGGCAATCGCAGGAATAACCTGATGACGCATGTAATTGCGGAGGTAGAAATCCTGAGCGTTGGTTTCATCCTCCCGCCAGGAAATGCCCTTTTCCTGCAGGATACGCCGCAGCATATCGGATGGGAGGGAAAGGAAGGGCCGCCAGCAGAAAAGGGATTTTCCATCCGGCAGTTTTCTTTCCTGCAAGGGCGACATGCCTGAAAGCCCATGGCTTCCGCTGCCCCGGAACAGATGCAAAAGCACCGTTTCCATCTGATCCTGCCGATGATGGGCAAGGGCCAGGCAGGAAGCATCCGCTTCCATACAGCAGGAAAAAAGGGCGGCATAGCGGGCTTCCCGGGCGGCATTTTCGCTGCAGCCCTGAATTTCTGCCTTTCGGATCAGGCAGGGCACCCGGAGCGACTGGCAAAGGGCAGAAACAAAGGCCGCGTCATCCCCGGAGGATGCGCGCAGGCCATGATCCACATGGGCGGCGGAGAGAAGAATATCCTCCTGCCCGGCAAGGGCATGCAGCGCCAGCAACAGCGCCACGGAATCCGCGCCCCCGGAAACAGCCGCCATGATCCGGCGGGGTTTCCCTGCAGCACGCCAGGATTGCAGCGTGCTTTCCAACAAAAAAGCCCATTCTTCCATACTATCTTATTGTACCCCGGCCAATGAGTAAACGCAAGGGTTTGCAGGTTTTTTTTCCGGGAAATTACGCGATTTAATCAAATTGTAAAAACTTGAAAGGGGGATGCGTTTTTGCTATAATGATTCCAATGAATCTTCTTGGGGGATGGATCATGAATATTTGTTTTCTGTGTGATCTTCATTTGCCCGCCTGCCGGGAGGCAATCCAATACCGGATGCTGGAATTTGTCAGAAAGGATATTGTAAAAAGGCAGCCGGATTGCATTGCCTTTGCGGGGGATGCTACCTGCGATGGAGATTTATCGGTTTATCAACAATTCATCAGCGATATGCAGGCCCTTGCCATTCCCTTTTTGTATATTCCCGGGAATTCGGATTTGCGCAATCCGGCATGCCGTGATGCGATCGAAAAAATGGCCTCACCCTGCGAAAATGAATTTGGCAGGGTGAGAATCTATGCGCTCAATGATTGCGAAGGAAGGATTTCGCAGGAGCAATATGCCGTTATCGACAGAGCAGATGAAAACAGCATCGTCTTTCTGCATCATACGCTGCCTACGCTGCCCAAGGAAACCCGGGAACAAATGCAGGCCTGGATGAAAAAGCATCCCGATACGCTGTTGATTTCCGGACACAAGCATTTTTATGCCCGATACGGCAATGAAATCTATCTGCCTGCCATGGATCCGGATAAATGCATCGGTGAGGAACCCTGCATCGTTTATTATGATACGGAAAGCAAAGAAATGCAGCATGTGCATTTTCCCTGCCCGCTTCCCGAAGACCTGAAGGAATACTTTGGCATTTCCTGCTATAAAATGGAGCAGATTGATTTTGCCATTCGGGAAGGGATTCAATATCTGGAATTGCGCCCAAGCGCCCTTGAATTTGATGAAATGAAGCTCAAAGAGCGCATCGCCGCCTGGAGAAAAGCCGGCGGGAAAGGATTATCCATTCATCTTCCTGACGTGGGGTATCAGGATGGAAAAGCGATTGCAGCGGAGGGCTATGATGAGCTGCTGCAGCTGGCGCAGGCGCTGGACGCAGACAGGCTGACCCAGCATGTGCCCCGGATTTCGGTGGCAAAGGCGGAGGAAGATGATGCGGCGCTGGATAAAATTGCCGCCTGCATGGCGGAAAAGATGAATCGTCTTTCGGGGAAAATCACGATCGGCATTGAAAATATGCATATGACTGCCAATGATATCCCGGGTAAAAACCGGAGATTCGGCTATATTCCGGAAGAATGCATGGCATTTGCCCGGCTGCTGGGGAAAAAATGCCGCTACCCGGTGGGATATAATTTTGATATCGGCCATGCCAGGAATAATGCACCCTACAGCCAGAAATATCAGATCGGAACTTGGATGGCCATGCTGGGAAAGGATATTGTGGGATATCATATGCATCAGGTAACGGATGCGGATGGCGGTTTTTCCAATCATATGCCGATTCGGCGGCTGTATGATCGGGTGATGTCCCTTGCTTCCTTCTTTGCCTATTGGAAAAAGGGATGGATTGCCCATGTTCCGGTGATATTTGAAATGCGGCCGGAGGATGCATACGAAATTACGCTGGAAACATTCCGGAATGCCATCACGGAATAATGGAAAAAGAACAGGCGGCATTGCCTGCTCTTTTGATTTTCAAGTTTTAATACTGCAAGAATTCACATTCCAGCCGGCCGTTATAGAGCCTGCGCTTATGATTGCTGCGCTGGCCGAAGCAGCGCTCAAAGCCTGTATGGGCGGTGATTACGCCCATGCGGCTGCCGGGGTGACGATCACGGAGCAGACGCAATTGCCTGTAGAGCTTTTCGCAATCCTTCCGGTCGCTGAGGCGTTCGCCGTAAGGGGGATTGATCAAAAAGAGGGGGGATTCCACTTCCAGCGTCAGATCCCGCAGATCCTTTTGCATCACGGTGACTTTGCCGCCAATGCCCGCCTGCTTTAAATGCTTTTTGCAAAGGGCCAGGGCGTCGGGACTGATATCGCTGCCGCCGATGCAGCCGATTCTGGATGGATCAAATTTTTCGGCCGCTTCCTCACGCAAAAGGGCCATTTCCTTCTTAGGAAACATGGGCCATTTTTCGCAGGCAAATTCCCGGGTAAGGCCGGGGGCGCGATTGGCGCGGAGATAAGCCGCTTCAATCAGCAGCGTTCCGGTGCCGCAGCAGGGATCCCAAAGGGGCGTATCATCCCGGAAGGGGGAAAGCATCACCAGGGCGGCGGCCAGGGTTTCCCGGATGGGGGCTTCGCCATTCCAGGTGCGGTATCCCCGACGATTCAGCGCCGCGCCGCTGGTATCGATTGTCAGTCGGGCGATATCGCCGTGGAGCGAAACATCAATGGGATATTCCGCGCCGCTTTCCTCAAACCACTGGATTTTGTAATGGCGCTTCATTCTTTCCACGATGGCCTTTTTCGTGATGGCCTGGCAATCCCTCACGCTCATCAATTGGCTGCGGGCGCATTTGCCGCTGACGGGAAAGCGGGCGTCCTTGGGCAGATATTTTTCCCAGGGCAGGGAAAGGACGAACTGAAATAATTCTTCAAAGCTGGTTACCTTTTTTTCGCCCACGATCAATAAAACGCGATCAGCGGTGCGCAGCCATAAATTGGCGGAAAAAGCCTGGGCAGGGGTGGCGGTAAAGCGGGCGCCGCCGGTTTCGCCTTTGGCGTCCAGGCCCATCTGCTGCAATTCTTTTTTTACCAGCCCTTCCAGACCGAAGGCCGCCGTAGCAAAAAATTCCATCGTATCACCTCAGAAAATCAAAAAAGAATAGGTTTCCGGAAAAAATCATGATTCGCAGCCGTTACAGGAAACACCCCATCTCAAGGCGCACTTCATGCCTGGCCACGTCTTCATTGGAGTATTCGCAGGCGTTGAAGCCCATAAAGGTGAGCCCCTGATTGAGATAGAAGGAAATGGCGGCGGAATTGCAGCTTTGGGTTTCCAGAATCAGGGCGCGGCGATGCTGGGCGCGGGCAATTTCCCGGGCTTTGGTCATCAGCAGCGTGCCATAGCCCCGGCGGCGATAGCCATCCTGCACGCAGAGATTGGTGATGCGCATGCGGTTATTCCAGTTTTCGGGGGTCAATTCAATCACGCCCAGCAGCTTTTGCCCATCCCAGAGGCCGAAAGCCCGGGGGTCATCCCAATGCGGGGCAAACAAACGATCCACAAATTCCTTGTGCACCGGCGGGCAGGGCGTGCGCACAAATTCCAGCGCGAATACATTTTCCGTTGTACGCAGGCGCAGATCATAATAGGCCTTGCTGTCATAGGTGAAAACCAGTTCATAGCCTTCGTAAATCTCCCGGGGCAATTCGGAAATGTGCATGGGGCATGCGCTCCTTCATCGCTGTTATTTTAATAGTATATCATATCCCGGGGAAGAATGGGAGAGAAGAATGGAAATTTTTCCGGAAAAAGGAAGAAAGAAATATCTGCCTTATTTTTGCCTATCTTCGGCCTGATTGTGAAATTGTTTGATTGGAAAAAATATGATATAATCAATGCGTACCGGAAGAAAAAATTGCCATGCTTTCCGGAACGAAAAACGCCGGAGGAGGGAAAACATGTTTGGTTATATTGCGGTAAATCAGGCTGCCCTTACCCCGGAATGCAGAGAAAAATACCGGGCCTGCTATTGCGGGCTCTGCCGGATTCTGAAGGAAAGATACGGGCAACTGGGCAGGATCACGCTCAGCAATGATATGACCTTCCTTTCCATGCTGCTGCAATCCCTTTATGAACCAAGGCAGGAACACGGAAGCAGGCGATGCGCATTGCATCCCATCCGGAAAAGGGATTATTGCATGAGCGAGGCCACGGCCTATGCCGCCGATATGAATATCATCCTGACCTACTATAAATGCCTGGATCACCTCAAGGATGATCATAATCCCCTGGAGGGCGCCCAGGCCGGATTGCTGAAAAAGGCCTTTCAGAAAGCGAGGAAGCTGCATCCTGAAAAATGCGGGATCATCGCCGGATGCCTGGAAAAAATCAGCAGTCTGGAAAAGGAAGATTCCCGGGATATTGACGCGCTATGCAATCTTTCCGGGGAAATGCTGGGCGAGATATTTGCCTGGAAAAGGGACGCCTTTGCAGAGCCTTTATGGGAAATCGGCGCTGGGCTGGGCAGATTTATCTATTTTATGGACGCCTATGAGGATTTCGATGCGGATACACGGAAAAAGCGTTTTAATCCCCTGAGGGATATGCATGGGCAGGCGGATTACGAAGAATTCTGTCTGAATACCATGCAGATGCTGCTCTCTGACGCAACCCAGGCATTTGATATGCTGCCGCTGGAAACAAACCTGGAAATTTTGCGCAGTGTATTGTATAATGGCGTGTGGATGCATTACGCCCGGATGCACGGGCAAAAAGGAAAAGAAAAGGAGCAAGCCCATGGTCAATGATCCCTTCCAGGTATTGGGCGTATCCCCGTCGGCGACGGAAGCTGAAATCAAGGCGGCTTACCGGGCACTGGCGAAAAAATATCATCCCGATTTGAATCCCAATTCTCCGGCAACGGCAGAAGCCAAAATGAAGGAAATCAATGAGGCCTACACCCTGGCCATGAAAATGAAAAAGGGCGGCTATACGGGCGGCCAATCCTATGGCGGCCAGGGCGGCTATCAGCAGGGCAATCCCTACGGCAATAACCCGTATGGCAATCGCGGCAATCCCTATGGCGGCTGGGATCCCTTTGGATTTGGCGGCTTCGGTGGCTATCAGCAGCGGCCAAATACCGGAAATGCCTATGGTAATGCCGGCTATGATAACCCTGAATTGCAGGCCGCCAGTGATTATATCCGCACGGGGCGATATCAGGAGGCCATCAATCTGCTGAACCGAATGCCCATCCATGATGCGGCCTGGCATTATCTCTTTGCACGGGCCAATCTGGGAATCGGCAATCGGGTGGCGGCGCTGAACAGCGCCCGGCAGGCGGTTCAGATGGAGCCGGATAATATGACCTATCGCAGCCTGCTTTCGGATTTGGATTATGGCGCGCAGAGCTATCAGCGATCCGGCGGCGGATATGATTTGAGGGGCATGATCTGCTCCAATCCCTGTCTCAGCTGCATTTTGATGAATACGGTGCTCAATTGCTGCTGCAACGGCTGCATGTGCGGCAGATGCTAATATGGAGGAAAACAAAAAATGACATTCTGGGATCGAATCAAATATACGCTGGCCCGTTTTATGATGGGACGATACGGCGGCGATCATTTGGGCATGTTTACCCTGATCGCAGCGCTGGTGCTTTCTCTTCTGGACAGCTTTATCGGCAGCGGGCTGCTTTCCCTGCTGGGGATGGCGCTCTATATCTGGACGATTTACCGTATGTTTTCCCGGAAAATCGAAAAACGCCGGGCGGAAAATCAGAAGTATCTGGCGATTATCGGAAAATGGAAAACCAAATGGAAGCAGTTTAAAAATCGGGTAAAAAACAGGAATATATACAAATACTTTAAATGTCCCAAATGCAGGGCGCTTTTGCGATTGACCCGGGGCTGCGGGCCAACAAAGGTGAATTGCCCCCAGTGCCATCACGAATTTGATCAGAAGGCGTAAAATACGCCTTCTTTTTTTCTTTTTGGAAAAAATGCCCCTTGACAGGAGGAAACGGTATTTCTACAATAAAAGCAAGTTCATTATCAGGGAATTCTGGATGATCCGGAGGAAATCATATGTTTGCAATGGCCAGGCCCATCTGGGCTCAGGGAAGAGAAAAAGAAAGCAATTTATTTTTACGGTTCCGTTGTATGCTGCCCAGGGAAACGCGTCTGATCCGCCTGACCGCATCTACCGCCTATCAGCTAATGGTAAATGGAAAATTCATTTCCTATGGCCCGGCCCGGGCAGGGGAAGGATATTTCCGGGTGGATGAATGGGAAATTGCGGGAGGAGATCAAGAATTTGATACGGAAATTCTGGTGGCCGGGTATTATCTGGGCTGCTTTGAATATGCCCTGAATCCTTCTTTTCTTCAGATGGAAGCATTAAATGGGGCGGGCGAAATTCTTTTTGCCACCGGTCGGGATGAAATCAGCGCAGTGGAATATGGGGCGCTGCTCCGGCGTGTGGATCGCTTTGCCCGGCAGCGGGTGAATTGCGAAATCTATGATTTGCGAAAGCCGGATGGAGAGTGCCGGCAGCTTTGCATCGTGGATGAGCCCATGGGCTATCTGCCAAGACGGGTGGCGCCATTTTCCAATGACCGCTATTTCCCGGCGGCATATTTACAGGATATGCAGGTGGAAAAGGGCAAAGTGGAAAATGCCCCCAGTCCTTTTGATCATCTGTTTCTGCACAGCCCCACGCTTCCCATCTATACCGATTATGAATGCTGCCTTTTTCAGGAGTTAAAGGCACTGCAGTTTTCCGATTCTCATGCAGCCAGGGGAGAAACGGAGCTGAAGGCAGGGCAGGCCCGATTGCTTTCCTATGATTGCTGCAGGGCAGGCCTGCTGGAAATGATCATCGAAGCGGAGGAAGAAAGTGAAATCTATCTGCAGTTCGATGAAATCCTGGTGGACGGGGATTTGCAATCCCACCGCTTCAACTGTGTAAACGGGATGAAAATTATCGTCCCTGCCGGGAAGCATTTTATTCGTTCTTTTGAGCCGTATACCCTGAAATATTTGAAAATCAGCGTGACCAAAGGCAGCGTCCGGCGCATTTTGCCCTGTATTCTGGAAATTGCAGCGCCTAAAGTGGAAAACGTAGCCTTTCAGGATCCGGAGCTGCAGATGATTTATGACGCCGCCGTCAATACCTATCGCCAGAATGCCACGGATATTTTTATGGACTGCCCTTCCCGGGAACGGGCGGGATGGCTGTGCGATTCCTTTTTTACCGGGCGTGTGGAATATGCGCTGACGGGGAAAAATGATGTGGAGCATAATTTCCTGGAAAATTATCTGCATACGGCGCCCTTCCGGCTTATATCGCCCATTGGGGGAATGCTGCCCATGTGCTATCCTTCCAGCCACGATTATATGGATTTTACCGGACGGCACGATAATTGCTATATTCCCAACTGGGCCATGTGGTTCGTGATGGAATTGGAGGAATTTATCCGTTTGCGCCATGGGGACAGAACGCTGGCGGATGATCTTCGGCAGAAGATGGATGCGCTGCTCAACGGCTTTTCCGCCTATGAAAATGAAGATGGCTTGCTGGAGGATTTGCCCGGCTGGGTATTCGTGGAATGGTCCAGGGCCAATGATAAAGATGTGGTTTGCGGGGTGAATTATCCCACCAATATGCTCTATGCCGGGGCGCTTGATGCGGCAGGGCGGCTTTATCAGAATGAAAAATGGAGCCTGAAAGCGGAGAAAATCCGTAAATTGATCCAGGAAAAGGCATGGAATGGAAAATGGTTTGTGGATAATGCCATCCGGGAAAATGGCAAACTGAAAAATACAAAAACAACCACGGAGGTATGCCAGTATTACGCTTTCTATTTCGGCATTGCCACGAAGGATGAGCATAAAGAATTGCTGAGCATCCTTCTTGAGGACTTTGGCCCGCAGCGCCATGAAACCAATCTGCATCCCGACGTGCATTTTGCCAATGCCTTTATCGGCAATTATCTGCGGCTGGATATTTTGTACAGGGAGAAGGAATATCCCCGGATGCTGCAGGAAATCAAGGGTTATTTTTCCATGATGGCCCGGCAGACCGGATCTCTTTGGGAATTTGACCGGCCATCCGCCAGCTGCTGCCATGGCTTTGCATCGTATGTGGCCTGCTGGCTGAAGGATCTGAAAGAAAAGCTGCATTTATAAATGAATGAAGCGCCGCTTCCGGCGCGATAGGATGGGGAGGAAATTCTGATAAAAGAATTCCTCCCTTTTTCTATTTTTAAAGTCAATTTTTGCGCGGCATTTCGACGGGAAAGAAGAATATGTATTCTATAATGAATCCATCCAAATCAGGATGGAGGAATTTGCATGCAAAGCGCGCAGATGTATGCGCCTGCCAAAAGGCGCTTGATGCGGCAATCCATACAAATGATAAAGCCTCGCGCCCGTGCGCTGGGGAAAAAGCTGATTCAACGGCTGCCGATGGCGGCGGCCTTCTTTTTTCTCAGCCTGGCGCAATGCTTTTCCGTGCCATCGCCCTATGCGCTTTGCTGCCTGGCGGCGTTGCTGTCCGCCGGGATCAAACCGCGGGGTGCATTGATTGGCCTGGCGGCGGGAATGGGCATTCGTATGCTCTGGGGCATTGCATGGGATGAATGGCAATTTATCTTTTGTCTGGTCTGCTATGGGGTCATGCGCATCCGCTGGACAAAAAGATGGCAATTGCTGCTGATGACGGGAATGCTGCTGCTTGGGCGGGCGCTGCCCGGGATGATGCGGGCAGGAAATTTGCAGGCGCTGCTGCTTTACGCCATGAGCGTATTGCTTGGGATGGCGTCCATGCCGGCGCTGCTTCGCGCGGCGCAGCTGATGAAAGAAAAGAAGCAGGATTTGAGCGAAGACGATCTGTTGTGCCTGCTGCTGCCCATGCTGTTATTGATTGCCGGGGCGGGGAGAATATCAGTATTCCAACTGAACCTGGGGTATATGCTGGCCTGCCTTGCGGTACTGCTGCTTTCCTGGCATACCGGGGTGGCAACGGGCCTGTGCGGCGGGATGGGCTGCGGCCTGGCGCTGCTGCTTGGCGGGCAAAGCGCGGTGCTGCTGGTAAATTTAACCTTTGGGGCGCTGATCGCGGGATTATTTCAGGGCAAAGCAAGAATTTTTTCTGCCGGCAGCTTTTTGCTATCCGGCATAACGGCCACCTATCTTACCTCATTAACCGTTCGTCCTTTGTTTTTCCTGGCCATGCTGATGGCAGGGGTTGCTTTTTTGTTCATTCCCGGGCGATGGATGCGGAAAATCGGCATTTACGTGCGGAAAATCCGCTGGGCCAGGCCCAGGGAAAATGCCTATACCCGGCTGAAAATGCAAAAATGGGTGCGTGCCATCGATAGCATGGCAGATGCGCTGCCCCATCCCAAGCAGGAAACGCCATCGCCGGATGAAGAGAGCGAAGCACTGACCGAAATTCTTTGCGCGCAATGCGATCGGCTGCCCATTTGCTGGCGGGATCAATACGAATCCACAAAGGCAGGCGTGCAGGCACTGGCTATGCGGGGAGATCATCCGGATGAATATCTGCCGGTAATCAATCATTATTTTTCCGCCTGCCCCCGGATTGCCAGGATTCCGGAAATCCTCAATCAGCTGGATGGGGCACGATTGAAAAAGACCCAGCGGGCTATCTGCGCGGAATATGAGCGGGATATGCTCAAAACCCATCTGACCGCCCTTTCCCAGGCGGCGCAGCGCATGAGCCTGGAAGGCATGAGCACCGATGAAGAGGAAATGTATTACCTGGCGCAGACGGAAAATGCACTGCAATCCCTGCGTTTTCCCGGGCAGACCGCTTTTGTCAAAAAGGTAGATGGCAGGCTGATGATTTGCCTCAAATGCGACGCCCTTTCTCTGCGTCCGGTGGGCGGAGAGCAATTGGTGCGGCAACTGGGGGCGCACCTGAATCTGACTTTGCAAATCACGGAACAGAAGAACGGACGGATCATTCTGGAAGAAGAGCCGCCGCTGATCATCTATACCGGCATGGCCACGGCCTGCGCGGTAACCAAAGAAAGAAAACACAAAATTTGCACGCCGGATAATGGGGACGCCGTGCTGGTGCGGCCCTTATCGGGGGGGAAGACGCTGCTGGCCCTGTCCGATGGCATGGGGCACGGGGCAGGAGCCCAGGATGAGAGCCGGAAAACCCTGGAATTATTATCCCTTTGCATGGAAGCGGGCTATACCCGCAATCAGGCCATGACGGCAGTCAACGGCATGATGCTTTCCGCCACCGGCGGGGAGGAATTTGCCACGGTGGATTTATGCCTGATCGATTTATGGACGGGAGAATCGGCCATGAATAAGCTGGGCGCCTGCGCATCCGTGCTTTTCCAGGGGCAGAAAATGCACTGGATCGAAGGGGCGGCGCTGCCGTTGGGCATCATTGAGCATGTGGTGCCCATGGAGCATCATTTTACCCTGGGAGAAGGGGATTTGCTGTTGCTAATGAGCGATGGCATCATGGACGCCTTTGCGGCGGAGGAGGAAATCCTGTCCGTTCTCCGGCGGGGGCGGGATGATTCCCCGCAGCATATTGCCAACGCTCTTTTGCAGGAAGCCCTGATTCAGAAGGACGGCATGCCGCCGGATGATATGACGGTGCTTTGCGCCCGGGTATGCCAGAGAAGGCGGGAACACAGAAGCAGAGGATGCATATAAATAAAAAACTCCGCTGATTAAATCAACGGAGTTTTTATTTTTTGGCTCAATGGCCCATCATGCCGGCCTTTCCCATCAGTTCGCCCGCTACGGCAATCTGTTCGCAGATCAGATCCACCAATTCCTGGGCGCTTTTTTGATTTTCTACCGGGGCATGGGGATCCAGCGGACAATATCCGGAAGAGAGCACATTATTGACCGCAGCCTCAACGCAGCCCGCTTCCCGGGAAAGATGCAGGGAATAGCGCAGCAGCGCCCCCACCGCCAATGCGGTAGCAAAGGGGTTCAATTCCTCATCCATTTCCAGATTTTTGGGGATATAAGGAGCGTAAACGCCCATTTCTCCATCAAAGGCGGCGTCATGCATCATGGAAGGATAGCTGCAAAGGGCGGTTGCCGCTGCATGCAGCATACCGCCGGCGTAAGGCGGGCAGAGCATCAGCCCCAAGCGATTGGGGGCGGAAATCAGGGCGGTCATGGCGTCCGGCGCCGTAAACTGGGCGACGGGAAGCTGGGGAAAATCGGTTTCCTGCACCCGGATGGCGCTTTCCCATTCCTGCCGGGAGGCGCCGGCCGGCGGCACATGAACGATACCGGTATCAATTTCATGGGCAAACCGGAAGGCGGAATGCATGGCGCGGCGCAGGGTATCGGAATCCACGGAAAATGCCTGGGCCATCCACAGGGAAACGGGGGATTCATGGCGGCCGCAGAGGGCGTCGGGGACGCAGAAAGAACGGATGCGCAGGGGCAGATCCAAAGCGTCATACAGATCCTGGGCGCCTTCGCATTCGGCATCGCAAAGGAAAATTCCCTGGCATTGCAGGCAGGCCTCCACCGCTTCATCGGTTAAGGGCTCGTTGTATGCGGCCATGGATTTTTCGCCAATTTTTTCCCGCTTCAGGGTGAAGCTGTGCTGGAAAGCGGCGGATACTTCGGTCAGAATCTGTTCGGCGTAGCCGCACAGCTTTTCTCCGGGCGCGCTTGCGGGCAACAGCATTATTTTGGCATGCACAGCTTGATCATCCTTTGTTGCGTATAATTTTCGGGCGTATTTTTACTGCCATTCCATGGGATAGGATTCCACATGATATTTCAGATTTTTGCCATGCTTTTGCATGGTGGAGATGACGGTATCGATATTGGCCTGCTCGGTAAGGGGCGTGATGGCGAAATCGTTATAATCCTTCCGGGAGGAAATGCGGCAGGGAATGATGCGGAAAGAATTATTGATGATTTCTCCATCCTTGATTTTAAAGCGGGTCTGGAAAATAAAGGTGAACATATCGCTGGGCTTATTATTGCCGGCAAAGGAGCAATTGGCCAGGGAATAAACGATGTATTTGCCATTATATTCCTCGATGGGGTTGATACGATGGCTGTGGT
>SVHD01000068.1 GCA_015056015.1 Clostridiales bacterium
TGCGCCTTCAGGCGCAGCTGGTATTATTGCCTTGAAGGCATGGTGCATACCACCAGCTTAGCTGGTGGTTTTGATTTCCCTTGTTTTTTATTTGCGATGCAGCGAAAATCAAAGATTCGTTATTTCCCGATGGCGGCATAGAAGTCGGCGAAATACCGCAAGCGATCCGCTTTGGAAATCTGATAGGTTTCGCAGACCATTTTCACTACTTCCTCCGGGCGCTGACGGCAGATTTTTTTCAGCTGTCGCACTTCGTATTTCCAGATGCTCATGGATTTGGGGGAGCATTTGGGCCAGCGTTCGATTTGCCCGGCCATCAAAGGTTCCAGCATTTGGGTCCATTGATCCACCTCGGATTCCAGATCGGCAGGCAGATAATGCAGAATAATCTGTCCGAACAGGGTAAAGAATTTTTCCTTCATTTCCGGTACGCGGATCAGGGCGGCAAAGGGCTCATGAAAAAAGAGATTGCTGTTTTCCTGCGGGGTTTTATTGTAATAAAAGATGGGGCCTTTTTTCAGGTTCATCATGCCCGCATCCAGATCATACAGGGCGCATTTCCATTTGCCGCCCGGAATGCGGTAATAGCGCACATTGCCAATATCGGCATTGCCAATAATCATTTGAATGATGGCGTGGGTAAAATAATTATCGATATCCAGCCGCTGCGCCAGCCAGGCCAGGTTTTCCCCTTCCTTCAGATCCTTCGTTTTGCAAAAGGCGATCAGTTCATCCCAATCCTTCCGGCTTCCCTGCTGGGTTTCGGTGCGGCCCTTCAGGATATCCATGGTATCAATGCTTTTTTCATCGGTGACGCCCTCAAATTTGGCGATCATATGCTTATTGACGCGTTCCCGCAGATTATAATGCCCCCAGTATTCGCCGTTGATATAGACGATTACCGGCACAGCTTCCTGATACAGAATATTCAGCCCGGCGGCCCGGGAAGCAAGCAGGGCGTCACGGAAGCGGGTCAGAAAGCTTTCGGTGCCGGCCGCCCGGAGGGTAATGGATTTATATTCGGCGTCCCCATTGCCAAAGGGATCAAAGGAGAAGATATTTTCCCCATAGGCGGCCCGGGCGAAAAGAGAAATGGTTTTTTGCCCGTATTTGCGGGATGTGGCGCCGGTGACCCGGAAGGTAGCCCCCTGGCTGATCCCCTGCCGCCCTTGGGTATCATAGTATTCCACGCTGATGGGGTATTCCCAATCCTGATAATAATTGGCGGTTTTTCCGTTTCCCGGTACCAGAAGGCCGGTTTTGCTGTGAAAAAGATATTTTTCATCCGTGACCAAAGACACAATGGGAACAGAAGGGGAAATGCCTGCGAAATAGGTTTGGGTAAGGGTTTCGGAGGGGAGGCGTCCCTCCTGAAAAGCGCGCGCCCGAAGGCAGATAACGCCCTCCGGAAAGAAAAGGGGAGCGGTATAGAGGGGGGAAGCATCCGTAGGCTCGCTGCCATCCAGGGTATAGCGAATGACGGCGTTGCTTTCGGCGCTCAGCGTGATGGTTACTGCTTCCGGATACAGCCCTCCCTGCAGGGAAAAAACGGGCGATCCGGTTCGCTGGGAAAAGCCTTCGGCCCCGTTGGCGCTGCCCCGGGTGACGGCGTTGAAAAAGCAAAATTCCTTTTCGTCTCCGGCCCGGCCCCAGGAAATATTGCCCCACTGGGGGCCGTAGGTCGCCGTATCCAGCGTTTCGGCGCCTTTTTGCAGGGCAATCGTGCCGCCCTTCCGGGAAATATCCAGGGGCGCAAACAGGCCGCTTTTATTCTCCGGCGGCGCGTCATAGCCGATGCAAAAAATCACCGCATATTCCCCCGGGCCCAGGTCAGCATTCCGGGGGAATGGATAGATCTGGCTTTTTCCCTTCCGGGTGTAGATCAATTCCATGCCGGAAAGGGAAATTCTTTCATTTCCGGTATTCTTGATTTCAATCCATTCCCAGGCTTCCCCATCCTCATAAACGCCATTGCACGCCATGATTTCGTTGATCTGGATTTCTGCCTGAGCGGCTGCGGTCAGGCACAGAAACAGCAACGCCCATAAACCGATTTTTTTCATTTCTTTTCCTCCTTTTTCCATTCATTTAGACGCAGACAGGAAAAGAAATATATCAATACGGCGGATGATTTTACAATTGTAAAAAAACGCCCCGCGGAAAATCCGTGAGGCGAATTTTTGTGCGTTTCTTTATGAAGAAAGGGGCTTTGGCCCGCAGGCCGTTTAGTTGGCGGGGAATTTCAGGGTTTCCAGCAGATGATCGGTGTAGGTTTCCACCAGCTCCAGATCAATGACGTTATCCGCCAGGGTCAAGCCGATGATATACATCATATCGCCGCCGGAAATATAGAATTGATAATTATAGAGCTGATAATCATCGGTAGGATAGCTGTAGGAGAGCAGGCAGAATTCCTTGCCGCCGGCGCTGTAGGAGGAGCCCTCATTGATGAATTCGATATCGGGGATGGATTCGGTATACCGTTCCCGGATATCAGGCATCATGGAGATATAATCATCCGCTGTCAGCTCCGTGCCCACATTGCGCACGGAAACGGTCAGATTGGCGCTGAAATCCAGCAGATCGAAATCGGAGGAAACGCCCAGATAATCTGCAAAGGCGGTCATATTTTCATCCAGAATCTGGGGGGCCACGGTATCCCAATCCAGGCCGGAAAGATCCAGGCCGCTCTTGCCGCTCCGGTAGGAATTCACATTGGAGGAATCCATCATCACCCAGCCGGCGGGATATTCCAGGGTATAGCCCAGCACGGGGTGGGTATAGCGGGCATAGCCGCTATCCGGATCGGTTTGCTGGGGAATTTCGGGCTGAAGGCCGCCGCCGATATTATTGACCCGGCCGTTATCCACGGGCGCGGGCGTCAGATGATTATAGGTGGCCAGCAGCTGGGCCCGGGTATTCATATTCTGCAGGCGGAATTCAATGACGGATTGAATATTCAGGGCATAATTCATGTTTTCGCCCTCGGTATGCTTGGCGAAAACCAGGCCGATTACGCTGCCGGTATTATCAAAGAGCGCTCCGCCGCTGCTGCCGTGGGAGGCCGGGGCGGTGAACTGAATAATCTCCGCGCCGTTTTCATGCAAAATGGCGCTGATATTGCCGGAGGAAACCGTGTTTTTCACGCCCTTGGGGCTGCCGATGGCGATGACGGGCTGGCCCCGCAGCAGGGCGGTATTTTCCTGGAGGGCCAGGGCTTCGTATTCAAAGCCGGCGTCAAATTCCAGAATGGCGATATCCAGCGGCTCGTCGGCGGCGATCAGATAATCAATCCGATGGGAGCGATCCAGATCATCATATACGATCAGATAGGCCGCCCCTTCAATCACGTGATGATTGGTGATGAACAGATGCTCGTCAAAGGCCACAAAGCCGCTGCCGGTGCCCAGCAGCTTATTCTTTTCATCATAGATTTCCACCAGGAACATGGATTGGGCCTTTTCATTGATGACCACATAATCATCCACAAAGCCGGTATCCTTTTCGCTGCCGGAGGGGGCATTGGCAGCGGAGGGCAGCAGGGAGGAGGAAAGATAGAGCCGGGAGGTGGGAACGCAGTAATCCACCGCATCGGCCACATGCCGGGCCATCTGATAAAGCACGGCATGGGAATCCCGGGCAATATCGATATAATCCTTGGAATCGCTGTAGGAGAGCCGGATGGTAAATTCATCGGAGGAAAGCAGCGTTTCCAAGGCCACATCCGTCAATTCGATGACGTAGCCCAGATCTTCATCATAATCCATGCTCGCCTTGCGGAGCACGGAATCCCCGGCGTAAATCACGAAATCCTGCAGATTTTCCCGGAAATCGCCGCCCGTGGGAATGATGGCAAAGAAATGCAGGGTATCAAAATCGTAGCCGAAGGTATAATCCCGGCCGTAGACCAGGAAGCCCCAGGTTTCATCTTCCCCCAGCAGGGAATCTTCCAGATCAATTTCCCGGAAATTTTCCGCCGTATATTGCTGCTGCCAGGCATTCAGATATTGGCTCAGGGCCCCTTCATCAAAGGCCGGCGCGCCGGCGGAGGCGCCGGGCATCAGGGAACAGATCAGAAAAACGGAAAGCAAAAAAATACTGATCAGACGCTGCTTCACATCATCACCGCTTTCATTTGTATTTACAATTATGATATCATATCCGGAAAGAATTTACAATTGAAAATGCAAGAAAAAAAGCCTGCGAATGCAGGCTTTTGGGGGATAAAGATCATCAGGCGGCGGGAAGCACCAGGGTTTCCAGCAGATGATCGGTGTAGGCTTCGACGGTATCCATATCGGCCACGCTGGCGTTCATGGTCAGGGTGATCAGATACATGGTGGTGCCGGAGAAAGCATAGAACTGGAATACATACAGATCGCTGCCGGCCAGGGTATAGGAGGCGCAGAGGGTGCAATACTGATTGCCGCCGATTTCATAGAGGGAGCCGGTATCCAGCAGCTTGGCATCGGGCAGGGAAGCGGTTACCTGCTGGGCCATCTGGGGCATCATGGGCAGGAAGGCGCTGGCGGTGAGGGACATGCCAACTTCCTGGCCGACGATATTGATGTTGGTGCCGAAAATATCCATGAACATGGTCATTTCCATCTGGGTGATCTGGGGCACCACGGCTTCCAGATTCAGGGAGGAGAATTCTTCATTGTCCGCCAGGCTCTTCATCATGGCTTCAATATTGGTGGAATCCAGGGCGATCCAGGATTCGGGATATTCCACGGAATAGCCCTGGGTGGGATGGGTGTAAAGAATATAATCGCTGGTTTTCTTTTGATTTAAAGCGGGGTTATTTTTTTCTGAATTGGTATTCAGCTGATTATAAGCAATCAGAGATTTGCTATTTCCATGAGCATTCAGATTCTTAAAATCAATAACAGATTGAATATTAAGGGCATAATTCATGTTTTCGCCTTCAATATGCTTGGCAAAAACCAAACCAATGATATTACCGGAATCATCAAACAAGGCACCGCCACTGCTTCCGTGGGAAATGGGAGCGGTAAACTGAATGATCTCAACTCCATTCTCATTCAGAATAGCGCTAATGTTACCCTCTGATACAGTGTTAAGAATGCCCTTGGGACTACCGATGGCAAGTACTTGCTGACCACGGCGCAGGTCGGGATTTGCTTTCAGATTTAAGGCATCATAATTAGAGCCAGCATCAAATTCAAGAATGGCAATATCCAATTGCTCATCGGCAGCAATGAGAAGATCGATGATATGGGAATTGCCCATGTCATCATATATGGTCAGAAAAGCAGCGTCTTCTACCACGTGATGATTTGTGATAAACAGATGTTCATCAAAGGCTACAAAACCGCTGCCAGTGCCGATCAATTTGGCATTTTCATCGTAAATCTCAACTAGGAACATCGACTGGGCTTTTTGTTCGATAGCCGCAGGGTCATTTATAAAGTTGGATTTAGCTGAAAAGAAGAAGCTGCCTTCACTGGAAGTATCAGCCAACGCTGTCGTTGCAAAACAGAAGGATAACAGGATACAAAGAAAGCAACTAAAGATTCTTTTCTTCATAAACTAACACCACTTTCATTTGTTATTTTGATTTTGCTTGAATTTTACATCCCCAGGGCGGAGGCGGGAATGAAGCCCCGCATGGTGCTGGAGGCGCCGTTTGCCTCCACATAGGCCCATACCCGGCCCAGGCCGTAGCAAAGGCCCAGATAGGTGACCCGGGTGCCGGCGGAAAGATTGAGGATCGTGGGCTTATACATCACGATATCATCCGTCAGCGATGCATTGGTAACCAGGGTGCGGGTGGTATATTTCAGATCCAGATAGGGAATCCGGAAGCCCTCCTGGGGAATGCCGTCCGCATCCACATAGCCGATGCGGAAGCTGCCGTCATTGAGCTCATAGCCGATCAGGGCCCAGCCGTTTTCCACGCCGTAGAGCCGGCATACGCCGCCGCCCATGGTGGCCTTGCCGCTGTTGGCCCGGTAATAGTAGGTGCCGGGGCCGGAATAGACGGGATAGCTGCGGGAGAAGCGAATGGTCTGGTAATCGGGCAGATAATCGCCCTTGTTGTAATCATGATAGTAGGTATTGGGGGAATAGGAAGAATTGTAGGAAGGATTATAGGAAGAATTATTGGAAGAGCCCACCGGACTATAGGAGATATACCGGCTGCGCACAAAGCCGCGCATATAGCTGGAGGTGCCCAGCACTTCGATATAGGTCCATTCGGTGCCCATGGTGGCCAGGGCGGTCACCTGGGTGCCGGCGGAAAGATTGAGCACGGTTTTATTGTTGATCACCGGGTCATCCGTCAGGGAGCAATTGCCGTTGATCCAGGCAGTGGAGGAGGAGAAGGAAAGATTGTAATTGATTTTCCCCTGCACATCGCTCATGCCCTTCAGGGCGGTCTTGGTGATATAGCCGATGCGGTAATCGCCGCTGCCCAGCTCATAGCCGATCATGATCCAGTTGCCGATCACGCCGTATACCCGGGCCACGCCGCCGCCGCCATACATGGCCTTGCCGTTATTGGCGCGGTAATAATATTCGCCGGGGCCGGAAAACACGGGATAGCCCCGGTCAAAGCGGGCATGGGCAAAGGAATTCAGCCCGGTCAGCGCCTGGGCGGAAAAAAGCGCGGGCATGACCAGAACCAACGCCAGCATCAGGCAAACCAAACGTTTCTTCATATAAATGACCCCTCTCTCTTTATTCGGGACGCCAAGGGAGCATCCTGATTTTTTTACGCTCCCATTTTACCATTTTATTGCAGGCCATGCAATCATTTTTCCTGTATTTTATCCAATCTTTTCCGGCAGAGAAAAAAGAATGGATTTTTTTGCTATCCGGCAGGAGGGAAAAGGCGGAATGCGTCGAATAGATGAAGTTGGGTTAAGATAAGATTTCTTTTATTTTGAAAGAAATCTCTAGTATATTTTCCCACACCTTTATCACCAAAAAAATCAGGAGAATGGGGGAAAAGGGAATGGACATGACCGAACAGATGCAGGCTCTGGCCACTGAAAAGGCTGCGATCCTGCAGGGCGATGCCCAGCGCATCGCCAAACAGCACGCTGATGGCAAATGCACCGCCAGGGAGCGGGCCGCCAAGCTTTTTGATGCGGGCAGCTTCGTGGAAACGGATGTCCTGCGCAAGGACAGCCATGTGGTTTGCGGCGTAGGCACCATCAACGGCCAGGCGGTTTATTGCTTTGCCCAGGATTACGCTTCCATGGGCGGCGCGATGACCCAGGAACAGGCCAAGAAAATCCTCAAGACTTTGAATCTCGCCAAGGTGACCGGCACGCCCGTGGTGGCGCTGCTGGACAGCGCCGGCGTGAAGATTACCGAAGGCGCGGCTGCCCTGCCTGCCTACGCGGAAATCTTTGCCGCCATGGCCCGGCTTTCCGGGGTTTGCCCCCTGATCGCCTGCGTCATGGGCCCCTGCCGCGGCCTTGCCACCATGATGACCCAGGTATGCGATATTGCCATCCAGGTGAAAAAGAATGGCGAAATCGCCCTGCATACCGCCCTGGTCATGAATGATGAAAAGGGCAAGGAAAAGACCGCCCAGCAGCTCTTTGGCGCCGAAACCATGGAAAAGCAGGGCGCCGTTGCCCTCACCGCCGAAAGCGAAGAAGAGGCCGCCGCCCTGATTGCCGCGCTGGTGGATATGCTGCCCGCCTGCAATATGGAAGATGCGCCCCTGGTGGAAGCGGATGATCTCAACCGCCTGCTGGTTTGCGAAAATGCCAATGACGTATCCTCCCTCATGGCGGATATCGCCGATAACCATCAGGTGATCGAGCTGTATAAGACCTACGGCAGCGCCATGCGCGTGGCCCTGTGCCGCGTGGGCGGCCGTACCGCCGGCCTGGTTGCCACCGATTACGAAAAGGATCAGGGCCGCCTGACCGCCGATGACTGCAAGAAGGCCGCCCGTTTCGTGCGCCTGTGCGATTGTTATCATCTGCCGGTGATCTCCCTGGTGAATACCGACGGCCTGACCGTTCCCTGTGCCTGCCAGCAGGGCAATCTGATGCGCGGCGCCGCCGATCTGATCTATGCCTATGCGGAAGCCACCACCCCCAAGCTTGCCATCATTACCGGCAATGCGGTGGGCGCGGCTTATGTGGCCATGGGCGGCAAGAATATGGCGGATATGAGCTATGCCTGGCCCACCGCCATGATTGCTCCCCTGACCAAGGAAACCGCCGTGCAGACCCTGGATGGGGAAAAGCTCTCCGCCGGGGAAAGCCGGGAAGAACTGGAAGAAAAATATGCGCTGTCCTGCGGCGCGCTCTTTGCTGCCCAGGAAGGCATGGTGGACGATGTGATCGAGCCCAAGGAAAGCCGCAAGTATCTGATTGCCGCCATGGAATTGCTCGCCACCAAGCATGATGTGAACCTGCCCAAGAAGCATGGCAATCTGCCGCTGTAAGGGGAGGACGCCATATGGAAAATATGATCTTTAGCCTTTCCACCACGCTGGTTGGCATACTGGTGGTATTTGCCGGGCTGATCATCCTGATTGTATGCCTTTCCTGCATGAATAAGCTGATGAACGCGAAGAAGGAAAAGCCCGCGGAAGCGGCTGCCCCTGCTGCGGTCGTCGAAATTCCCGTTCAGGAAGAGGAAATTGCCGAAGTGGATGATGGGGCGATCATCGCTGCCATCACCGCCGCCCTGGCCTGCATCTGGCAGGAAAATCAGGAACAATCCGGTTTCGTTGTGCGCCGTGTGCGCCGTGTGCAAACCAGCACCGCCCGCGCCCGTGCCGCCCGGGATGAACAGATTTTCAGCCGTCTCTAATGACATAAAATAATAAAGGAGATCATCATCATGCGTAAATTCAATATCACCGTTAACGGCGTTGCTTATGAAGTAGAAGTGGAAGAAGTGGGCGGCGTGCCCGCTCCCGTTGCTGTGGCCCCCGTTGCGCCCGCTGCGCCTGTGGCTGCTCCCGCCCCCGTGGCTGCCGCCCCTGCCGCTGCGCCTGCTGCCCCCAAGGCCGCTCCCGCCCCCAAGGCTGCCCCCGTTGCCGGCGGCACCAAGATTTCCGCTCCCATGCCCGGCACCATTCTGGATGTGAAGGTGGCCCAGGGCGCTTCCGTCAAGAAGGGCGATATCCTTCTGATTCTGGAAGCCATGAAGATGGAAAACGAAATCGTTGCTCCCCAGGATGGCACCGTGGCCCAGGTTCTGGCTGCCAAGGGCGCTTCCGTCAATTCCGGCGATGTGCTGGTCGTGCTGAACTAATTGCGCAATAAGGAGAGGATTTCATGCAAATCGATATCCTGGGCACGCTGCAGGATCTGATCCATGATTCCGGCCTGAATCTGCTGCTGCAAAGCCCGCTGAATCTGGTGATGATTGCCATTGCATGCTTTTTGATGTATCTGGCCATCGTCAGGAAATTTGAGCCCCTTTTGCTTTTGCCCATCGCCTTTGGTATGCTCTGTACCAATCTCTTGGGCGCGGAAATGTATCACGAAGAATTGTTCGCCGGCGGCCATGCCAACTGGTCCCTCTTTGGCGGGGCCATCCTGGTGGAATCGAAAGATCTGGCCAATCTGGCGGAAGTGACCGTCAATAATGCCGGGGCGATTCTCAACAGCGCCGGCAGCGTCATCGGCCAGATCACCGAAAATTTCTCCGTGGGCGCTACCCTCAATGAAATGGGCGCGCTGATCTCCGCCGAGGGCGAAACCCTTTCCGAATCCGTGGCCGTGATCGTAAACGGCGCCGGCGCCTACATGAGCGATGGCAATGTTTATGCCGCTGCCGGCGAATTGCTGGCCACTGCGGGCAAGACCATCTCTCCCGGCCTGCTGGACTATCTGTATCTGGGCGTGAAATTGGGCATTTATCCCTGCCTGATCTTCATCGGCGTAGGCGCCATGACCGACTTTGGCCCCCTCATCGCCAATCCCAAATCCCTGCTTCTGGGCGCTGCCGCCCAGCTGGGTATCTTCATCGCCTTCTCCGCTGCCTATATCAGCGGCGCTTTCTCCCCTGCGGAAGCCGCTTCCATTGGCATCATCGGCGGCGCGGATGGCCCCACCGCCATCTGGCTTACCGGTAAATTGGCGCCCCATCTGCTGGGCCCCATCGCGGTAGCCGCCTATAGCTATATGGCCCTGGTTCCCGTGATTCAGCCCCCCATCATGAAGGCGCTGACCACCAAGAAGGAACGGGAAATCGTGATGAAGCCCCTGCGCCCTGTGACCCAGCGGGAAAAGATCATTTTCCCCATCGTGGTCACCATCCTGGTTTCCCTGCTGCTGCCCTCCGCCACCCCGCTGGTGGGCTGCCTGATGCTGGGTAACCTGGCCAAGGAATGCGGCGTGACCGAGCGCATCGCCAAGACTGCCCAGAACGAACTGATGAATATCGTCACCATCTTCCTGGGCTTCACCGTGGGCGCTACCGCCACCGCCGAAACCTTCCTCACCTTGAAAACCCTGCTGATCGTGGCCATGGGTATTTTCGCCTTTGGCTTTGGTACTGCCGGCGGCGTGCTGCTGGCCAAGCTGATGAATAAGCTTTTCGGCGGCACCATCAATCCCCTCATCGGCTCTGCCGGCGTTTCTGCCGTGCCCATGGCCGCCCGCGTTTCCCAGGTGGAAGGCCAGAAGGCCAATCCTGCCAATTTCCTGCTGATGCATGCCATGGGCCCCAATGTGGCCGGCGTGATCGGGTCTGCCATTGCGGCGGGCGTGCTGCTGAGCATGTTCGGCTGATGGCGCTGACCGGGCAGGGGCCTCCCCGGCCCCTGTACCCCGGGCCAAAGGATTTCATCCTCTGGACTCCGGCAGCGGAAAAATGGGTATCATTTTAAGGGAAGCTTTTCCCGCTGAAGCTTTTTAGAACGGATGGAGTTTTTCTCTTGGGTACGGCGGCTTTCAGCCGCCTGCCGCCGGATGCAAAAGCATCCGGCAGGAAACGGCAGAAAATCTCCGGGGAGAAAATGAATTTTCTCCCAGAGATTTACTCCGTTTCCGTGGTACCCAAGAGATCTGCCCGCATTCGTCTTTCCCCAAACTGGCGGAAATTGTTTGTTGTCAGCAGCAAGTGATTTCGCCGATCGGGATGCAAGGGATGATTCCCTTGCCGGGGAGGTACAGGAGGGCGCGAAGCCCTCCTGCCCCCGCTCACTCCATCGAACAACAATGCTTCTCAACGACTAAAAGGAGAATCATGATGGCGAAAGTAAAGATTACCGATACCATTCTGCGCGATGCGCACCAGTCCCAGGCGGCCACCCGCATGCGGCTGGATGAAATGCTGCCTGCCTGCGAAATGCTGGATAAGGCTGGTTATTTCTCTCTGGAATGCTGGGGCGGCGCGACCTTTGACAGCTGCCTGCGCTTCCTGAATGAAGATCCCTGGGATCGTCTGCGTCAGCTTCGCAAGGCGCTGCCCAATACCAAGCTGCAGATGCTGCTGCGCGGCCAGAATATTCTGGGCTACAAGCATTATGCCGATGACGTGGTGGATTATTTCGTGAAGAAATCCATCGACAACGGCATTGACATCATCCGCACCTTTGACGCGCTGAATGACCTGCGCAACATGGAAAAGGCCGTGAAGGCCACCAAGCAGTACAACGGCCTGGCGGAAGTGGCCATGAGCTACACCACCTCTCCCGTTCACACGGAAGAATATTTCGTGAAGCTGGCCCAGGATATCGAATCCATGGGCGCCGATCTGATCTGCATCAAGGATATGGCCGGGCTGCTTTTGCCCTTCAATGCCTATTCCCTGATCAAGAAGCTGAAGGAAAACACCAAGCTGCCCATCGTGCTGCACACCCACAACACCGCCGGCACCGGCGCCATGACCCTGATCAAGGCCGTGGAAGCGGGCGTGGACGTGATTGATACCGCGCTGTCTCCTCTGGGCGGCGGCACCAGCCAGCCCGCCACCGAATCCATGGTGGCCGTGCTCAAGGGCACCGAATACGATACCGGCCTGGATGAAGAATTGCTGGCCAAGATTGCCGAGCATTTCCGCGGCGTGGCCGATCGCCTGGGCAAGGATAACTGGCGCGACGCCGGCAAGGTTCTGGCTGTGGACGCCAAGGCCCTGCAGTATCAGGTGCCCGGCGGCATGCTTTCCAACCTGATCGGTCAGCTCAAGCAGGCCAATGCCATGGATAAATATTATCAGGTGCTGGAAGAAGTGCCCCGGGTTCGCGAAGATTTCGGCTTCCCGCCCCTGGTTACTCCCACCTCCCAGATCGTTGGCACTCAGGCCGTTATGAATGTGCTGGGCGGCGAACGCTATAAGATGGTAACCAAGGAAAGCAAGGGCCTGCTCCGCGGCGAATACGGCCGGCTGCCCGCCCCCGTGAATGAAGAAGTGCGCAAGAAGTGCATCGGCGATGACAAGATCATCACCCATCGCCCCGCCGATGATATCAAGCCCGAGCTGGAAGGCTATCGC
>SVHD01000069.1 GCA_015056015.1 Clostridiales bacterium
AAAAAATCGCTACACTTATAATTCAATACGAAAGACACCAAAATCAAAGACACCGCACCATTTTTTCGGCCGATTTTCAGCGAGGAAAGACACCAAAAAGACACCGAGGCATGAAAAGAGGCCAGCCCCTTGCGGGACTGACCTATCATTTTAGGCTATTTTCAAGCCCATTTTGGTTGAATTACTTGCCGAAGTAGCGCTTCAGCAGGCCTTCGAAAGCCTTGCCGTGACGGGCTTCATCCTTCGCCATTTCATGCACTGTGTCATGGATGGCGTCCAGGTTCAGCTGCTTGGCCAGGGTCGCCAGTTCCTTCTTGCCGGCGGTGGCGCCGCATTCGGCTTCCACGCGCATGGTCAGGTTCTTTTCGGTGGAATCGGTGACCACTTCGCCCAGCAGTTCGGCGAACTTGGCGGCATGTTCCGCTTCTTCGTAAGCGGCCTTTTCCCAATACAGGCCGATTTCGGGATAGCCTTCACGATGGGCAACCCGGGCCATGGCCAGATACATGCCCACTTCGGTGCATTCGCCGGTGAAATTGGCGCGCAGGCCTTCGATCACCCGTTCGTCAACGCCCTGGGCTACGCCCACACGATGTTCGTCGGCCCATTCACGGCCTTCCTTCATTTCTTCGAACTTGCTGGCAGGAGCCTTGCACTGGGGGCACTTTTCGGGAGCTTCAGGACCTTCGTGTACGTAACCGCAAATTTTGCAAACCCACTTCATAATTTTTCTTCCTCCATTTTCTCTCTTCTTTTATTTGGTCTTCCGGGTTTCCCCGGTTTCATCTCACGCTTATTATACACACGCTTTATCCGGAATTGAAACATTCATTTTAAAAATTTTTTTATTTTTTTGTATTTTCCCATTTCCCCTGGCTGAAACAGAAGTATCCTGTCTGATCTGCGCCGTTTTCCAGGCAGATGCGGGCGGTTTCCGCCAGGCGTTCATCCTCAATCTGGATGATGGGGGCAAGGATTTGTCCGGGGCGGATTCGCTGGCTGGCAAATGCAATTTCATCGCCCACTGCCGATGGCAAGAAGCCCCCATGCAGGATGTTTTTCCTTTCCCCTGCCAGCGTTTCCTCATGAAGCCTGGGCCCCAATTTTCTGAATGCATCCGCCCGTTTTCCCAGCAGCGCATAGCAGGCCGCCCATTCATGATTCATGCAGGCGGGGCCCTGTTCATGGGGATAGGCGCGGTAGAGCATGGGCGAAATGATATCCAGGTGAGCGCAGGCATTTTCCGTCTGCCCCACAAACACGCCAAGAGACGGCGCAAACACGAATGCCCCCGCCTGCCACCGGGGATTTTTTTCATGCACGGCGGCAGAAAAGGCGTCCATATACTGCTTTACGCAGGTTTCCCGGAAGGAAAGCCAGGCACGAAGCAGAGGGATATCAGCCAAATCCAATATTTCATCTTCCGATAGCCGCCGGACAGCCGCCCGGATTTTTTCGCCATCCATGCCCATTTTCTGCATTTTTTCCATGCAGGCAGGGCAAAAGCAGGTGAAAAATGCATCCATGCCCTCCGCCGATGCAAAGGAGGCAAACCGCGCCCCATCCACAAATACGCCCCGAAGATCGGGGATTTTTTCCGCCGCGGAAAGCGCATTTTCCATTCGTTCCCGGGCAAGGGATATATCATTGGGGCAGGCAGAGGAAAACCATTTCTTTTCCCGATTCGCATAATCCCGGGCAAGACGATATTCCCCTCCTTTTTTTCCGCCGATTCCGTGGGCACCAAAGCAAAGATACATATCCATCCCGGCAGCCCGGAATGCTGTGGCGGCCGCTTCATCAAAGCTGCCCGCCACCACCGCGCCAATGCCTTTTTCCTTCAGCATTTCCGCGCAGGCAGCCGGATTTTTTCCGTCATAGCCGTAAATAAATGTTTTCATAAGATGTCGTCCTCGTTTTTTCTATTACCACACTGGTTTTTCCAAAAGAGAAAGTCGCTTTTCCCCGGCATCCAATTCGTATTGGCAACCCAAGGGCAAGGTCAGGATGGGCCGGGTATGGGCGCAGTCAAATTCAGCCAGGATGGGAAAATTATAGGGCTGCAGGATTTCCATCGCCGCTTGCCAGCAATTCATTCCCGTTCCTCCATGCCGCCAATCGGCGCTTTTGCCCAGAATCAATCCGCCAATACGATCAAATACACCGCATAGCATCAGATGAGCCAATGCCCGCTCCAATTTTTCGGGATTCCCCCGGTTTTCTTCCAGATACAGAATATCCCCCTCTTTGATTTCCGGCATATATTCGCTGCCCCAGACGCCATAAAGCGTATCCAGGTTGCCGCCGATCAACCTCCCTTTTACGCGTCCTTCCCGCACACAAATCCATTCATTGGGGGCGGCAGTGCATTCTTCTTCCTCCTCCAGCCCCACAGAATCCTCTGTCCAGAGATTGGGCATGGGATAGGTATAAGGAAGTTCCATATCCCCGGACGCTATTTTTTGCAAGGAATCAAAGCTCGTTTGAGAATAGGGCAATTTTTCCCCAAAGATTGGAATCAAGGCAGGCCCCAGGAAGGGTATCAGGCCCGTTTTTGCATAAACAGCCAACAAAACGGCTGTCACATCCGAAAATCCCACAAAGACTTTCGGATCCTTTTTCAGCGCTTCATAATCAATATAGGGAAGAATCGCATTGGAAACATAGCCCCCTGCAGATGCCATAATGCAGCGGACTTGGGGATTCCGAATCAATGCATTCAGTTCTTCCGCCCTTTCCTGAATGGTGCCGCTGCGATAGCCCGCGCTTTTTCCGTGCAAAGCGCCTGGCAGAACATGGTAGCCCCTGCTTTCCAGAAAAGCAATCGCCAATTCCGTTCGCTCCGGAATCCAGGATGTTGCCGGACAGGAGGGCGAAAAAATGCCAATGGTATCCCCCGGCAAAAGTTTTTTCGCAATTAACGTGTCTTTCATTGATTGAATACTTCCTTTTTATTCTTTAATCCCCATATACCTTTATTTCACGGATGATTTGATTCATTTTATCTCTCGGAATACCATTATTCTCAAGCGCCAACCGGCATTTTTCAAAAATTATCGGGTTCGCCTCCTGCAGCACGCGCAGATTTTCTTTCCCAATTTTTGCAATAGCACCTTCATCCAAGGCGCACGGCGCAAATCGTTTTGTGCCAACGGCATAATGGCAGGGCACAAAGGCGCAGATGGCGGCGATGATTTCAATATCCGGTTTTTCCTGGGTCAGGCCATATTTATAATCGTCGTGGGAATCCAAATCGATCAGCTGAAATCCTTCGACGGCATCATAAAAGAAATTGCTTTTCCCGAAACAATCAATCAGGATATTTTCGTTCAGAACACAGAGCATATCGGAAATCAATTTGTCAAAATGTTCTTGCGGAACCAGCGATATTTCCCTTGTCCGCGTTGCAATATAGGCGGCTGATTCTGACGGGCTTTTATTCGTGGATAGGTAAGCGCCTTCCGGGCGATTTTGCGTCCAAACCTGATAAGGAGCAAGCATGGCGTCATCATACATCTCCTGGCCCTTAGCTCTTTGCTGAAAGATATACCCTTCGCCATCGGCAGAATTTTCTTCATAGCAATACCCAAGAATGGGTACTACGCCGATCTTCTGCTCTTGCATTCTTTTCAGAGCATGAATGATTTCATCAAAATACTTCAGATCGTCATCCCGGGTAATCACATTCCTTAACTTCAAATGATTCGTTGCTAAAATCGCGTATTCCCCGATCAAGAATACCCGGCGGTCAATTCCGCGTTTGGATGCCGTCATTTTTTTGACCTGCGCTAAAAGCATTTGTCCCGTTTCTGCATCCATATAAAAATATTTTTCCTGCATGTTCCTGGCTTCCTTTCTCTTATTTCGCAGTTCGCCTGATCACCTTCGCCGCCCTATTTCCGTTATATTTGCCATCCTCCAGCACGATTTTTCCATCGATGATCACGTACTGCAGCCCTTCATTGGGCAGAGAAAAATGGATAAAATCGGCGCGGTCGATGATGGTATCGGCGTTAAAGATGCAAAGATCGGCGTCCATACCCTCGGCAATCTTGCCCTTGCCGGAAAGGCCGTACACATGGGCGGGAAGGGAGGTCATTTTCCGGATCATTTCAGGCAGCGTCACCACGCCCTTTTCCCTGGCATAGCGGCCCAGCATCCGGGGGAAGCTGGCGCGGAGCCTGGGATGATAGCAGGTGCTCTTGCCCGCAGAAGGAGAATCGGTGCAGGGCATGGAACGGGGATGGGCAATTACATCTGCCAAATCCTCCTCGCACATCATAAAGAAGCTGGCGCTGCATACCCCATCCGTTTCCCGGATCAGATGCAGCGCTGTATCCATCCGATCCTGATCCCCCCGCAAATCGGCAATTTCATTCAAATTCATGCCTTCATATTCCCGATACATGGGGCAGGAATTGACCATGGTCCAGGAAAGATCATTCTGGAATCGCTGCTGCCCCCATTTTTTCACCCGGTCATAGATTTCCGGGTCATCCAGCAGCGCAGGCACGCTGGTGGTTCCCTCGGGATGGAATTCCGGCGGCACATACCGGGCAGCCAAAGTGGTGCTGGAGGCGCAATAGGGATACACATCCAGATATACATCCAGGCCGCTCTGATTGGCTGCATCAATCATGGCAAGGGAATCCTTTACCTTGCCCCAATTCCAGCGCATGATGGCCTTATGATGGGAAAACACGCCCCGGCAGCCGGAGGCCCGGATGATCTGCAAAAATTCCTGCACAGATTCCAGCAGGAAATCCCCCTCATCCCTCAGGTGGGACGCCAACAGCCCGCCGTATTCCCCTACCACCTTGGCCATTTCAATCACTTCATCCGTTTTCGCATAGCAGCCCGGCACATACAAAAGCCCCAGAGACATGCCGATGGCCCCTGCTTCCATGGATTCCCGCAAAAGCGCCTTCATTTTTTCCAGTTCATCCGGAGTAGGAACGCGGCGCTCGGTGCCCAGAATGGCACGGCGCAGGGAATTAAAGCCCACCAGAATTGCCGCGCCCGAGCCCTGGGGCGTTGCATCCGCCAGCTTCATAAAATCACTCAGGGTCTGCAATCTGCCATCCGGCTGGACCGCCGGCGCGATGGAGCCGCCGCACTGGCCCACGATGGATACCGTAATCCCCTGCTCCACCTTTTCTTTCTGATCGGGGAATGAAAGAATTCCCCGGTCGGAATGGCTGTGGGAATCAATAAAGCCGGGGCTGACGGTCAGCCCGCTGGCGTCAATCACCTGTTTTCCATCGGAAAGACCGGGAGCAATTTTTGCAATTTTTCCATTTTCAATGCCCAGATCCGCCTGATAGGCCTCCGTCCCCGTGCCATCCAGAATCAAAGCATTTTGAATCAGCAGATCGTACATCGTGTTCCCTCCAAATATTCATTCGTAAAAACGGAATTATGCCCCCTTGGCCCTGGCAATGATTTCATCCTGCATATATTCTGGCAGCTGGCCAAAAAGCGCGCTGTATCCGCATACCCGCACCACAAGATCGGGGTGGGTGCCCTTTTTATCCCGCTCCTCCTGCATGGTTTTCACATCCGCCACATTGGGCTGCAAAACCGGCAATTTCAGCGCCATACAGGTGCGGATAAAATCTGCCAGGGCCTGGACGGCCTTTTCGCTGTTCGATACCGTGCAGGGCAGCGCAAAATCAAACATGCCAACGTCATGGAAATCCGCTTTGGTCAATACCGCCATGGAAAGGGCGGCGGTGGTCAGATCCGGGATTTTTGCCATATTCATCTGCCGGGAGAATGATTCCCCTTTCCCTCTTCCATCCGGGGTCGCGCCGGTCACCTGACCAAAGTTTTTAAATTTATAGTAGGTAAAAAGAGAGGTGCGCCATTCGATGCCCTGAGCGTTTACGATTCCCCGGGATACCTGGGCCAGATCATTGGCCAATGCCTTGGCGAATGCATCGGCAGATTCGGAATGCCCGAAGCAATCGTCGCTGGCAAGCAATGCCCTGCGCATTTCTTCCTGCCCCTCAAAATTACTCAAAGTAGCGGCAAACAGCGCTTTTTCATTGCCCGCTTCGTATGCCCGTTTCAGGCTCAGCAGGCTGTCGCATAATGTACCAAAGCCCACCAGCGCCAGCGTTTTATGATTGTATCTGGCGCCGCCCCGGGAAAAATCCAATCCATCCCGGATACAATCCGCCGTGAAGGCAGACAGCATGGGCGCGGGATTGATATGGGGATGCAGCTTTTCAAAGGGCTTGAATGCATCGGCGATGCATTGGATATATGCGCGCAAATTCTGCAGGAAGGAAGATTGCATTTCCTCATAGCTTGCTTTGGCAAAACTGCCATTGGCATAAATTTTTTGCAGTTTCTTCGGCAGATTCCTTTCGTCATACTGCATGGTATCCAGCAGCACCTGAATCATATTCAGATAGACAAAGGCCCGGCTATGCAATTGATTGCGGCAGATTACCTCCTGACAGCCATTGCCCACATAGGTGCTGGCGTCCTCAAAGGAAAGGCCCATGCGCTGAAACATGGGAATAATATAATCATCATTTTCCACAACCAGATTATTATTGCCCGTCATGGCCAGCGCCGCAAGGCCCTGCAAATATTCCCGGGGGCTATTGGCCGCCGCTCTTGCGTTGAGCTTGGGATTGATCAGTTTATTTTCCGCATAGGCCCGCAGCATCATTTTCGTAATTTCATTATAGACCGGCCTGCCTTCCGCATCGCAGCCGCCGATCATCACGGATACGCCGTTATCATATTTTTGCCGTTCCTCATTGAAATGGCAATGCAGATCGGTTTTATGCAGGAAGCATTGCAGCAGAAAATACGCTTCCTCCCAGGTAATGATTCCTGCCTCCAGATCCCGCTGATAAAAGGGGAAGATCAGCCGGTCCAATTGCCCGTAGGCCAGCATTTCCACCCCATCCAAGACGGAAATAATCTGGCTGGTCAGCAAAATACAATGCAGCGCATCATAATAGGTTTTGGGCGCTTCCCAGGGGGTATTGACGGAATGGACCATCCGGGAAAGATTATATTTTTCATCTTCATCCCGGGCACTTTCCAGCATTTCTTTCGCCTTTTTTTGCAGCCGCAATCCGATTTTTTCTGCCGCTTTGCAGCAGCGCATCACCAATTCCCGGTACCGCCGTTTTTCTTCGTCGGTTTCCGTTTCATTCAGCGCCATGCAATCCTCATATACGCCCCGGAAGCCCTTTTCCAGCAGCTTATCATGATCGCAGGTTCCGTGCAAAAAATCCGTATAATCATTGAATGCTCCCAGATGGGATTCATCCAGCAAATGACGAAAATCATGCAGCGGGGAAAAATCCATCCCGCTTTTGCGATAGCATTCATTGCCCACGCCAATATAGCATACATCCCGCTTTTCCCCGGCCGCCAATTCAAAGGCAAAAGGGTAATGGGGAAATATATGCACCGGGCATTCCTCAGCAGCGCTTTCCACCAGGATGCGCTTGCGTTCCCAGGCGTCCCCGCCCAAGGGAATTTTATCCGTAATATGATGCAAATCCACGGGATATTGATCCAGAATTTCATCCATTTCCTGCTGAATCACAGGCTTCATCTGCCGGAAATCAAAATTCATATTCATTTCTCCTTGCATTTGGGGCTGTTGATTCGCTTATTCTTCCAGATACCAGCCGTGATCGGCATGATAAATCATCTGTTTGGTCATGCCGCCGTCAATGCAGATATCCTGGCCGGTAATAAAACCTGCCTTTTCTGAGCAAAGATACAGCACCATATTGGCAATATCCAAAGGATTGCCCACCCGGCCTGCCGGATGCTGGAAAGCGTCCGGGCCTTCATAAACCGTAAATTTCGTATCAATCCAACCAGGCGAAATGGAATTGACCCGCGCTTTGCCGGAAAGGCTCACCGCCATGGCGTGGGTCAGGGCGGAAATGCCGCCCTTGGCCGCGGTATAGCTTTCCGTTTCCTTCTGGCTCATCCGATCCCGGGAAGAGGATATATTGATGATGCAGGCGCCCTGGGCAAAATAGGGCATGAATAATTTGGAAAGATAGAAGGGGGCCGTTACGCCCACTTTCAGGGCATATTCAAAATCCTCATAGCTGCCCGCCGTAATCCCGCACATTTGGGGCGCAGCGTTATTGATCAGATAATCCACATGCCCATGTTTTTCAATGACCAGCTTGGCAAATCGTTCCAGCGTTTCCTTATCCGCCAGATCGCCCACGAAAAAATCATTTTCCAGCAAATCAATCACGCATATTTCCGCGCCGGCCTTTTGAAATTCCTCGCCGATCACTTTGCCGATTCCTCTGGCCCCGCCTGTAATCACGGCCACTTTTCCCTTGAAATCTTCCATTTTTCCTCCCCGGATGGCCCTGGTCCACCCATTCGATATACGCCATATGCTTTCAATAAAATGATATACCTTTCATTTCGTTTATTATAGCATAAAACGGAAAAAATGCAAAAAACAGGAGGGCGCATCAGTCCTCCTGTCCATACGCTTTATTTATTTTTCAGTTTTTCCAGCTCGATCTGGATGCCTTCCCGGATGGAAGCAAAATCTTCCTTTTTCATGCCAACGGCGTTCAGCACCTTGGTGCAATCCACCGCGCGATCATATTTCCGATCATAATGATACATAAAGCCAATCTGCGGATTTTTTTCCAGATATTCTTCTTCACTCCCCCATTTCACCTTCAGGCCGATGAGTTCCTCATAGATTTCCGCCACTTCACCCCAGGTAAGATTGGGGGCGCTGGAAATGGTATAGCATTCCCCGATGGCTTTGGGATTGACGCACAGCCGAGCAATGAGCTTTCCCGAATTGCCTGCCCAATCCAGGCCGGCGGTCTTATGCTTTGCCTCGGCAGGAATCAGCAATGCTTCCCCGCGCTGCGCATATTCCAGCACTTTCGTTCCGGAGTGGGTATACAAATCCAGGCGCCTGTCCGAGAAAGAAATCACCGGGCGCACGATCGTCCAGGGATCGGATGCGCATTCGTTTTTCAAAAAATCCTCGCATTGGGATTTGGGCAGGGCATATTTTTCTTCTGCAAAGAACTTTTCATCCGTCAGCACATCCGCAAGCCTTGGCGCATTTTCGGTGATGGGATGTTCTTCATCCGCGTAGATCCGGTAGGAGGAAAGAAACACCAAATGATCGGTATTTTGAATCAGCAGCGGATAGACCCTTTTAAATTCCTCCGTCTGGGGATAATGAATAAAATTCACAATAGCAGCATAATGTTCTTTCGCAAACATTCCCTGCAAATATTCATCCGTAGCATAGGCTTTAAAAAAACGCAGCCGTTCATCCGTGGATACATGATCCTCCAGGCAAATCACATCCACAGAATACCCCATGGCCAGCAGTTCTTTGTATGTATAGGTTCCCAGCGTGCCGCCGCCGGCAATCAGCAATACCCGCTTCTCCATTCTTTCCGCCTCCTGTTTCGGTTTTTTTCATTATATCGGATGACCCGATAGAAAAAAATGGATTATTCATCAGGATTTAATACAAAATCCGATAATACCTCCGCAGGAAACGCTCTTTCCGTTTTCTTATATCCGGCCGTAGCCGGCAGATACTCAATCATTATCCCCCATTCCCTGTCAGAATCATCAAAATACGGGAGACGATGCTGCCAATATATTATGTAGCTTCAGGAATCTCCTGAATATAGGTCGTGTCGCCCCATACATACCAAAAATGCTGGTTGTCGACAAATCCCATTTTTGATGTATTTCTCCCCGTAAAGGAATAAATGCAATGGCGAATTTCTCCATCCTTCCGCTTCATCAGCATGATGGATGTAAAGTAATCCAGCAGAATCCACTCCCCATCCGGCGACAGAAAGGCCTGCTGAGGCCCCTTCGGAGGCATCCGGGTAATGCAGAACATGCCGCCGCCATCCGAAGTCGACTGCGTCTGCGGACAGACATAGCTTTCCTGGATACGGCCATCCTTATCCAGCAGCAAAACACTGTCTTCGCTAGTGAAGGTATACACATCCTGTGCCTGTGAATACACCAATTTATGGCCTGCTGACCCCTTCGGCAATTGCACAGTTTTTTCAGGCGTCAGATTTTTAATAACCACAGCATAGTTGTTTCTCCAGGCCCTGAATTGGAAACAATGTGTGTTTTCATTGCCGTTGTAGAAAACGCGGGTGCATACAACGCGAATCGTTTGCTTCGGATCTTTCCATTCCGCCGGAACCCGCCATAGGATTTCTTCCGTATTCTCAAGGAAGTCCCAGCAGCGGATCGCATCCTTGAAAAAGTAAAGAAACCGGTTGTGCAGCGTAAAAGCAAAAGCTCCGTTAATATCGCACTGGCGTTTTTGGGCAACAATCTGCTTCGTTGACGTATCAATAATCGCCACCGTACACCCGAAAGTTTCGGTCACTACGTATTTTTCGTCCATTGACAGGGTTATATAGCAAACTCCGCCCATGATCGGAATTTCGTCCGTTTGCTTTGCTGCCCTGTCAGCGCCGATTTCGAATTTCTGCAGCGTTTTCTTGTTTTTGGCATAATAATGGTCGCCGCAGAAAGCCACCGCCGCCTTCTTGAATTTTTCGGGTTTCCGGACGATTTTGGCAACAAACTTCGGTTCAATGCTCTCATCCCGATACCAGATCTGTTCCAAGGGATAGAATTTGCCGCATATACTGCAGCGAAAGCCTTCTTTTTCTCTGACCAGATTCTGCTGCAACAGATATGCTGTCTGATTCTTGCCGTTGTCCAGGTCTTCTGCAAGCTGCGCCTTCTGCTCTTGCGTAAGGCAGCAATACAAAAAATGCCGCGTCAAAAAGTGATGTGTCAGTGCCACTTGCAATCCCTCGCTTTCAGCAGTTGTTCTTCCGTCAGTTGTAATATTCTGATTCAAGTATAGGCAAAAGCTGTTTTTCCGTCAAGCGCAAAACGGCGGAAACAGCATCGATATATAATCCACATTCCCGGTTAGGATCATCCGCAAACACATGGAGCGATGATTCCACCCTGTATTGCAATTATCAGTACCGCATGATATAATCAGCGCAGCATACAATGAAGATCATTTTCCTGGGAGGCAGTAATATGAAACTCACATGGGAATACCCGCTTGTCACCGATGAGCACAGTCAGGATTACGAATATGAAGCCCCCATCATTCTTCACGGTGAGTGTGTTTTTTATGCTTGCAAGCAGCCCCGCACAATCGACTTCCACATTATAAAAAGCCAGACTGGCGAAGGCCGTGTGCATTCGTTCCCCGCGACACCGTTTGTCCTTCCTCATAAATGGTTTGCCTTCGTTCACGATGATCATGTGATTTACTATGCCGGAGAACTGATCAAAGCAGACTGCACGCACATCGTCCACTCGATCAAGCTGGCTGGAAATGTGACCTCTCATCTGTTATGCGGCAATTACCTGCTCGTCGTCTGCGACAAGCTGTACAGCATTGATCTGAATACCTTTTCAGTTGCATGGGAGCTGGATCTGTCCAGTGAGAAGCTATACCGTACGGGGGAACTGGCTCGCTTTGGCGAATGGGTTTCCTGCTATGGACAAAATCAGCTTTTGTTCATTGATCCCCAAAGCGGCAGGGTAATGGATTCCATCCGGATCCCGCGCATTAACAAGCTGTATCATCCTGTTGCACTGGATGATGATACGCTCCTGATCGGCTACACAAACTGGACAAACGCAGGAATCTTGAAGTATCGGCGCTCTACGAAAGAAATTGTTTGGCGGCACAAGCGGAGGGTTGAAGGCCCACAACTGACGTGCCGCATCTGGCATGAGGGAAACCATTCCTATTGGGTAAAGAATGATACGGAACTGATCTGCATAGACGATGACACCGGCGAGGAAGTCTTTCAGCTGCGAACGACGCCGTGGCTATATACTGATCTGCAATTTATGGATGGCAGCATCCTGTATGGGACAGCCGGTGCAAACGGATATATCAATCGGTTGAATACCCGCACCGGTCAGATGCAGTGGTCTGTCTACCAGCAGAACGGCTGTGCATACTACGGCATTTACAATGAAACAGCTTTGGTGGGCGACTTCAGCAAGACAGTTACACAGCTTTCGCTGCGTGATGGTGCGGCTGTCGATCAATTGCGTCTTGATGGCGAGGTTGTGGGCCGGATCACGGTACATGACAGACAGGTCTATACAGTCATATGGGGAACGGAGAATAAGCCTATCTGCCTGGTCAGAATCGAATTCTCACCGGAAGCATAAGAACAGCACGGCCTATACGCCGTGCTGTTTTCATGTTTCACCCGCCTCCTGCAGCATCCAGTCGATATATAATCCATATCCCCTGGTGGGATCATCCACAAACACATGGGTTACTGCGCCGATAATCCGGCCGTTCTGGATAATGGGGCTTCCGCTCATACCCTGCACGA